>NZ_JBYMTH010000002.1:0-688736 GCF_057773065.1 Pseudoxanthomonas sp. 134C1
CCGGTTGCCGAAGTCGAAATTGAACACCTGTCCATTCTTGTTGGCCAGGTTGCCCTGCACGTCGTAACCCAGGCCCACCACCGTGGCCCCGCTCGCCGAGTTGGTCACGCTGGTCAACCGGTTGCTGGCGTCGTAGTGGTAGGTGTGGTCGCGGACGTGGCTCCCCCCTGTGACCTTCAGCGAGGTCAGGTTGTCCAGCACGTTGTAGCCGTAGTTGGCCACGCCGAAGCTCGGGCCGGTGGCCTGAATCAACCGGTCCAGACCGTCATAGGTCAGGGTCCGCGACTGCTGGCCCCCGGTCGTTCCGTCGGTGATGGACGCCACGTTGCCGTGGGCGTCGTAGGTATAGCTCAGGTCCGTCCGCAAGTTGGCCGTCGCACAGGCCAGCAGCGTGCAGTCCGTGCTGCGCGCCGGCAACTGGCGGGCGTTCTGGGTCATCGTATGGACGATGCCGTTGCCGTAGGTGAACTGCTTCATCCCCCCGTTGGGGTAGTACTGCACCCCGGTGGCGTAGGTGCCGGCCTGGGTCGGCTGGCCCAGCGCATTGGGCGCGTAGGCCACGGTCTGCCCGTTCGGGTAGGTCTGTGAGGCCAGGTGCCCCAGCGGCGTGTAGCTGTAGCCGATGGGCCAGTTGATGCTACCCCACTGCATCTGCTCGCTGGTGGGCAGGCGTCGTCGGTTGTAGCCATACGTGGTGGTCACCACGTTGGTGCCGTCGTTGTCCACCGCCGTGCTGGCCAGTTGGCCGTCGGGCGTGTAGGTATTGGTCGTGTTGCCCCGACCGTCCGGGAACACCAGCGTCTTGACCCGGTTGCGGGCGTCGTAGGTCCGTGCGGCCTTGCGCGCCAGCACCGCCGCGCTGGTGCCGTTGGCCTCGCAGGCCGTGGTCGCCGGCAGCCCCGCCGCGCTCCAGCTCAGGTTCCCCGCCCCGTCATAGCCCATCAGCGTGGCGCCGGTCTCCGGCTCCACTGAGCGGCACAGCTCCTGGTTCGTGTTGTAGGTGTAGCTGCGGGTCACCGCCAGCGTCCCGGCCGCGTTACGTTTGCGGATGGACAGCGGCTTGCCGAACACGTCGCGGGTGATGTCGATGCCCACCCGCTCGGCCAGGTTCTGGCCCTGGTCGATGAGTACCGGGGTGTCGTAGCGGGGCTGGTCGAAGGCCTGGTGCCGGGTCACCGTCACTACGCCGCGTGGGCTGACGGTGCGCACATAGGCGCTGGTGGCATCACCGAGGTACTGGGTGGTAGTGGTCAGCAGCCCCTGCTCGCTGTCCTGGCTCACTGCGGTCACCCGGCCCAAGGCGTCGTACTCGGTCCAGGTGCCGGTGGTCAGCGTGTCGGTCGTGCCCGGGTAGGAGGCGAACGTGGTTCGCCCGTCGGCGTCGTAGGTGAAGCGCTGGAAGCGCTTGGTCAGGGTCTCGGTCGTGCCGTTGGTGGCGTCCAGCTCCTTGGTCACCAGCGGCCGCCATAGGGCGTCGTAGTAGGAAATCTTCTGCCCGGCCCCGGTACTCACCGTCTGCCGCCAGTGACCGGCCGGAAGGCCGTACTCGGCCACCGCGACTTGCTGGAAGCTCAGCAGGGTCTTCTTCCAGTTCGCCTCGGTCGTGTCGCAGGCATTGGCCGTGGTCTCCGAGGGGGGAGTGATGCTCGCCAGCCGCCCCATCGTGTCGTAGGTGTAGCAGGTGGTGTAGCCGTTCTCATCGGTGACCGAGTCAATCCAGCCGTTATTGTTCACCACCGCCGACTGGGTACTGCTGTCGGCATACGTGATGGCCTGCGGGATGCCCCGCTTCCAGTTGGTGAAGGTGGTCGTGTTGTTGTTGCCGTCCTTGGCCCACCTCAAGGTCCCCAGCTGGCCGCTGGCCACCGTCGCGGTGCTGTTGTAGGTCAGGGTCTGCTGCACCTTGCCATAGGCCTTCACCGTCACCGGCATGGCGAATGCATCGTAGGTCGTCTCCGACACCACGATGCCGGCCGGCGCCTCGCTCGGCGTGCAGGCCGCCGGTGCCACGCAGGTCACCTTGGCCGTCTGCCCCAATACCCACAACGTCGGGTTGTCGTGGTACGTGATGGTCTCGGTCCGGCTCCAGCTCTGCGCCTGCGCGACCAGCGGCAACGCCAGCAACATCCCCAACACTGTCCGCTTCATGCCTTGCTTCCCTGTCCGCTTCATGCGCATCTCCGATGGAGCCGGGCCTGCCGCCCGTTGAGTGTTCTGTACTGCCCGGAAATCCCTACGGCACTGGCGCGCTGTCCTTGGTCACACTGACAGGACGCGCGTACGGGTCGTAGCTGTTGGTCGTCTGGGTGAACTTCACGCCCTGCCGGGTGATGGTGCGTGTGCGCACCGGCGTCCAGCGGGTCGCCATGTAGTCCCCTCGCGTGTAGAGACTGGTGCCGACGTACTCCGGGTACGGTTGTCCCGTCGAGTCGGTCTGGTAGACGGTTTCTTCCACTTCCAGGATGTTGGTCGGACCGGGGCCCGACTCGGTCTTCATCAGGCGGCCTTCGTTCTGGCGATAGCGGTTGCCGAAGGTGTACCGGGTCCAGCTATCCGGTCCAGTGACTTCCGCCGTCTTGGTCGCCACGCAGCCCGCCGTGCAGCTTTCCTCCCAACTGTTGTTGGGGGTGCCGTAGCTGTAGGTCCAGATATAAGGGGATGCGATGCCGGGGCCTTCGATTTTTTTCTGGATGATGCCGACCGTGTTGAAGAGGAATGGCGTCTGGGCATAGTCATCCAGTACCGCGATGCCGCCTGGTCTTACGCATACCTTGGGTACATAGGATCTGCCGTGGGTGCGGGACTGGAAGCTGAAAGTGCCGATGGCACCAGAGGGATGGGTGATGGTGCCCGTATACACGGACTGGGTGAGGCTGGCCCCGGACTCGGAGCACATCATTCCTCCAGGCGAATAGGGCATGGTGAACGCGTTGCGTAGCCCTGCGAAATCAATCTGCCAGCGGCTCAGGTCGGGCAGCTTCACTTCTGTCAGCCCGTTGCCATAAGTGTAGGTCCACGTCCTGGCGCCATCCGTGACGGCACTGACATGACCGGCTGCGTTATACGTCA
This sequence comes from Pseudoxanthomonas sp. 134C1, assembly GCF_057773065.1. NCBI lineage: Bacteria > Pseudomonadati > Pseudomonadota > Gammaproteobacteria > Lysobacterales > Lysobacteraceae > Pseudoxanthomonas > Pseudoxanthomonas sp. 134C1. The sequence continues at coordinate 3,070 of NZ_JBYMTH010000002.1, forward strand.
GCGTCAATGACCGTCCGTCGCTGGCCGCCATGTTCAGCAGCCGCCATGGCTTCGCCGCGTCATAGGTATAGGTGATGTAGTTGCCGAACCGGTCCTCCATGCGGGTGGGGAAGATACGCACCTCTTCACGTGCGAGGCCGGAGCCGGAACCCACGGGTGCGGCCATGGGACTCACTCCCTGTTGGCTCCCGGCTGCAAAGACGTCAATGGGTCCGCCGACCGTCTTGGTGATGACCGCGACTTCGCGCTTGGCGAACCAATTGAACCAGTAACGCGTGCCATCAGGCGCCGTGGCCAGAAAGGCATCACCCGCCACGCCGTTGGCCGTCCCCGTCAGACAGGAAAAGGCCCAGAGATCATTGGTCAGCCAGGTATAGGTCTTTCCATCGGCAGGGCGCGGAGAATCGGTCGTGTGGATGAACAGCATTTCCTGATCGCCGCCTGCAGGCATATGCAGGTGATTGCCTTGCCAGTATTCCGCCGCCGACCAGAATCCGGTCGGCGAACCTTCCACCAAGGGCGGCTCGGGAGGAAATGAGTCCCCGCCCGCGCAGCGCAGATTCCTGGCTGCGGTCGTTGTGCCGTTCGCTTGCCAACCCTTGTCGCGAGCGAAAACACCACGCAGATACGGCAGGTCCAAGTCCCAGTCGGCGAAGCCACCGTCCTGTGTCAACAAACGGTTCCGATCCAATTGATCGCGGCTTTCCACGACAAAGCGGCGGCGGATCTCCATCGGCAAACTGTTGTTTCCCGGCACGCTTACATCCAGCGCCGTGAAGCTGGTCGCGCCGGTATAGAAACTGGTGCTTTCGCCGAACAGATCCGTTCCCAGTGCCCCAATCACCTGGGTCGCCTGGACGGTCTTTTCGTATTCCTGCGGAATGGTGACCTGTGCGAAGGCAGGCAGCGTGGCGACGGACGTCGCCAGGAGCAGTGTCCTGATGGAACCTCTCATTTCCTCTTCCCTTTCAACCGTGGCCGGTCGAATTCCCTGAATGCGCAACGGTGCGTCGCGTCCCCTGAAGCAAAAGCAGATGCGGCTATCAATACCGTTCCGATGACGTCCGCGTCAACTGCACGCACGTCCATGCTGAGTGTTCTCACCAAATGTTCCGGCTTTCATTGTTGGCAACCATCGACGCAGGTCCACCCTGCGTCATCGTATCGACACATATCCGCCTGATAAGCCCTTCGGCGACAGCACTACCTGCCACAACTGCGATCGCCGGCTGCGGAAGGTCGCCATGGAAGCAGCCAGATAGAAACGCCACATGCGACGGAAGCGTTCGTCGTAGCGCGCGTCCAGGCTGGGCCAGGCGCGCTCGACATTGGCGCGCCAGGCTTGCAGGGTACGGTCGTAGTCGGTGCCGAAGCTGTGCCAGTCTTCCAGCACGAACAGGCCTTCGCTGGCCTGCGCGATCTGGGCGGCGGACGGCAGCATGGAGTTGAGGAAGATGTATTTCCCGATCCACGGATCGGTGTGGTTGACCGAACGGTTGTTGCCGATGGTATGCAGCAGGAACAGACCGTGGTCCGGCAGGACACGGCGCGCGGTTTCAAAGTAGGCACGGTAGTTCTTGACGCCGACGTGTTCGAACATGCCCAGCGAGAACGCGGCGTCGAAAGGTTCGTGCAGATCGCGATAATCCTGCAGGCGGATTTCGACGGGAAGATCCTTGCACAGTTCGCGGGCGTACTCGGCCTGCTCCCTGGAAATGGTCACGCCGACGCCGGAGATGCCGTAGCGTTCGGCTGCGAATTTCAATGCCTCGCCCCAGCCGCAGCCGATGTCGAGCACGCGCATGCCGGGTTTCAGTTGCAGCTTGCGGCAGACCAGATCCAGCTTGGCGGCCTGCGCATCGTCGAGATTGTCGGCCTGGCGCCAGTAGCCGCAGCTGTAGACCAGCCGCGCACCGAGCATGGCGTGGTAGAGATCGTTGCCGAGGTCGTAGTGGCGTTCGCCGACCGCGCGGCTTCGGCGCCGGGTCTGCGGATTGAACAGTCGCGCGAACAGCGTGTCGCGGATCTCGCCCGCGCCACGCACCCGCTCGTCCAGACGCGCGTTCAGTACATGGAAGAGGAAACCGTCCAGCGACCCGGCGTCCCAGTCGCCATCCATGTAGCCTTCGCCCAGGCCCAGGGAACCCTGCCCCAGCATCCGCGCGTATACACGCGGGTCATGCACCTGGATGTCCCAGGGACGGTCGCCGCCAATCCGCACATCCGCTTCCGCCAGCAGTCGTTCGACCTGTTGCGCGAAGCGTGACGTGCTCATGGCATGCCCTTTGTGCGCGGCCTATTGGGCGAACAGCCCGCTGTAGGTGGGCGACAGATGTGGCCGCAGCACGGAAGCCGGGACGTCCACGGTCTGGGTACCGTCGGCGTACGGCCCCACCTGGTACGGCGGGAACACGAAGCGCAGCGCGCTGATGTGGCCGCTGGCGTCGAGCACCGGCACGAAGTGGGCGAAGTTCTCGGCCTGGGGTTCGGTGCCGTCATCAATCATGCGCGAGGCGTTCTTGAGTACTTCGCTGCGCTCGGCCGGCTCCAGTTCGTCGGCGTCCGCGCGCAGGGTGACGCCGGTGAGCAGTTGCTCGCGCACGTAATCGCTGACCGCCTGCCAGCCCGCCGGCGTGGCGACCAGATCGCCGGCCGACAGCAGATGGTTCTGCTGCGGCAACCAGACGAAGCGCGCGATCAGTGGTTGGCCGTGGGCACCTCCGGTGTAGCGGCTGCCATCGGCGGCCACCGCCACCACCTGCGGGGTTTCCAGCAGCTTCTCGAAGCTGAGCGAGAGTTCGTAGGGTGCGGTGGGCTTGTCGTTGCCGAAACCGTCCACCGCTTCCATCAATTCGCCGCGGGCGGCCTGCGCATAATCGGACAGCGCCTTGGCCAGTCCCGGATAACGGTCGATGCCTGGCGGATAGGTGATGCCGACGACGTAGCGTTCGTTGGTCTCGATGACGTCCTTGAGTTCGAGCGGGGCCACCGGCGCGGTGGCATCGGCGACGGGCGCGCCGGCTTCGGGCGTGGCGGCCGCGGGAGGCTGCGGGCCTTCGGATTCGCGCTTGCAGGCGGCCAGGGCCAGGGCCAGCGACGCGATCAGCAGCGGGGTGCGGTAAACGGGGTTCACGTCAGGGGCTCCATCCACTCAACGGGACGACAGTTTATGCCGCGTCGCAGCAGGCCTCCAGCCCCACGTGCGGGAATACAGTGTCACGCCAGCAGGTCGGCATACTCGGGGTGGCGCTCCACATACACCGCCGAGTACGAACAGGCCGGCACCACTTTCCAGCCGGCGGCACGCGCGTGGTCGAGCGCGGCCTTGACCAACCGTGCGGCGACGCCGCGTCCGCCGATGGCCTCGGGCACTCCGGTGTGTTCGATGACCATGCGCCCGTCGCGCAGGCGATAGATCAGTTCGGCTTCGTGGCCGTCCAGCGAGGTGGAAAAGCGCTGGGCGGTGGGGTCGTGCTGAATCGTGATGTCCATCACTATCTCGTTGAATCAGAAGGGTTCCATTCTGCCGCGCCGGCCGGGAATGCGACAGAAGCCGACGCGGCGCGTCACTCTTGGTCACGTCAAAAAGATGACGTGGCGCGCTATTTCACAGTGTTTTCATCCCGGACGCCCAGTTGGCACGGTCTGTGCGTAATCCCCACCAGCAAACCGGTGAGGAACACCCATGAGCGCCAACGATCATCCGTCCGATACCATCGCCAGCGATTTCACCCTGCTGGAAGGCCTGTTCCAGTTGACCGTGACCGGCCATACCGAAGACTGGGAATTCGAGCGGCTCAACAACGCCGTGTACGAGCGTCTGCTCTCCAATTACGCGCAGGAAGAAGTCGGCAGCGTTCAGCTCTCGAAGACCCTGATGGCGGGTTGAGGCGACGCCTCCCCGCCTTCCCGCAAGCGCTACCCGGTTCCGCGTACGCAACCGGGTAGTCGTCACCGCTCCATCGGCGCAGGACATTCCGTCCCGCCCGCCCCTACTCTTCCCCACGATGATCGCGCTTGCCCTGGCTGCGGCGATCGCGCGCGCTCATGCTGCCCTGGATCGCCTTCATCCGGCTTTCGGCCGCATGCAACTCCAGTGACCTGGCCGCGGCGGTGGAGGACTGATAGCCGTCGGCCTGCGTTGGCGTGCCGGATGGCGGATGATCCAGATGCTGCCAGGCGGCCTGTTCACGATCGCGTTGCTGCTTTTCGGCCAGCAATTCCTGGGTGCGTGCCAAGGCCTGTTCTGGCGTGATGCCACGCCGGCGCGGCGGGGATGCGCGGCGGGGAGTACTGGACGAAGTCCGGGTCGAGGACGCCTTGCGGGTCGCCGAAGCCGTCTTGCGAGGCGCTGACTTGCCTGCATCGGCTGTGCGTTTGGGTGCCGTACCGACGCTGGTGCCTTTTGCGGCGGGCCGCGTCCTGCGGGCGGTCTTCGCGGCGGTACCGGTCCTGCGGGCAGCGGTTTTGCCGACCGCCTTGCGTGCGGTCTTCTTCGCGGTTTTCTTGACCGCCTTCCTGACGGACTTCGCCGGCGCGGCGGCGCCGGTCTTGCCGGCGACCTTCTTCGCCGTCTTGCCGGCGCTCTTCTTCGCGCCGGCGGTGGTTGTCTTCTTCGCGGCTTTCTTCGCGGTTTCTTTCACCGCTTTCTTCGCGACCTTTTTGGCCGCCTTCTTCGCGGCTTTCCCGGTCGCCTTGCGCGCCGTGCCGGTGCCGGTCTTGCGGGCGGTGCTGCGGGTGCGTGTCGCCATGTTGCCTCCACGGGTGTGGTTCACCCGTGGGGATAACACAGCGAATCTTCAGATCAGGTGATTTGCGGATGCGGCGTTCAGCTGCCTAACCGGGTCAGTTGCGCCACGAAATGGCCGAGCACGTCAGGCTCCATGGCGATCATGAAAAGCACGCCGTAGGCGGCGCCGGCCAGATGCGCGCCATGGTTCACGTTGTCGCCGCCACGCTTGTCCATCCAGATGCTGTAGGCCACGTAGAGCACGGCGAACACGATGGCCGGCATCGGAATGAAGAACACGCCGATCATCGCCCACGGGTCGATCAGGATGAACGCGAACAGCACCGCCGACACCGCGCCGGAGGCGCCCAGGCTGCGGTAGTTGGGGTCCTTCTGGTGCTTGAGATAGGTCGGCAGGATCGACACCACCAGCGCCGACAGATAGAAGCCGAGGTAGACCAGCACGCTGCCGCCCAGATCGGTGATGACCCGTTCCATGATCCGGCCGAAGAAGAACAGCGTGACCATGTTGAACAGCAGGTGCCAGATGTCGGCGTGGATGAAGCCGTAGGTCACCAGCCGGTCGTATTGCTTGTTGCGGTCGATGGCGGGCGGCCACAGGATCAGCCGGCCCGCCAGCGCGGGTGTGCGGAAGGCCAGCAGCGAAACCGTCGCGGTGACCAGGATCAGGATCAGGGTGATGGGGGCTTGCATGGAGTGTCCTCAGAGCGCGCGGTAGTTGTCCTGCATCGGGTAGCGCCGCGCGTACAGGGCGAATGCCAGCGCCGCCACGAAGGCGAAGCCGGCGAAGAAGAACATCAGGAACGCATTTTCGCTCAGGCCGGTGCTGGCGATGTGCGCGGTAACCGTTTCATTGCGCACACTGGCGTTGGTCAACAGCACCCACAGGCCGCCGAAAGTGCTGGTCAGGTACCAGAACGCCATGATTACGCCCTTCATCGCCTGGGTCGCCTGGCTGTAGGCGAACTCCAGCGCCGTCGCCGAGACCAGGACCTCGGCGAAGGTCAGCAGCGCGTACGGCAGGATCTGCCAGGCCAGCGAGACCGGATCGCCGCCATCCATCCACAGCTGCAGCGTGCCGGCGACCACCCAGGCCAGGCCGGAGAACACGATGCCCCAGCCCATCCGGCGCAGCGGTGTCGGCTCGAAGCCCAGTTTGCGCAAGGCCGGATACAGCACCAGGTTGTTGAACGGGATGAGCAGCATCACCATCGCCGGGTTCAGCGCCTGCAACTGGCCGGCGCTCTTGATCAGCCAGCTCGGCCACCACCATGCGTCGTGCGGCATCACCATCTCGTTGCCCTGCAGCACCCAGGTCGAAGCCTTCTGATCGAACAGCGACCAGAACGGGGTGACCAGCGCGAACACGATCAGGATCCGCAGCACCGCGCGCACGCTGTCCACAGAGGCATCGGGATGGCGGCCGCGCGCGCGTTCCAGTTGCATAGAGGCGCCCACGCCGCCGAAGGCGATCAACACGCCAAGCGCCAGACAGGCGGCGATGACGAAGCCGAACGAATCCGGCCACCAGCCCGGCGCCATGTCCACCAGCGAAAGCGCCCACAACCCCAGCAATGCCACCGCGATCGCCACGCCCAGCAGCGCCACGGCATACCCCCAGCGTCCCTCGCCTTCCCGGGGCGTCGCCAGCGCGCTGCGCACCACCCGCAGGAATGAATCCGGATCCTCGCCCGACGGCGGCACGTGGACGTACTGCCTGCGCCCCAGCCAGAAGATGAAGGTGGCGATGAACATCAGGATGCCGGGAATGCCGAACGCCACCGCCGGCCCGTATTGATTGAGGAACAACGGCATCAGCAGCGAGGCGAAGAACGAACCGAAGTTGATCGTCCAGTAAAACGCATCGAAGACGATCTTGGCCCTGCTCTTGTTGCTCTGGTCGAACTGGTCGCCCACGAACGACACCACCAGCGGCTTGATGCCGCCCGAGCCCAGCGCGATCAGGAACAGGCCGGTGTAGAACCCGGTGCGATGGTCTTCGAACAAGGCCAGACAGGCGTGGCCGGCGCAGTAGATCAGCGAGAACCACAGCACGGTGTTGTACTTGCCGAAATAACGGTCTGACAGCCAGCCGCCCAGCAGCGGGAAGAAGAACACGCCGATGACGAAACTGTGGAAGACGTCCTTGGCCTCGCCCGCCCGGTCGGCCTCGGGCAGATAAGCCAGCAGGATGCTGCTGGTCAGGAACTGCACCAGGATGTTGCGCATCCCGTAGAAGCTGAACCGCTCGCAGGCCTCGTTGCCGATGATGTAGGGAATCTGCCGAGGCATCCGGCCGGCGATCGCTTCGTTGGGAGTGGTCATCCGGTGTTCCGATGGCAAATTGCGGGAAGGTTACCGTATCCGCCGCAGGGGGTCGAACCTCCTTGGTCATGCTGGGCGCGACCGCTTCAGGACGGCATCATTCGGGGTTTTCCACCTCCCGGGTGCCGTCCATGCTCCGTCCGCTCCGCGTCGCCGTCCTGCTCGCCCTCGCCCTGCCCGCGATTCACGCGTTCGCGGCGGCTTCGGATCTGACCACCCAATCCGAACACTCCGGCTTTGTCCGCACCGGCCGCTACGAGGAAGTCATCGCGCTGTGCGATCGCTTCGCCAAGGCCTATCCGAAGGCGGTGCGCTGCGTCGAATTCGGCACCACCCCGGAAGGCCGGCCGATGAAGGCGCTGATCGCCTCCACCCGCGGCGCGTTCACGCCGGATCAGGCACGCCGGCAGAACCTTCCGGTGGTGTTGATCCAGGGCGGCATCCATGCCGGCGAAATCGACGGCAAGGACGCGGGCTTCCTGGCCCTGCGCGAAGTGCTGGAAGGCAGGGCCGCCGCCGGATCGCTGGACAAGCTGGTGTGGGTGTTCGTGCCGGTGTTCAACGTCGACGGCCATGAGCGCTTCGGCGCCTGGAACCGGCCCAACCAGCGCGGCCCGGAGGAAATGGGCTGGCGCGTGACCGCGCAGAACTACAACCTCAACCGCGACTACGTGAAAGCCGACGCGCCGGAGATGCAGGCGATGCTGCGGCTGGTGCAGCAGTGGGACCCGTTGGCCTACGTCGATCTGCACGCCACCGACGGCGCGCAGTTCGAACACGACATTTCAGTGCAGGTGGAACCGGTGCATGCCGGCGATGAGGGGCTGCGCACGGCCGGCCGTGCGCTGCGCGATGGCGTGCTGGCGGATCTGGCCAAGCAGGGCTCGCTGCCGCTGCCCTATTACCCGTCGTTCGTGGTCGGTGACGATCCGAGCTCCGGTTTCGAGGACAGCGTGGCTCCACCGCGTTTCTCGCACGGCTATTTCCAGTTGCGCAACCGCATCGGCATGCTGGTGGAAACGCACTCCTGGAAGGAATATCCGGTGCGGGTGAAGATCACCCGCAACACCATCGTCGCGACGCTGGACCAGATCGCCGCGCACGGCACCGACTGGCTGAAGGCCGCACAGCGGGCCGACGTGGCGGCGGCGAAGCTCGCCGGCCAACCGGTGCCGCTGGAATGGGCCGCCAGCGAGAAGAGCCACACCGTCGAGTTCCGCGGTTACGAATACACCCGCACGCCATCGGACGTGTCCGGCGCGCTGATGACCCGTTACGACGAGACCAAGCCGCAGCTCTGGAAAGTACCGATGCGCGACGAATTGCGTCCGTCGCTCAGCGTGCCCGCGCCCGGCGCCGGCTATCTGGTGCCGGCCGCGTACGCTGGCTGGGTCGGCGAGAAACTCAAGCAGCACGGCATCGAGTTCCGCCGCGTGCCGGCGCTGGCGAAGGAGAACGTCGAAGCGTTCCGCGCCACCCGCACCCGTTTCGGCGCGCAGCCGGTGGAAACCCATCAGCGCCTGACCGTGGAAGGCGCGTGGGCGCCGGAAACGCGCGACGTGCCGGCGGGCTCGCTGTTCGTGCCGATTGCCCAGCCCAAGTCGCGCCTGCTGATGGCGCTGCTGGAACCGCAGGGGCCGGACTCGCTGGCCGCCTGGGGCGAATTCAACAGCGCGTTCGAGCGCAAGGAATACATGGAGGACTACGTCGCCGAGGACGTGGCCCGCAAGATGCTGCAGGACCCGGCGGTCAAGGCCGCGTTCGAGCAGAAGCTGAAGGACGATCCGGAGTTCGCCAAGAATGCGGGCGCGCGGCTGGAGTTCTTCTACCGCCGCCATCCGGCGTGGGACGAACGCTTCAACCTGTATCCGGTCTACCGGACCAGTCGCGTTCCGTGACGAACGGGTGGGCTCCGGCCCACCCTATTCGACTTTCATGATGCCGCGTCGCGGGGCGAGGTTGCCCAGGGTGTCGGCGGTGACCGGTGCGCCCAGTTCGATCAGGACTTCGCGCTGCTGCGCGACCGGCGTGCGCAGCGTTTTTTCCTCGAACACCGCCAGCTCCGTGAAGGCGGGCAACGCCAGCGTGCGTTCGACGAAGGCCGCCGTGCGCGGCCATCGCGCGGCGTCGATCCGGTAGCGCACAAACGCGGCATTGCGGAAGAACGCGGCGATGGCGATGTCGGCCACGCCGACCTCGCCGAACAGGAAGCCCTGCGCCGGCAACTGCGTCTCCAGGTAGTCCAGCGCGTCCGGCAGTTCCTCCTCGCGCGCCTTGCGCACGACGTCCTCGTCCGGCGTTTCGTTGAACAAGTAACGCTTGACACCCAGCTGGTAGAACATCCGCCAGATGATCACCTCGCCCAGACGCGAGTCGGCGAATTCCTCCAGCCAGCGCGCGCGCGCGCGATCGCGCGGCGCGACCGGATATAGCGCGGGGGTCGGCTGGAGATCCTCCAGGTATTCGCAGATGACGGTCGAATCGTTGAGCACGAAGTCGCCGTCGATCAGCACGGGAATGCGCCGCAACGGGCTGAGGCGGGAGAAGGCATCGTCACCGATGAAGGGTGCGAACGGGTCGACGCGATACGCAATCCCCTTCAACCGCAGGCACACCAGCACCTTGCGCACGTAGGGCGAAAGATAGTTGCCCAGAATCGTGACGGGTTCGCGCATGCGCGGGCTCCGGAGACAGCGGTAGTTGGCGTGCCGCGAGCCTGCGGGCTGCGGATGGCGCGGTCAAGTCTCAGCCCAGCGCGGTGTCCAGCGCCATCATCAGGCAGAAGCCGATGGCCAGGCCCAGGGTCGCGAAACCGCCATGCCCATGCCGGTTGGATTCGGGAATGACGCTGTGCGCCACCGCGGTCAGCATCGCACCGGCGGCGAACGCCAATCCCCATGGCAGCAACACCGCCGAAATCCCGACCGCCCAGGCACTGAGCACGGCCGCCAGGGGTTCGACCACGCCGGAGAACGCGCCGATGAACACCGCCTTGGCCCGCGCCATGCCGGCACCGGCCAGGATCAGCGCCACCACCAGGCCTTCCGGCACGTCCTGCAGGGCGATGCCCATCGCCAGTCCTCCGGCACCGGGCAGATGACCTCCCGCGGCCACGCCGACGGCCATGCCTTCGGGAATGTTGTGCAGCAGGATCGCGAACACGAACACCAGCACGCGCGCCGGCACCAGTGGCGCATCCGGATGTGCTTCCACCGGCTCGTCCACCAGTACGCGGTCCAGGCCCAGCAGGGCGAGCGCGCCCAGCAACAGGCCGCCGCTGATCAACGCCGCCGCTCCCCAGCGTCCGTAGCCGATCTGTTGTGCCGCTTCCAGACCGGGCAGGACCAGCGAGAACGCGGTCGCCGCCAGCATCACCCCGGCGCCGAAACCCAGCAGGCCATCGGCCAGCCGCTGCGGCAGGCCACGCACCACCAGCACGGGCACCGCGCCCAGCGCGGTGGCGAGCGCGCACAGGGCGCCGCCGCGCCATCCCGCCGCCGCACCGGTGGCCTGTGCCGGCGCCGCCATCAGCGTCCACAGGCTGGCCGCCAGGATCAGCCCGGTGGCTGCCAGGTACGGCCAGGCATTGGCCTGGCGGAACGCCAGCGGTTGCAGCACGCGATTCATGATCGATGGGCTCCGGAATCGATGCGTCGGCGCACCGGATACACCCGGATACTAGCGCCGGCCCCGTCCGGCGGCCATTCGGCAGCGCCAATGGCCGCGTTCGATCCGCCCTATCGGACGACCGGCGGCCTCACATGTATTTCCAGTTGCGCGGTTTGCCTTCTGCCAGCCATTCCACCGACTGGGCGATGCGACGCTGGCGGGTGTCCTCGCGCTTGGCCTCGGTCACCCACTCGATGTATTCGCGTCGCTGGCTGGGACTGAATGCTTCAAACGTCGCCAGCGCCTTGCGCTGTTTCTTCAGGGCGGCAAGAAAATCGGCCGGCGACTCCGGCGCGGCGCGCGGCGTGGACCGCTTGCGCGATCCGGCGGACTTCACGCCTTCCTCGTTCAACTTCATCGCCTTGCGGATCAGCGGGACCAGCTGCTTCTTCGGCGGGATGTCGGCCAGGCGGGTCATCTTGCCGAAACTGCCCATGCCGTCGCGCGGCACTCCCTCGCCCACCACCAGCGCGTGCTTCCAGAATCCGAACGAGGCGTGCTGCTTGAATGCCGCCATGCCGCACAGGATGCCGCCGGCATGCACGAAGGTCGGCATGCCCCACTTCAGGGTTTCCTCTACCTGCGGGCAGGCTTCGTGGACGATCGCACGCAGCTTTTCCAGGATCGGGCGCGCGAACTCGGCCGATTTGGCGATGTAGGCATCGACACGGGGATCGTGCTGGCTCATCGCGCGGCTCCACGGGGACGAATCGCCACTCTAGCGTGTCCGCCACGACACCGGAACGCCGTCACGGTGGGTGAAGCTTCACGCGCCTATGCTGGTCGTTTCGCCAAAGGAAGAAACAGGACATGGCCCTTCGTCTCGCACTCCCCGCCGCCCTGCTGCTGGCCCTGGCCGCCTGCCAGCCCAAGCCCGCGACCGACGCGCCTGCCGCGCCGACCGCCGCCGCGGCCACCACGATCCATGGCGAGGCCGCGTATCGCGAGCGCATCGCGCCGCCACCGGGCGCGGTGCTGACGGTCCAGTTGATCGACAACCTGCTGGCGGATACGCCAACCGCGATCATCGCCAGCACCGAGGTCAAGGATGCCAAGGGTCCGCCATTCTCATTCGATCTGCCCTATGACGCCGCCAGGATCCGACCGGAGGGCAGCTATGGCCTGCACGCCAGCCTGCGGGACGACACCGGCAAGCTGTGGTTCGTCACCGACACGCGCACGACGGTGGTACCGGGCGATGGCCAGACCGTCCGGCTGGCCATGATCCGTGTCGCCGAAGCGGCGGGCGGCGATGCGATCGTGAAGACCCAATGGCAGTGCGGTGACGAGCGCATCGGCGCGGCCTTCGACAACGGTGCGGCCGACAACGTCACGCTGGATCTGAATGGCAAGCCGCTGGTGCTGCCGCACGCGGTGTCCGCCTCCGGCGCGCGCTACTCCGACACCGCGGGCAACGAGTTCTGGACCAAGGGCCGCGAGGGCGTGCTGACCCTGGCCGGCAAGGAAAAGGTGGATTGCAGCCAGACCGACGAAACATCGCCGTGGGATGCCGCGCGCGATCGTGGCGTCGCCTTCCGCGCGGTCGGCAACGAACCGGGTTGGCTGGTGGAAGTGGGCACGGGCAAGGCGCCGTCGCTGCATGCGGAACTGGACTACGGCGAACGCAAGCTGGAGGTCGCCGGCGCCGAAGCCACCGCGAATGGTTTCCGCGGCCGCACCGGCGATGGCGTCGACGTCGCCCTGATCGCAACCCGCAAGGCCTGCCAGGACGACATGAGCGGACAGGACTTCCCCGCCACCGCCGAACTGACCGTCGGCGACAAGACCTATCGCGGCTGCGGCCGCTTCCTGGTGGAGTGATCGCCATGCCTCGCCGTTCCCGCCAGCGTTCCGGCTTCCGCAAGCCGGCCATCGTCGTCGTCGTCCTGCTGCTCCTGATTGGCGGCTGGTTCTGGCAACAGCAACGCGCCCGCCACGACGCCGTGGGCGAGGCGCCGCCCTCGGTGGTCGCCGATGCCGGCACCCCGGCAGGCCGCTCCGAACTGCCGCTGCCCCCCATCGAGTCCACCCGGGTGGGCGCCGATGCCACCTCGCCCGCCGTCGCTCCGCCGCCGCCGTCCAGCACACCCGCATCGGCATCCGCATCGGCCGCAGGCGACAGCCTGCCCGCGTTCCTGCCGCCCGAAGCGCACCGCACCCTGGCGCTGATCGCCCAGGGCGGGCCGTTCCCCCATCGGCAGGATGGCAGCGTTTTCGGCAATCGCGAAGGCCGCCTGCCCTCCCGCCAACGCGGCTACTATCGCGAGTACACCGTGGACACCCCGGGCCTGGATCATCGGGGAACGCGGCGCATCGTGACCGGCGGACAGCCGCCGGTGGAGTACTACTACACGGATGATCACTATGAAACCTTCCGCCGTTTCGACGTTCCCGCCTCGCAGGTGAGCCGATGACCGACTCCGGTTTTGACCTGGGCCTGGGCGACGCGCGCCAGGCCGGCGTGTTCTTCGTCACCAGCGAGGATCTGGATGCCCTGGCCGCCGCCGGCCGCGACGCCGCGCTCGGCGTGCGGCGGGTGGATCTGTCCGGCTGCGAGAACAAGGCGTCGCTGATGCTGCGGCTGGCCACCCAGCTGGATTTCCCCGACAGCACCGGTCGCAACTGGGACGCCCTGTCCGACAACCTGCGCGATCTGTCGTGGCTGCCGGCCCCGGGCTACGTGCTGCTGCTGGACCAGGGCGCGGAGCTGCGCCGGCGCGACGAGGCCGTGTTCGACACCCTGCTGGACGTGCTGGACGAAGCGGCGCAGTTCTGGGCCGGCCAGGAGGTGCCATTCTGGGCCTTCCTGGCGCTGGACGAAGACGATTTCGACGAACTGGATGCGCAGGCGACCTGATCGGATGCCCGATCACGCCTGATCGGGCCTTCTTCGCCATGATCGCGGCGGCGCCGTGCGATCATGGCGCATGAGCGAATTCAGCACCCTGCCCCTGCTCGACGGCCTGCGCCCCGGCGTCGAGGCCCTCGGCTACACCCACCTCACCCCGGTCCAGGCCGAAAGCCTGCCCGCCATCCTCGCCGGCCGCGACGTGATCGCGCAGGCCCCCACCGGCAGCGGCAAGACCGCGGCTTTCGGCCTGGGCCTGCTGCAACGGCTGGATCCGGCCCTGATCCGCGCCCAGGCGCTGGTCCTGTGCCCGACCCGCGAGCTGGCCGACCAGGTCGCCCAGCAGATCCGCAAACTGGCGATCGGCATCCCCAACCTGAAAGTCACCCTGCTGTGCGGCGGCATGCCGCTGGGTCCGCAGATCGCCTCGCTGGAGGCGCACGACCCGCACGTGGTGGTCGGCACCCCCGGCCGGGTGCAGGAGCTGATGCGCAAGAAGATCCTGCACTTGGGCGGCATCCGCACCCTGGTGCTCGATGAAGCCGATCGCATGCTGGACATGGGCTTCGAGGAGCCGATCCGCGAAATCATCGGCCGGACCCCGCCGGACCGGCAGAGCCTGCTGTTCTCGGCCACCTTCCCCGAGCCGATCCGGGCGATGGCCCGCAGCAGCCTGCGCGAGCCGCTGGAAGTCACGGTGGCGGCGCCGGAGGATGCGCGCACCGGCATCGAGCAGCGTTTCGTCGAAGTCGAACCGGCGCGCAAGCAGATCGCACTGGCCGGACTGCTGGCGGCGGAGCGCCCCGAGTCGGTGGTGGTGTTCTGCAACACCCGCAAGGACACCGACGAGGTGGCGATCTCGTTGCAGCACTTCGGTTTTTCCGCGCTGGCCCTGCATGGCGAGATGGAACAGCGCGATCGCGAGGAGGTGCTGGTGCGTTTCGCCAACCGCAGCTGCAACGTGCTGGTCGCCAGCGACGTGGCCGCCCGCGGCCTGGACATCGACGACCTCGCCGCGGTGTTCAACTACGACCTGCCCAGCGACGTGGACACCTATGTCCACCGCATCGGCCGGACCGGGCGCGCCGGTCGCGATGGTCTGGCCATCAGCCTGGTCACTTCGCGCGAACGGCCGCGCACGGCCGCCATCGAGGAACGGCTGGGCCAGCCGGCGCGCTGGGACCGCGGCCTGCCGCCTGCACCGCGCGCGGGCAGCGCGCCCGCCGCGGCGATGAGCACACTGAGGATCGACGCCGGCAAGACCGACAAACTGCGTCCCGGCGACATCCTCGGCGCGCTGACCGGCGATGCCGGCCTGCCGGCCGCGTCCATCGGCAGGATCGCCATCTTCGCCACCCGCTCCTACGTGGCAGTCGAGCGCGGCAAGGCCGCGCAGGCGCTGGCCCGTCTCAACGCCGGGCGGATCAAGGGCCGCAGCTTCCGGGTGCGCAGGATCTGAATCCGGCCCGCCCGGGCACCAAAGAAAAACGCCGGGGCAAGCCCCGGCGTTTTCATTTGCGACACGATGGTCAGCGCTGGATTACAGCGGCTGCACCTGGTCGGCCTGCATGCCCTTCTGGCCCTGCACCGCCACGAAGGTGACCGCCTGGCCTTCCTTCAGCGACTTGAAGCCGGTGCCCTGGATCGCGCGGAAATGCACGAACAGGTCCGGGCCGCTCTGCGGGGTGATGAAGCCGAAGCCCTTGGCATCGTTGAACCACTTGACGGTTCCGGTCTGACGCTCAGACATCTTTACTAACTCCTGAAACATGGTTGGGTTGAAAAATCGCGGCGCCGGAACGTTCCGGACCGAGACTGAGTTTGCAGGCGTTGGTAAAGCGGGAAGATGTAGCAGATGTATCTACCGCATCAGGCTCACGATTCACGGTGACCCTGGCAAGCACAGTTCGCGCACTCTACCGGGCCTGCGGACCAAAAGCGACAGGTTTCCGACGCTTGGTGGTCTTTTTTCTTCAGTTTCGGGGGTTCCAACGGCTTTTGGAGGCGGATCCGGCCTCCGGCCCGTATCATGGCGCCCCTTTCCGCCCCCTCCCGACCCCGCCATGGCGCTCAAGGCCACCGTCGTCAAAGCCGACCTCCAGATCAGCGATATGGACCGGCACCACTACGCCTCCTACCCCCTGACCCTGGCCCAGCACCCCTCCGAGACCGACACCCGGCTGATGGCGCGGGTCCTGGCATTCGCCCTGTACGCCGGCGAGCGGCTGGAGTTCGGGCGCGGCCTGAGCACCGAGGAGGACCCGGACCTGTGGCGCCGGGACTATACGGGCGACGTCGAACTGTGGATCGACCTGGGGCAGCCGGACGAATCGCGCATTCGCCGCGCCTGCGGGCGGGCCCGCGAGGTGGTCGTGCTCAACTACGGCGGCCGGGCCGCGGATCTGTGGTGGGACAAGAACGCGGCGGGCCTGGCCCGCCTGCGCAACCTCACCGTGCTGGACCTGTCCGCGGCCGACGTGGACGCCCTGACCTCGCTGTTCGCCCGCGGCATGCGCCTGAGCGTGATGATCCAGGACGGCGAGGTCCAGCTGATCGATGACGCCCAGACCGTCACGGTCACCCCGGCCTACCGCCAGCGCGCGGAAACCACCACGGCCTGACATGGCGCCGACCCATGACGTGATCGTCGTCGGCGCCGGCGCGGCCGGCCTGATGTGCGCGCTGACCGCCGGCCAGCGCGGCCTGCGGGTGCTGGTGGTCGAACACGCCAACAAGGTCGGCAAGAAAATCCTGATGTCGGGCGGTGGACGCTGCAACTTCACCAACACCGGCGCCGGCCCGGCCAACTACCTTTCCGCCAATCCGCATTTCTGCAAATCGGCGCTCGCGCGCTATACGCCCGCCGATTTCATCGAGCTGGTCGAACGCCACCGCATCGCCTACCACGAGAAGGAACTGGGCCAGCTGTTCTGCGACGTCTCGTCCAAGTTGATCGTGAAGATGCTGCTGGACGAATGCCAGGCCGCGCATGTGCGCATCGAGACCCAGTGCAGCGTGGAGCGGGTGCAATCGGTGGATGGCGGCTTCCGGATTGCCACCTCGCACGGGGTGTTCGCCGCGCCCTCGCTGGTGGTGGCCTCCGGCGGGCTGTCGATCCCGAGCATGGGCGCCACCGGCTTCGGCTACGAGCTGGCGCGCCAGTTCGGCCACGCGGTGCTGCCGACCCGCGCCGGACTGGTGCCATTGACCCTCAGCGGCAAGCACCAGGAACGCCTGCACGACCTCAGTGGCGTCGCCGTGCCGGTGGAAGCGCGTTGCGGCAAGCAGGCGTTCCGCAATTTCATGCTGATCACCCATCGCGGCGTGAGCGGGCCGGCGATCCTGCAGATTTCCTCGTACTGGCAACCCGGCGATGATCTGCGGCTGGACTTGCTGCCGGGCCAGGACACACTGGCTTGGCTCGGGGAACAGCAGGCGCAGCGCCCGGCGGCGGAACTGAAGACGTTGCTGTCCGATGCCCTGCCACGCCGGTTCGCCCAGCGCCTGTGCGAGGTCTGGCTGCCCAACCGGCCCATGCGCCAGTTCAACGAACCACAGCTGCGCGAGCTGGCCGGCGTGCTCGAATCCTGGCCGCTGATCGCCAGCGGCACCGAGGGCTACCGCACCGCCGAAGTCACCCTGGGTGGCGTGGATACCGATGGCCTGTCCTCCAGCACGATGATGTCGCGCCACGTGCCGGGACTTTTCTTCATCGGCGAAGTGGTCGACGTCACCGGTTGGCTGGGGGGCTACAACTTCCAGTGGGCATGGGCGTCGGGGCACGCGGCTGGCGCGGCGGTCTAGGGCTTTCCGGCGGGCAAAAAGCAAATTCCCCCGGTCCCCCTTCCTCGAAGGGGAGGCGTAGCGCCGGGCCTGCTCCGCCGGAGGATATCCAGATGAAGCGCGAAGGCTCCAACAGCGGCGGAGCAAGCGCCGCGCTACGGGTGCATGGCCTGGGCGGCGAGTTCGAACGAGCGCAGACGCTTGCCGTGGTCGAAGATGTTGGCGGTTAGCATGATCTCGTCGGGGCGGTGACGGTCGATGAAGGCGCGGATGCCATCGCGCACGCTGTCGACACTGCCGATCACCGAACAGGCCAGCGCCTGCGCCACGCCCAGTTTCTCGTGCGGCTGCCAGAACGCCTCGATGTCGTCGATCGGCGGCGGCACCAGGCCCGGTTTGCCACGACGCAGGTTCACGAACGCCTGCTGCTGGGTGGTGAACAGATAGCGGGCTTCCCCGTCGGTCTCCGCGGCCACCACGTTCAGCGCCAGGACCGCGTGGGGATTGGCCAGGCGCGCGGAGGGCTGGAAATTGCGGTGGTAGATCATCAGCGCCTGGTCCATCGCGTCGGGCGCGAAGTGCGAGGCGAACGCGAACGGCAGGCCCAGCGCCGCCGCCAGTTGCGCGCTGAACAGGCTGGAACCCAGCAGCCACACCGGCACGTCGATGCCGGCGCCGGGTACCGCACGCACGGCCTGTCCCGGTTGCACGGGCTCGAAGTAGTGCAGCAGTTCGTTGACGTCCTGTGGAAACTGTTCCGCGTTGTCGAAATAGCGACGCAGCGCGCGCGCGGTCGGCTGATCGGTGCCGGGCGCGCGGCCCAGGCCCAGATCGATACGGCCGGGATACAGCGAAGCCAGCGTGCCGAACTGTTCGGCCACCTGCAGCGGCGAATGGTTGGGCAGCATCACCCCGCCCGCCCCGACCCGGATGCGCGAGGTCGCACCGGCGACGTTCCCGATCAGCACCGCGGTGGCGGCGCTGGCGATGCCGGGCATGTTGTGGTGCTCGGCCAGCCAGTAGCGCTGATATCCCCAGTCCTCGGCATGTCGCGCCAGATCGCGCATGTTGGCGAAGGCGCTGGAGATGTCACTGCCTTCGCAGACGGGGGCGAGATCGAGCAGCGAATAGGGAATCATGGCAACTCCTGGCAAACGATGCCTCCGTCGTGGGGGTATCGCGCCCCGGTTTCCAGTCCGGCATTCGGGATAGTGAATCCCAGCCACCTTTCCTCATTGTGGGAGCGACGTCAGTCGCGATGAGGCTTTACCGGTACTCCTTCGCGACTGACGTCGCTCCCACAAAGGACGGTTTCCCGAAGACGGCAAGGGCTCAGCTCAACAGATCGAACGGACCGCCCTGCTCCAGTGCCCGCTGGTACGCCGGTCGCGCATGGATGCGCGCCAGAAAATCGGCCAGCTTCGGATACGCGCCCAGGCCCGCGCGCGCGGCGGCGGCTTCCACCGGGAAACTCATCTGGATGTCGGCTGCGCTGAAATTCTCACCGGCGAACCAGCGCGCCTTGCCCAGTTCGGCTTCCATGTAGTCCAGATGCAGCCGGACCTGTGGAGCCACGAACCCCTGCAAGGCCTTGTCGGCGATCGAACGGGCAATGGGACGCGCGAAGAACGGCATTGGCGCCTTCTTCAGCCGCGAGAACACCAGGCTCAGCAGCATCGGTGGCATCGCCGAGCCTTCCGCGTAATGCAGCCAATAGCGGTAGCGCAGGTGTTCGCTGGTCCCCGGCGAAGGCGCGAAGGCGCGCGCGGCGTCATAGCGCTCGACCAGATACTCCAGTACCGCACCCGATTCGGCCAGGGTATGGCCGCCGTCCGCCAGTACCGGCGACTTCCCCAGCGGATGCACCGCGCGCAGCGACGGTGGCGCCAGCAGGGTGTCGGGATCGCGCTGGTAGCGCACCACGGTGTAATCCAGGCCCAGTTCCTCCAGCAGCCACAGCACGCGCTGGGATCGGGAATTGTTGAGATGGTGGACGGTGATCACGCGGTGGCCTCCGGGGGGATGCCGCATCTTAGTGCGCGCCCCGGCGGCTGCGATACCCGTTGCAGAAGCGATGCCAGTCGCGACCGTACATCATCGCCGCCAACGAATCTTGCGTACGGGCGGGACTAGGGTCGCGACTGACCTCGCTCCTGCGACACGGGAAGGACTGTTCGCGATTCCTGGACACTGCATCCAGCCCGCCCCGGCTGATGCGCGTGGGGTGGCGCTCCTAGACTGCGGCTTCCCCAACCCGCAGGAATTTCCGATGACCGATCACTCCATCCAGGGCAAGACCGTGCTGATCGCCGGTGGCGCCAAGAATCTGGGCGGCCTGCTGGCCACCGACCTGGCCAGCCATGGCGCCGGCGCCGTGGCCATCCACTACAACAGCGCCGCCAGCAAGGCGGACGCCGACCGGACCGTCGCCGCCATCCAGGCCGCCGGCGCCAAGGCCGTCGCGCTGCAGGGCGATCTGACCAGCGCGGCCGCGGTCGAGAAGCTGTTCGCCGACGCCGTCGCGGCGGTGGGCCGGCCGGACATCGCCATCAACACCGTCGGCAAGGTGTTGAAGAAGCCGATGGTGGAGATCAGCGAGGCCGAGTACGACGAAATGACCGCCGTCAACAGCAAGGCCGCGTTCTTCTTCCTCAAGGAAGCCGGCAAGCACGTGAACGACAACGGCAAGATCTGCACCCTGGTCACGTCGCTGCTGGGCGCGTTCACGCCGTTCTACTCGTCCTACGCCGGCACCAAGGCACCGGTCGAACACTTCACCCGCGCGGCGGCCAAGGAGTTCGGTGCGCGCGGCATCTCGGTGACCGCGGTCGGACCGGGACCGATGGACACGCCGTTCTTCTATCCGGCCGAGGGCGCGGACGCGGTGGCCTATCACAAGAGCGCCGCCGCGCTGTCGGCCTTCACTCCCACCGGGCTCACCCACATCCAGGACGTGGTGCCGTTCATCCGCCACCTGGTCAGCGACGGCTGGTGGGTGACCGGGCAGACGCTGCTGATCAACGGCGGCTATACCACCAAGTAAGCCCGCGCCGGCGTGACCTCCGCGGTCGGCGGCGCCACTGCCGCCGGCCGCCTTTCACATCGGCCCACTCCAACGTCTTCAGGCGGCTTGGACGTTTCCGCCGCCGCGCCGCCATACTGGCGGCGTCGATTGACCACACGTGCCATGGACAGAATCGATCGCTACCAGATCTTCATGCAGGTCGCCGAACTCGGCAGCTTCATCGGCGCGGCCAAGGCCCTGGGATTGCCGCGCGCGACGGTTTCGGCGGCCATCCAGCAACTGGAGTCCAGCCTGGGGACCCGGTTGTTCCACCGGACGACCCGGCAGACCCAGCTCACCGCCGACGGCATCCAGTTGCTGGAGCACATCCGCCCGATCGTCAGCGACGTGGAGGAGTTGGAAGCGCAGTTCCGCGACCGCCGCTCGCGCGTCTCGGGCCGGCTGTCCATCGATGCCCCGAGCCGGATCGTCCGGCGGTTGCTGATGCCGCAGTTGGACCAGTTCCTCGCCCGGCATCCGCAACTGGAAGTGTTCCTGGGCTCGACCGATCGGTTCGTCGATCTGGTGCAGGAAGGCATCGACTGCGCCATCCGCGTCGGCGAACTGGAGAACAGCAGCCTGGTGGTGCGCCCGCTGGGGAAGCTCGCCTTGATCAACTGCGCCAGTCCGGCCTACCTGCAGGCGCATGGTCACCCGGAACATCCGGATCATCTGGCGCCGCTGCACCGGATCATCGGCTACTCCATCACCAGCGCTTCGCGCGCCGCGGAATGGGACTACGTCACCGCGCACGGCGTCCCGCTCAGCGTGAACGCGCCGGCCACGGTCACCGTCAACAATGCGGAGAACTACATCGCCGCCTGCCTGGCCGGGCTGGGCCTGATCCAGGTGCCCCGCTTCGACGTGCAGCATCTGCTGGACGAGGGACGCCTGGTCGAGGTGATGCCGGACCGGCGGCCCGCGCCGATGCCGCTGTCGCTGGTCTACCCACATCGGCGCCAGCGCACCGCGCGGGTACTGGCGTTCTCGGACTGGTTCAGCGAACTGGTCGCGCCGCACCTGCTGGCGGACGACCACGGCGTCCGAGGACCCGGCTAAAAGGAGCCGCGCTCAGGAGCTGCACGACAGCATCGAGCAGCCGGCGCGCTCGCGTGCCCAATCGGGTCGCCGCAGGGCGAAGCGTTCGTTTCCGGGCTGGTCGTCGTAGGGCCTTCGCATCACTTCCAGCAGTTCGGCGATGCCACTCTCGTCGCCGGCTTCGGCGCGGTCGATCACCTGCTGGGCGAGGTAATTGCGCAGCACGTAGCGGGGATTGGCCAGGCGCATCCGCTCGCGGCGCGCGGCGGATGGCAGGCTGTCCGCCGCCACGCGTTCGCCCAGCCCGCGCAGCCAGTCCAGCAGTTCCGCGCCGATGGCGTCGCGCCGTCCCGCGTCATAGAAGGCCGTATCGAAGTGTTCCAGATCCGGCGCGGCCAGATCGGCGTCCAGCAACGCGCGGAAGAACAGGGTCATGTCGACTTCCCCGTTCCACAACAGTTCGTGCAGGCGGCGCATCCGCTCGGTGTCGCCATCGCGATGCGTTTCCAGGCCGAGCTTGCGCGCGGTGGTCTCGCGATCGGCGGCGGCATAGGCGTCGGCGTAGCGCTGCAGACCGTCCTGCAACGGCTCGACCGAACCGAACAGCGGCGACAGCGCGTGCGCCAGCCGGGTCAGGTTCCAGTACGCCACCTTCGCCTGCCAGCCGAAGCGATAACGTCCGCCGGCGGCATCGGTGGTGTTGGGTGTCCAGTCCGGGTCGTAGTTGTCGATCCAGCCGTACGGACCGTAATCGATGGTCAGGCCGAGCACCGACATGTTGTCGGTGTTCATCACCCCATGCACGAAACCCACCCGCATCCACTCTCCCATCAGGCGGGCGGTACGCTCGCAGATGCTGGCGAACCAATCGCCATACAGCGCTTCGCCTGTCCCGATGAGCCCGGGGAAATCCCGTTGGATACAGAAATCGGCCAGTCGCCGCAGCAGATCCACGTCGCCCCGGGAAGCCGGCAGTTCGAAGTTGCCGAAACGCAGGAACGAGGGCGCCACCCGGCAGACGATCGCGCCGGGCTCGGCTTTCGGGTGTCCGTCATAGAACATGTCGCGGACCACCGCTTCGCCCGTCGCCACCAGGCTCAGCGCACGCGTGGTCGGAATGCCGAGGTGGTGCATCGCCTCGCTGCACAGGAACTCGCGGATCGACGAGCGCAGCACCGCGCGGCCATCGGCGGTGCGCGAGTACGGGGTCGGTCCAGCGCCTTTCAGCTGCAGCTCCCAGCGCTGTCCGCGCGCGTCCAGGGTTTCGCCCAGGGTGATCGCGCGGCCATCGCCGAGTTGGCCTGCCCAGGCGCCAAACTGATGGCCGCCATAGTTCGCCGCGAACGGCTGCATGCCCGGCTCGACGGCGTTGCCGCCGAACACCTGCGCGAACGACGGGTCCGCCAGTTCCGCTTCAGTGAAGCCCAGCGTCCGCGCCATCTCGCGCGACCATGCGATCAGGCGCGGCGCGGTCACCGGCGTCGGCGTCACCGGCGACCACAGCGCCCCGAGCACCTCGCGTCGGCGCGGTCCCTGCTCCGGATCACCCGGCAGCTCGCGCACGAATGCGTTGTCATAGCGCAGTGCCCGCATGGCGATCACGCCTTTCCGGCGGCCAGCGGCTTCAGTTCCGGATCCAGCGCCACCCGTTCGTCGAACACGAAACAGCCGCCGTCGTAGCCGTGTCCACCAACCTCCTCGAAGTAGCCGAGGATGCCGCCGTCCAGTTGCAGCACATTGTCCATGCCGTCGGCGCGCATCCACAGCGCGGCCTTTTCGCAACGGATGCCGCCGGTGCAGAAGCTCACCACGGTGGCCTCCTTCAGTGCGTCGCGATGCGGCGCCAGCGCCTCGGGCAGTTCGGTGAAGCGGGTGATCGGCAGGGTCAACGCACCGGTGAACGTCCCGTGGTCGACTTCCTGCGCATTGCGGGTATCCAGCAGGACCACCTTGCGGCCATCGTCGTCGACGCCGCCCTGTCGCAACCAGCGTTGCAGGGTTGCCGGCGACACCGCCGGCGCGCGGGCGGCCAGCGGCGAAGCGTCGTCGCGACGGAAGCTGATGATTTCCGGCTTCACCTTCACCTTCAGCCGCGCGAACGGCGAACCCGCGCTGTGGCTGTACTTGACCCGCAGGCCGGCGAAACGCGGGTCCGCGCGCAGCGGCGCCAGGAAGTCCTCGATGGCGGCCTCGCCACCGGCCAGGAACAGATTGATGCCCTCCCCGGCCACCAGCACCGTGCCGCGCAGGTCCAGCGCCTCGCCGCGCGCGCGCAGCGCATCGGCGAAGGACTCGGGGGCATCGATGGCGGTGAAGTGATAGGCGGCGATGTTGACGATCATCCGCGCATTTTACCCGCGCCCGTCCCGTCGCCCGCCGGCATCCGGGAATAATTCAACCAAATGGTTGACAATTCATTTCGGAGGGCGAATCATCAACCTTATGGTTGAATATCCTCCCGCCCAGCTCGACAGCCTGTTCCACGCCCTGTCCGACCACACCCGCCGGCGCATGCTGCGCAGCCTCGGCGGTGAGGCACGCAGCGTGGGCGAGCTCGCCGCTCCGTTCCAGATCTCGCTCGCGGCCGCGTCCAAACACATCAAGGTGCTGGAACGGGCCGGCCTGGTGACCCGCACCGTGCAGGGGCGCACCCACCTGTGCCGGTTGCAACCCGAAGCGCTCGCCGCCGGCCAGGACTGGCTGCGCTTCTACGAACAGTTCTGGAACGAACGCCTGGACGCTCTGGCCGAAGCGCTCGCCGACACGCCGGTGCCTCCTTCCCCCGCCTCCCCTCCGACGCGCAGGAAGACGCCATGAACCCCACCGTCGACGTGCAGGTCAGCCGCGCCTTCGCCGCCCGCCCCGAAGCGGTTTTCGATGCCTGGCTGGATCCGGCCTGGCTGGGCCGCTGGATGTTCGGTCCCGATGTGCGCCCGGAAACCGTGCTGCATCTGCGGACCGAACCGCGGATCGGCGGCCGTTTCTCGTTCCTGGTGGAGCGCCAGGGCCAACGCATCGATCACGTCGGCACCTATCTGGAAATCGATCGCCCGCACCGGCTGGTCTTCACCTGGGCCATCCGTGGCGAATCCGATGACGACGGCAGCACGGTCGCCATCGATCTGGCCGCCACGCCGGAAGGCTGTTTGCTGACCCTGACCCACACCCTGCCCGCGCAATGGGCCGACTACGCACCGCGCACCCGGCAGGGCTGGACCACGATGCTCGACGCCCTGCATCGCCTGTTCTGATTCCCGCCACCGCTCACGGACGCTGTCGCACGAGGCACGTCCGCCCCAAGAGGAGATGCACCGATGAACAACGACTACGGCCAGCCCATCGCCACCGACGCCCTGCGCATCCAGCGCTCGCTGCCGGGCCCGATCGAACGGGTCTGGGCCTACCTGACCGAATCGGACAAGCGGGGTGAATGGATGGCACGCGGCGACATGGAGTTGCGTGTCGGCGGCCGCGTGCATCTGTTCTTCCATCACGCCAGCCTGTCCGCCGAGCCCGGCCGCGCGCCGGCCAAGTACCAGAGCATGGAAGACGGTGTGGGCATGGAGGGGCGCGTCACCGTCTGTGAACCACCGCGCCGGCTCGGCTATACCTGGGGCGAAGGCGATGGCAGCACCTCGGAAGTGCTGTTCGAACTGGAGCCACGGGACGACCGCGTGCTGCTGACGGTCATCCACGGCAAGCTGCGCGATCGCGAGGAAATGGTCAGCGTCGCCGGTGGCTGGCATGCCCATCTGGGCATCCTGCTCGATCGCCTGGAAGGTCGCGAACCGCGCAACTTCTGGCGGGTGCACGAGGGGCTGGAAGCGGAGTACGAGCGGCGCCTGCCGCCTCCCCGGAACGGGTGAGCCGCAGGTGCGCAGGCGCGCGGTTCAGCCGAGCAGCAACCAGGGCAGGGCCAGCGTCAACGCCAGGATGAAGAGGATCGCGCCGAGCGTGACCAGCACGAATACCGGGCGTTCGCGCAGCAGCCGCGCGAACGTCTGCGCGGTGCCGGCCTGCACCGCCTGCGCGTGCTCGTCGCGCGCGCGCTCGCGGCGCTGTCGCTGGTAATCGTCCAGCAGCGTCTTGGCGCGCGGATACTGCTTCGCATCGGACAACCACAGCGCGCCGTGCGAGATGCCCCACGGACTGGGCGGCGTCTCGTACCAGGCCAGGCCTTCGCGCTCCAGCAGCTCGCGGATCTCGCCGGCCTCGTCGTCCGGCACGCCGCGCAGATTGAACAGTCGTTTCGACATCGGGCCAGGCCCGGATTCCATGTGGCAGGGGCCGACATGCTACTGCAAGACCGGTCGGGCGCCGTACGCCAAACAGGCATCGCGGGCCCGATGAGCGTTGGAGGACTGAACGGCGGTGGCTGATCGAGTAACCTCGACGCATCTTTTCCACCGGATGCCTCCATGCGCCGTTTCCTGATGCCGTTCGCCCTTCTGCTGCTGGCCGGCTGCGCCGATCCGGGACCGCCTCCGGGCGGCAGCGTCGCCGAACTGCAGCGCATCGACGAACGTGTCGGCACCGGCGCCGTCGCCACGAAGGGCTCGGACGTCACCGTGCACTACACCGGCTGGCTCTACGACAAGCGGGTGCCCACTCAGCGCGGCGAGAAGTTCGACAGCTCGGTGGATCGCGCCGAACCGTTCACCTTCCTGCTTGGCGCGGGACGCGTCATCCGCGGCTGGGACGACGGCGTGGCCGGGATGAAGGTCGGCGGCAAGCGCGTGCTGCTGATTCCCTCCGATCTGGCCTATGGCCGCGATGGCGCGGGCGGTGTCATTCCGCCCAACGCCTCGCTGGTCTTCGAAGTGGAACTGCTGGACGTCAAGCCGCACTGATCCGGAATCCTCCCACAGGGGAAGGGAAGCCGGCCTACTTCTTCTTCACCGGCGTCAGCCGCAGGTCGTGGAAGTCGAAGCTGAAATCGGTCAGGGGTGAAATCGCCTCCATCCGCGCCTCGCGGATTTCGCCATCCGGCGTCAGCGCGAAGTTGAGGAAGGCATCGGCGTTGAGCCAGCGCTCGCGCCAGCGCACCACGAAGGTGTCATGCTGCCAGTGGCTCAGATCGCCGACCAGTTCGGCGGTCTTGCTGAAACGCAGCACCAGCTTGCCGCCCTCCTGGCTGATCACGACGTCGCCATACCAGGGATCACGCAGAGTGCCCGCGTACTTCGCCAGCGGCAACGAGGGCGTGGACTTGGCGTCGCGCGCGGCCAGATGCTTCTGCCAGCTTTCGTCGGCGTTGTCCTGCGATTTGGCCACCGCCTCCGCGTAGGCCGCCAGCCAATCCGTCTTCGGCGCATCCAGCATCGCATCCAGCGCACGCAGGGTCACCGCGTTGAACGCCGCGCCGACTTCCTGGCTGGTCAGCACCACCACGCCCAGCTTGCGCTCGGGGACCAGCGTCACGCGCGAGACCATGCCCGGCCAGCCGCCGGTGTGCCAGACCAGTTTCTGGCCACGGTAATCCGACAGCATCCAGCCTTCGCCGTAGCCCAGGTAGTTGGGCCTGGCCAGCTTGAGCGTCTCGATCTTCGGCTCCGAGACCGGAATCGGCGTGATCATCGACCACATGTCGCGTTGCCGCTTCGGCGTGAACAGTTGCTGCTGGCGGCCATCCTTGTCGGTGTAGGTGCCGCCGGCCAGTTGCATGCCCATCCAGCGGGTCATGTCATGCACGCTGGAATAGATGCCACCGGCGCCGGCCACGTTCGACCAGGTCATCCGCGGCGCGGGCTGCAGATCCTTGAAATCGGCCTTGGCATGGCCGGTGGCGACATTGTCGCCCGGCTTGAGCGCATCGCTGTTGAAGCGGGTCTGGGCCATGCCCAGCGGCTGGAAGATGCGGCTGCGCAGGAACTGCTCGTAGCTCATCCCGCTGACCTGTTCGATCACCAGCTGGGCGACCCCGAACAGGATGTTGTCGTAGGCGTACTGCGCGCGGAAACCGCCGGCCAGCGGCACATCCTTCAGGCGTTCGGCCACTTCGCGGTTGGTGTAGCGGGTGGTGGGCCAGTACAGCAGATCGCCGGCGCCCAGGCCCAGGCCGCTGCGGTGCGCCAGCAGATCGCGGATGCGCATCTCGCGGGTGACGTACGCGTCGGACATCCGGAACCACGGCAGGTGGTCGATCACCCGGTCATCCATGTCCAGCTTGCCCTCGTCGGCCAGCATCTCCAGCGAGGCGGCGGTGAAGGCCTTGGTGTTGGAGGCGATCGCGAACAGGGTGTGCTCGTCCACCTTCTCCGGCTTGCCCAGCTCGCGCACGCCGTAGCCGCGTTCCAGCACCACCTTGCCGTCCTGGATGATGGCGACCGCGATGCCCGGCACGTCGAATTGCTTGCGCACCGATTCGACATAGGCGTCGAAATCCTGCAGTTGCGCCGGCGCGGCCACGTCCTGCGCATGCGCGCCGGTCCACAGCCCGAACCCCAGCACCAGCGCGCCGGCCTGCCCGGCGATCAGCGGAATCCGCATCATTGAGCCCCTTGGAAAGCGAAGACGACCGCCAACGATACGTCAGCCCGGTGTCCGCGTCCCCCTGCCGATGGTCATCGTGGGCGCCGGCCCGGGAGGACGGCTTGGCATAATGTCGCGATGTCCGTCGTATCCCCTTCCGTCCCTTCCCTTTCTCCGGCCCGCGTCGCCATCGTCGGCGGCGGACCCGCCGGCCTGTTCGCCGCGGAACGCCTGCGCGCGGCCGGCCTGGAGGTGGACCTCTACGACGCCAAGGGCTCGGTCGGCCGCAAGTTCCTGATCGCCGGCAAGGGCGGCCTGAATCTGACCCATTCCGATCCCTTCCCCGTGTTCGTTTCCCGCTATGGCGCCCGCCAGGCGGCCGTGGCGGACTGGCTGCGCGGGTTCGATGCCGCCGCCCTGCGCGCCTGGGCGGCGGGACTGGGCGTGGAGACCTTCGTCGGCAGCTCGGGCCGCGTGTTTCCCCGCGACCTGAAAGCCGCGCCGCTGCTGCGCGGTTGGGTGCGACGCCTGCGCGATCAGGGGGTGCGCTTCCACATGCAGCACCATTGGCTCGGTTGGGCCGACGACAATCAGCTGCGCTTCGCCCACCCCGCGGGCGAAGTCCTCGTCCATGCCGATGCCGTGGTGCTCGCGCTGGGCGGCGGCAGTTGGCCGGAGCTGGGTTCCGACGGCGGCTGGGTGCCGCTGCTCACCGCGCGCGGTGTCGACGTCGCACCGTTGCGGCCCGCGAACTGCGGCTTCGACATCGGCTGGAGCGAACACCTGTCCAGCCGTTTCGCCGGCAGTCCCCTCAAACCGGTGATCGCGCACTGGCGCGACGTGGATGACGAGCCGCGGTCCCTGCAGGGCGAGTGCGTCGTCACCGCCACCGGCATCGAGGGCAGCCTGATCTACGCATTGTCCGCCACCCTGCGCGAAGCCATCGAGCATGACGGCGAAGCCATCCTGCACCTGGATCTGGTGCCGGGGCGCGATGAGGAGCGCCTGCGCCGTGATCTCGGCAAACCACGCGGCACCCGCAGCCTCAGCGATCACCTGCGCCGCGAAGCCGGCGTGTCGGGGGTCCGCGCCGCCCTGCTGTACGAAGTGATGGAGCGGGCGGCGATGCAGGATCCGGTGGCCCTGGCCCGGACCCTCAAGCGGCTGCCGCTGCGGCTGCTGCGTCCGCGCCCCATCGAGGAAGCCATCAGCAGCGCTGGCGGCATCCGCCTGGAAGCGCTGGACGGACACCTGATGATCCGCGCCCTGCCCGGCGTGTTCGCGGCGGGGGAAATGCTGGATTGGGAAGCGCCCACCGGCGGCTATCTGCTCACCGCCTGTTTCGCCGGCGGCCTGCGCGCCGCCGAGGGCGTGCTGGCATGGTTGGATGAACGCGCGGCGCCATCCCGCTGAGAGAAATCCCGCCCGCGACGCCGACGCGGGAAGCGAAAGAAAACGGCGGAGGGAAATTGCGGTTTGCGGCGTTCGACGGTGTGTCCGCCCGGCCCCGCCACCGCCATCCATGCCTGCCCCGCGGGCAGGACATGGATGGCGGGTCTTCCACACACCACACGCCGGAAGGCGCGATGTTCTTTCCTTCGATGTCCCTGGCATCGCCCGGACCGGAAACACACCACCACCTTGTCTGGTCGCCCGCGATGGCTGCGGCAGGCTGGAGAGAACCTGCGCGCAGCGATAGCGGGGCGTGCGCGTAAGATACAAAGCGGGACGTTGAATTTCGGTTAGCGTTTGACGTCATTGCGATGACAAACGCAGCTTCCGTTCACAGTTCGTGTTAACGCATCGGCATCAACTCATGCCGTTCCCGCATCAACGCCACGCCATCAGCACTTGCTGTCCTGCAGCGCACGCACGCGCGCGGGTGGACTGAACGCATCGCTGCGTGCTTCCGCCCAGAACTGCTGGAACACGGCATGCGCGGGAATCCGATCCAGCAACTCCCCCGGCTCCAGGAAGCGGTACAGCATCGCCAGCGAACGCACCTCGATCGGCGACACCCGGCGCAGGATGTGCTCCGGTCCGAGCTGCTGCGGATGCTCCAGGCCAGCCGCGCACAGCATGTCGCGCAGCGCCTTGAGCGTGTTGTCGTGGAAATGCTGCACCCGCACGGATTTGTCGCCGACGTCCAGATGCTTCCAGCGGCTCGGATCCTGGGTGGCGACGCCGGTCGGGCAGCGATCGTTGTGGCAGCTCTGCGACTGGATGCAGCCCAGCGAGAACATGAAGCCGCGCGCGGAGTTGCACCAGTCCGCGCCCATCGCCATCGTCCTGGCGATGTCGAAGGCGCTGATGATCTTGCCCGCGGCGCCCAGGCGGATGCGCTCGCGCAGCTTCAATCCCACCAGCGTGTTGTGCACCAGCAGCAGCGCCTCGTGCATCGGCACGCCGACATGGTCGATGAACTCGGCCGGCGCCGCGCCGGTACCGCCTTCGGCGCCGTCCACCACGATGAAGTCCGGAAGCAGGCCGGTTTCCTGCATCGCCTTGGCGATGCCGAACCATTCCCAGGGATGGCCGATGGCCAGCTTGAAACCGGTCGGCTTGCCGCCGGAGAGTTCGCGCAGGCGGGCCACGAACTGCAACAGTTCCACCGGCGTCGAGAACGCCGAATGACGTGCCGGCGACACGCAGTCGTATCCCATCGGCACGCCACGGGTGGCGGCGATCTCGGGGCTCACCTTGGCCGCCGGCAACACGCCGCCATGGCCCGGCTTGGCGCCCTGCGACAGCTTGATCTCGATCATCTTCACGGACGGCAGGCGCGCGTTCTGGACGAACCGCTCCTCGCTGAAACCACCCTGTTCGTCCCGGCAGCCGAAATACCCGGAACCGATTTCCCAGACCAGGTCGCCACCATGCTCGAGGTGGTATGGAGAAATGGAACCCTCTCCGGTGTCGTGATAGAAGCCGCCGCGCCGCGCGCCCTCGTTGAGCGCGCGTATCGCGTTCGCCGACAGTGCGCCGAAACTCATCGCCGAGATGTTGAACACGCTGGTCGAATACGGATGCGCCGTGTTGGCGCCGATGGTGACGCGGAAATCGTGCGAATCCACCTGGGTGGGCGCAAGCGAATGGTTGATCCATTCGTAGTCCACGCTGTAGACGTCCTGCTGGCTGCCGAACGGCACCACGTCCATCACGCCCTTGGCGCGCTGGTACACCAGCGAGCGCTGCTGGCGCGAGAACGGGACCTCGGCGGTGTCTCCCTCGATGAAGTACTGCCGGATCTCCGGCCCCACCGATTCCAGTCCGTAACGGAAATGCGCCAGCACCGGATAGTTGCGGCGCAGGGTACTGCGGGTCTGCAGCAGATCCCAGGTGCCCAGCAGCGCCAATGCGCCGAACAGGCCGGCCGGCCAGCCCCACGCGTGCCAATGGAATGACAGCGCCAGCGACAGCAACGCCAGCAGGATACAGAGCCCGTAGGCCAGGTAACGATTCATCACGCTCCTCGTCGGACCGGGCCACCGCGCTCCCTGCCCGTGCAACCGGTTTTCCGTCGGCGCTGCGCGCGCCGGTTCGTGCGGCACGGGCATCTTAATGTTCTCCCGTCATCGGCGTGCGACCGGCACCTGTATGGGGGCGTCGGCGGCAGGATTCGACAAGGCGGGTCAAGCGGAAAGACATGGCGATCGGTTATGTGGGGATGAGCCCAGGCCATTCGGCAGTGCAGCATCGACGTGCGGTAATCATGCGCCCACTGCTTGACGCCTTACGATGTCGCGAACCACCCCGCTTGCCCTGGCCATCACGCTGGCCATCACTTCTCCCCTCCTCCACGCCGAAGACGCCGCCACGCCCGCCGCCGAACCGGGCAAGACCCTCGATGCGGTCGTGGTCACCGGCTCCAACATCAAACGCAGCGACACCGCCGGGCCCAATCCGGTCCAGGTCGTCACCCGCGAGGAAATCGAACGCACCGGAAAATCCACCCTGACCGACGTCCTGCGCTCGCTATCGGCCAACGCCGGCAACAGCTACGACGAGCAGTACACCGGCAGCTTCTCGGCCGGCTCGGCCTCGATCGGCCTGCGCGGTCTGAGCCCGAAGAACACCCTGGTGCTGGTCAACGGCTATCGCGTGGCCAACTTCGGCTTCGCCCTGAACACCCAGGACACCTTCGTCGATCTCAATGCGCTTCCGATCAGCGCCGTCGAGCGTATCGAGGTGTTGAAGGACGGCGCTTCCGCGGTGTACGGCTCCGACGCCATCGCCGGCGTGGTCAACATCATTCTGCGTCGCAACTTCCAGGGCATCGAGGTGGGCGGCGCGGTCGGCGGCGCCACCCGCGGCGGCCTGGACGAGCAGAAGGCCAACCTGCTGCTGGGCTTCGGCGATCTCGAGCAACAGGGCTGGAACGTATTGTTCGGCCTGGATCTGCTCAAGCGCGAACGCCTGGACGCGGATGAACGCGCCTTCACCCGCAGTGGCGACTTCCGCGACAAGCCCGGCGGCCGCCTGGCGGGCTGGTCGACCGCCGGCGGCAACTGGCTGCTCAATCCACGCCAGCCGACCCCGTTCTCTCCCTGCCCGGATGGCAGCGTGCTGCGCCCCTACAGCGATTTCGGCAGCACCCTGCCCGGCAATGCCTGCGCCTTCAACGCGCAGCCATACAAGACCCTGCAGCCAGGCGCCGAACGCATCCAGGCATCGCTGAGTGCGACCTTCCGCCTGGGCGAGCGCACCGAGCTGTTCGCCGATCTGCTCTATAGCCACAACCAGGCGGACCAGATCTTCAGCGCGCCGCTCACCGTCGGCCCCGGCCTGCGTGCCTACAACCCGGCCACCGGCACCCTGGTGGACATTCCCGTGGCGCTGCCGGTCGGCCACCCCGACAATCCCAACGGCGTGCCATTGCCGTTCGAATACACCTTCTTCGATCTCGGCCCACGCCTGAAGGACAACACCCAGGTGTTCTATCGCGCCCTGGCCGGCCTGCGCGGGCAGACCGAGCGCTGGGACTGGGAAGTCGCGGCGGACACCTCGCAGAGCCTGCAGCGCGAGTACGTCGACAACTTCATCAACCGTTATGCGTTCGAGCAGATCCTCGCCGACGGCAGCTACGACTTCCTGGCTCCTTCCAACACCCCGGCGCCGTTGAATGATCTGCGCCTGCAGACCAAGCGCCCGGGTTACTACCGGCTGGACGCGATCAGCGCCAAGGCGTCCACCTCCTTCCTGGAACTGCCCGCCGGCGCCATCGGCTTCGCCTGGGGCGCCGAGTTCCGTCGCGAGTCACTCGATGCCCGCACCAGCCGCCAGGTGCTGTCCGGCACCGAACTTCGCCCCGCCATCAACATCGTCAAGGGCGAGCGCAAGGTCAGCGCCGCCTACGCCGAGTTCAGCGTGCCGCTGCACCAGACCCTGGAACTGCAACTGGCCGGCCGCGCGGATCACTATGATGACTTCGGCAATGCCTTCTCGCCGAAGGTGGCGTTGCGCTGGCAGCCGCTGGATTCGCTGCTGCTGCGCGGCTCGTTCTCGCGCGGTTTCCGCGCACCGTCGCTGCCGGAAATCGCCCCCGGCCAGACCATCAGCTACGGCACCGTGGTGGATCCATTCGACCCGCTCTCTCCCGGCGGCAGCCGTGGCGTCACCAACGTGCGCACCGGCAACCCGGATCTGGACGCCGAGCGTTCGAAGAACTTCAATCTCGGCGCGGTCTGGTCGCCGGACGCCGATACCAGCATCGGCATCGACTACTACCGCATCGAACAGGACAACCTGATCAAACCGGACAACGCGCAGTTCATCGTCAACAATCCCACCCAGTTCCCGGGCCGGGTCATCCGCGACGCGCAGGGCCGCATCCAGATCATCACCAACCAGTATTCGAACCAGGGTGAACTGAAGACCTCCGGTATCGATCTGGATTTCAGCCGCACCTTCCGCACCGCCGCCGCCGGCAACTTCATCCTGGCCGGAAGCTGGACCCACCTGCTGGAATTCGAGCAGCCGCTGGTCGCCGGACAGGCGCCCTACGACGGCGCCGGCAACAACCGTCTTGGCGCGCTGCCGAAGAACCGCGGCACCACCTCGCTTGGCTGGGAAGCCGGCGATTGGGAAAGCACGCTCAGCCTTCAGTACATCGCCGGCTACGATCAGCGCGTCTCCACCCAGGCCAGCAACCCGGGTCTGCGCGACAAGGTCAAGCCCTATCACCAGTTGGATCTGTACGTGGCGTATCAGGGCATTCCCAAGACCACTCTCTCGCTGGCGGTGCAGAATCTCACCGACAAGGATCCGCCCTTCGACCCGGCCGGCGGTTCCAACGGCTTCGACATCACCCAGTACAACCTGCGCGGCCAGTTCGTCTCGCTGGGGGTGAAGTACCGGTTCTGAAAAGGATGACGTGGCGGCGGCGGAGAGCCGCCGCCGCGTTCCTTCGCCCGTCAGGATTTTGCCGGCCTGCCGGTGCAGCAGGTCGGCAGCAGATGTTCGCCGACGAAATCAACGAACGCCCGCAGCCTGGGGGAAACATGGCGTCCGGACGGCCATAGCAGGTAGAGATTCCCCGGTGCGTCCACGTAGTCGTCCAGCACCGTCACCAGTTCGCCATTGCGCAGCGCTTCGCGCACCGAGTGATCCGGCACATAGGCGATGCCGAGTCCCCGCCTGGCGAAACACACCCGGGTTTCGATGTTGTTGCACACCATCGATTCCGGCACCCGCAGGTCCGCCGGCGCGCCGCGCAGTGGCCAGCCCTCGATGCGCCCACTGCTTGGATTGCGGTACTGCAGGCAGAGATGTCGCTCAAGATCCGCCGGCTCGCCAGGCGTGCCGCGTTCCTCCAGATAGGCCGGCGACGCCACCAGCCGGCGATGGAAATAGCCGATATGCCGCGCGGTCAGCCGCGAATCGGACGGTTCGCCGACGCGCAGGACCGCGTCGAAGCCTTCCTCGATCACATCGACCACGCGATCGGTGAAATCCAGATCCAGCAGCACGTCCGGATAGGCGCGCATGAAATCCGCCAGCACCGGAAGGGCCAGATCGCTGATCAGCGGCAGGCTGATCCGCAATCGGCCTTGCACATGGCCCGCGTGATGCGACAGCTCGGCCTCCGCAGCCGCCACCTCTTCCAGGATCCGCCGGCAGCGCACCAGGAACAATTCGCCTTCCGCGGTCAATGCCACGCTGCGTGTACTGCGATGGAACAGGCGCACTCCCAGACTCTGTTCCAATCGCGACACGCTCTTGCCCACCGCGGCGGCGGAGACGCCCAGCACGCGACCGGCTTCGGCAAAGCCGCGCGTCTCCGCGACCTGCACGAAAGTTTGCAGACTGCCCAGGCTTTCCATTCACATCTTCCCATTGCGGACATTCCTGTCCGCGCTGAAGCGAACTCTACCCGCCTTTATCGCCCTGCAAAGCGTCACCACCATGACGGCTCATTCCACGCCTGGAACCCTCCATGCCGTCGCATTCCCCCATGCCTACCCAGCAGGTCGTTTCGTCACCCATTCCCCTGCTCACCTCCGCGGTCGACGCCGCACTGGATGCCGCGCTTTCCGAACAGCGCCTGGTCGGCGCGGTCGTGCTGATCACGGTTGACGGCCAGATCCGTTATGCACGCGCCGCCGGCTGGGCGGATCGCGAGGCGCGACGCCCGATGAACCGCGACGCGCTGTTCCGGCTGGCATCGGTGAGCAAACCCATCGTCTCCACCGCCGCGATGGTGCGCGTCGCCCAGAGACGGCTGGATCTGGACGCGCCGATACAGCGTTGGCTGCCGGATTTCCGACCCGCGCTCGCTGACGGCAGCCAGCCCGACATCAGCGTGCGGCAACTGCTCAGCCATACGGCCGGACTGGGTTACCGCTTCCTGGATCCCGCGCCGGACGGCGACGGACCGCATGCACGCGCCGGCGTATCCGACGGCATGGACGACCACCCCGTATCGCTGGCGGAAAACCTGCGCCGCATCGCGCAGGTCCCCCTGCAATACGCACCGGGCACCGCCTGGGGATATTCACTGGCGACCGACGTGCTGGGTGCATTGCTGGAAGCCGTCGATGGCCAGCCGCTACCGATGGTGGTGGAAACGGCGGTGACCGGTCCCCTGTCGATGCGCGACACCGCATTCCATGCCCTCGATCCGGCGCGGCTCGCCACCGCCTATGCCACCGCCGACGGCGCGACCCCGCCGCACCGATTGCAGGAAGGCGAAATCGTCTCCCCCTTCCCCGGGCTGGCGGGCATCCGTTTCAATCCGTCGCGCGCACGGGACCTGCATGCTTTCCCTTCCGGCGGCGGCGGCATGGTTGGCAGTGCCGATGACCTGATGCGCCTGCTGGAAGCACTGCGTCGAGCTCGTGTTCCCTCGCTGTCGGCCGGTTGGATCGCGGAAATGGGACGCGTGCAGAGCGGCCTGCATGGACCTCCCGACAATCCCGGCGTGGGCTTCGGCCTGGGCTTCTCCGTCCTGCATGACCCCGTCGCCGCCGCCAGTCCCGAATCCGCCGGTACCTGGCGCTGGGGCGGCGCCTACGGGCACAGCTGGTTCGTGGATCCGCCGCATCGCCTGAGCGTGGTGGCGTTGACCAACACCTTGTACGAGGGCATGTCGGGTGCTTTCGTCACCGAACTTCGCGATGCGATCTATGCAGGCTTGCGCGGAGCGGCGGCATGAGTGCCTATGACGGCAGCGGTGGGATGAGCGCGTCTTCGGCGAGCGTGACACCGCGTCTGCCATGGACCGGGCTGCTGGCGCTGGCGTGCGCGGGGTTCATCACCATCCTGACCGAAGCCCTGCCGGCCGGCCTGCTGCCGGCCATGAGCGCCGGGCTCCGGGTCGGCGAAGCCTGGGTGGGACAACTGGTCACCGTCTACGCGCTGGGTTCGCTGCTGGCGGCGATTCCGCTGGTCGCCGCGACCCGGCATTGGCGTCGACGGCCGTTGCTGCTGGTGGCCATCGCCGGTTTCGCCGTGGCCAATTCGGTGACCGCCATTTCGCCGTTCTACGGCGTCACCCTGGTCGCGCGCTTTGTCGCGGGCATCAGCGCCGGCCTGCTGTGGGCGCTGCTGGCCGTCCACGCCAGCCGGATGGTCGCGCCCGCCCAGCAGGGCCGCGCGATCGCGGTGGCCATGGTCGGCACGCCGCTGGCGCTGTCGCTGGGGATTCCGGCCGGCACCGTGCTGGGTCAGGCGATCGGATGGCGCTGGACCTTCGGCCTGATGTCGTTGCTCAGCCTGGGGTTGCTGGCGTGGACGCGCGCGTGCCTGCCGGATTTCGCCGGTCAGGCGGCGGGTGCGCCGTTGCGGCTGCGCCGGGTGCTGGCCCTGCCCGGTGTCGCGCAGGTCCTGGGGACGATGCTGCTGTTCGTGCTCGCGCACAACGTGCTGTACACCTACATCACGCCCCTGCTCGTGATCGCGGGCGCGGACGCCATGGTGGAACGTTATCTGCTGCTGTTCGGTGTCGCGGCGCTCATCAGTATCGGCGTGGCCGGAGCGCTCATCGATCGTTGGCTGCGCGGACTGACGCTGGCGAGCCTTGTCCTGTTCGGGATATCGACGGTGATGATGGCGTTGTGGCCGGATGCACCGATGCTGCTCGCGGCGGCGACCGCGATCTGGGGACTGGGTTATGGCGGGGCGGCACCCCTGTTCCAGACCGCGCTCACGCGCAATGCCGGCGACGCCACCGATGTCGCGCAATCGATGCTGGTTACCGGCTGGAACATCGCGATCGCCGGTGGCGGCATCCTGGGTGGGCTGCTGCTTCAGGGCATCGGCCCCGCCAGTTTGTCCTGGTCGGCGCTGTTGTTGTTGCTGCCGGCCATCGGGTTGTCCCTGCCCGCGCGTGGCTGGCGATGAACGCGGGCACATGGCGGCCCCGGAATCGCCTCACGCTTTTCCGGACGATCCGGACATCATCGACCGCGCCAGCGCTTCGGCCGTATCGGGTCGGCCGAAGTACCAGCCCTGCGCCAGCACGGCCTGGTCCGGGTATTCCAGCATGCGTGCCTGTTCCGCGGTCTCGACCCCTTCGAACACCAGGCCCGCCCCCAATCGACGCGCAATGGCCAGGATCTCGGGCAGGATCGAGCCTTGCAATTGCGGCGCCGTTTCCGGCAACAACGAACGATCGACCTTGATGTAGTCGATCGGCAAATGCTGCAACTGGCTCAGGCTGGAGTAGCCGGAGCCGAAGTCGTCCACGTAGATCGGATGGCCGAGCCAGCGCAGGCGTTCGAGTTCGGGCAGGATGTGCCGCAACTCCGCCGTGGAACGTTCGGTCAATTCGAAGCCGATGTGCCGTCGCGGCAGGCCCGGCGGCCAATGAAGGTCCAGGGTTTCCATCAGGCTGCCATCCACCAGTTCGGGGGAGCTGACGTTGATGGTCACCCGGAAATCCGGGAAGGCCTCGAATAGATCGCGGTTCTCCGCCAGGACCGTGCGCACGACAAACGCGGTGACCTCCGCAATCATGCCCGTGCGCTCGGCTTCCGCGATGAACACTTCGGGCGACACCGGAACGTCGCTCCAGCGGATGAGCGCTTCTGCCGAAACCACGCGTGCAGGTGTCTCCAGCGCGACGATGG
Source organism: Pseudoxanthomonas sp. 134C1 (assembly GCF_057773065.1). Lineage (NCBI taxonomy): Bacteria > Pseudomonadati > Pseudomonadota > Gammaproteobacteria > Lysobacterales > Lysobacteraceae > Pseudoxanthomonas > Pseudoxanthomonas sp. 134C1. Next base: position 41,586 of record NZ_JBYMTH010000002.1, read on the forward strand.
GCTGATAGCGCAGGGTGAATCCTCCCGCCGCAAGCGCCCGGCGCATCCGCGCCGCGAGCGCGCTCCAGCGGCGATGCGCGGCCAGCGCAAGCCACCCCAGGCCGGCTCCGAGCACGGCCCCCAGGAGGACGATCATCCGGCTCGCATCCCTTTGTGCGCGTTCACTCGCCTCCAGGGTGGTGATGACCGTGGCACAGAGCGGGAATCGACGCGAACAGAATCGCGTGCCCTCATCGATGCCGCGGACTCGTCCTGCTTCGATGAATCCAGGCAGGCGCTGCGCGTTGAGCCCGATGACCAGGCGTGTCGTCCTGTCCCGGAGTCCGATCACGTAGTACAGGCCAGGCGACCTCGTCACCCGGAACGCGTCGAGGTCCACTTGCAGGCTCGACCTCTCCGTCCGTGTCACCAGTCCGAACGAATCCGGATCCGACAACAGCGGAACAGTCCAGTAAGCGGTCAACCCATCCACCAGCGCCACCGGCTGCTGCCGGGGAACCAACGGTTCCGCCAGTACGCCCAGGATGGTCGTGCAGGACAGGTTTCCATTCGAAAAACGTCCGAGGTCCTTGGTGAACTTGGCCCTCGCGAAGACCGTGCGCAACAGCCGCAGATCCTCGACCGAGCAGTCGGACCGCGGCGAGCGGTCCGCGGCGTCCAGGGTGTGCTTCACGGCATCGAGTACCAGATCGATCTGGCCAACGACCCGTTCACCCTGTTCGTTGATCGTCCAGGCCAGCAACCGCCGCGCGACCAGATCCCGTGTCTGCAACGCCGTGCCGATCACGGAAAGCAGCACCAGCAGGAAGATCAAACGACCTGCCCAGCGCGAGGTTGTCCATCTCTGTGCCTGGATCATGGATATCGGCTCTTGGCGATGGGGATGAATGGTCGCCCGGGCCCGCGCCCGGGAATGTCATCCCGGCGGCTCCCCGCTGCCGGGATTCCGGACAGTCCCTGATCGCGAAACGGGATCCCGCGCCGGAATCCCGTTTCTTCGTCATCGTGCCCGGACCCGGAATCGAACCGGGATGGCCTCGCGGCCGGCGGATTTTAAGTCCGATGCGTCTACCAATTTCGCCATCCGGGCATGCGGATAGCGTGCCTGAGCGGGCGCGGGATGGAAAGTCACGAACCATTCCGTTCGTCAGGCACAAAAAAACCGACCATGCGGTCGGTTCTTCTGGATGGAGGCCTGGGTCGGAATTGAACCGGCGTACGCGGATTTGCAGTCCGCTGCATAACCACTCTGCCACCAGGCCGATGGCGACTGCGCGAGACTCGCGCAATCTCGGCGCCATTTCAAGCGCCTTACAAAACAAAACCCCGCGAACGGGGTTTTGTCCTGAATATGGAGCGGGAAACGAGACTCGAACTCGCGACCCCGACCTTGGCAAGGTCGTGCTCTACCAACTGAGCTATTCCCGCGTGGTGAAGTTGGAAATTTTACCGGTATCCCGAGAGCTGTCAACTGCTTTCTTCTCGTCGGCCCGCAGAATCGGCCAAGCCGCATGCAGGTACTGGAAACCGGACCAGAGCGTAAGTATAGCCGCGATCGCCAGCAGCCAGTCGCCGATCCTGAAAATCCATTCACCCAGCCAGATGTCCGCCCGGTCCACCGGGCCCGGGGTGGCGGCGTACAGCAGGCAACCCAGCGCGACCATCTGCACGATGGTCTTGACCTTGCCGATGGTGGCCACCTTGACCCGTGCGCGCTGGCCGAGTTCGGCCATCCATTCGCGCAACGCCGACACCGCGATTTCGCGGCCGACGATCACCGCCGCCCAGATCGCCATCCACATGGTCGGGTTGTCCTGCACGATCAGGAACAGCGACACCGCCACCATCAGCTTGTCCGCCACCGGATCCAGGAATGCGCCGAAGGCCGAGTACAGGTGGTAGCGCCGCGCGATCCAGCCATCCAGCCAGTCGGTGACCGCGGCCAGGATGAAGATGAAGGCCGCCGCGAAGTTGGTCCATTTGTGCGGCAGGTAGAACACCAGCACCAGCACCGGGATCAGCACGATCCGCAACAGGGTGAGCCAGGTGGGGAGGGTCAACTTCATTGCTTTTCTACTCGTTTCCCGCAATCGGCGCCGGCAACCCGTGCAGGTTAGCGTAGATCCGCTCGGCGAGCGCGGCGTTGACGCCTTCGACCCGGGCGATCTCGTCCGCGCCCGCGGCCTTGAGCCCGGCCAGACCGCCGAAATGCTTCAGCAGGCTGGCGCGCCGGCGCGGGCCGATTCCGGGGATGTCCTCGAGCTTGCTGGTCATTCGCGCCTTCTGGCGCTTGCCGCGGTGGCCGGTGATGGCGAAACGGTGCGCCTCGTCGCGGACCTGCTGGATGAGCTGCAACGCCGGAGAAGCCGCGCCCGGCCGGACCTCGCGGCCATCGGCCAGGACCAGGGTTTCGTGGCCGGGCCGGCGTTCCTCGCCCTTGGCCACGCCCACCAGCACCACGCTGTCCACGCCCAGATCGGCCAGCACGCCACGGGCCTGCGCCAACTGGCCGGCGCCGCCATCGATCAACAGCACATCCGGCAACACCCCGCCCTCTTCCACCGCGCGGCGGAAACGGCGTTCGATCGCCTGGTGCATGGCCGCGTAGTCGTCACCGGGCTCGATGCCGGTGATGTTGAACCGCCGGTACTGCGCACGAACCGGACCATTGGCGTCAAACACCACGCAGGAAGCGACGGTGGCCTCGCCCATGGTGTGGCTGATGTCGAAGCATTCGATGCGCTGGGCCGGCTCGGCCAGCCCCAGCAGTTCCTGCAGGGCTTCGCTGCGCGCGGTCTGCGCGCCACGGCTGGTCAGTTCGGTCACCAGCGCAATCTCGGCGTTGCGCCGGGCCAGGTCCAGGTAGCCCGCGCGTTCGCTGCGCACGTTCCATTTCAGCTGCACCTTGCGGCCGGCCGAGGTGCTGAGGGCGGTCTCGATCAACTCGGCATCCGGGATTTCCCGGTCCAGGATGATTTCCTGCGGCGGAGTCTGCTCGCCGTAGTACTGCGAAACGAACGCGGCCAGGACTTCCTCCGCGTTCTCCTCGCCGTTGGTGCGCGGAAAGAACGTGCGCGTGCCGAGGTTGCGACCGTCACGGAACGCCAGCAGCAGCACGCAGGCGGAACTGCCGCGCATCGCGCACGCGAGCACGTCCAGATCGGCGGCATGACCGTCCACGTACTGGCGTGCCTGCAGGCTGCGGATCGAACCGATCAGATCACGCAGGCGCGCGGCTTCCTCGAACTCCAGCCGCTCGCTCGCGGTCTCCATCGCCCGGCTGAGCTCACCGGTCAGTTCATCGCTGCGGCCATCCAGGAACAGCCCGGCCTGGCGCACTGATTCGGCGTAGCTGGCCGGTTCCACCAGATCCACGCACGGCGCGCTGCATCGGCCGATCTGGTACTGCAGGCAGGGACGCGACCGGTTGCGGAAAACACTGTCCTCGCAGTTGCGAATCTTGAACAGCTTCTGCATCAGGTTCAGCGTTTCGCGCACCGCGCCGGCACTGGGATAGGGGCCGAAGTAGCGGCCCGGTATCGCCCGTGGTCCGCGGTGGAACCCGATCCGCGCCCATGTTTCCTGGGTCAGCAGGACGTAGGGATAACTCTTGTCGTCGCGCAGCAGCACGTTGTAGCGCGGCGCGAGCGACTTGATCAGCTGGTTTTCCAGCAGCAGCGCCTCGGCCTCGGTGCGGGTGACGGTGACGTCCATCCGCGCCACCTGCGACAGCATCGACAGGATGCGCGGCGTCTTCGGCGTGTTGCTGAAATAGCTGGACACGCGCTTGCGCAACGCACCTGCCTTGCCGACATACAGCAGGCTGTCGTCGGTGGCATACATGCGATAGACGCCCGGCGCCAGGCTCAAGCCTGCCGCGAACGCCTTGCCATCGAAACCCGTGGACTTGCGACCGCTCATTCGTCGATCGGCACGTGGCTCAGTTCGCCGCTGGTGATGTCGTAGCGCAACACCGCGTGCGCGTCAGTCTCGGCAATCCAGAGCGTGCCCTCCGAAAGCGCCAGGCCGGTCGGGCCATGCAGGGCGCGCGGCAACGCCACGCTGGTGAGTTCACCGCCGCCCAGCCGCAGCGTGCGCAGGCTGCCGTTGCCGCTGTCGGCGATCCACATCTGCGGCGCGTCCGTGCTGACCGCGATGCCCTGCGGATGTTGCAGGCGCGCGCTCTCGCGCGGCCCGTCCTCGGCACCGAACACCCAGGGTCCCTGCCCGATCAGCGTCTGCACGACACCGGTGCGCAGGTGCAGCGAACGGATCGCGGAACCCAACGCGTCGCACACGTAAAGCGTCTGGTGCACCGCGGCCAGCGCGGCGGGCTGCGCGAACGCCGCCATGGGCCCGCTGCCGTCACGCACTTCCAGTTGCCCCGAACCGGCCCGCGCGCTCAGCTCGCGCGTGGCGAGGTCATAGCTCCAGATCCGGTTGTCACCGCCCATCGCGATGTGGATCTGATTGTTGCTGGCCGCCAGCGCGAGCGGCTGGTTGAGCGCGACGCCGCGTGGCTGGCCGACGACGCCTTCCACGGGTTCGCCCGCGCGCCCGTTGCCGCACAGGGTATCGACCGCACCGGTCGCCAGATGGATGCGGCGCAGCGCGTGATTGCCGGTGTCGGCCACGTACAGTGACTCGCGCACCGCCACCAGTCCATGCGGATTGCGGAATGCGGTGTGGGTGTGATCGCCGTCGATGAGGTCGGCGGCCGCCAGCCCGAACTGGCGCAGCACGCGGCCGGAATGGGTGCATTCGAGAATGCGGTGATGGCCGCTGTCGGCGACGAACAGGCGTTCCGGGGTCGCCGCGACGCCCGTCGGGAACCGCAAGGCCAGGCGGGGTTCGGGGTGGCTCTCGCGCGGGCTCCGGAGATCGTCATCGATGGGCCGGGCCAGGGTTTCGCAAAGCGCGGACACGGAGCGGTCCAGTTCGGCGCTGTTGTCGACCCCGACCAGTCGATGGCGAATGACCCCTTCCCCGTCAATCAGCAGTACGGTCGGCCAGGCGTCGATGCCGAACGCCTGCCAAGCCGCCCAGTTGGCGTCGTGCGCAATCGGGAAACCGATCCCGTGGCGGCGCAGGCGCTTGAGCGCGGCCTGCGGATCCCGTTCGCTGTCGAAGCGCGGCACGTTGACCACCAGGGTCTGCAGGCGGCCCAGGTGGCGCGCCTGCAGGGTGGCCAGTTCGTTCAGGCGCTGACCGCACCAGGCCGAAGCCGCGTTGACGAAAGCCAGCGCCACGATCCGGCCGCGCTGTTCCAGCAGCGAGCCGGAAGGCGCGTTGAGCCAGGGCAATCCCTGGGGAAGTTCGGGAGCGGTCGTGGCATTCATGGTCCGCTCCGATTATGCCGTAGTCCTACTCCGAGGACAGGCGCCGGACCGCCGCCCGTGCCGCGGAATCGACCAGTTGCCAGACCCGGTCGAAATCCCCGGGGCCGCCGGTGTACGGATCGGGGACGTTGCCGCCCGATTCGATACCGGTCCACTCCAGCAGCAGGTCCACCTTGTGCGCCCGATCCGCCGGCGCCATTCGTCGCACATCGCGCAGATTCTGTCCGTCCGCGCACAGCAGCCAGTCGAAATTCTCGAAATCCTCGTACCGCAGCTGGCGCGCACGCAGGCCGGCGATGTCCACACCATGCTGGCGCGCGCAGGCGATGGCCCGGCGATCGGGCGGTTCACCGGCATGCCAGTGGCCGGTACCCGCCGAATCCACCTCCACCCGGCCCGCCAGTGGCGAGGCGGCGAGATGATGGCGAAGCGCCCCTTCGGCCATGGGCGACCGGCAGATGTTGCCCAGGCAGACCACCAGCAACCTCATGCGCCGCGTGTCCAATGCTGTTCGGCGCGGGCCAGGTCCTCGGGTGTGTCCACGCCCGGCGGGAACGGTTCCGGCGTCAACGCCACCGCGATGCGGTGCCCCGCCTCCAGCACCCGCAACTGCTCGAGCGATTCGATCTGCTCCAGTTGCCCGGGCGGCAGGCCGGTGAAGCGACGCAGGAATCCCGCCCGGTAGGCATAGATGCCGATGTGGCGCAGCCAGGGACCCGACGGGAGCGTGTCGCGATCCCGGGCGAAGGCGTCGCGGTGCCACGGGATCGGTGCGCGGCTGAAGTAAAGCGCATCCCCGCCGGCCGTGCGCACCAGCTTGACCGTATTGGGATCGAACAGGGCCTCGGCTGTTTCCACCGGTGTCGCGAGGGTGGCCATTTCCGCGCCGCTGTCGATCAGTACCCCCGCGACCGTGCGGATCCCCGCAACCGGCGCGAACGGTTCGTCGCCCTGCAGGTTCACCACCACCGCCTCGTCCGGCCAGCCTGCGATATCGGCGCATTCGGCGAGCCGGTCGCTGCCGGAAGCATGGGTCTCGCGGGTCATCGCCACCCGCACGCCAGTCCCTTGCAGCGCCTCCCGGATGCGCACGTCGTCGGTGGCGACCCAGACTTCCTCCGCTCCCGCCGCCAGCGCGCGGCGCGCGACATGCAGCACCAACGGGTCGCCGCCAATCAGGCGCAGCGGTTTGCCGGGCAGCCGCGACGCGGCATAGCGGGCGGGGATGGCCACGATGAATCCGGTCATGGGCTCGAAGCTTCCGTTTTGGGCAACCGATCCAGCAGCGCCACCCAGAAAGCCTCCGGCAGGCGCGCCGACACCGGCACACTGAAATACCAGTCCTTGGCCAGGGCGGCGCATTTCACCGCGTCCTTCTCGGTCATCAGCACCGGCAGTTCGCTGCCGAAGGCGAAGTCCTCGGCGCGATAGGCATGATGATCATCAAAGGCATGCGGGACAACGCCGATACCCAGGCCGCGCAGATTGTCGAAGAAGCGCTGCGGATGCCCGATGCCGGCCACCGCATGCACGCGCTGTCCAGCGAACGTGGCGAGCGGCCGCGGCCGCCCGCCACGCAGCGGCTGGGCCGCTTCGGTGTGCAGCTGCATCGGCCATTCTCCGAACGCCGGTTCACCGCCATTGAGCACCCGGAAATCGCAGGTCGCGCCGCGTTCGATCGGCTCGCGCAGCGGGCCGGCCGGCAGCAGGCGGCCGTTGCCGTAACGCCGCTGTCCGTCGATGACCTCGATCTCGATGTCGCGCTCCAGCCGATAGTGCTGCAGCCCGTCATCACAGACCACGACGTCGCAGCCGGCGGCGATCAGCGCACGCCCGGCGGCGACCCGATCCCGATCCACACGCACCGGCACGCCGGTCCGGCGCGCGATCAGCACGGGCTCGTCGCCGCCCTGCTCCGGTGGCGTGGCCGCTTCCACCCAGAGGGACTGGTCTTCGTTGGCGCGTCCGTAGCCCCGGCTCGCCACCCCCGGCTTGAAGCCCGCCTCACGCAGGCGCTGGACCAGACCGATGGTGAGCGGCGTCTTGCCGGTGCCGCCGACGGTGACGTTGCCGACGACGATCACCGGCACGGTGAGCCGGCGCCGGCGCAGAAAGCCCCAGCGATACAGCCGCGCGCGCAGGCCGATCAGCGATCCATAGATCGCCGCCAGCGCCCGCGCATGGATCGGAACGGGCGCATCGGAATACCAGTAGGCGGGAGGAACGTGCCGGGACTTTCTCACTTCGCTCACTCGCCGTCGCCTTCCCTGAACTGCATGCGATGCAGATGGGCGTAAAGGCCGTCACGGGCCAGCAGCTCGGCGTGGGTGCCCTGCTCGACCAGACGCCCCTGATCCAGCACCAGCACCTGATCGGCATGCTCGATGGTGGACAGGCGGTGCGCGATCACCAGCGTGGTCCGATCCGGCATCAGCTTCTGCAGGGCGTTCTGCACCAGCCGCTCGGATTCGTTGTCCAGCGCGGCGGTCGCCTCGTCCAGGATCAGGATCGGCGCGTCCTTCAGCATCGCCCGCGCAATCGCCAGGCGTTGGCGCTGGCCACCCGACAGGCGGCCGCCCTTGGCGCCCACCTGGGCCTGCAGGCCTTCCGGCAATTCGCGCACGAACTCCATCGCATTGGCGCCTTCCACTGCCTGCACCAGCGCGGCTTCCGGCATGTCCTCCATCTCGCCGAACGCCACGTTCGCGGCGACCGTGCCGTCGAACAGCATCACCTGCTGGCCGACCAGCGCGATCTGGCGCCGCAGATCCGCGAGCGGATACTCCTGCACGGGATGCCCATCGACCAGGATCCGGCCGGCTTCGGGTTCATAGAAGCGCGGAATCAGCTTGATCAGGCTGGACTTGCCACTGCCGGACCGGCCAACGATGGCGGTGACGGTGCCCGGGCGGGCGACGAAACTGATATTGCTCAGCGCGGGCCTGACCTGGCCGGGATATCGGGCGGTCACATCGCGGAACTCGATGAGCCCCTGTGCGCGCTCGAGCGGACGGGCGCCGGCATCGACCTCGTCGGGTGCGTCCAGCACCGAGAACAGGCGCTCGGCCGAGGCCACGCCGCGCTGGGTCATGTTCTGCACGTTGGTCAGCTGCTTGAGCGCCGGAATGATGGCAATCATCGACACCATCAGCGACACGAAGCCGCCTGCGGTCAGACGCCCCTGCATGGCCTGGTAGCCGGCCACGACCAGCAGCAGCGACAGGCCGACCGCGCCCATCATCTGGACCAGCGCCGAGGACACGCCGCGCGTGGCCTCGACCTTCATCGCCAGGCGCAGGTTGTTGTCGGCCAGCTTGCGATAGCGCTCCATCTCGCTGCCCTGTGCGCCGTAGACCTTGACCTCCTGCTGGCTGCTCAGGGTCTGATCCGCCGCCTGCAGCAACTGCGCGCCACTCTCCTGGATGCGGTGGCTGATCCTGCGGTAGCGCCGTGCCACCTTGTCCATCACCCAGGCCAGAGGGGGGCCCAGCAACAGGATCGCCAGCGTCACCTGCCAGCTGTTGTGGAACATCACCGCCAGCATGGCGATGATCTGGAAGGATTGCTGCAGCACCACCTTGGTCGCATCCACCGCCGCCTGCGCAATCTGGTCGCAGTCGGAACCGAGCCGGACCAACATCGAGGGAACCGGCTCGCTGTCGAAGCGCATGCCCGGCAGGCGCAGGTATTTGCCCAGCACCGCCACGCGCATGTCGCGGGCGATGCTGCGCGCGGACTTGCCCATGCTCATGTCGGTGAGGAAGCCCGCCAGGCCGCGGACCAGGAACAAGCCGACGATGGCGAACGGCAACGTCAGGTCCATGCGGGCGTTGCGGGCGACGAAGGTGCCGTCCACCACCGGTTTCATCAGATAGCTGAAGGCGCCGCTGGCCGCCGCTTCGATCAGCATGCCCAGCAGCGCCAGCAGCAACAGCGCGCGATAGGGTTTGGCCAGGCGGATCAGCCGGCGATAGGTCTGCCAGGCGGAGACGGGTTGCGCGCTCACCGCTTCACCTCCGGCGCGGTGGCGATCTGGATCGTGCGGAAGCCGGATTGCGCCAGCGCGTCGTAGGCCGTCACCACCGCCTGGTGCGGCGTGCGCGCGTCGGCGCGCAACAGCACCGGGCGCTGGCGATCCGCGCCGGCCACCTGGGCGATGGTCTGCTTGAGCGCATCCACGTCGGTGCGCAGGACCTCATGCTCGTCCACGAAGTAGTGGCCGTCGGCATTGACCAGCACGCTCAGGGTCTTGGCCTGGGCCGCCACCGGCTCGCCCTTCGCGCTCGGCAACTGCAATTGCAGCATCGAGCGCGAGTCGAAGGTCGTGGTGATGACGAAGAAGATGATCAGCACCAGGATGACGTCGATCAACGGCACCAGGTTGATCTCCGGCTCCTCGTGGGCGCGGTCGTCGCGAATCCTCATGCGGGGCTCAGGCGCCAACCGCCGCGGTGGCGGGAGCGGACACGGGACGCGCGCCCGCCGGCCTCGGTTGCCGTGCGTCCAGCGCATCGAGCAACTGCATGGCCTCCTTCTCCATTTCCACCACGTAGCCGTTGATGCGGCCGCGGAAATAGCGGTGCGCCATCAGCGCCGGAATCGCCACGATCATGCCGGTGGCGGCGCACACCAGCGCCTTGCCGATGCCTCCGGCCAGTTGGTTGACGTCGCCGACGCCGCTGTCCTGGATGCCCAGGAACATCTGGATCATGCCGACCACCGTGCCCAGCAGGCCCAGCAGCGGGCCGGCCGAGGCGATGCTGCCCAGCGCGTTGAGGAATTTCTCCATCCGGTGCACCACGTGGCGGCCGGTGTCCTCGATGCGTTCGCGGATCTGATCGCGCGGGCGATTGCGGACCTCCAGCGCGGCGGCCAGCAGTTCGCCCAGCGGCGAGGTTCGGCGCAGGGATTCGATGTGGGCCGGCTCGAGCTGCCCGCGCACCGCCCAGTTGCGGACTTCCTCGCCCAGGCCGGGGGGCATGATTTCCTTGCGCCGCAGGGTCCAGAAACGTTCCACCACGATCGCCAGCGCCAGCACCGTCAGCAGCAGCAGGGGGATCATCGGCCAGCCGCCGGCCTTGACCAGTTCAAGCACGTTCAGTCCTCGGACCCCGAAGGGCCGTCTCATCAATGGGCGATAGGATAGCCCACGCGCCCCTCAGCGCCGCGCCGCGTCCCATAGCCTTGGCCGGGCGTGACGCCGTTCACGCAGTGACAGCCCGTCCTGCGATACCCACACCTGCACCGCCCCGTTGCCGGCGGTATCGACCACCTCGGCCCCGGCGGCTTGCCAGCGCGCGACCACCTGCGGCTTGGGGTGGCCGAAACGGTTGCGGTACCCGCTCGACACCAGCAGCAGGCGGGCGCCGGTGGCGGTGACGAAACGGGGATCCGACGAGCCCGCGCTGCCATGGTGCGGCGCGAACACCACCTCGGCACGAAGTTCCGCCGGGAACTGCCGGACCAGTTGGCGCTCGATCACCTCGCCGATGTCCCCGGTCAGCAGGGCGGCGCCGTGCGCGGTCTCGACCCGCAGCACGCAACTGGATTCATTGCCGAGATTGGGAAAATGCAGATGCGGGTGCAGGAAACGAAAACGCACACCGTCCCACTCCCAGGTCTCGCCGGCCAGGCAGTCGCGTACTTCCAGCCGCCCGCGCGCTGCCTGCGCCGCGGGCAGCGCGGCCTGGACCGCCACGGTCTGCCCGGGCGGTGCCTGGGCAAGCCCCGCGGGCAAGGCGCGCAGGACACTCGCCAGCCCCCCCACATGATCGTTGTCGTCATGGCTCACCACGACCCGATCCAGGCGCGTCACACCCCACGCATGCAATGCCGGCACGACCGCCCGTTCGCCGGCATCGAAGCCCCCACGCATCGCCGGCCCCATGTCGTACAGCAATGCATGCCGCGACGTCCTGACCAGCACCGACAACCCCTGGCCGACGTCGATCATCGCCAGTTCGACCTCCCCCCGTCGCGGCAACCCACGATCCGGCCACAGCAGCGGCAGCCACAACAGGAGCGCCAGTGGTTTGCCCGGCACGCCGCGTGGAAGCAGGATCCAGAAGGCGCCGGACAACGCCATCGCCACCGCCCAGGGGGCCGCCTCCGGCAACCACCACAGGGAAAAGCGGGCGTCCGCGAGCCAGCGAAACCCCGGCCAGGTCAGGTCGAAACAGGCCGCGGCCCATCGCCACGGCCACGCGCCCGCACCGGGAATCAGCGCTTCGGCGGCGGTCCCCAGCAGCGAAAGCGGAACCACCACCAGGCTCCACCACGGAATCGCGACCAGGTTCGCCAGCGGGCCGGCCAACGATGCCTGATCGAACAGGACCACGGTCAATGGCAGCAGGCCCACCGTCGCCACGGCCTGCGCGGACAGGAAACCGCGCAGCCAATGCTGGGTACCCGTTGCCGGCAGGCACCAGGCGAGCCAGGCCACCCCACCGAAACTCAACCAGAATCCGGCTGCCAGCGGCGACAGTGGATCGAAGAGCAGTACCGCAATCAGCGCCAGAGCCAGCGTATCGGCGACCCTCGCCGGACGGCGTCCCAGGCGCGCAGCCGCCCACACCGCCATCATCAGCACGGTGCGCACGGTCGGCAGGGCGAAACCCGCCAGCACGGCATAGCCCAGGGCCGCGAGCACCGCCGCCAGGCCCATCGCCTGCGGCCGCGGCAGCCGGCGCGCCCAGCCCGGGAACAGCCGCCACACCCCGCCTGTCAGCACGGCGAACACACTGGCCACCATGCCGACGTGGAAGCCCGAGATGGCAATCAAGTGGGTCAGGCCCGTCGCGCGCAGGACATGCCAGTCATCCTGGGTCAGCCCGCGGGTGTCCCCGAGCGCCAACGCGCGCACGAAGCGGGAAGACGGCGACGCGACTTCCCGGCCGATGCGCGCGGACATCATCTCGCGCCAGGCGTCGACGCCACCGGCCGAGGACAGTAGGCGGGCACGCTCGGGATGGTGAAGGTGTCCCATGGCGCCGATCCGCTGCAGCAGCGCGTGTTTCTCGCTGTCGAAGCCACCGGGATTGCGCAGGCCGCGTGGCGCGCGCAATTTGGCCTCGAAGCGCCAGCGTTCGCCTGCGCGCAGTTTCAGCCGCGCCCCCGGTGCCTTGGCGCCATGGTCGTCGTGCCAGGACAACATGATCCGTCGTCCCCGCATCGCCGCCGCGGCGCCTTCCGCTTCCTCCACCACGAACAGGAACCGGGTGCGACGGGCCTCGTGCTGCGGCAATTCCGCGACGGTTCCCGTCAGCACCACGGGACGCCGCTCCAGATCCGGCGGAATACGCATCTCCATGGCCCAGCCCGCCTGCAATCCGGCCCAGGCGAAACCGAACAGCAGCGCGCCCACCCAGCGTCCCCGCCAGCGCCACAGCCAGCCTCCCGCGCCTGCGATGCCCAATCCCCACAGGAGCACCACCGATGGCAGCGCCGGCATGGCCAGACAGGTGCCCGCGCCCGCGAGCAATGCCACCGCGCTACCCGGCCCGAACAGCGAAGGAATACCGCTGTCCTTCATGTCATCGGTTCCCGATGCGTCTCATGACCGATCGCAGCCGTCATCGACGGAGCCTGCGGCGGCATCCATCGGTACCGGCGCGCATGCCCTGCTCCGGATCTCGCTGTTTCCGACATCCAATCGCGTCCATGCGACAGGGCTCCTTGATTCGACATCACGACACTAGATGGAACCGCGGCGGGATGACATCAGCCAACCGCCACCGCTTCCATCGGACAAGTCCGACATCCATGCGGTGATGCGAACGACGTTTCCCGGCGGGAGGAACCCGGCGGCGTATCGACCGGACTCCATTCGCAAGCGTCTGTGCATGTGCGCTTTCGAACCGGGGCGCCGGCCGGATTCAACGCATCTCCCTCCATTGACGGCGTTTCGGATGCCCGCGAGACTGCCCTGTCCCTCCCGCTCGCTCGAATGAGGCGATGGCATTCGACGTCACGTGCGTCCCGCTCAGCGCATATGCCTTCCGTCCGGTATCCATGACATGACCTCCCGCAGTCGACGCGATTTCCTCAAGCGGGCCGGCGCCGGCGCAGCCGCATCGATGGCGCTGGCCGCGTTCCCGCCGGCCATCCGTCGTGCGCTGGCGATTCCGGCCCACCATGTCACCGGCACGATCCATGACGTGCGGCATGTGGTGATCCTGATGCAGGAGAACCGCTCGTTCGATCACTATTTCGGAACGCTCCATGGCGTGCGTGGATTCGGGGATCGCTTCCCGATACCGCTGCCCGGTGATCGCACGGTCTGGCAGCAGCGCCATGCGCAGGACGGGACTTCGCGCATCGTGCTGCCTTATCACCTGGATGGCCGCAGCGGCAACGCGCAGCGCGTCGCGGGCACGCCCCACAGCTACCCCGATGCACAGGCCGCCTGGGATCTGGGGCGCATGCAGGACTGGCCCACCCACAAGCAATCGCAGTCGATGGGCCACTACACAGGCGCCGAGCTGGAATTCCAGTTCGCCCTCGCCAATGCCTTCACCCTGTGCGATGCCTATCATTGCTCGTTCCATGGCGGCACCAACACGAACCGCCTCTTTCACTGGAGCGGCACCAACGATCCCGCAGGTACGGCCGGCGGCCCCGTCATCGACAACAGCGGCGATTCATTCGATGCCGAAGGCGGCGACTACCGCTGGATCACCTATCCCGAGCGCCTGCAGACGGCCGGCGTGAGCTGGAAGGTCTACCAGAACCTGCCGGACAACTTCACCGACAATCCGCTGGCCGGATTCAGGCGCTACCGCGAAGCCAACCGCGCGCGCGGCAATCCGCCCAAAGCGACGGCCTTCCCGCCTTATCAGCTCGCCGACGACGCGGTCAGTCCGCTGTTGAAAGGCATCGGCAACACCCTGCCCGACGGAGGTTTCCTGCAGGCGCTGAAGGACGACATCGCCGCCGGCACGCTGCCGCAGGTGTCATGGATCGTGGCGCCGGCTGTATATTCGGAACATCCGGATCCCTCCAGTCCGGTGCAGGGCGGCTGGTACACCCAGGCGGTGCTGGATGCGCTGACCATGGACCCGGCGATCTGGAGCCGGACGGTACTGCTGGTCAATTTCGACGAGAACGACGGTTTCTTCGATCACGTGCCACCGCCTTGCGCGCCGGCGCATGACGTCGATGGCGGGCTCGCGGGCGCCTCCACCGTCGCCACCACCGGCGAGTACCACACCGATGGACGTCCCTACGGCCCCGGCCCTCGCGTGCCGATGTACGTGGTGTCGCCCTGGAGCCGCGGCGGCTGGGTCAATTCGCAGGTGTTCGACCATACCTCCGTGCTGCGTTTCCTGGAGGCGCGCTTCGGTGTGGCCGAATCGAACATCAGCGCCTATCGCCGTGCGATGACCGGCGATCTCACGACCGCGTTCAACTTCACCAACCCGAACGGTGAAGCGCTGCCACGCCTGCCACGGTTGCGCAAGGCGGGTGCGGATGCCCTGCGCACCGCGCAGGAGGCGTTGCCCGCGCTGACGCCACTCGCGGAAGACAAGCAGCGGCTTCCCCGGCAAGCCGCCGGCAGCCGGCCTTCCCGCGCCCTTCCCTACGAGTTGCACGTGCATGGCCACGCGCGGAGCGAGGGCACGGTGACACTGGATTTCATCAACAGCGGGCGCGCCGGCGCGGTCTTCCACGTCTACGACCGGCGGCATCTGGATCGCGTCCCGCGACGCTATGCGGTCGAAGCCGGCCGACAGCTTGTCGGTATCTGGGACACGCTGGCCGGGGATGAAGGTCGCTACGATCTTTGGGTGCTCGGGCCGAACGGATTCCATCGCCATTTCCGGGGCGACGTCCATGCGCACGCCGCCATCGAGGCGAAGGCACGCTACAACGTGGCCGCTGCGTCCCTGTCGCTGGAGGTTTCCAACGACGGTGATCATGCCGGTTCGATATCGGTCATCGCCAATGCCTACCGCGACGGGCATCCGAGGACGGTCGAACTGGCGCCCGGACAGCGCGGGCGGTGGCACTGGACACTCTCCGGACACGGTGGCTGGTACGATTTCAGCGTGACAGGCGCGGATGGTTTCCTCCGCCGCTTCGCCGGACGCCTGGAAACCGGGGCCGACGGGATCTCGGATCCGGCGATGGGCGCCTGATCTTCCCTCCACTTCCGGCTCCGCAAGAAGCGCCATGCAAGCCATCGTCGATTTCATCCTGGAAGTGGACAAACTCAAAGCGGTCACCCGCAAGATCCGCCTGCGTGACAGCGAGCGCTACGAGAATTCCGCCGAGCACAGCTGGCAACTCGCGTTGCTGGCCACTTCGCTGGCACCGCATGCGCCGGCGGGAATCGACATGGATCGCGTCGTCCGCATGCTGCTGGTGCATGACATCGGCGAAATCGATACCGGCGACACCATGGCCTTCGTGGAAGACGGCTGGGAACAGCGCAAGGCGGCGGAACTGGCCGCGGTCCGGCGCATCTTTGGACTGCTGCCCGCATCGGAGGGCAATCCGCTGCTTGCGCTGTGGCAGGAATTCGAGGAGGCGCGGACACCGGAAGCGGTATTCGCCAATGCGGTGGACCGGGCCATGCCCGTGCTGCTGAATCTGGCCAATCAGGGCCAGAGCTGGCGCGAGAACGGGATCAGTCACGAGCGTGTGATGCGGCGGGTCGGTCCGTCGATCGAGGCCGGATGCCCGGCCCTGTGGCGCTATCTGGAAGACCGGCTGGCGCAAGCGCGTGAGCGGGAGTTTTTCGGCGCCTGAGGCGGGATCCGGCCCGCAGGCGGCCACCGCTGTCCGTGGAAATCGGCAGGACGCCAGATTGCCGGGCAAGAGCTCCGGAAACCTCTTTCTTCGTTTCCGTGCGCTCGGCGGGCGCACCAGGGCGGAGCGCCGCTCTGCGGTCAGACGTCGGCGTGGGCAAGCTGGCGCAGCTTGCCTTCGTGCAGTTCCAGCACCCTGTCCAGACGCCGCGCCAGCCGGCGATCGTGGGTGACCAGCACCAGGCTGGTCTTCTGGGCGCGATTGAGGCCGAGCATCAGGTCGAACACGGTCGCGGCCGTCTTCTCGTCCAGGTTGCCCGTGGGTTCGTCGCCCAGTACGCAGGCCGGCTGGTTCACCAACGCGCGCGCGACGGCGGCACGCTGGCGCTCGCCACCGGACAGTTCGCCCGGCTTGTGCTCGATGCGATGGCCCAGGCCGACCGACTCCAGCAGCTCCCGTGCCCGCTGGCGCGCCGAAGCCGCGTCGGCGCCACCCAGCATCACCGGCATCATGACGTTCTCCAGCGCGGTGAACTCCGGCAGCAGGTGATGGAACTGGTAGACGAAGCCAAGCGCGCGGTTGCGCAACTGGCCGCGCGCGGCATCCGAGAGCGTGGACATTTTCTGTCCCGCGACGTACACCTCGCCCGCGGTGGGTGTATCCAGCCCGCCGAGCAGATGCAGCAATGTGCTCTTGCCGGCGCCGGAAGCGCCCACGATGGCGACGGTCTCGCCCGGGTGTACGGCCAGCTCCAGGCCGTCGAACACCGGCGTGCGCATCTTTCCTTCGGCGTAGGTCTTGCCCAGATGATCGGCGCGGATGACGGTGCCGTCGGCACTCGGGGTCGCCATGGCTTTGTCATTCATAGCGCAGGGCCTCCGCCGGTTGGGTCCGGGCCGCGCGCCAGGCCGGGTACAGCGTGGCCAGGAAGCTCATCACCAGCGCCACGCAGGCGATGGTGGTCACGTCGCTGGGCTGCAGGTCATACGGCAGACCGGTGATGTAGTAGACATCCGGCGGCAGCAGGGTCACGTTGAACACCTTCTCGATGAGATCGAGGATGCGCTCCAGGTTCATGGTCAGGGTGATGCCACCGATGACGCCGGCCACCGTGCCGATGATGCCGATCAGCGAACCCTGCACCATGAACACCTGCATCACCCCGCGCGGGGTCAGGCCCAGGGTGCGCAGGATGGCGATGTCGGCCTGCTTGTCGGTCACCAGCATCACCTGCGAATTCACCAGCGAGAACGCGCCCATCAGGATGATCAGGGACAGCAGGATGCCCATCACCGTCTTTTCCATCTTCAGCGAGTGGTAGAGGTTGGCGTTCTGGCTCATCCAGTCGCTGACCCGGTAGACGTGTCCCAGCCGGTAGACCAGATCACGCGCCACGGTCATCGCCTGGTCCATGTCGTGCAGTTTCAGGCGCACGCCGGTCACGCCATCACCCATCCTCAGCACCCGCTGCAGATCGGCCATGTGCACCACCGCCAGGTTGCGATCGATGTCGTTGTGGCCCACCGCGAACGTGCCGGACACGGTGAAGCGCTTGATTTTCGGCATCGCCCCCATCGGCGTGCCCTGGAAATTGCCGGCGGTGACCACCACGCTGTCGCCCATGCCCACCCGCAGCCAGGCCGCCAGTTCCTGGCCCAGCAGGATGTTGAACTCGCCCGGCTGCAGCGATTCCAGCCGGCCGGTTTTCATCTTGTCGCCCAACACCGAGACCTTGCGTTCCTCCGAAGGCACGATGCCCTGCACCAGCGCCCCTTGCGGGTCGGCGTTGCCGGAGAGCATGGCTTGCACGTCGACATAGGGCGCGGCGCCGGCCACGCGCGGATCCTGCATCGCCACCTTCACCGCGTGCGGCCAGTCCTGCATGTCCTCGCCCGCGCCGGCGACGGTCGCGTGCGCGGTCGCCTGCAGCAATCGATCGCGGATTTCCCGCTGGAACCCGTTCATCACCGAAAGCGTGGTGATGAGCACCGCCACGCCCAGCGCGATGCCGATGATGGAAGCCAGCGAAATGAAGGAAATGAAACCGTTGCGGCGCTTGGCGCGGAGATAGCGCAGGCCGATGGCGACGGGGACGGGTTTGAACATCGGTCTATGGTGCCATCGGCCGGCGGTCACGCGAAGCGTCATCGATGCCCGCGGCCAGCCGCAGTTCACGCCGGGCCACCGCCGGCAGGGTATCGGGCCACCAGCCCAGGCGGTGACGGGCACCTTTCCGGTCCCGCCAGTGGAGGACCGCGAGCGGCCCGCGCCAGACCAGCCTCGGCTCATGCACCGGCAAGCCATCGACGGTCACCCGTCCGTTGGCCGGGAAAATCCAGACGCAGGAGGGCCTCGCGGCTTCGCGCCTGGCCTGGCGAAAACCCTGCAGCGCGGCGGCCACCGCCAGCAGCCAAGCGGGAACACGCGGCATCTCGCTCGCCAGCACGGCCCAGGCGGCCGCCATGCCCAGCAGGATCAGCGCGCCACACAGCAGGCGCGAGGGACGCCAGTCAAGCCGGCAAGGCGCGGATACGCTGGATGAGTGCGGCGAGTTCGCCATCCGGACACTGCTCGTAGCCCATGAACCAGCGCCAGAGCTTATCGTCCTCGCAGTCGAGCAGCCGTAGGAAAACGCCGCGCTCGGCATCGGAGGACGCCGGCCAGTCGCGATCGAGATGGCGTTCGAACAATTGATCCAGTTCGCGCATGCCGCGCCGGCAACGCCAGCGGACGCGCTTGAGTTCTATTTCTTGCGGGTTCATGCCAACCAGAGCAGCCAGGCCATGCGCGCCCAGAATGCCATCAGGACCAGCGTCGCCAGGGCGTAGGCGGCGAAACGGGTCATCACGTGGTTCAACGTGCACTGCACGGCGCTGTGCACCACGCGCAGTCCGACGAACGACCAGGCCAGCGTCAGCAATGCGCGGTCATCGATGCCGGCCTGTGCCGCCAGCAACACGCCCGCGTAGAACAGCACGGGCACTTCGAACAGATTGCGGAAATTGTCCGAAGCGCGGGTATCGGCCAGCAGGCGTCCCGCCTCGGCGGAACTGGCCAGCGCCTGGGCGTCGATGCGCTTGCGCGCCATTTCCCCCAGCCGCAAATGGTACAGGCGGACCCAGACCAGAAAGGTCAGTCCCGCCATCGCCACCGCGGGCCAGAGGATCGCAGCGGCGTGCGGCGTGCCCATGGCGTCAGGCGCGCCGCTCCATCATCAGCTTCTTGATTTCCGCGATCGCCAGCGCCGGATTCAGGCCCTTCGGGCAGGTCCGCGCGCAGTTCATGATGGTGTGGCAGCGGTACAGCTTGAACGGATCTTCCAGATCGTCCAGGCGCGTACCGGTGTCCTCGTCACGCGAATCGATGATCCAGCGGTAGGCCTGCAGCAGGATCGCCGGACCCAGGTAGCGTTCGCCATTCCACCAGTAGCTCGGGCAACTGGTCGAGCAGCATGCGCACAGGATGCACTCGTACAGGCCGTCCAGCTTCTTGCGATCTTCCGGCGACTGCAGGCGTTCGCGATCCGGCGGCGCCGGGGTCTGGGTGCGGATCCACGGCTTGATCGAGGCGTACTGGGCGTAGAAGTGGGTCAGGTCCGGAACCAGGTCCTTGACCACGTCCATGTGCGGCAGCGGGTAGATCGGCACCTCGGCCTTCTTGCAGTCGCTGATGGCGCGCGTGCAGGCCAGCGTGTTGGTGCCGTCGATGTTCATCGCGCACGAACCGCAGATGCCTTCGCGGCAGGAGCGGCGGAAGGTCAGCGTGGGGTCGATCTCGTTCTTGATCTTGATCAGCGCGTCCAGGACCATCGGGCCGCAGGCCGCCAGATCCACCTCGTAGGTGTCCAGGCGCGGGTTCTGCCCGTCTTCCGGATTCCAGCGGTAGACCTTGAAGGTGCGCGGGTTCTTGGCGCCCTGGGCGGGGAAATGCCTGCCCTTCTGGACGCGCGAGTTCTTCGGGAGTGCGAATTCGGCCATGACTCAGTTCTCTCCCGATCAGTAAACGCGCGGCTTCGGCGGCACCACGTCGACGTCATCGGTCAACGTGTACATGTGCACCGGGCGGAAATCGAAATTGCACTTGCCCTGCTCGTCGACGCTGACCAGGGTGTGCTTCTGCCAGTTGACGTCGTCGCGCTCGGGGTAGTCCTCGTGCGCATGCGCGCCGCGGCTCTCGTGGCGCTGCTCGGCCGAGTTGATGGTCGCCACCGCGTTGAGCAGCAGGTTGTGCAGTTCGTAGGTCTCGATCAGGTCCGAGTTCCAGACCAGCGAGCGGTCGCTCACCTTCACGTCCTCGAAGGACTTGAAGATGTCGGTCATCTTGTCGCAGCCCTCCTTCAGCGTCTTGCTGGTGCGGAACACCGCCGCATCGGCCTGCATGGTGCGCTGCATGCGATCGCGGATGACCGCGGTCGGCGTGTCGCCATTGGCATTGCGCAGCTTGTCCAGGTGCGAGAGCGCCTTGTCGCAGGCGTCGCCGGCCAGCGGCTTGTGCGAGGCGCCCGGCGTGATGGTCGTGGCGCAGCGGTTGGCCACCGCGCGGCCGAACACCACCAGATCCAGCAGCGAGTTCGAGCCCAGGCGGTTGGCGCCGTGCACCGACACGCAGGCGGCTTCGCCGATCGCGTACAGGCCCGGAACCACCGCATCGGGGTTGTCGCCGACCTTGCGCACCACTTCGCCGTGGTAGTTGGTCGGGATGCCGCCCATGTTGTAGTGCACGGTCGGGATGACCGGAATCGGCTGCTTGGTCACGTCCACGCCGGCGAAGATGTGGGCGCTCTCGGCGATGCCGGGCAGCTTCTCGTTGATGACTTCCGGTCCCAGGTGGGTCAGGTCGAGCAGGATGTGATCCTTGTGCTCGCCGACGCCGCGGCCTTCGCGGATTTCGATGGTCATCGAGCGCGACACTACGTCGCGCGAGGCCAGGTCCTTGTAGTGCGGGGCATAGCGCTCCATGAAGCGCTCGCCGTTGCTGTTGCGCAGGATGCCGCCTTCGCCGCGCACGCCTTCGGTGATCAGGCAGCCGGCGCCGTAGATGCCGGTCGGATGGAACTGCACGAACTCCATGTCCTGCATCGGCAGGCCGGCGCGCATCACCAGGCCGCCGCCGTCACCGGTACAGGTGTGGGCGGAGGTGGCGCTGAAGTAGGCGCGGCCGTAGCCGCCGGTGGCCAGCACCACGCCGTGGGCGCGGAACAGGTGCAGCGAGCCCTCGGCCATGTCCAGCGCGAGCACGCCGCGGCAGGCGCCCTCCTCGTCGAAGATCAGGTCCAGCGCGAAGTATTCGATCATGAAGCGCGCGTCGTGCTTCAGCGACTGCTGGTACAGGGTGTGCAGCATCGCGTGGCCGGTGCGGTCGGCCGCGGCGCAGGTACGCTGGGCCGGCGGGCCCTCGCCGTAACGGGTGGTCATGCCGCCGAACGGACGCTGGTAGATCTTGCCTTCCTCGGTGCGGCTGAACGGGACGCCGTAGTGCTCCAGCTCGATGATCGCCGGGATCGCCTCGCGGCACATGTACTCGATGGCATCCTGGTCGCCCAGCCAGTCCGAACCCTTGATGGTGTCGTAGAAGTGGTAGCGCCAGTCGTCCTCGCCCATGTTGCCGAGCGCGGCGGATATGCCGCCCTGCGCGGCCACGGTGTGAGAACGGGTCGGGAAGACCTTGGTCAGACAGACCGTCTGCAGGCCCTTGGCGGCCAGGCCGAAGGTCGCGCGCAGGCCGGCGCCGCCGGCGCCCACCACGACCATGTCGTACTTGTGTTCGGTGATCTTGTAAGCGGACATTTGGTCAATTCCCCAGCGCGATGCGGGCCACCGCGAAAACACTGATGATGGCGCCGAGCACGGCGATGAAGCGCACCGCGGTCTGGACCACCAGGGCCAGCAGCGAGTGGTGGACGTAGTCTTCCAGCACGACCTGCAGGCCGAGCTGCGCATGCCAGAACATGGCAATCAGGAAACCCACCAGCAGCACCGCGTTCCAGGGACGCGACACCGCTTCCGTGGCGGTGACGTAGTCGGCGCCGATCAGGCTGATCACGAACACCAGAAACCAGATGCCCAGCAGGATCAGCGCGGTGGCGGTCAGCCGCTGATTGACGAAATGCGCGGTGCCGGTCTTGGCCGAGCCCAGGCCGCGTACGTTCTTCAGCGGAGTACGGAAGCGGCTCATGCGGCACCTCCCCACAGCGCGCAGGCCCAGACCAGGGCGGTGATCAGCAGGCTGCCCAGCACCGACAGCCAGCTGCTGCGGATGAAGGCGGGAATGCTGTAGCCGATGGCGAAGTCCTGCACCACGTGGCGGATGCCGTTGCACAGGTGGTAGGCGAACGCCCAGGTCCAGGCGACCAGGAACGCCTTGCCGTACCAGGCGCCGGCGATGTCGGTGAAGCAGTTCCACGATTCCGGTCCCAGCATCAGCGCCATCAGGCCGGCGGCAATCACCAGCGCGCCCAGGGCCAGGAAGATGCCGGTCCCCCGGTGCAGGATGGAGGTCACCATCTGGATCTGCCAGCGGTAGACCTGCAGATGGGGGGAAAGCGGACGTTGGTGTGTCGCCATTCGCTGACTCTTTCTCGGCTGGGCGGTCAATTCGACCGCGTTGGCTCAATGCTGCGGATCAGAAATCGATGCAGCGCCCGTTTTTTTCCCAATCCCCGTAGCGCGTCGGTTCAGGACCGTCGCGCCCCCCGATTTCCTTCTGCGCTGGCGCCGTTGGCGCGCGGTCGCCGGAAGGGGCGGCAGGCGCGTTTTCGGACGGCAGTGTTCCGGCGTCGGCATCAGGGATGGGAGTTGTTTCGCCTATCATGGGGGTCTCGCAATGCACAAAATTTTAATCCCCACCCCCTTGGCTGACAACCTGCCCCCTCCGGAAACACCCGCGACAGTGCTGTCCGACCATGCGGTCCTGAGCCTGGAAGGCCCTGATGCCGTGGCTTTCGCGCATGCCCAGTTCAGCAGTGAAGTGGCCTCGCTGCCGGTCGGACAGTGGCAATGGAGCGCCTGGTTGACGCCCAAAGGCCGCGTCATTGCGCTGTTTGCCCTGGCCCGTCGCAGCGAAGAGGAGTTGCTGGTGGTGGTGCCGGATTACCCGGCCGACGTCCTGGCCGCCGCCCTCCAGCGTTACGTCTTCAGACGAAAGTTGAAGATCGCCGTGCGTCCGGATTTGCCGGTCCGGGGCGTGATGGCGCTCGCCGAGCAGGCCAGCGGCGCCCTGCTCGGCCAGTCCGGCGATGCCCTGGAACTGGATCGAAGCGATGCCGGCGGCGCACGCCATTGGCGGATAGGCGGCGAAACACCTGCCGCAGTCGCCGAGGCGGCCGATTGGCGCAGGCACGATCTGCGTCATGGCCTGCCCCGCCTGCCCGAAAGTCAGCGCGAGCAGTGGACGCCGCAGCAACTGTCACTGGATCGGCTGCAAGCCTACAGCGTCAAGAAAGGCTGCTATCCGGGTCAGGAAATCGTCGCCCGCACCCATTTCCTCGGCAAGGCCAAGCGAGCCCTGGTTCTGTTCGAGAGCGATGCGCCGCCCGATCCCGGCATCGCGGTCACCGACGGTGCCCGCGATATCGGCGAGATCATCTGCGCGCAGGCCGGCGCTCCCGCGCTTGCGTTGGCGGTGATGCCGCTGGAGCGCGAGCCCGTCGCGCTGATCGCGAACGGCATCGTGCTGAAGGAAATCCCGTTGCTGGACTGAGGCGGTCCGCGCGAGCTTGATCCAGGTCAATTACGCGCGCCGGCGGATGCCTACACTGCGGACAGTTCCCCTCCGCGAGGATGTTGCATGCGTCACGACGTGATCATCATCGGTGCCGGCCCCGCTGGATTGTGCCTGGCCAGGGCGTTGTGTCAGCAATCACTGAACGTCGCGCTGGTCGAACGGCAACCGGAAGCAACCATCGCCGAGCCGGCCTTCGACGGCCGCGAGATCGCGCTCACCCACGCGTCGATCCGCCTGCTGCGAGAGCTCGGTGTGTGGGAGCACGTTCCGCAGGACGATATCGCCCCGCTGCGCGCGGCACGGGTCATGGACGGCGAATCGCCCCATTGGATGACCGTGGAAAGCGGATTGGTGGGAAAGGAACAACTGGGCAGCCTGGTTCCGAACCACCGCATCCGCGAGGCGGCTTGGCGCGCGATCCGGGACCTGCCGACACTGGACTGGTTTCCGGGCGCACAGGTCGAATCGGTGCGGACCACGCCGGCGGAAGCGGAAGTCGTGCTGCAGGACGGGCGGTGCCTGCAGGCATCGCTGCTGATCGCCGCCGACAGCCGCTTCTCCGAAACCCGTCGCGCACTCGGCATCGGCGCGAGCCAGTACGACTTCGGCAAGAGCATGCTGGTCTGCCGGATGCGCCATGAGCTTCCCCACCATGGCGTCGCATGGGAATGGTTCGGCCATGGCCAGACCCTGGCGATGCTGCCGCTGCGCGAACACCTGTCGTCCGCGGTGCTGACCGTGCCGCACGCCGAAGCCCGGCGTCTGCAGGCGCTGCCGGCCGACGACTTCGCCGCGCAGATGCGCGAACGCTACGGCAATCGCCTGGGCGCCATGGAACTGGAAAGCAGCCGCCACGTCTACCCGCTGGTCGGGGTCTATGCGCGACGGTTCGTCGGCCAGCGCTTCGCCGTGGTCGGCGACGCCGCGGTGGGCATGCATCCGGTCACCGCGCATGGGTTCAACCTGGGCCTGGCCAGCGTGGAACGCCTGACCGACATGGCGCGCATCGCGCGCGCGCAGGGACGCGACCTGGGCAGTGATGCCCTGTTGGCGCGCTACCAGCGCCGGCATCGGGCGGGCAGCCTGCCGCTCTATCTGGCGACCGGCACCGTGGTGCGCGTGTTCACCGATGACCGCGCACCGATGCGCAAGCTGCGGGAAACGATCCTGCGCGCCGGGCAGCAGGTATTGCCGTTCCGGCGCCTGCTGGCCGCGCAGCTGGTCGACGAGGCCCCGCTGGATGCGCCGTTGCCGGCGCGCCTGCGCCACGGATTGGCGCAATTGCTGCCGCGCCGCGCCTGATTCAGCGCAGCCAGGCCTCGAAGCGATCCAGGAAAGACAGCAGCCGCCGACGGGCGCGCTCGTCCGTGACGTCGCCCTCCGTGTCGAGCAGTCCTTCCTTGAACTGGATGGCGATCTCCGGTTGCGGCAGCACCGCCACGTCCACCGCCGCCAGCACGTTGCGCAGGTGCTGCTGCGAGGACACCGTGCCGTGCATGCCGGGCGACGTGCCGATGATGCCCGCGCGCTTGCCGGCGAAGGTGGTGCTGCCGGCGGGACGGCTCGCCACGTCGATGGCGTTCTTCAACACGCCGGGCATGGAACGGTTGTACTCGGGAGTCACGAACAGCAGTGCGTCGGCCTGCTCGATGCCCTGCTTGAAGCGCAGGCCCGCCGCCGGAAAATCCGCATCGTCATCCTGGTTGTAGAGCGGCAGTTCGCCGATCTCCAGGGTCCGGAACGCGAAGCGGTCGCCGGCCAGCCGTTGCACCGCGCCGGCCAGTTGGCGGTTGAAGGAATCCTTGCGCAGGCTGCCGATGATGATGGCCACGGCCGGTGCTGGCATGGGGAACTCCTGCTGCGGTGAAAGGGCTTCGAGCATAGCAGCACCGCGGCTGAGCGAAGGCCGCCCGGCCGCGGTGCCATGCGCTGCTCAGGCCAGCCGATCCGCCGCCGCCACGATGTCCTCGTCACCCGGCAGCACCAGGAACGCGGCACCCGCAAGCGGCGTATAGGTGTCGATGCCGACCACGCGCTGGAACGGGCGGGCGCGATAGCCACCCTCGGCGATCGCGGTGATGACGCCCTCGCCCACGCCAGCCGAATGGCGGCCCTCGTCCACGACCAGGATGCGCTTGGCGGTCGCGGCCTGTTCGACGATGAACGCCTCGTTGAGCGGCACCAGCCAGCGCAGATCCACCACCCGCACCTTCCAGCCGTGCTTCGCCTCGATGGCGCGCGCGGCGCGCAGGCTCATCGGCACGCCGTTGCCGTAGCTGAAGATGACCAGATCGTCGGCCTCGGCGTCGTACACGCGGCCTTCGCCCAACACCATCGCCTGCTCCTGCGCGGGATACGGGAACAGCCACTGGCCATCGCCGGGCTCGTACAGATCCTTGGTCATGTACAACGCGATCGGTTCGAGGAAAGCGGTCACCCGGCCATCGACCTTGGCGAGCGCCGCCAGCGTGCGCAGCATCATCGCCGCGTCGTCACCGCGCGAGGGGCAGCCCACGACCAGGCCGGGGATGTCGCGCAGCGCGGTAATCGAGTTGTCATTGTGGAAATGCCCGCCGAAGCCGCGCTGGTAACCCAGGCCGGCGATGCGCACCACCATCGGATTGCGGTACTGGTTGTTGCTGAAGAACTGCAGGCTGGCGGCCTCGCCGCGGATCTGATCGCAGGCGTTGTGGAAGTAAGCGAGGTACTGGATCTCCGGCAGTGGCAGCATGCCCAGGTTGGCGTAGCCCTGGGCCAGGCCGAGGATCATGGTTTCGTCCAGCAGCGTGTTGAACACGCGGCTGCCCTTGAACGCCTTGTGCAGGCCCTTGGTGACGGTATACACGCCGCCTTTCTGCGCCACGTCCTCGCCGAACAGCAGCGTCTCGGGATACTTGCAGAACAAGTCGTGCAGCGCATTGTTGATCTGGATCGCCAGGTGGCGCGGCGGCAGCTTCTCCGGCAGCTTTTCCTCGCTGCCGAACGCGGCCACGCGCTTGTCGTGCGGCGCAGGGCGCGCGGCTTCGGTGGCCACCTTGTCCGGGGTGTACGGCGCCAGCGGCGCGATCACTTCCTCCAGCGTGGTGATCTTGGGCCGGCGATCGGCTTCCTCGGCGGCCGCGAAGCAGCGCCGGCGGATGTTCTCGTAGAACGCCAGCAGGTCGTCGCGGCTCATCAGGCCGGACTCCAGCGCGATGGCCGCGGACCGCAGCAGCGGATCGGTGGCTTCCACCGCGACCAGTTCCTCGATGGGCCGCCATTCGATTTCGAAGTCGGTGCCGGCGTGGCCCATGATCCGGGTGGTGCGCAGGTGCAGGAAGGTCGGGCGGCGGGTGTTGCGGCAGTGCTCGACCGCCGCCCGCACCTGGCCGTAGCCGGTCGCCAGATCCAGGCCATCGGCGTAGAAGTAGTCCAGATCCGCGCGATCGCGGAAGTTGCGCCCCACCCAGCCGTCGGGCGTCTTCACCGAAATGCCGATGCCGTTGTCCTCGCACACGAACAGCACCGGCGCCGGCAACTTCTGGTAGGCGGTCCAGGCCGCGGCGTTGAATGCGGTCTGGGCGGTGGCGTGGTTGCTGGAGGCATCGCCGAACGAGCAGATGGCGATGCTGTCTTCCGGAATCGGCGAGGCATGGCCGATGCGGCGGGCCTGCTCGATGGCGACCGCCGTGCCCAGCGCCTTCGGCAGATGCGAGGCGATCGTCGAGGTCTGTGGCAGCACCCACAACGGCTTGCTGCCCCAGACCTTGTGGCGGCCACCGGAGGCCGGATCCTCGGCGCTGGCGGCGAACGACAGCGCCGAATCCATCACCGGATCCATCCCCGGCAGCTTGCGGAAGCGTTCGGCCATGAAGCCGCCGCTGCGGTAGTGCAGGAACGCCGGATCGGTGTGCCGGGTCAGCCGGGCGACCATCGCGTTGCCTTCGTGGCCGGAGCTGCCGATGGTGTAGAAGACCTTGTTCTGAACGCGCAGGACGCGCGCCATCAGATCCAGATGGCGCGAAATCAGCTGGGATTCCAGCAGGTCCGCAAAGCCCTGCCGGTCCAGCGCGCTGCCCGGCAGGATGGCGGAAGCGGAACCACCACCGGAATGGCCGTTCCAGGCCTTCACGAACTCGGTGAAATTCTGATCGCAGATTTCGGCGCGGTTGAGGCCCTTCATGCGGGCGGGAATGATCTGGGCGGTCATGGCACTCGTGGGTGGATTCAGGAATTCGCCAGACGCTCGGCGACATCGTCGGCGATCGCTGGCATGGGTATGAAACCCGGCGTTGCGCTCACGCGCGCCAGCCAGGCGGAAACACGGGGAAACTTCGACAGTTCGAAACCGCCATCGGCGGCGCAATGCGTATAGGCGAACAGGGCGATGTCGGCGATGCCGTAGTCTTCACCGGTGAACCAGTCGGCCTGCTGCAGGTGACGCTCCATGACGGCCAACGCCTGTTCACCGCGCTCGATCAGACGCGGCAGATCGGCGCGACGCGGCGAGTCCGGTGGCGTCCAGCCACGGATGAAACGGGCCACCGCGACATAGGGCTCATGACTGTACTGCTCGAAGAACAACCAGCTCATCGCCTGCGCGCGCTGCCACGTATCGGCAGGCAGGTACGCGCTGCCTTCGGCCAGCCAGCACAGGATGGCGTTGGACTCGGTCAGGACACGGCCGTCGACGCGCTCCAGCATCGGCACCTTGCCATTGGGGTTCTTCGCCAGATAATCCGGTGTGCGGGTGGCACCGTTCGGGCTGTCGACTTCCATCCACTGGCAGGGGCGCCCCAGTTGTTCCAGCAGCAGGCGTACCTTGTGGCAGTTTCCCGACACCGAATAGCCGTGAACGGTGAGGATTTCAGTGGACATGAGGCCCCCGGACGGCGGTGAGTCCGGCGATGCGCGCGGCCTTGGCCAGATCCTTCTCGCGGCCGAACAGCGTCAGGATCCGCCACTGCTCCGACAGCGCGGGCACGGGGATGGCGTGACCGTTCACCTCCACCCGCAACTCCGACGCGACCTGCACGGGCTGCCAGTCGCCCGCCACGCGGACTTCAAGATCGCCCATCACTTCCAGCGGCATCGGCAGATGCGCGAAGCGTGCGAAGCGGGATCGGAAACGGCCGTCGTCGGCAGGACGATAGTGATCGTCGCGATGCGCGGTCCACGCTTCGACCAGGGCATCGGCATCCCGCGCGCTGCACAGCAGATCGACATCGTTCGGCTCCGGACCATCAACGCCCGCCAGGCGCATCGCGGTGCTGCCGATGACCCACCAGGGATCGCGGAAGCACACGCGTGCGATCGGCACCAGGCCCGCCAGCGTGGCCATCAGACGCGTATCGATGGAAGCGGGTGCGATCACCCGCCGCGTCCCGCGCGCCACCCGTCGCGGCTCTGGCCCCAGACATCCAGTTCGATCGACTCGAATGGCGGCGGCAACCGGGTCTGGCGCAGCTTGCGCGACCCCAGGCGCTCGGCCAGTTTCTGCGACGGCACGTTTTCCGCGTCGATGCAGTGGATGATGTCGGTCCAGCCCAGGTTGTCGAATGCCCAGTCGATGGCCGGCCGCGCCGCCTCCAGCGCATAGCCCTTGCCCTGGGCTCCCCGCCGGAGCGACCAGCCGACTTCGTTGCCCGGCCAACCTTCCGGCTTCCACGGTCCCAACTGGCCCAGCCATTCGCCGGTGGCGCGTTCGATGATCGCGAACATGCCGAAACCGTCGAGCCACCAGGAACCCGGCTGCCACAGGAACCGGCGCCAGGCTGCCGGACGGCTGACCGCGCCGCCGATGAAGCGGGCCGCTTCCTCGTCGGCCTGGAGTTCGGCGAAACCATCGAAATCCTCGCGTCGCGGCGGGCGCAGGATCAGACGTTCGGTTTCCAGCCTCAGTTCGTCGATGCCCCGGCTCATGCGGCCCTTCCTCCCTGCGCGAACCACTGCTCGCGTGATTGTCCCCAGATTTCGACCGGCTTGCCTTCATGCGGTGCCGGCAGCTCCCCCATGCGCAGGTAGCGCGAACCCAGTTTGGCCGCGACGTTCTTGGAGTTCTGGTTGTCAGGATCGATCGTGTGGATCACCTCGTCCCAGCCCAATTCGGCGAATGCCCAGTCGGCCGCCGCGCGCGCCGCTTCCGGCGCGTAGCCACGGCCCCAGGCCTCGCGGGCGATGCTCCAGCCGATCTCGGTGCCGGGCCAGCCGAGCGGACACCACGGCCCGACCCGTCCCACCCAGCGATCGCTGGCCTTCTCGATCACCGAGAACATCGCGAATCCTTCCATCTGCCAGCAGCCGACCATCGCCGCCAGGCTGCGGTAGGCCATCGAGCGCGGCTGCACACCGCCGATGTAGCGGGTGGCCTCCTCGTCGGCGACGAACGCCGCCCACGGCTCATAGTCCTCGCGGCGCTGGGGCCGCAGCCACAGGCGCTCGGTTTCCAGTTGCAGATCGAAGATGCTCAAGGTCTGCCCCTCATTTCGCGGCGGAACGGAGGGCGCCGGGCCGGCGATACGGGCATGGTGCCCGCACCGCGTTCACCCGCCGCCCTTCGCAGCGCCCGCCGCACCCGCGGCGGGCAAATCGGTTCAGAACGCGCTGATCCCGGTCAACTCACGGCCGATGACCAGCTGGTGCACGGTCTCGGTGCCTTCATAGGTGATTACCGATTCCAGGTTCAACGCGTGGCGGATCGCGGCGTGCTCGGTGGTGATGCCGGCGCCGCCGAGCAGATCGCGGCACTCGCGTGCGATATCGATGGCCATGCGGCAATTGTTCCACTTGGCCAGCGACACCTGCTGCGGCTGCAGCGTGCCGGCGTCCTTGAGCCGGCCGAGCTGCAGCGACAGCAGCTGTGCCAGGGTGATCCGACGGGCCATCTCGGCCAGCTTGATCTGCGCGCTCTGGGTCGCCGCCACCGGGCGGTTGAACAGGATGCGTTCCTTGGAATAGTTCAGCGCCTCGTCCAGGCAGGCGATGGCCGCGCCGATCGGGCCCCAGGTGATGCCGTAGCGGGCCTGGGTCAGGCAGCCCAGCGGCCCCTTCAGGCCCTTCACGTTCGGCAGGCGGCTGGAATCGGGCACCCGCACGTTGTCGAAGAACAGCGCGCTGGTCACCGACGCGCGCAGGCTCATCTTGTGCTTGATTTCCTGGGCGGTGAAGCCGGGCGTGCCCTTCTCCAGCACGAAGCCCTGGATGCCCTCGTCGGTCTGGGCCCAGACGATCGCGATGTCGGCCAGGTTGCCATTGGTGATCCACATCTTGGAGCCGTTGATCACCCAGTCGTCACCGTCGCGGCGCGCGCTGGTCTTCATGTTGGCCGGATCCGAGCCACCGTGCGGCTCGGTCAGGCCGAAGCAGCCGATCACCTTGCCGGCAGCCATGTCTGGCAGCCAGCGCTGGCGCTGCTCTTCGCTGCCATAGGCATAGATCGGATACATGCACAGCGAGGACTGCACGCTGACGAAGCTGCGGATGCCGCTGTCACCGCGTTCCAGTTCCTGGCAGATCAGCCCGTAGCTGACCCCGTTCAGTCCGGCGCAGCCGTACTTTTCCGGCAGCGACGAGCCCAGCAGGCCGAGGTCGGCGATCTCGGACACGAGTTCCTTCGGGAACCGGCCCTGATCGAACGCCTCGCCGATGATGGGACGCACGCGCTCGTCGGTGAAGCGGGCCACGGTGTCCTGCACCGCGCGCTCTTCTTCGGACAGCAGGGAACGGACATCAAACAGGTCGTACGGATTCAGGGCCATGCGGGATTCGTGCCGGTTCGGACAATCCCGCATTGTATGGGTTGCTCCGTCCGGGCGGTAAGCCTTCAGGTCGTAAAGGAAAGGCCGGCATTTCGCCGGCCTTTCGGGGGGTGTTTCGTGGAAACGTCGGACGCCGGGCTCAGCCCTTGCCGGGGGTGGCCGCCGAGGCGGTCTGGGTGACCACCTTGCCGTCGATCACCGGCAGGCGATCGCTGTCCGGCTTCTGGTCCATGCGCAGGGTGTTCTCCTGCCCATCCAGGCGGTAGGTCACGTCGTAACCGACCACCTTCTCGCCGTTGCCCATCGCGATACGGCTGCCCGGCTTGCCGTCCATCCGCATGGTACCGGTGGTGCCGTCCGGATTGCGGTAGGTGACGTTGTAGCCGGTCACCCGCGAGGACTGCGAGCTCGCGGTCTCGGTGTGGCACTGGCGCTCGGTACGCTCGACCACCCGGCCACCCACATGGCGCTTGTCCACCTGGTTGCCGATCACGCCACCGGCCACCGCGCCGGCGACAGTCGCGGCCTTGCGGCCACTGCCCTTGCCGACCTGGTTGCCGAGCAGGCCACCGATGACCGCGCCGGCCACGGTGCCGCCGGTGTTGCCGTCACGCTCGGGCAGGCGCTCCTGCACGACCACGTCCTCGCATACTTCATGCGGCGTGCTGGTGGTGGTGGTTTCGCGCACCGGCTCGGTGCCGATCACGGTCGCGTAGAGCTTCTCGCTGGTGGTCACCGGCTTGACGTTGAGCACGTCCGCGTACTGCAGGGCGTCGGCCGGGATCACGTTGTCGGTGGCCGCGGCATCATCCGTGGCCAATGCCGGATCGGCCAGCGGGGCGGTCTCCACCGTCGGCGTGCCTGCCGCCTTGTCGCCGCCCTTCATGAAAGCGGCGGTTGCCACGCCGCCCACCAGCAGCGCGCCGGCAGCGACCAGAATCATAGTGGTGTTGTTCTTCATCGCAGCCTCCATTGCGGGCCTCGCCCGAGTCACATTACCGCATCATTCCACCACTACGAACCTGAACCAAGCCCCGTTTCCTGCAGACGAAATCGTACTTTTCGTGAACGGC
Organism: Pseudoxanthomonas sp. 134C1; assembly: GCF_057773065.1. NCBI lineage: Bacteria > Pseudomonadati > Pseudomonadota > Gammaproteobacteria > Lysobacterales > Lysobacteraceae > Pseudoxanthomonas > Pseudoxanthomonas sp. 134C1. The sequence goes on from NZ_JBYMTH010000002.1 coordinate 74,205, forward strand.
GGCGCAGTCCCGCGCGACGTGCTAGCGTGTTGCCCCATCGTCCCTGCGGAGACCGCGCCGTGGCCAATCCCCTCCTGTTGCCCGTGCTGGAATGGGCACGGAAACTGCGTTATCCGACGCTGTTCAAGATCACTGCCGGATTGTTCGCCCTGAGCGTGCTGCTGCCGCCAGGCATCGATCCGATCCCGTTCCTGGACGAACTGGTGTTCGGCCTGGGCACGCTGCTGCTGGCCAACTGGAAACGCCGCAAGGATCCGGCTCCGCCGCTGGAATCCGGACGGCCATCCCGCTGACGTGCGGTTGATCGACAGTCATTGCCATCTCGACGCGGCGGAGTTCGATGCGGATCGCGAAGCGGTGATCGCCCGCGCGCGCGCGGCCGGCGTCGTCCACCAGGTCATCCCGGCGGTCGAGGCCACCGGCTGGCCCGCGCTGCATGCGTTGTGCCGGGACGCGCCGGATCTGCACCCGGCCTACGGCCTGCATCCGATGTACCTGGCCCGGCATCGCGAGGAACATCTGCCGTTGCTGCGCGGGTGGCTGGAACGCGAACGCCCGGTCGCGGTCGGGGAATGCGGCCTGGATTACTTCGTCGATGGTCTGGATCACGCTGCCCAGCAGCACTGTTTCGAAGCGCAATTGCGGCTCGCGCGGGAATTCGACCTGCCGGTGATCGTCCACGCGCGACGCGCCGTGGACGCGGTCATCGCCACCATCCGCCGGGTCGGCCGGTTGCGCGGCGTGGTGCACAGTTTCTCCGGAAGTCCGGAACAGGCGCGCCAGTTGTGGAATGCCGGCTTCCTGATCGGCCTCGGCGGCCCCGTGACCTACGACCGCGCGCAGCGGCTGCGCGGCCTGGTCGCGACGATGCCGCTGGAATACCTGCTGCTGGAAACCGACGCGCCGGACCAGCCGGACGCGGCGATCCGCGGCCAGCGCAATGAACCCGCGCGGGTGTCCTTCATCTGCCGGACCATCGCGCAACTGCGTGGCGAAACCGAAGACGGGATCGCCGCCGCCACCCGCGGGAATGCCACCCGCCTGTTCGATTTGCCCGCCTGACGGCTCAGGCCGCGGGCTTCTTTTCCTTGAGCAGCAATTCCAGCGCCTTGCCGACCATGGCGAAGGCGAACGCGCCGGTGATGTGGGTCGCCGCCCCCAGTCCGACACCGCAGTCCAGCTTCAGGGCCGCGTCCGCGCCCAGTTGCGGGCGCAGCCCGCAGACGCTGCCATCGGCCTGCGGATACTTGACGTTCTCCAGCGAGTAGACCGCCGTGACGCCGAAATAGCGATCAGGGTTCTTGGGGAAGTTGAACTCCCCGCGCAGCTTCTTGCGGACCAATGCCAGCAGCGCGTCATGTTCGGTGCGGGAAAGATCGCGCAGGCGGATCTGGGTCGGGTCGGTGCGTCCCCCGGCGGAACCGGACACGAGGATCGGCAGCTTGCGACGCCGACACCACGCAATCATCTCGACCTTGGTGCGGAAACTGTCGCAGGCATCCAGAACCAGATCGAATCCACGGTCCAGCAATTCCTCCAGATTGCCGCCGGTCAGGAACGCCGGCACCACCTCGACCTCGATGTCCGGATTGATCGCCCGGCAGCGCTCGGCCATCGCTTCGGCCTTGTTTCGCCCGTACTGCCCCTCCAGCGCCGGCAACTGGCGGTTGGTGTTGGAGACGCAGATGTCGTCGGCGTCGATCAGGGTCAAATGGCCGATACCGGAACGCGCCAGCGCCTCCACCACCCACGAACCGACGCCGCCCAGGCCGACGACGGCCACACGCCGGCCGGCATAGCGGCTCACCGCGCCCTGCCCGTACAGGCGGTCGATGCCGGCGAAACGATCCTTGAGGGTTTTCTTCATCCGGCAATTGTAGTCATGGCGCGAGGTGTGACGCGCGTCGTAACATGGCACGGACTTTTCCAAAGGAGCCCGCCGCATGGCCAGCCAACCGACTGCCAAGTCGTCCAACGCTTCCCGCTACCTGTTCCTGTTCCTGATCGGCCTGGTGATCGGCGCCGTGGCCACGGTGATGGCGATGCGCGCGATCCAGGCCCGCCAGGATCCATTCCCCGACAGCGTCATGCACGTCATGCAGAAACATGCCGGCCTGTTGGGCGACAAGGTGGCGCAGAACCGCTGCGCGGCCACGGACACGGTGCCGCACGTGCGCGCCCTGCGCACGATGGCCAATGATCTGGAACTGGCGCTGCCCGGCCTGGCCGAGGATCAGCGTTTCGTGACCCATGCCAGCGACTTCCGCGCCAAGCTCGACGCCAGCCTGGCCACGCCGCCGACCGATTGCACGGCGGCCAAGACGCTCGCCGATCAGGTCAAGGAAAGCTGCAAGGCCTGTCACCAGGATTTCCGCGGCTGAATTGCGGCTGACGCCGCAACGTCGCGATGACCGCCCTGGATGGCGCAGTTGTCGCGGGGTTCACGCAGGCAGCGCGAGGATGCGGTCGACCGGGCCGCATCCCGCGCCACCCCGGTTCTGATTGATACGTCCAAGACCGGACCACGTGAACCTGGAGGACCCATGAATCTTCGAATGTTTGCCATCGGCGCCGTTGCTTCGCTGGCGCTGGCCGGTTGCGCCACCAGTTCGCCCGGCTATGGCGGTGGCGGTTACAACAGCGGCGGTTACCGTCCGGCCCCCTCGAACAACTATTGCGCCGACTGCGGCATCGTCGAGCGCATCGATGTCGTGTCTTCCGGCCGGTCCGCGCCGGGCGCCACCGGTGCGATCCTGGGCGGCATCGTCGGCGCCGTCGCCGGCCGCCAGATCTCCGAACACACCGGCGGCAGCAAGGGCAACAAGAACATTTCCACCGTCGCGGGCGCCGCTGCCGGCGCGATGGCGGGCAACGCCATCCAGAACCGCACCACCGGCGACTCCTACAACATCACCGTGCGCATGGACGACGGTCGTCGCCTGACCTTCACCCAGCACGATCTCGGCGGCATCCGCGAGAACACCTACGTGCGCGTGCAGAACGGCCGGGTGGTCCTGCGATAACAGGTACACAGGTACCTCATCCGGCGGCATGCATTTCCGCCGCGCAAAGAAAAAGCCCGACCTGAGTCGGGCTTTTTCTTCGTGTCCGGTCGTGACAACCGGCGCGAATCTTGTCGAGACCTTACAGCGGCTGCACGGCGTCCGCCTGCAGGCCCTTCTGGCCCTGCACGACGGTGAAGCTGACCTTCTGGCCTTCCTTCAGGCTCTTGAAGCCCTGGGTCTGGATGGCGCGGAAATGCACAAACACGTCTTCACCGTTCTCACGGCTGATAAAGCCGAAGCCCTTGGCATCGTTGAACCATTTCACGGTTCCGGTTTCACGGTCGGACATCTACTTGCTCCTTGGAACTCTGGGTGGTGGAAACGCCTATCGGCGGCTGGTTGCAAGGAGGAAGCGAGGTACAACGATGTAGCGGATCATGGATCTACCGCATCTAGGCCACGATTCACGGTGACCTTGGCAAACACAGCGAGCGCACACTAACCCGCAATTTGTGAAAATGCAAACCGTCCGCAGGCACCCGAAACGGCGCCCAACCCGTTGATTCGACAAGGAGAATTTCGCTTGGACCTGACCACCCTGTACTACGTGCTGGCCGTCGTGCTCATCCTGGTCGGGTTGGCCGGGGTCATCCTGCCGGCGCTGCCCGGCCTGCCGCTGGTATTCGCGGGCATGCTGCTGGCCGCCTGGGCGGGCGATTTCCAGCAGATCGGCTGGGTGCCGCTGGTCCTGCTGGGCCTGCTGACGGCGTTGTCGGTCGCCGTGGATTTCTTCGCCACGGTGGTGGGCGCCAGGCGCGTGGGCGCCAGCGGCAAGGCGCTGCTCGGCGCGGCGGTGGGCACGTTTGCCGGCCTGTTCTTTGGTCCCATTGGTCTGTTTGCCGGACCATTCGCGGGCGCCCTGCTCGGCGAGTTGTGGCACAGCCGCGAGATTGGCCAGGCCACCAAGGTCGGCCTCGGCACCTGGCTGGGCATCGTGCTGGGCGTGGTGCTGAAGCTGGGCCTGGCCTTCGCGATGCTGGGCTTGTTCCTGTTTGCCTGGATCTTCTGAACTGCGGCCTCGTCACTCCGCTGTCGGGCACAATCCCCCGGCCGTCTTCCTCCCCTTCCGGTTGCAACTGATGACACCCCCCCCGACCCGGCACCTGCTGCCGTCCCTGATCGCAATGACCCTGGCCGCCACGCGGGCCTTCGCCCAGGAACCTCAACCCGATGTCGTGAGTCCGGAAGCGTGCCGGGCCATCGAGACCGACGCCTCCCGCCTCGCCTGCTATGACGCCGTGTTCGGGCGCAAGCCGTCGGACACCCGCGCGGCCGACGCCGAGGCCAGCGCGGCGCGCAGCAGTCTGGACGAGCAGGCGGTGCAGACCCGGCAGCCGCCCGATGCCGGCGTGGAGCGCAGCGAACGCCGCCGCCTTGGCGCCTGGTTCCGGACCGACGACCCGATGTTGAAGGAAGCCCTGGCCAACGCCGGCAAGGGTTCGCTGCTGGACAGTCGCTGGGAGCTGGCCAAGGACTCCAAGCTGGGCGTGTTCCAGTTGCGCGGCTACAAGCCGCTCTATCTGATGCCGGTGTTCTGGACCAGCGACAAGAACGAGATGCCGCACTCGCCCAATCCACGCAACACGGTGACCGAGCCGCAACCGCTGGACAACACCGAGGCCAAGTTCCAGTTGAGCTTCAAGACCAAGTTCGCCGAGAACCTGTTCGGCGACAACGGCGATCTGTGGGGCGGCTATACCCAGAGTTCGCGCTGGCAGGTCTACAACGGCGAGGAATCGCGTCCCTTCCGCGAGACCAACTACGAACCGGAAGTGATGCTGGTGTTCCGCAACAACTACAGCCTGGGTGGCTGGAAGGGACGCATGGCCGGGGTGGGCATCAACCACCAGTCCAACGGCCGAAATGATCCGCTCTCGCGCAGCTGGAACCGGGTGATCTTCACGGTCGGCCTGGATCGCGAGAACTGGGCACTGGTGCTGCGTCCCTGGTGGCGCGTGCCGGACGGCAACGACGACGACAACCCGGATATCGAGGACTACATCGGTCGTGGCGACGCGATGCTCACCTACAGCAAGGGCGGCCACGAGTTCACCGTGCTGGCCCGCCACTCGCTACGCACCGGCGACAAATCGCATGGCGCGTTGCAGCTGGATTGGGGCTTTCCGATCCATCGCAGTTTCCGCGGCCACATCCAGGCGTTCCACGGGTACGGGGAAAGCCTGATCGACTACAACCACAAGGCCACCTACATCGGCCTGGGCATCTCCCTGCTGGAATGGTACTGATGAACGAGGTGACGATTTACCACAACCCCGCCTGCGGCACTTCGCGCAACGTGCTGGGCCTGATCCGCAACGCCGGCATCGAACCGCGGGTGGTGGAGTATCTGAAGACACCGCCGGATCGCGGCACCCTCACCACGCTCATCGCGCGCATGGGCGTGCAGGTGCGCGCCGTCGTGCGTGAAAAGGAAGCCATCCACGCCGAACTGGGACTGGATGAACCTGGCGTCGACGATGCCACGCTGATCGAGGCGATGCTCGCCCATCCGGTCCTGATCAACCGCCCCATCGTGGTGACGCCCGACGCGGTGAAGCTGTGCCGTCCCTCCGAGAGCGTGCTGGACATCCTGCCGCAGCCGCAGCGCGGCGCCTTCAGCAAGGAAGATGGCGAGCCGGTGGTGGACGCGACCGGACAGCGCATCCGGCCATGACGCGGAGCCCGCTCCGCTGAGCTGTCGTTCCAACTGCGCGGGGTCGGGAAAGCCCGGCCCCGCGCCATGGCTCAGGTCCAGTCGGTCAGCCCCTCGCGGGCATAGACTTCCTTGAACGCCGGGCGCGCCTTCATGCAAGCGGCGTAGGCCTTCAGCACCGGCCAGGTGTCGGAAGGCTTCGGCATGTTGCGCGACCAGCGCATCAGCATGGTGGTCATGAAATCGACCACGGTGAGCCGCTCCCCCACCATCCAAGGACCGCTCGCTTCCAGATGATCGGCCACGCGCTGCCACGCGGCCTCGATGCGCTGGCGCGCGTGCGTGCGCACGGCCTCGACGTTCTCCACACCGGCGATTTCGTCGGAGTAGAACCAGGCGCGATAGGCCGGCAGCAGCGTATTCGCCATGAACAGCATCCACTGGTAGTACCGCGCCCGCTCCAGCGTACCCGCCGATGGCGCCAGTCCGGCTCCGGGATGGAGATCCGCCAGATGCAGCAGGATCGCGGCCGATTCGGTGATGATCTGTCCATCCAGATCCAGCGCCGGCACCACGCCGGCCGGATTCACCTTCAGGTAACCGGGCGCCTTCTGATCACCCTTGTCGAAGTCCAGCAGATGCAGTCGATGAGGGACATCCAGCTCGATCAAGAGCCAATGCACGACCAGACTGGCAGTGCTAGGGGAGTAGTACAGGGTGGTCATTCGCGCTTTCTCTCCATGGAGCAGGTGGCAACTCAACGCACTGGGGGATCGATAGGCGCCAGTACCCGTGTCCCGCACCGGGGACATGTTTCAGTCGGCGACATCAGGGAATACGTCACTCCGGGCACGGGAGCCCTACAACTCACGCACAGGAATTCTCTCGCCTCCGCTTCCCGTGGATAGGAAGCCGCAGAACGGACACCGCGCTCGTCTGCCTCCACTACCCACCATTTGTATTTCCAGTCATAACGGGCGACGCCGTGGATTTCGAGATCTTCCTCATCATCCGAAGCATCCAATGCGATCAGCGCCATCCCGTCTTCAAGTACCAATCCGGCGTCCGAAAGGGCCTTGAGCGAACCATAGGTATTCAGAACCACCGCGATCCGCAATCCGTCGCAGGGCCCGCGGACGAGCCCATTGAAATCAGCATAGATGCGCGGGACCGCCATGCATTCCTACGCAACCACCACCGGAATCTTGCCGATGCGCGCCTGCCACTCCTTCGGGCCGGTGTTGTGCACCGAGGTGCCCTGCGAGTCCACGGCGACGGTGACCGGCATGTCCTGCACCTCGAACTCGTAGATCGCTTCCATGCCCAGATCGGCGAAACCGACCACGCGCGCGCCCTTGATCGCCTTGGACACCAGGTAGGCCGCGCCGCCAACCGCCATCAGGTAGGCCGACTGGTGCTTCTTGATCGCCTCGATGGCGGCCGGGCCGCGTTCGGCCTTGCCGACCATGCCCAGCAGACCGGTCTGGGCCAGCACCTGCTCGGTGAATTTGTCCATGCGGGTGGCGGTGGTCGGACCGGCGGGACCCACCACTTCGTCGCGCACCGGATCGACCGGACCGACGTAATAGATGAAGCGTCCCTTCAGATCCACCGGCAGCGGCTCGCCCTTGTTGAGCATGTCGACCATGCGCTTGTGGGCGGCGTCGCGACCGGTCAGCAGCTTGCCGTTGAGCAGCAGCACTTCGCCGGGCTTCCAGCCGGCGACATCCTCGCGGGTCAGCGTGTCCAGGTCCACCCGGCGGCCCTTGGAGGCGTCATAGGTCAGTTCCGGCCAGTCTTGCAGCGACGGCGGATCCAGCATCACCGGGCCGCTGCCGTCGAGGGCGAAATGCGCGTGGCGGGTCGCCGCGCAATTGGGAATCATCGCGACCGGCAGGTTGGCGGCATGGGTCGGGTAGTCCTTGACCTTGATGTCCAGCACCGTGGTCAGGCCGCCCAGGCCCTGCGCGCCGATACCCAGCGCGTTGACCTTCTCGTACAGCTCCAGTCGCAGTTCCTCGGCCCGGTTGGAAGCGCCGCGGGCCTGCAGATCGGTGATGTCGATCGGTTCCATCAGCGCTTCCTTGGCAAGCAGCATCGCTTTCTCCGCGGTGCCGCCGATGCCAATGCCGAGCATGCCCGGCGGACACCAGCCCGCGCCCATGGTCGGCACGGTCTTGAGCACCCAGTCGACGATGGAGTCGGACGGATTGAGCATGGCGAACTTCGACTTCGCCTCCGAACCGCCGCCCTTGGCGGCGACGATGACGTCGACCGTATCGCCCGGCACGACCTTGACGTTGACCACGCCCGGCGTGTTGTCCTTCGTGTTGGTCCGCTTGCCGGCCGGATCCGCCAGCACCGAGGCGCGCAGCTTGTTGTCCGGATGGTTGTAGGCGCGGCGCACGCCCTCGTGGACCATGTCCTCCACGCCCATCGTGGCGTCGTCCCAGCGCACGTCCATGCCGATTTCCAGGAACACGGTGACGATACCGGTGTCCTGGCAGATCGGCCGGTGGCCCTCGGCGCACATGCGCGAGTTGATCAGGATCTGGGCGATGGCGTCCTTGGCCGCCGGGGATTCCTCGCGCTCGTAGGCGGCGGCGAGATTCCTGATGTAATCGACCGGATGGTAGTAGCTGATGTACTGCAGCGCGTCGGCGATGGACTGGATGAGGTCTTCTTGCTTGATCGAGGTCATGGAGCCTGGGGCCGGGGCTGCCGGTGGGTAGCGGGCGGAGCCTGCCATTTTAGGCCAAAGTGGCGGCCCGGCCGGTTGTCACGCTTTGCCACCCTGCCCCGTCCTGGCCTCCATGAACGCCGAAACCACCTTCCAGAGCCACCGTTCCCGCCTGTTTTCACTCGCCTACCGGCTGCTGGGCAGCCGCAGCGACGCCGAGGACGTGGTCCAGGACACCTGGCTGCGCTGGCGCCAGGCGGATACGGCCGCCATCCGCGATCCCGAAGCCTGGCTGGTCACGACGGCCAGCCGGCTGGGCATCGACCGGCTGCGCGCGGCCAAGCTTCAACGGGAACGCTATCCGGGTCCCTGGCTGCCGGAACCCGCCGATGTCGACGACAGCCCGGGCCCAGAGCAAGGCGCCGAGTTGGCCGAACAGGTCTCGTTGGCGTTCCTCGCCGTCCTGGAACGACTGGGTCCGGAGGAGCGCGCCGCTTTCCTGCTGAAGGAAGCCTTCGACTACGAGTACGCCCACATCGCGGAACTGATTGGCCACAGCGAAGCCAATTGCCGCCAGATGGTGCACCGCGCCCGCGAACGCCTGCAGGCGGCGCGGCCGCGCTTCGACGTGGCGCCGGCGCGGCATCGCCACCTGCTGGAGCGGTTCATGCACGCCGCGCGCGTGGGCAACCGCGAGGCGATCACCGAACTGCTGCACGAAGACGCGCGGCTGGTGTCCGATGGCGGCGGCAAGGCCACCGCCGCGATCCGTCCGCTGCTCGGCAACGAACGCATCGCCCGCCTGTTCTGGGCCGCCTACCGGCGCCCGCAACCGGAGACGGAATGGTGCATGGGCCGCGTCAACGGCGAACCGGCGGTGCTGCGTTATCGGGATGGCCGCCTGGTGTCGGCGATGGTGGCGATCAGCGATGGCGAGCGCATCGTCGAACTGCTGACGGTGATGAATCCGGACAAGCTGCCGCCGCTCGAACGTGTCACGCGCGTGGACACGCCACCGTCCCTGGGGTGAAGCGCGACATTCCGTCCGCGCATCCCGAGCACATCCCGATGTCCCTCCCCCGTGTCGACTACACCGCCCTCGCCAGCGATGCCTACAAGGGCCTGCTGAAAGTCAGTCATGGCCTGCACCACGGTTCGCTGGACGCCGTCCTGCTGGACCTGGTCAAGCAGCGCGCGTCGCAGATCAACGGCTGCACCTTCTGCCTGGACATGCACGGCAAGGCCCTGCGCGAATCCGGCATCGATCCGCGCAAACTCGACACCCTCGCCGCCTGGCACGAGAGTCCGTTCTACGACGCCCGCGAACGCGCCGCGCTAGCCTGGACCGATGCGCTGACCCGTGTCGGCGAAACCCATGCCCCCGACGAGATCTACGCCGGCCTGCTGCCGCATTTCGATGACACCCAGATCGCCGAACTGACCTTCGTCATCGCCGTCATCAACGCCTGGAACCGCATGGGTGTCGGACTGCGTTCGCCGCTGCCGGGAACCTGAACAACCGTCGGGCATTTCATGCGACGTGGCCGCATGGCCACGTCGTTTCCCGCGAACCGGGCCGAGCAGGCACAATGCCGCATGGCTTCCGCCCCCGTTCCCCCGGCCGCCGCCGGCACCAAGCCCCGGCGCGGCGAAAAGTCCGGTCCCAGCCTGCGCGATCGCTTCAATGCGATGCGCAACCTGCCACCTTTTCTGAAGCAGATCTGGGCGACCAGCCCCTGGCTGACCCTGGCCAGCCTTGGCCTGCGCCTGATCCGCGCGCTGCTGCCGGTCGCCACGCTGTACGTGGGCAAGCTGATCATCGACGAAGCGATCCGTCTGGTCGGTCTCGGACTGCCCCAGGCCGGATTGGCCGAGATCTGGCGCGACGGACAACTCGATACCCTGCTCGGTCTGCTGGCGCTGGAGTTCGGCCTGGCGATCCTGTCCGACCTGCTGGGCCGTTTCGTCAGCTACGCCGACGCGCTGCTGTCGGAGCTGTTCACCAACGCCACCAGCATCCGCCTGATGGAGCACGCGGCGCGCCTCGATCTGGAGGATTTCGAGGATCCGGACCTGCAGGACAAGCTGGATCGCGCGCGCCGCCAGACCATGGGACGGATGAACCTGATGAGCCAGTTGTTCGGCCAGGCGCAGGACGCGATCACGGTGATCAGTTTCGCGGCCGGGCTGCTGGTATATGCGCCCTGGCTGATCCTGCTTCTGGTCGTGGCGCTGGTGCCGGCTTTCGTCGGCGAGGCGCATTTCAACGCGCTGGGCTATTCGCTGAACTTCCAGTGGACGCCGGAACGCCGTCAGCTGGAGTACATCCGCCAGACCGGCGCGAGCGTGGAAACGGCCAAGGAGGTGAAAATCTTCAACCTCCACCGCTTCCTGATCGATCGCTACCGGCAGCTGGCCGAAGGCTTCTACCGCGCCAACCGCGCACTGGCGCGCCGCCGCGCCATGTGGGGCACGCTGCTGGCCGGCCTCGGCACGCTGGGCTATTACGTGGCCTATGGCTACATCGCCTGGCGCACGGTGCGCGGCGATTTCAGCATCGGCGACCTGACCTTCCTGGCCGGCAGTTTCCTGCGCCTGCGACAGTTGCTGGAGGGTCTGCTGATCGGCTTCTCGCAGGTGGCCGGGCAGGCGCTGTACCTGGAGGACCTGTTCTCGTTCTTCGAAATCCGTCCTGAAATCGTCTCGCCACCGAACGCCGCGCCGGTGCCGCGTCCGATCCGCGAAGGCTTCCGTTTCGAGAATGTCGGCTTCCGCTATCCCGGCGCCGAGCGCTGGGCGGTGCGCGGGCTGGATTTCCAGTTGCGCGCCGGCGAAGTGCTGGCGCTGGTCGGCGAGAACGGGGCCGGCAAGACCACCCTGGTCAAGTTGCTGGCGCGGCTGTACGACCCCGACGAAGGCCGCATCCTGCTGGACGGACGCGACCTGCGCGAATACGACATCGACGATCTGCGCGCCAGCATCGGTGTCATCTTCCAGGACTTCGTGCGCTATCACCTGACCGCGGGCGAGAACATCGGCGTGGGCCAGGTGGATGCCATGGACGACGACGCGCGCATCCGCGAATCCGCGCGCCGTTCGATGGCCGACGAGGTGATCGCGTCGCTGCCGAACGGTTACGACCAGTTGATCGGCCGCCGTTTCAAGACCGGCGTGGATCTGTCCGGCGGGCAGTGGCAGAAGATCGCCATCGCCCGGGCCTACATGCGCGATGCCCAGGTGATGATCCTGGACGAACCCACCGCCGCGCTGGATGCGCGCGCTGAATTCGAGGTGTTCCAGCGTTTCAAGGAGCTGTCCAGCAAACGCACCGCGGTGCTGATCTCGCACCGGTTCTCCAGCGTGCGCATGGCCGATCGCATTCTCGTGCTCAATGAAGGCCGCCTCGAGGCCAGCGGCACCCACGACCAGCTCATGGCCGAAGGTGGCCGCTATGCGGAGCTGTTCGAACTGCAGGCCGCCGGTTACCGTTGACCCAACCCCCAGGGAGATTTCCGATGCCCCATCGTTCCGTCCTCGCCCTTGCCCTGCTCGCCGTCACCGCGCTGTCCGCCTGCCAGGCACGCGATGGCGACGCGGCGGCGCCCGCCGCCGCGAAACCCGCGCCCGCGCAACCGCCGGCAGCGCGTGCCCTGTCCAGCGCGCTGGGCGACATCCAGGTCAGCGTGCTCGCGCAGGGACTGGATCATCCGTGGGGCCTCGCGCTGCTACCGGAAGGTGGCTTCCTGGTCACCGAGCGCTCGGGGCAACTGCGCCGGGTCGGCGCCGATGGCGCCATCTCCGCGCCGCTGGCGGGCGTGCCGAAGGTGTTCGCCGAAGGCCAGGGCGGCCTGCTCGACGTCGCCCTCGCGCCGGATTTCGCCGACAGCCATCACATCTACCTGAGCTACGCCGAACCGGGCGACAACGGCACCGCCGGTACCGCGGTGGCGACCGCCAGGCTGGGCACCGACGCGCTGGCGGAAGTGAAGGTCATCTATCGGCAGGAACCCAAGCTGGAGGGTCCCAACCATTTCGGCTCGCGGCTGGCTTTCGACGGCCAGGGCCACGTCTTCATCAGCCAGGGCGAACGCAACCATCGCCCCACCTCGCAGGAACTGGGCAAGCTGCAGGGCAAGCTGGTGCGGCTGAACCTGGATGGCAGCGTGCCACAGGACAATCCCTTCGTCGGCAAGGCCGGCGCGCGTCCGGAAATCTGGAGCTATGGGCACCGCAACATGCAGGGTCTGGCGATCGATCCACGCACCGGAAAACTGTGGGAATCCGAGCACGGCCCGCGTGGCGGCGACGAGATCAACCTGCCCCGCCCCGGACTCAACTACGGCTGGCCGATCATCACCCACGGCATCAACTACTCCGGCCTGCCCATTCCGGAAGCCCAGGGCCGCGAGAAACCGGGCCTGGAAGCGCCCTACCACGTGTGGGAGAAATCGCCGGGCCTCAGTGGCATGGCGTTCTACACCGGCCACGCCGGTTCGCCCTGGAACGACAGCCTGTTCCTGGGTTCGCTGGCCGAGCGCAACCTGATCCGCCTGAGCCTGAAGGGCGACGCGATCGTGTCGGAGGAGCGCCTGCTCAATGAAATCGGCGAGCGCGTGCGCGACGTGCGGGTGGGAGCGGACGGCAGCGTCTACGTGTTGACCGACGAGAACGACGGCAAGCTGCTGCGGATCGCGCCGCCGGAGGCGAAGCCATGATCCGCACCGGCCTGCTGCTCGCCATCCTCCTGCTGCCGCTCGCCGGCCTCGCGCAGACACCGCAGGTTTTTTCCGACGCCAAGGCGCGGGCGGATCGCGACGAGGCTTCGCTGGATCCGGCGATGCGCGCCGCCTTCCAGCAAGCGCAGTCGCGACAACTGGAAACCAGCGTCGCCAACTGTGCCGATCCGCGCCACGACACCGCCGCGTTCGTGATCGTCGTCGAGGTGGATGCGCGTGGCCGCGTCGTCCGCACCTGGCGCCAGGGCGACACCGCGCTGGCGGTCTGCGTCGAGAAGGAACTCAACGGGCGCTTCCTGGAGCCACCGCCGCGCGCACCGTTCCTGGCCGCCTTCGAACTGAGCTTCACGCCGTGAGCGCGGCCGACATCAATGCGCTGCTGCGCGCGCGGCTGCCGGCGGGCGCGCCGTTGCAGATTCCGCCCCCCTGCCTGCTGGACATGCTGGGTGAAGTGGTCGAATACGCCGAAGGCGAATCGCTGCGCATGCGTTTCCCGGTGCTGGCGCGCTACCAGAATCCGATCGGGCACATGCAGGGCGGCTTCATCGTCGCCGCGCTGGACAACACCCTGGGCCCATTTTCCTATCTGATCGCCCCGCCCAGCGCGACCACCTCGCTCAACACCCAGTACCTGCGCCCGGTGACGCCGGATGTGTCGCATATCGTTTGCACCGCGCGGCTGATCGAACGCACCCGTGGCCAGTTGCATCTCGCCGGCGAAGCGCGGGGCCCCGACGACAAGGTGCTGGCGCTGTGCCAGGCGGTCTGTCAGATCCTGCCGGAGCGACCCGTGCGCTGATGTGCTGCACGCCCTTGCGGGAGCGGCGTGAGTCGCGACCGGATGGTTGACCGGCACGGGAATGTCAACGTGATTCGCCCTGACAGGTAGCGGGACTGAAGGGATGCGCTCTTGGACATCCATCGCGACTCACGTCGCTCCCGCACAACTCTCGATCGGGATCAGAACAACTCGCCCTGCGGCGGCATCGGCAGAGAGTAGTCCAGGCAGCCATCCACCAGGCGCGCGGCGCGGGTCAGCGGGTGGATTTCATGCCGTCCGTCGTCGAGCAGATGGCGAACCTCCCAGCCATCGGCGGTGAACGCGTCGGCGATCAAACCGCGATGGCAGTTGCGCCAATCCGCCTCGGCGCACAGAAAGGCGGTCGGACGGCGCGCCGCGACCTCGGCCAACGCGGCGCGTGCCTCGATGAAGACCGGTGTCTGCATGTAGTCGGCATAGCCACGGAAGCCCGGTTGCCGCCAGGCGGTGTTCACCGAGTCCGGGCGCGGCTCCCGCCGTCCACCCAGCGAGGGCATCGGCCGGTAGTCGATGTCCCGTTCCGACAGGCCGCGCATCAGTGCGGGGCCGGCGAACTGAGGATAACGCTGCGAAGCGGCGTAGCGACGCACGTCGGCCACGACCTCGATGCCCGCGCCGGTGAGTATCGCCGCGAAGGCCTCCCAGTCGCGGCTGGAATGACCGAGGGTCCAGATGCGCCGGGTTGCTTCAGGCAAGTTCGAAACGATCCGCGTCGAGCATCGCCGGGAAACCTTCGCGATGCGCCGCGAGCGCTTCGGCCAAAATGGTCGTGGTGGTGACGCCCTCGCCCGGCCCCAGCTCCACCTGTGGCTGGCCGAGGAAATCGATCACCGCGCTGTCACCGGAATAGTCGAGCTTGTTGCCGTCGGTGCCGGCGCGATTGACCGCGGCGACGAAGCACAGGTTCTCGATGGCGCGCGCACGCAGCAGCGTGCGCCAGGCGTGGGCGCGCGCCGCTGGCCAGTTGGCGACGAAAATCTGCAGGTCGAAATCCAGTTGCCCCGGCCGCTCCACGTCGTAGCGGTTGCGGCAGAACACCGGAAAGCGCAGGTCGTAGCAGACCTGCGGATTGATCCGCCAGCCCTTCCATTCCACGGTCAGGCGCTCACGGCCCGCGGCGTAGCGCTTGTGCTCGTTGGCGTACCGGAACAGGTGGCGCTTGTCGTAGCTGTGCAGATCGCCGTCGGGCGTCGCCCACAACAGGCGATTGAACACGCCCTCGTCCGTGCGCAGTTGCACGCTGCCGGTGACCGCGGCGTCCAGTTTGCGGGCCTGCTCGCGTATCCAGGCGACGGTTTCGCCTTCCATGCCCTCGGCGCGATCGATGGCCTCGTTGCTGAAGCCGCTGGTGAAGGTCTCCGGCAGGATCACCAGATCCGCATGGCCCGCCAGCGGCGCGATCAGATCGCCGTAGTACGCGCGGTTGCCGGCCGGGTCATGCCAGCGGGTGATGCCCTGGACGAGGGAGAGGCGCAGGTCCTGCATGTCGGTGGAAATCCGTCGAGGAGGGAAAGATTACAGCTTCTTCAGGCGTTCGATGGCCGCGTCCAGCGTGGCCTCGTTCTTGGCGAAACACAGTCGCGCCAGGCGCTGTTCCGCCGGCGCGTTCTCGTAGAACGGCGACAGCGGAATCGCGGTGACGCCATGTTCGATGGTCAGCCAGCGAACGAACTCGGTGTCCGGCAGATCACTCACCGCCGAATAGTCCACCAGCTGGAAGTAGCCACCCGGTACCGGCAGCGGCTTCAGGCGGGTTTCCAGCAACTGCGCGCGGAAGCGATCGCGCTTTTCCTGGTAGAACGCGCCCAGCTGTTCGTAGTGTTCCGGTTCGTCGCGGATCATCGCCGCGAACGCGTGCTGGGCCGGGGCGAAGGTGCAGAACACGTTGTACTGGTGGACCTTGCGGAACTCGGCGCTCAGCGCGGGCGGCGCAATCGCATAGCCGATCTTCCAGCCGGTGCAGTGGTAGGTCTTGCCGAAGCTGGACACCACGAAGGCGCGCTCGGCCAGTTCCGGGTAGCGCAGCACCGACTCGTGCCGGCGGCCGTCGAACACGATGTGCTCGTAGACCTCGTCCGAGATCAGGAATATGCCCGTGTCACGCAGGAGGTCGGCCAGGGTTCGCAGATCCGCTTCGTCCAGCATCGCGCCGGACGGATTGTGCGGGCTGTTGATGATCAACAGGCGGGTGCGCGGGGTGATCGCGGCGTGGATCCTGTTCCAGTCCACCGCGAAGGTGTGCGGATCCAGCGCGACGTGGATCGCGCGCGCGCCGGCCAGTTCGATCGCCGGCTCGTAGCTGTCATAGGCCGGGTCCAGCACGATCACCTCCTCGCCCGGGCGCACCACCGCATGGATGGCGTTGAACAGCGCCTCGGTGGCGCCACTGGTGACGGTGATTTCGGTGTCCGGATTGACCTGGCGGCCGTAGCAGCGCAGCACCTTTTCGGCGATCGCCTGGCGCAGCGGCGCGACACCGGTCATCGGCGCGTACTGGTTGTGACCCTCGCGCATGGCGCGATCCAGTTCCTCGACCAGCCGTCGCGGCACCGCGAAATCGGGAAAGCCCTGCCCCAGATTGACCGCGCCGTGCTCGGCGGCCAGCTGCGACATGACGGTGAAGATGGTGGTGCCCACCTTGGGCAATTTGGTTTCGAGAGGCATCCGCCGGTCCGATCTCACAGGGGACTGCGGAGTGTACGCAATGAAGGTGTCCGGCGATGATGGGGCCATGAACGGATACAGCGTTCCCGATCCGGAAAAATGCCGGCTGGCGCGCGCCTGGTGCGCCGCCCGCTACGAGGTGTTGTCGGGTGAAGGGCGTTTCCCGCTGCGGATTGGCGCGCCGGCGACGGCACTGGAGGCGAGGTTCCCGGCGCGCGACTACCTGTGGATCACGGCCTGGAACCCGCCTCTGGCCCGTCGCACGGCGGAAGAGAACCGCCGGGCCGATCAGCGGCTGCGGGCCCACCTGCGGGAAACCGGCCACGTCCACCTTCCGGCGGGCGCCAGCGACGACACCGGCGGCTGGCATGAGCCCGGCTGGCTGGTGCTGGATCTGGCTCGCGACGACGCCGACGCGTTGGCACGCGCGTTCGCCCAGGGAGGGATTCTCCATTGGCGACACGGACAAGCGGTCCGCCTGCGCCTGATGTGGCCGCCGCCGTCCGGGCTGGCCCTGCTGCCCGGGTTTGCCGCGGTCGACTGGGCGGGATGAGCACCGGGGCCGGTGCGACGCCTCGCATACAATAGCCGGCTGATTGCCGCCGAGACCCGCCTTCCCCGAAGGCTCCGCCTGATGATCGATTCCGTTCCGAACCACCCGCCGCTGCTGGCCGCCCATGGCCTGACCTTTTCGCGCAACGACGAACCGGTGTTCGGCCCGCTGGAATTCGCGGTGGATGCCGGCGAGGCGTTGCTCGTCCAGGGCGGCAACGGCGCGGGCAAGACCACCCTGCTGCGCGTGCTGGCCGGGCTGCTGCGCGCCGACCGCGGCGACATCACCATCGACGGCCGTGCAGCCAACGCCACCCAGCGTTCGCGCGCGATTGCCTATCTGGGCCACCTGCCCGCGCTGAAGGCGGATCTGGACACGCTGGAGAACCTCAACTTCCTGTGCGGCCTGCACGGCCGCCGCGCGCGCCAGATGCCGGGCAACGCGCTGGCGATGGTCGGTCTGGGCGGCTACGAGGACGCGCTGGCGCGGCAGCTCTCCGCCGGCCAGAAGAAGCGTCTGTCACTGGCCCGCCTGTGGCTGTCGCCGGCGCCGCTGTGGCTGCTGGACGAGCCCTACGCCAATCTCGACCTGGAGGGCATCAACCTGGTCAACCGGATGATCTCCGCGCACCTGCGCAGCGGCGGCGCCGCGCTGGTCACCACCCATGGCGCCTATGCCGCGCCGCCGGTGCAGACCCGCATGCTGATGCTGGGAGGTGCGGCATGAGCGCCCCCGGCCTGTTCGCATCGGCGTCGGCGCTGGTGGTGCGCGATCTGCGGCTGATGTGGCGCCGTCGCGGCGACGCGTTGCAGCCGGCGCTGTTTGCCCTGCTGGTGGTGGTGGTGTTCGCGCTGGGACTGGGTGGCGAGCCGGATGCACTGGGCAAGGTGGCCTCGGCGGTGATCTGGGTGGCGGTGTTGCTGGCCGGCCTGCTGTCGCTGGACACGCTGTTTCGGGGCGACGCCGAGGATGGTTCGCTCGAGCAATGGATCCTGGCGCCGGTGCCGCTCGCCTGGCTGGTCGCGGTGCGCGTGCTGACCCACTGGGCGACCACCGCGCTACCGCTGATCATCGTCACTCCGCTGCTGGGCGAACTGCTGCATCTGCCGCGCGCGCAGTTGCCGGCGCTGCTGGCCTCGCTGGTGCTGGGCACGCCGCTGCTGAGCCTGCTCGGCGCGGTGGTCGCGGCCTTGACCGTCGGCATGCGACGCTCCGGGATCCTGGTCGCGCTGTTGGCGTTGCCCCTGTATGTGCCCATCCTGGTCTTCGGCGCGGGCAGCGTCGCGGCCAGCGCGCAGGGCCTGGACGGCGGCGGCGCGTTGCTGCTGCTCGGCGCCGGACTGGTGCTGGCGCTGGTGCTGGCGCCGCTGACCGCCGCCGCCGCGATCCGCATCGCCCTCAACTGACGCGCTTCCGCCCATGACGGATTTTCCCGACCACCCGCAGCATCCGTCCGAGAAGGGTTCCCGCCCGCGCACCGACGTATCCGGCCGGGTGGAGCTGCGCATCGAGAAGTTCATCGAGGCGGCCACCGAGGTGTTCCTGGAGAAGGGCTATCGCAATGCGCGCCTGAATGACGTGGTTGCGCGTTCGGGAGGGTCGTTGTCCACGCTCTACAACGCATTCGGTGACAAGCACGGCCTGGCCCTGGCGATCATGAAGCGCAGCATCGCCGCGTTCGGTGAAGGCCTGGAAATGCTGTATCGCTCCGACCTTCCGCCGGAGCAGGCGCTGCCGCTGGCCGCCGAGCGCATGGTCGAGGAGATCCTGTCGCCCGGCCGGATCGTCACCCACCGCATCGTGATCGGCGAAGGCCTGTGTTTCCCCGAGCTCCGCGACTGGTTCATGGAGCATGGCGTGACGCCGGCAGAGCGTCTGCTCACCCAATACTTCGAGCGCGAAAAGCGCAGTGGCCGGCTGATCCTCGAACATCCCGCGATCGTCGCGGATCGCTTCTACATGATGGTGTTCGGCGGAGTGATCCTGCGCTCGGTCAACGGCCGCATCGGCGTGGCCGACCGGCCGCGGGTGAAAGTGGAAGCCTGTGAAGCAGTGTCGATTTTCCTCGAAGGCGTCCTGCCCCGGCCGCGCGCCTGATCGGCGACCTTTCGGCCGGAAATCCCCCCTGCCCGTCCCGCTTGTCCGACCGGAACACATACCGGGCGATGCTGCATCGCAACTTGATCTCCTTGAAATATTCATTCAGCGTTTATCGTAATGAACGTTACAAGCCCTGCGGCGAGCCAGCTCTGGCCAGCCAGGCGCAAGGGAGAGAAGGATGCGGCGCGCACTGTTGGGTCTGATGTTTGTATTGGCGGCGGCGGCCATGCTCGGTGCGAGTTGGCTGGCGCCGGTGATGGCGCAGAGCGCCCCGACCGGTTTTGACCCCTCGAAACTCCCCGGCACCCATTTCGGCAGCCAGGACGGCACCGCCCACAACTTCGCCGACGCCCCCGGCTTCGCCTTCGCGACCGTCCCCGCCAACCCGTTGCAGCCCACCGCCAGACCGATCGGCGAAGCCACCTGCACCGCCTGCCACACCAAGGAGCAGGACAACTTCGCCCACAGCACGCATGCGTTGGGCATGCAGGTCGCGCGGCAGGCCAATCCGGATACCCCGACCTGCGAGGCGTGCCACGGCCCGGGCTCGGCACACGCCCAGAACCCGACCGCCAAGGGCAGCATCATCGCCTTCACCCATGACGGCGGTACCCCGGTGTCGGCGCAGACCGGCAGTTGCCTGGGCTGCCATGCCGGCGGTCCGCGCGACAGCTGGCTGGGTTCGGTGCACCAGCGCAACGACCTGTCGTGCAGCGATTGCCACAACCCGATGGCGCGCCTGTCCGCCGAGGGCCTGACCGCGCGTCAGTCGGTGAGCGAAACCTGTGCGACCTGCCACAAGGATGTCCGCCAGCAGTTCAACCGCCGCTCGCACATGCCGTTGCCGGAAGGCGAGATGACCTGCGCGGACTGCCACAACCCGCACGGCACCCTCAACGCTTCGCTGCTCAAGACCGACACCGTCAACGAGACCTGCTACCAGTGCCACGCCGAGAAGCGCGGCCCGTTCCTGTTCGAGCATGCGCCGGTGCGCGAAAGCTGCCTGAACTGTCATACCCCGCATGGTTCCAACCAGCACGCGCTGCTGGTGGCGCCGGTACCGATGCTGTGCCAGCAGTGCCACTCGCATACCCGCCATCCCAACGACCTGCTGACCAGCGCCTCGCTGGGCAACGGCCCGGCGCCGGACGAACGCCTGATGGGACGCGGCTGCCTGACCTGCCATGCGCAGATCCACGGCTCCAACCACCCGTCCGGTCCCCGTCTCCACAAGTAGCGGAGGGAGCATGATCGTCTCGATCTTCCGCACGTCCCGTCGACCGCGACTGGCCGTGCTGGCCCTGGCGTTGTCACTGGCCGGCGTGGCCCAGGCGCAGGACAGCGGCGTGGGCACGGATCTGCATTTCGGCAACGCGCTGGATACCACCGGCATGCGCGGCATCGGTTGCGACGCCGATGGCATGAGCTGGCTGCGCGCCGGCTCCCGGCGTACGCCGACCGGTTTCCTGTACCCCTGCGCGCCCGCCTGGCCCGAGCTGAAACCGCATGGCGAATGGGCCTACGAAGGCAGCATCGGGCTGGGCTATCTGCATGTCTCCGGCGACGAGCGCGCGACCCAATGGCGGCGCTTCAACGATTTCGACGATGGCGTGATGGTGGATGCGCGCTTCCGACTGCAGCGCGCCAGCGACGGCAGCTACCTGGATTTCCGCGCCAGCCGCATCAACGAGCACAACCAGTTCTATCGCGCGGTGTTCGGCCGCGCCGGCAAGTTCCGGGTGCAGGCGTTCGTGCGCAGCCAGCCCAACGTGACCAGCGGCAACGCACGTTCGATCTGGGACGGCGTCGGCAGCCAGCACCTCACCCTGGCCGGCGGCCTCACGCCGGCCGCCAGCACGCCGGCGCAGGTGGCCGCGGTGGTCGGCGCGCAGCCGGAACGCTTCCTGCGCGTGGTCCGCGACAAACAGGGCGTGGGCATCAACTACTTCCTCAATCCACGCTGGGCCGCGTATTTCAACGCCAGCCACGAACAGCGCGAAGGCGCGCGTCCGTTCGGTGGGCCATTCTTCTTCAACTATCCCTTCCCGGCCAACGGCGGCATCTACGAGATTCCGCGTCCCATCGACGACAGCACGGTGAACGTCAATGGCGGCCTGCGCTTCACCGGCAACCTGTGGCGGATGGACGTCAGCTATAGCGGCTCGTTCTTCCGCAACCGTTTCAACAGCTACGACTACCAGGTGCCGTTCGGCCTTTACTCGGTCGTCCCCGGCGTGACGCCGCCGCCACGCACCAGCGGCGAGTTCGCCTACGAGCCGGACAACGACTACCACCAACTGCGCGCCGTGTTCACCCGCAAGCTGCCCTGGAATGGCGAACTGACCTTCAACACCTCGCTCGGCACGATGCGCCAGAACGAACGCCTGTTGGCGCCGATGAACTGCCAGGGCCAGTTCGGCCTGCCGATCGGGCCGGGTTTCCTGTTCGAATGCGCCGACTGGAACACGCCGGACGCGCTGTCGCGCAAGACCGCGGATCTCGGCATCGACACCCAGCGTCTGGACGTGCGCGCGGTGTTCCAGCCGAACACCCGCCTGACGCTGCGCGGCCAGGCCAAATACTACCGGGAGGACTACGACGGCACCTACCAGGCGTACAACCCGCTGACCGGGCAGTGGGGCTACGTGGCCGAGAACGGTTCGCAGGGCAGCGTGGTCCCCGGCGAGGCCGGCGTATGGGATCCGCTGCTCGCGCCCTCGGTCATCACCCGCGTGCGCAATCTGCCGCTGGACAAGGAAACCCAGGAGGTTTCCATGGGCCTGGACTGGCGCCCGAACGCGCGCCACACGCTGGGCGCGACCTATACCCATACGGCCATCGAGCGTGCCCACCGCGAGGTCGCGACCACGCGCGACGACAGCGTGCGCCTGACCTGGAACAACCGCGCCCGCGAATGGCTGACCCTGCGCGCCAACTACACCTATCTGGATCGCAGCGGCAGCCGCTATTTCTACGATCCCTACGAGTTCACCTTCTCCACCGACCTGCCCGGCTTCGTCGAGCCCGCCGGCGGCGTGCCGGCGCATACGGTTTCCGCGCTGCGCAAATACGATCTCGCCAGCCGCACCCAGCACAAGCTCGACCTGATGGCGACCTTCATCCTGCCGCGCGAAATGACCCTGTACGCATCGTTGCGCGGTGAACGCAACGACTACGATGCGGAACTGGGCCGTCAGGACTACGACACCCGCGGTGCCAGCCTGCAGTGGGAATGGCAGCCCGCCACCACCACTGCCGCCAGCGCCTGGCTAGGCTACGACCATTCGAATCTTGGCATCGCCAACGTCAACGACGGCACGCCCACTCCGGATCCCGCCCTGGGTGGCGCGACCTATCCGCAGGCCAACCGGTGGTGGCTGGACGACGTCCAGCGCAACCGCTATGCCGGCATCAATCTGAACCAGGCCATCGGCCGCGCCAACCTGGACGTGGCCTGGAACTGGACCGATTCGCGCGGCACCACCCGCTATCGGTTCGCCTCGCCGGGCGCGCTGGCCAATCCGGCGCTGGCGGCCTCGGCCGACGGCCGCTATCCGCCGATGATCTACCGGGTGAATTCACTGTCGATCGGATTGAGCTTTCCGCTCAACGCGCGTACCCGCATGCGGGTGTTCGACATGTACGAACGCGGCCGGCTCTCGGACTGGCATTACCTGGGATTCGATGAGACGCGCGTGTTCGATCATCGCGTCTACACCGATGGCGGCCCCGGCGACTATCGGGTCAACCTGATCGGCATGAGCCTGGAGGTGTCGCTGTGAAGACCTTCGGCATGTTTGCGTTCGCCGCCACGTTTACCCTGGCCGCCGCGCTGGCAGGCGCGGATGAAGCCGTGATGCAGGATCCCGCCCCATCGGCGGAGGCGGCTCCCGCGCCGGAGCAGACGTCCGAAGCCGGTCCCGCCGCCACGCAGGCGGTCTCCCCGCAGGGTTATCGCGACCTGCGCCGGATCACGCCCCTGCGAGGCGATCCGGCCGCCGGCAAGGCCAAGTCGGAACTATGCGCCGCCTGTCATGGCGCGGCCGGTATTTCGATCGCGCCGAACTTCCCCAATCTGGCCGGCCAGCGCGCGGACTACCTCTACTGGGAACTGGTGGAGTACCAGAGCGGCGCGATGCCGGAATCGGCAATGACCCCGCTGGCCGCCAGCCTGAGCGATCAGGACATGCGCGATCTGGCCCTCTACTACGCCAGCCTGCCGGCCGGGCGCGCGCCCGCGCAGGAAGAAGCGCCGGCGCAGGATGCCGCGCTGCTGGAACGGGGCCGGCAACTGTTCATGGAAGGCGAACCCGGCCAGGGACTGCCCCCCTGCCAGGGCTGCCACGGCGCCGACGCCGGTGGGCATCCCCTGGCCGCGCACATGGACCGCGACGGTCATGCGCCATGGGCCGCCTATCCGGCGCTGCGCGGCCAGAATGCGATCTACCTGCAACTACGTCTTAACGCCTTCCGCACCGGCCAGTTGCATCATTCGAGCAATGACTTCGTGATGGGCGGCGTCGGCCAGCGGCTGGACGACGACACCATCTCCGCCCTGTCGGCCTGGCTGGCCGCGCAGGGTCCCTGACCAGCCGCCTTCAAATCCCATCCCCCAAACCCCACGTCCCGGAGAATCCCCATGAACCGTTTCGCCCTGCTTGCCGTGCTCGCCCTGTCCGCCTCGCCGCTCGCCGCCCGCGCCGCCACCTGTTCGGTGGACCTGGAAGGCAACGACGCGATGAAGTACAACCTGGCCAACATCGACGTCAGCAAGAGCTGCAAGACCTTCACCATCAACCTCAAGCACACCGGCAAGCTGGCCAGGAACGTCATGGGCCACAACGTGGTGGTCGCCAAGACCGCCGACATCGCCGGCATCGACGCCGACGGCATCAAGGCCGGGCTGGCCGCCGACTACATCAAGGCCGGCGACGCCCGCGTCATCGCCCACAGCAAGGTGGTTGGCGGCGGTGAAACCACCTCCGTCCAGATTCCGGTCGCAAAGCTGGCCGGGACCGGGCCGTTCTCGTTTTTCTGCAGCTTCCCCGGCCATTCGGCGCTGATGAAGGGCACTTTGACCCTCAAGCCTTGACCGGGGTCAAGACAGACGGGGCCCCGCGCGGTTGGCGCGGCGGCCCCAAGTCTGGGAAAATGGGGTGATTTCACAGAACAGAGCTGCGGAGCGGGCCAGGGTGGCGCGCTCCATCGACCGCGAGCGATGAAACACCTTCCATGAATCCCCTCGTCCGCTGGTTCCACCAACTCGGTTCGCCGCCCTATTTCGATCGCTTCGCCGCCCGCTGGACGCCCTGGTGCTATCTGGCGGCGATCGTGCTGTTCGGCTTCGGCCTGTGGCAGGCGCTGTTCGTGGTGCCCGCCGACTACCAGCAGAGCGACAGCTTCCGCATCCTCTACATCCACGTGCCCTCGGCCTGGATGAGCCTGTTCGTGTTCGGCCTGATGGCGTTCTACGCCGCCATCGCGCTGATCTGGCGGATCAAGCTGTGCGAGATCCTCGCCATGGCCTGCGCGCCGATCGGCGCCGGTTTCACCATCATCACCCTGGCAACCGGCTCCATCTGGGGCAAGCCGATGTGGGGCACGTGGTGGGACTGGGATCCGCGCCTGACCACCGAACTGATCCTGCTGTTCCTGTATCTGGGCGTGATGGGCCTGTACAACGCCATCGACGATCGCCGCGCCGCCGCGCGCGCCGCCGGCCTGTTGTCGATCGTCGGCGTGGCGCTGCTTCCGATCATCCGTTACTCGGTGGTGTGGTGGAATTCGCTGCACCAGGGCCAGACCATCAGTCTGATGGGCGGTTCGCGGATGGATCCGAGCATGCTGCTGCCTTTGTGGCTGATGGTGGCGGCCACCAAATTCTGGTTCGCCGGCTCGCTGCTGGCCCGGGCCCGCGCGGACAACCTCCGCCGCGAGTCGGGCAAGGACTGGGTCGCCCGACTGGCCGGAACCAAACCATGAACTACCTGTCCTATGTCGTCGGCGCTTACGCCGTGTTCGTCGTCGTGCTGCTGTGGGACTTCATCGCCCCGCGCATGCAGATCCGCCGCGAACTGCGCGCAGCGCGCCTGCGCGCCGCGCGCGAAACCCGCGCCGCCGCGTCCTCGCCGATGGAGTTGAACCGATGAATCCCGTCCGTCGCCGCCGCCTGATCTGGGTGCTGCTGCTGGTCCTCGCCGCCGGCATCGCCGCCTCGCTGATCGCGATGGCCCTGCAGCGCAACGTCGCCTACCTGTACACGCCGGCCGAAGTGCTGCGCGGCGAAGCCGGCGAACACGCGCGCTTCCGCCTCGGCGGCATGGTCGAGAAGGGCTCGTTCCGGCGCGAAACCGGATCTCTGGAGGCGCACTTCCGGGTCACCGACGGCGACGCCCAGTTGCCGGTGGTCTACGACCGCATCCTCCCGGACCTGTTCCGCGAAGGACAGGCGGTGGTGGCGACCGGCTCGATGAAGGACGGCGTGTTCGTGGCCGAGGACGTGCTGGCCAAGCACGACGAGACCTACATGCCCAAGGAAGTGGCCGACAAGATGGGCAAGGCGCACCAGAAGCACGACGTGCCGGCCGCTCCCGCGGCGGGGTCGGCGAATTGAGCCAACGCCTGTCTCACCACGCCGCACATCCGCGCGTGCGTTTCCGTTCCCGCATTGCAGCCGTGGCTGCGGTCATCTCCTCCACTTTTTCCGGACACCGCTGAGCCATGCTGCCTGAACTCGGTCAAGTCACCCTGATCCTGGCACTGCTGGTGTCCCTGCTGCAGGCGATCCTGCCGCTGGCCGGTGCCCATCGCGGCAAAGCGGCCTGGATGGCGGTGGCGCGTCCGGCCGCCTATGGCCAGCTGTTCCTGCTGCTGGCGGCTTTCGTCGTCCTCACCGTGGCCTTCGTCACCCAGGATTTCTCGGTCAAGTACGTGGCCGAGAACTCCAATTCGCTGCTGCCGATGATGTACCGCTATTCCGCGGTATGGGGCGCGCACGAAGGCTCGCTGCTGCTGTGGGTGCTGGTGCTGGGCATCTGGACCGCCGCGGTCGCCGAATTCTCCCGCCACCTGCCGGAAACCGTGGTCGCACGGGTGCTGGGCGTGATGGGCGTGGTCAGCGTCGGCTTCCTGGCCTTCCTGATCTTCACCTCCAATCCGTTCGCGCGGCTGTTGCCGTCGCCACTGGAAGGGCGCGACCTGAACCCGCTGCTGCAGGATCCGGGCCTGATCATCCATCCGCCGATGCTGTACACCGGCTACGTCGGCTTCGTGGTGCCGTTCGCGTTCGCCATCGCCGCGCTGCTGGACGGCCACATCGATGCGCGCTGGCTGCGCTGGACCCGTCCCTGGACCAACGTGGCCTGGGCGTTCCTCACCCTGGGCATCGCGCTGGGCAGCTGGTGGGCCTATTACGAACTGGGCTGGGGCGGCTGGTGGTTCTGGGATCCGGTCGAGAACGCCAGCTTCATGCCGTGGCTGGCCGGCGCGGCACTGCTGCATTCGCAGGCGGTCACCGAGAAGCGCGGCAGCTTCGGTGGCTGGACCCTGCTGCTGGCGATCGCCACCTTCTCGCTGTCGCTGCTGGGCACCTTCCTGGTCCGCTCGGGCGTGCTGACCAGCGTGCATGCGTTCGCCGCGGATCCTTCGCGTGGCCTGTTCATCCTGATCTTCCTCGGCGCGGTCGTCGGCGGTTCGCTGGTGCTGTACGTGCTGCGCGCGCCGCGCATCGCCGGCGGCGCCTTCGTCGCCAGTTCGCGCGAAACCCTGCTGCTGGCCAACAACGTGCTGCTGGCCGCGGCCTGCGGCATGGTCCTGCTCGGCACCCTGTACCCGTTGCTGGCCGATGCGCTGGAACTGGGCAAGATCTCGGTGGGTCCGCCCTACTTCGGCCTGCTGTTCGTGGTGCTGATGACGCCGCTGGTGATGCTGCTGCCGTTCGGCCCGTTGACCAAATGGCAGAAGGATCAGCCGCGCAGGCCGTTGGCGATGCTGATGCCATGGCTGGTGGCGGCGCTGGTGCTGGGCGGCATCGCCTACTTCATGGCGCCGCAGGGACCGCTGAAGACCGCGGCCGGTGTCGCCGCCGGCGCGTGGGTGGCGCTGGGCACGCTGCGGTTCGTTTGGACCCGGCTGCGCGCCAACGGCAAATTCACCCCGGAAATGCTGGGCATGGTGCTGGCGCACTTCGGCATCGCCGTGTTCCTGATCGGCGCCCTGCTGGTGGAAGCGCAGAACGTGCAGCGCGAACTGGCGATGAAGCCGGGCCAGACTGTCGAATTGGGCGGCTACGGCTTCCGCTTCGAGGGCGTGGAGGAAACCCGCGGCCCCAACTACCTGTCCGACCTGGGACATGTGCAGGTGCTGCGTGGCGACAAGCCGCTGGTGCGCCTGAATCCCGAGAAGCGCGCCTACGCCAGCGGCGGCCAGGTGATGACCGAGGCCGGCATCCGGCCCAGCCTGTTCGGCGATGTCTACGTGGCCCTGGGTGAGCATCTGGGCGACGGCGCGTGGGCGGTGCGCGTGCACATCAAGCCCTTCGTGCGCTGGATCTGGCTGGGTGCCCTGCTGATGGCGCTGGGCGCGTTCGTCACCGCCACCGATCGGCGTTTCCGCCGCAAACCCGAAGCGCCCAAACCCGAGGCCCGACCGGCATGAATACCCCTTCCGACAACCCCGGCCAGAACAAGTCGCGCGGCGCGCTGGTGTTCGCCGCGGTCATCATCGGCCTGTTCTTCGTCGGCCTGATGGGCTTGCTGGCCTACGGCGTCAAGCAATCCGGCCGCGCGAATCGGGAAGCGCTGCCCTCGCCGCTGATCGGCAAGCCCGCGCCCGCCTTCGATCTGCCACTGCTGCATGATCCGGCCACCCGCATCGACAATGCCGATCTGGCCGGCGCGCCCTACGTGATGAACGTGTGGGGCAGCTGGTGCCCGGAATGCCGGGTCGAGCATCCGGTGCTGACCAAGTTCGCGCTGACCAAGCGCGTGCGCTTCATCGGCTACAACCTCAAGGATGAGCGCGGCGAAGCCCTGCGCTGGCTGGAACAGTTCGGCAATCCCTACATGCTGGTGATCGCCGACGAGGATGGCCGCGCGGCGATCGACTGGGGCATCTACGGCGCGCCGGAAACCTTCCTGGTCGACGGCAAGGGCATCGTGCGCTGGAAACACGTGGGCGCGGTGACCGACGAGATCATCGCCAACGAACTGCTCCCCGCGCTTGAAAAGGCGGAAGCGCAGCGATGAGCACCCTGTCCCGCCACCTGCGCGTACTGATGCTGGCGCTGCTGCTCGGCGGCGCCGGTCCCGCGTTCGCGCAGGCCAGTGACCCGACCCCGCTGCAGTTCCGCGACAACGCCGAGGAAGCACGCTTCCATCGGCTGACCGCCGAGCTGCGCTGCGTGATGTGCCAGAACCAGTCGCTGGCCGATTCCAATGCGCAGATCGCCCACGACCTGCGCCGCGAGGTGCTGGATCTGATGCGCCAGGGCAAATCGGACCCGGAGATCAAGCGGTTCCTGGTGGATCGCTACGGCGAGTTCGTGCTGTACAAGCCGGAAGTCTCACCGGGCACCTGGCTGCTGTGGTTCGGCCCGGCCGTGCTGGTGCTGGCCGGCGGCGTGATCGTCCTGCGCATCGTCCGTCGCCGGAGCGCCGGCCGCGACGTCGCCGAAGCCGACGACAATCAGGAGTGGTGATGACCGTCTTTTCCGCCATCGCGGCGTTGTTGACCCTGCTCGTGCTGGTGGGCGTGCTGTGGCCCCTGTGGCATTCCTCGCGCCGCCTGTTCATCGGCGCGGTGGCGACTCTGGGCATCGGCACGCTGGCCCTGTATCGCCTGCTCGGCACGCCGGCCGCCATCGAGATGCCGGCGGCGATGCCGGCCGCGGCGGCACCGGCCAGCCTGGACGAGGCGGTCAAGCAACTGGAAGCCGAACTCAAGCGCAATCCCAATGAACCGGAAGGCTGGCGCCTGCTCGGACGTTCCTACCTGAGCCTGGAGCGCTACACCGACGCGCGCACCGCGTTCGAGACGGCGCTGAAGCTCGCCCCGGACGATGCCAACCTGCTGGTGGAAAGCGCACAGGCCCGACTGTACGCGGCGCCTGACAAGCAGCTCGATGCCCAGGCCGTGGCGCTGTTGCAGCGCGCGCTCGCCATCGAACCCCAGCACCAGCGCGCACGCTGGTTCCTCGGCGTGTCGCAGCGCCAGCAGGGCCAGCCGGCCGAGGCCGCGCGCACCTGGGAACCGCTGCTGGCGCAGGTCGACGGTGGTACCGCCACCACACTGCGTACCCAGATCAACCAGGCCCGCGCCGAAGCCGGCATGGAACCCCTGCCCGAACCCGTCGCCGCGCCCGCCGCGGCCAACGGGAAGAGCCTGCTGAAGGTCAGCGTGGACATCGCGCCGGAACTCAATGCGCGGTTGACCGGTGGCGAGACGCTGTTCGTGTTCGCCCGCCAGGCCGGTGGACCGCCGATGCCGGTGGCCGCCAGGCGCGTACCGGCGTCGTCCTTCCCGATCACCCTGGAACTGGGCGACGGCGACAGTCCCATGCCCACCCTCAAGCTGTCGCAGGTTCCCAAGGTCGAACTGGGCGCGCGGGTCTCCCGCGCCGGTGACGTGATGGCCAAGACCGGTGATCTGGAGGCGGTCATGGTGCCGGCCGAGGTGGGCTCGACTCAGTCCTATTCGCTGCGCATCCAGCGCGTGGTGGAATGAGCGGCGCCGGCCCGCGCCGGCGACCGCAGGCTAAACTTGCGGGATGACCGAATTCATCCCGCCCGGTACGCGCTTCCACGCGCTGCCCTCGCCCTTCCCGATGAAACGCGGCGGCGCGCTGCTTGGCGCGCGCATCGCCTATGAAACCTGGGGCACGCTCGACGCCGCCGGCGACAACGCCATCCTGATCGTCACCGGCCTGTCCCCGGATGCGCACGCCGCACGGAACGAAGGCAACGACGAGGACGGCTGGTGGGAAGCGATGCTGGGACCGGGCAAGCCGATCGACACCGATCGCTGGTTCGTCATCTGCGTGAATTCGCTGGGGAGTTGCAAGGGTTCGACCGGTCCGGCCTCGATCAACCCGGCCAACGGTGAACGCTATCGACTGGATTTTCCCGAGTTGTCGATCGAGGACGGTGCCCGCGCCGCCCACGCCGTCGTGCAGGCGCTGGGCATCGGACAACTGGCCTGCGTCATCGGCAACTCCATGGGCGGCATGACCGCGCTGGCCTATCTGCTGCTGCACCCGGGCGCCACACGCACCCACATCAACATTTCCGGCAGCGCCCAGGCGCTGCCTTTCTCCATCGCCATCCGTTCCCTGCAGCGCGAGGCGATCCGCCTGGATCCGGCCTGGAACCAGGGCCACTACGACGACGATCGCTACCCCGAGTCCGGCATGCGCATGGCGCGCAAGCTGGGGGTGATCACCTATCGCTCGGCGCTGGAATGGGATGGCCGCTTCGGCCGGGTCCGGCTGGAATCGGACCGGCCGGACGAGGAGCCGTTCGGGCTCGAGTTCCAGGTGGAAAGCTATCTGGAAGGCCATGCCCGGCGGTTCGTGCGCCGCTTCGACCCCAATTGCTATCTCTATCTGAGCCGCTCGATGGACTGGTTCGATCTGGCCGAGTACGCCGGCGGCGACGTGATGCGGGGGCTGGCCCGGATCCGGGTGGAGCGGGCGCTGGCGATCGGCGCCGTCACCGACATCCTGTTCCCGCTCCAGCAGCAGGAGCAGATCGCCCAGGGCCTGGCGCTGGGCGGTACGCAGGCCGAATTCCTGCCGCTGGAGTCCCCGCAGGGCCACGACGCATTCCTGGTGGATTTCGCCCGGTTCGGTCCGGCGGTGGCGGGCTTCCTGGACAGCCTGTAAGCCAGGGCGGCCCCGTCGCCATACCCTCGCGACCGGAACCCGCCCGAACTAGAATGGCGGCACCACTATTTTGCGGGTGCCTTTCCATGTCCCTCGACTTTCCCGGCCACGACAAGCTGATCGCCTCGCTCGACGCAGCCGTGGCACTGGGTGACGATCGCGCCATCACCGACGCGCTGCGCAAGTCGCTGTGCGAACTGATCCGCGACGAATCGGTCGCGCTGCCCAGCTGCGTGCTGGATCCCATCGCCGATCACTACGCGCGCCGCGAGCTGTATACCAGTCCCGAGTACGGCTACAGCGTCATCGCCATGACCTGGGGTCCCGGCCAGGGCACCAAGATCCATGACCACTCCGGCATGTGGTGCGTGGAAGGCGTCTGGCGCGGCCGCCTGGAAATCACCCAGTACGAGCTGGCCGAGCACGATACCGAGCGCTACCGGTTCGTCGCCGCCGGCACCATCGAGGCCGGCACCGGCTCGGCGGGAAGCCTGATTCCGCCCCACGAGTACCACACCATCCGCAACCCCAGCGACGACGCCATCGCCGTGTCCCTGCACGTCTACCAGCGCACCATGGTCCGCTGCGGCATCTATACCCCCGAGAGCGATGTTGCCGGCCAGGAAGGCTGGCAGCGCCGGGGCGAGCGCCTGCTGGGTACCGATCGCGTGGTCTGACGGGCTGTCGGGGCCACGGGAGCTCGGCTATACTCCCTCCCCTTGCCGAAGTGGCGGAATGGTAGACGCAGCGGACTCAAAATCCGCCGCCCTTAAAAGCGTGTGGGTTCGAGTCCCACCTTCGGCACCAGATCCAGGAGGCCCGACGAACGTCGGGCCTCCTTTTTTTCGCCCCGGATTTGGACCGGTCGAAAATGGGTGTTGGGAAAGTGCCAAAGGTGTGCTATACCTGAATAGTCACAATACGAGCGAAAGCGGATGCGCGTCATTCATGCCAAATGGCAGTTGACAAAAAGGGAGCGCATCGAGGTGAGACCCAGTTCAATCAGCCCTTCT
The DNA here is from genome assembly GCF_057773065.1 of Pseudoxanthomonas sp. 134C1. NCBI lineage: Bacteria > Pseudomonadati > Pseudomonadota > Gammaproteobacteria > Lysobacterales > Lysobacteraceae > Pseudoxanthomonas > Pseudoxanthomonas sp. 134C1. The sequence goes on from NZ_JBYMTH010000002.1 coordinate 106,367, forward strand.
TCGGGACGCCCAGCCAACCTCCGGTACCGCCAGTGAGCAACTCGACCGATTTTCGTGGCACCGCATCTCCCCGTACCGTGAATTCCAGCGCATTCCTGCGCACCCGCCGCAACGTCGAACTGTGCAAACGGGGCGAAATGCGGGCCGAGCGTTTCCTGGACGCCGCCACCGAGGTCTTCGCCGAGAAAGGCTACCAGCACGCCAAGCTCAGTGAAATCGTGGCCCGGGCAGGCGGGTCGCTGGCCACCCTGTACCGGATCTTCGGCGACAAGGAAGGGCTGGCCTACGCCATCCTGGAACGGCGCCTGGAGAACCACGTCGGCATCCTGAACGACATGAACTTCTCGGACCTGCCGCCAGAGCAGGCCCTGCGCGAAGTGGCCATCCGCATCGCCGATTCGATGGTCAAGGCGGAATCACGGGTGGTCTACCGCATCGTGATCGGCGAAGGCGAGTCCTTTCCCGCCCTGCGCGACTGGTTCTTCGAACACGCCGTCGCCGAAACCCGCGGCATCCTGACCCGTTTCTTCCAGCAGGAAATGGACGCCGGCCACCTGAAGCTGAATTCGGCCGAGGCCGCCGCCACCCAGTTCTACATGATGATGTTCGGGAACCTGATCATCCGGGTCGCCAGCGGTTATCTGGACAAGCTGGATCCGGCGTCGCTGCGCGAACAGGCGGTGGCCAACGTCGACCTGTTCCTGCAGGGTGCGTTGCCCCGCGGATAACGTCACGCCCGTTCCGGTGACACCGGTGCCGCCTTCGCCATGGATCTGAAGAGCGGCTACCCGTACTGGGCCATCAAGAATGGTCTGATGCGTCCCTTCCCCGCGCTGGAAGCGGATCTGGATTGCGAGATCGCCGTCATCGGCGGCGGCATCACCGGCGCGCTGATCGCGGCTCACCTGCAGGCGGCCGGCCACGAAGTGGCGGTCATCGAACAGCGCGACATCGGCTGGGGCAGCACCGCCGCCAGCACCGCGCTGCTCCAATACGAAATCGACGCCCATCTGCTTGATCTCGCCAAGCGGCTGGGAGCGCAGAACGCGGCACTGGCGTACCGCGCCTGCGCCGAAGCGCTGGAGCGGTTGCGCGAAACGGCCGGGGAAATCCGCGATGTCGGTTTCGCCTGGACCGACAGCCTGTATCTGGCGACACGATGGCGTGAGCGGGCCGGATTGATGCGGGAAGCCGCGGCGCGTCGCCGGCTGGGCCTGGACGTCGAGTACCTGGACGCGGAGGAACTGGCCGGACGCTTCGGACTGACCCGTCCGGGCGGCCTGCTGAGCCACCAGGCCGCCCGCATGGACCCGTACCGGATGACCCATCGCCTGCTCCAGCGCCTGCGCGCGCGCGGCGCCGATGTCCATGACCGGACGTGCATCGTCGCGATCCAGCCGCAGGCCCGGTCGGTGCGGTTGCGGACCGCCGATGGCTTCCAGGTACGTGCCCGCCACGCCGTCCTCGCCACCGGCTACGCGGGTCAGCAATGGCTTCGCCAACGGGTGGCGCGCAATCACAGCAGCTATGCGTTCGTGAGCGACCCGATCGCACCGGAGTCACTGGGGTTCCTTCGCCACACGATGTTGTGGGAAACCGCCCGGCCCTATCTGTATCTGCGGGCGACACCGGATCACCGGATCATTGCCGGCGGCGAGGACGATCGCGTCGACATCCCGGCCCGGCGGGATGCGCGGGTCATGAAGAAAGCGCACGCGATAGGCCGCAAACTCGGCAAGCTGCTGCCGCATCTCCAGTGCGCACCCGCATTCGCATGGGCCGGCACGTTCGCCGAGACCGCGGACGGGCTTCCGTTCTTCGGACCGCATCCGCAATACGGCGGTCGCGTGCATTTCGCCATGGCCTATGGCGGCAATGGCATCACCTACAGCCGGATCGGCGCCGAATTGCTGCTCGCCCGTATCGAGCGTCGCCGCCATCCGCTGGCCCCGCTGTTCTCCTTCGAACGTCTGTCCCGCCGCTGATCCGGTTTCATGCCGCGCAGACATCGTGCCGCGTAGGTTCGAAACTCCCGCCCGGGAGCATTCCGATGCCACGCGGAGAAAAGAGCGCCTACACCGATCGGCAGAAACGCAAGGCCGGACACATCGAGGAAAGCGAGCGCGAGCAGGGCCGCTCGGAAAAGGATGCCGAGCGTATCGCCTGGGCCACCGTGAACAAGCAGGAAGGCGACGGGCGCAAGCGCGCCGGTGCTGCGAAGAAGGGAGCGAAAAAGAGCGCCCGCAAGACCGTGCGGAAGACCGCTAAGAAGGCGGCTGAAAAGCCCCCGCGCAAGGCGACGAAGAAGACTACCCGCAAGGCCACCAAGAAAACGACGACGAAGGCCCCGCGCAAGGCTTCCCGCAAACCCGCCGTGAAGGCGGCAAAAAAGGCGGCGAAGAAAACCGCACGCAAATCCGCAAGGAAGACTGCGCGCAAGAGCACGCGCAAGACTGCCCGCAAGGCTCCGAAGAAGACGATGAAGGCCGCGAAGAAGGCCAATGGACGAACCCGCGGGGATTGAATCGGCGTTTCAGGACAGTGGATGACGTGAACCTCGCATCCAGGCCACGCAGACCGGATCAGCGCGGATCCGGATGCCGCCCCGGGTCGGCGCGATGGGTATTCTTCGATACGGCGGGCGGACGCCACATCGTCGCCCTGCCCGGCCACCAGCCGCGTCCGGTCAGCGCGTAGCTGTCCGCGGCGCGTTCGAACGGATTGCGGACACTGACGCCGCCGCACAGCAGGTAAGCCGGCAGGAAGAGCGGTCCGAGCACCATGTACTGGAAGACATGCGCGCGCTCATGGTCGCCCAACCGGATGGGCGGATGCTCGCAGTAGCCGGCGCGTTGTTCGTAGGTGATGCAGGCCGAATCGAGGCTGTCGCCGGTGTGCAGGATGGTGTTTCCGAAAGTGATGGCGCCGCCCGGTCCCCACGGCCAGTGGTGGAACACCAGCGCGCAGTCGCGCCGGCTCCAGCGCACGCGCGCGCCGAATGCCAGCCCCAGTCCACCGGCCAGCAGGCCAACCAGCGTGTTCGGCAGGGTCCAGAGAATGCCCAGCGCGCCCAGAACGGGCCGCCACCAGAGCGGATGCCGGCGCGGAAGGGCGTTCAATCCGCCTCGTTGGGAATCAGCAGCCAGAGGATCAGGTAGACCAGGATGCCGGGAAACGCCGCCGAGGCGATCGACACGATCACGAAGACCGCACGCAGCAGCGTGGCGTTCCAGCCGAATCGATGCGCGATGCCGCCCATGACGCCGGCGATCATGCGATCGTTCAGGGAACGGGACAGCGACTTGGACGCGGTGTTCATGGTGATCGGCTCCCCCACGGTCGTCCCGGCAAGTCTAGCGCTCAGCGCGGCGGCGCGCCTGAACCACGCAACGCCTTCAACCTGGCCATGAACCACGCACCGGCATCCTGTTCGGACTGGTCCGGACAACGCACCCGATAGGCGCGCCCGCTCAGGCTGCTCTTGCTGGCCGCGCGCTCGATGAACTGTTCGGCCGTATCGACGAGATCACGTTTGAGCAGGTAGTCGTACTTGCGCTGCAGATGCGCACGCGCATCCGCGCGCCCGTACCACTTGCCATTGCGCTGGAACTCGCACCTGGAGTTGGACAGGCCATCCATCAACTGCGTGATCTCGCGCCTGGCCTGCTCGGACGGTGCCGCCGACGCGGCCGTCGCCAGCGTTCCGACGCCGCACACCAGTGCAAAAAATATTCCTTTGAGCATCTTGCGGATCCTGCGGTTCAATCGAGCCGCGCAGCCTAAGGGTCGGAGGGTTAACCGGGCACAACCGCCTGCCGATTGTCGCATCGGGCGCAGGCGCCCCTGCCCGCTCTCCTCACTGGCGCTGCGCAAGCCATTGGTGGATGGCGCTCGGCACCTCGCGCTGGGCACGGCTGGAGACATAGATGCCGATGTGCCCGCCCTTGAAGCTCAGCTCGGTGTAATCCTCGGTGCCGACCAGATCCCGCAGGGCGCGCGAGGCATTCGGCGGCACCAGGTGATCCTGCTCGGCGTAGATGTTCAGCACCGGCATGTCGACATCGCCCAGGTGCACCTCGTCGCCGTCGATGTCGATGCCGCCGTTGACGAAGCCGTTGCCCTGGTAGAACTGCTTGATGAACTGGCGGAAGGCCTCGCCGGCAAGATCCGGCGAATCGAAGATCCATTTCTCCATGCGCAGGAAATCCTCGATGCCTTTCCTGTCATCCAGGATGTCGACCAGGCCGACGTACTTCTGCAGGTTCAGCCGGAACGGCTTCAGCATCAGGTAGCAGGCGTTCATCATGTCGGCCGGCACGTTGCCGATGGCGTCGACGAACAGATCCACGTCCATCTCGCGGGTCCAGTGCGAGAGCATGTTGTCCGGCGTGTGGAAGTCCACCGGCGTGACCATGGTGATGAGGTTGCGCACCCGCTCGGGATGCAATGCCGAGTAACACAGGGAAAACGCGCCGCCCTGGCAGATGCCGAGCACGTTGATCGCGTCCTGACCATGCTGCCGGCACAGATGCTCGACCGCGCCGTCGATGAAGCGGTTGATGTAGTCGCCCAGGGTCAGGAAGCGATCCGAACGGTCCGGATAGCCCCAGTCGAGCACGTAGACGTCCTCGCCCTGCGCAAGCAGGCCTTTCACCAGCGAGCGATCGTCCTGGAGGTCGACCATGTAGGGACGGTTGACCAGCGCGTAGACGATCAGCAGCGGCACCCGGGCGGTCGGCGCCTTCTCGCCGATGAACCGGTACAGCACCACCCGGCCGTCACGCCAGACTTCCTGGCGCGGCGTGGCGCCATAGTCGACATTCTCGACTTCCGGCAGGGTCTTCAGCCCGGCCGCGAGTTTCTGTTGCGCCCGCAGGGTTTCCTGGGCGAGTTCATCCACGCTGATATCGAGCGGACCGTTCACTTGCGTCCTCCCTGCTTGCCCTTGCCGCGGCCCGCGCCGGCGGGTGCGTCACCGGCGTAGCGCGCGACCCAGTCCTTCATCGAAACCACATCGCCCTCGCCCGTCGCCATGCGCGTGGAACGCGCGACCGGCGCGGCCTTGGCGGTCTTTTCAGGCTTCGCGCGCGAGGTGCTCCGCGTCGCCTTCGCGGCTTTTACGGTTTTTGCGGCCTTGGCGGTAGTTGGTGAGGGTTCGCCGGACGGTTTCGCGCCGCCGCGCGGTTTGGCCGGCCGGACGCCGCGGCCTGTGGGCGCTTCCCGGCGCGTGACCGCCTCGCCGTTGCCGGCCCGGTTGCGCGAAGACGCCTGGCGGGTCCCGCTCCTGGCCGCATCGCCCGGGTCCAGCGTGTCGCGGCTGCGGGTCATCCGGCGCAATTGCCGCTCCAGTTCGGCGATCTTGCGATGCGCCGAATCCACCTCGGTACGGCCCGGCATGCCGAGCGCCACGCAGATCTGTTCGATTTCCTTCTGCACGCCCTGGCGCAACCGCATCTGGGTGTTGGTGAGGTGACCATAGACATGGCGGAATTCCGGCGACAGCGCCACTTCCGCATAGGCCTGCTCGGCGGCATCGATCCACAGATCGAACAGCGCGCGCGCGCTGGTGACCTGCTGTCCAGGCTCGGCCCGCGCCTCGAGCAGCGATTCGAACCGCTCGAACGCCTGCACCGCGACCTTCAGCATCACCCGCTCGTACTCGCCCAGGGCCTGCTGGTAATCCTGCTGGGCCTGCGCCAGCGCCTGCCAGCGTTCCTGATGTTCGCGCGCCGGACCGAACGCGGGCAGATGCAGCCAGCGCTCGTTCTCGCGACGCAGATTGTCCATGTACGGCGCCACCTGCCGGTACCAATGCTCGAAACCACCGCCGCCGCCGCCCTGCAGGCCGCGGAAGAAATCCATCCACGGACCACGTCCGGCTTCCACGCCCAGCGCCTGCTTCCAGGCGGTGGCGACGTCGCCGGCGGCGGCGTCCTGGCCGGCGAAACGCGCGGCTACCTGCTGCATCAGGCCATACCAGTCGCCGCTCTGCTGGCGGAAGCGCTGCAGAACGTCCGCCGCCGGCCCCACGCCGCCGCCGCCGGGCATCAGCCGGCTCCACCAATCCAGCGCCTGCGGCCAGGCAGGCGTCGGCGCGGCAGTCGCGCCGGATGCCTGCCGCAGGGCGTCGCCCCACAGATTCCAGAACTGGCGGGCCATCGCTTCGAAGTCGCCCGCGCCCGGTGGTACATGCTCGGCCATAAATCCTCCTGTCGTCCCGATTCTAGCCGCGCGCCGGGACGCATGGGTGACGGGCGCGGATCACCGCGGCCGATCAGGGTTTGGGGATGTGCAGGGTCTTGCTGATCATCAGCGTGCCCGACAGGGCGTACAGCAACACCAGCGGATGCAGCAGCCACGGGCCGATGCGCAAACCGCCCAGCCACAGGGCGTCGCCGATGTGACCCAGATAGGCGGCCACCGCCAACACCACCACCAGCACCAGGCTGGTCGGGATGGGCGTGCCCTCGAAGTACCTCACCTTGTCGCCGCCGTCCGCCAGCGTCTCGGCGGTGACGTTGTAGCGCGCCAGCCGGCTGACCCCGCAGGCGACGAAATAGGAGAGCACCAGCCAGTCCCAGCCACCCTGCATGCCACAGGCATAGGCGAGCGCGGCCGGCGCCACACCGAAGGAGATCACGTCGGCGAGCGAGTCCAGTTCGCGCCCGAGCACCGAGGATTGTTTGCGCCAGCGCGCCACCCGACCGTCCAGCGCATCGAAGATGAAAGCCAGGGGAATCAGGGCCATGCCGATCATCAGATCGCGGATCACCCCGTCCTGCAGGAAGCGCATGGCGGAGAAGATCGCGCCAGTGCCGCAGAAGGCATTGCCCAGCGTGAACCAATCGGCCAACTGGAAATCGCGAAGCATCGAAAAATGTCGGGACACGGACGCACCTGGCGAAGACCGGCGCACAGGTTAGCCCAACCCGCCGGGAGCGCGGTGTTCCCGCCATGCCCTGACGCGTTCCGGCGCGTCCGGATTCAGGCCCGGACGCGGATGGCGACGCTCAGCGCGGCAACGCCAGTTGGCCGGCTTCCAGCTTGCCCGCACCGCGGCCCCGGGCCTCGATGACCTGGTCGGCCGCCCGCGCCGCCTGTCCGTCCAGTTGCGCCGATACCCGATCCAGCGCGGCATACACGTGCGGCAGCAGCGGCGCGTAACGCGCGGCATATGCAGGCAACGCGAGAAAACCATCGAAATGCTGCGCATTGCGCACCTGCCAATACGCGACCTCGCGGCCGGCCGCCCTCGCCTGCGCCACGTACGGCGCGCTGCTGAAGGCCGGCGGCACCAGGCCATCGTCGGTGCCGTGCACCACGATCACCGGCAGGCCCGCGCGCGGCGGCGCCGCGCGCAGTTCGGCGATGCCGCGCTGCACGCGCCGCGCCGCCTCGTCCTGGCCGTCGTTGAGCACGCGCAGGCATTGCAAGCCGGGCAAGGTGAAATCGGGCGCGGCCAGGCGGGTGTCGACGATGCCGACGCCGGCGCCCGGCGGAATGCCGCTGCCATCGGCCCACCATGCCGCGCGTTCCGCCGGAGCCGCCGCGCGTGCGCTGAAATCCGGATTCAGGGCGGCGAACGAATAGCCACAAGGATGCGCACCGACGCCGTAACGGCCGTAGGCCGACGCGTAGGTGACCGCGATCGCGCGCCAGAGGTCGAAACCGACGCTCAGCGCGCCGGCGGTCAGCGCCTGATCGGTCCAGCCGCCTTCGCGCATCTTCGCGTGCGCCGAACGCGCCTGCGCCGCCACATCGGCACCCTCGATCAGGCCGGCCGCCTTCAGCGAGGCGCAGCGCGCCTGCCAAAGCGGTTCGGCCTGCGCGCGCAGCGGTGGCTGCGGCAGGCTGTCGGCCGGCAACGCGAGCAGCGCGCACGGCATCAGCAGCGCCGCCTCGGTGGTGTAGTCGTACAGCGAGCGCGCGCCGCTTCCTTCGGCGTGGATGTTGGGTTCGCCGGCCACCACCGCATCCAGCCAGTCGCCCTCCAGTTCCGCCGCACGCAGCACCGCGCCGCCGCCGTTGGAGATGCCCACCGCGATCACGCGGGTATTGTCGAAGCGGAACGGCGCCGCCTGCGGGAAAGCGCGATCCAGGGCCGCCAGGGCGAAGCCGGCAGCCTGTTTCACGTGCCGGCCCCAGTCCGCCTCCGGATTGTCCTGCGAATGCGCGTGCTTGACCGCCACGCCGGTCGCGCCCGCGGGTGCGCCAGGCGCGAACGCCTGCGTTTCGCCGAGCGGACCCGCGGTGCCGTCTTCGCGCATGCCGGTCCGCGTGTCCAGGTCGAAGTAGTCGGTGCCGGCACCTTTGTCGGTGTAGGCGACCGCGCAGCCCTTGGGCAGGCCCCAGGCACCAGCCACCGCGATGGCGCCGTAGACGCCCCGCGAGCCGGACGAAGCCGTGACCACCACGCAGCGCCGCTTCAGATCGAAACCATCGGGCACCTGCACCAGCACGCGGTGCGGCTGCTTCGCACCCGGCAGTTTCGCCAGCGCGCTGTACTCGCGCCCCGGCACCGCCGCGGTGCTGCCGTAGATATCGCCATAGCCGCCGGTGGCGGACAGATCGGCGATGCCGCGCCAGTTGTTCCACAACGCGCGCCGACGCAGCTCCGCCGAGGTCGGATGGGCGGCATCGGCGAAGCCCGGCGGGGTCATCGCCTGCAATCCGGCCAGGCCCAGCCCCGCGGTCAGCAAATCGTCGCTGCCGCGATGTTCGGTGACGCGCTGAGGTTCGATCACGAGGTCAGGGTTCATGGTTCGGGTCGGGGAGCTGCCGCAGGCGGCCAGCGCCACCGTCAGGGCCGCGGCCAATGCGATTCGCGCCATCGGAGGGATCCAAGGGTCCGGGTGAGGCCACCAAGCTAAACGCGGCGGCGGATGCCGTCATCGTACTTTGGTACCACGAGGCCGCAGGCGGCGGCTGCTAACCTAGCACTTCCCAGGAGGCCCCCATGCAGACCCTTTCGATCCTCGTCACCGGCGCGGCCAGCGGCATCGGCGCCGGCGTCGCCATCCGTCTGGCCGAGGCCGGCCATCACCTCGTCATCAGCGATCTGGATGCGGGCGCGGCCGAAGCGGTCGCCGCCGGCATCCGCGCCAGCGGCGGTTCCGCCGAGGCGGTCGCGCTGGATGTGACCTCCGACGACAGCGTCGCCGCCGCGCTGGCCGCGATCTCCCGCCCCGTGGACGTGCTGGTCAACAACGCCGGGCTGCAGCATGTCTCGCCGCTGGAGGAGTTCCCGCTGGGCAAATGGGATTTCCTGATCCAGGTGATGCTGGTGGGCGTGGCGCGACTGACCCGCGCGGTCCTCCCTGGGATGCGCCAGCGCGGATTCGGCCGCATCGTCAACATCGGCAGCATCCACGCGCTGGTCGCCAGCCCGTACAAGAGCGCCTACGTCGCCGCCAAGCACGGATTGGTGGGTTTCTCCAAGGTCATCGCGCTGGAGACCGCCGACACCGACATCACCATCAACACGGTCTGCCCCAGCTACGTGAAGACCCCGCTGGTGGACAAGCAGATCGCCGACCAGGCGCGCACCCGCGGCCTTCCGGAAGCGGAGGTGGTCAGCCAGATCATGCTCAAGCCGATGCCCAAGGGCGTGTTCATCGAAATGGACGAACTGGCCGGCATCACCGCGTTCCTGTGCTCGCCCGCGGCCCGCAACATGACCGGACAGACGCTGGTGGTGGACGGCGGCTGGACGGTGCAGTGAAGGCCGGGATTCGGGAATCGGGAATGGAGAATCGAAAGAGCAAAGTGCTCCGCTCGCCTTGTTTCCGCGCTTGTGGCAATACGCTTCCACGAATCCCGAATCTCCATTCCCGATTCCCGGCAACCACATGCCTACCCTGCTGATCGCCGATGATCATCCGCTGTTCCGGGCCGCGCTGCGTGGCGCGGCGGCCGATGCGGTGGCGCGGATGTCGGTGCTGGAGGCCGAATCGCTGGAAGGCGTGATCGCCGCGCTGGAAACCCACGACGACGTGGATCTGGTGCTGCTGGATCTGCATATGCCCGGCAATCACGGACTGGCCGGTCTGGCCGCGATCCGCGCGCAGTTCCCGGCGGTGGCGGTCATCGTGGTTTCCGCCAACGACGACCCGCGCGTGGTCCGGCGCGCACTGGATCACGGCGCCGCCGGCTACCTGCCCAAAAGCGCGGGGCTGGAGGATCTGCGCGATGCCATCCGCAGCGTGCTGGCCTGCGAACAGTGGCTGCCGCCGGCATTGCGCGCCTCGGTGGCGCGTGCGCAGTCGTCCCGCCACGACGCCGAACTGGCCGCGCGCCTGGCCAGCCTGTCGCCGCAGCAGTTCCGGGTGCTGACACTGGTCGCCGAAGGCCTGCTCAACAAGCAGATCGCCGATCGCCTGGACGTGCAGGAACGCACCATCAAGGCGCATCTGTCGGCCATCTTCGATCGGCTGGGCGTCCGCAACCGCACCCAGGCCAGCGTGATCCTGCGCGAACTCGAACTCAGCGATCCGGCCCGTCAGATCGAAGCGTGAGACGATGACAGCGTGCCATCCCCGGATGCCCGCATGAACGCCGCTTTCGCACCCCGCGCCGCCACGCCCGACGATGCCGCCGGGATCGCCCGCCTGTCCATGCAGTTGGGCTATCCCGTCGACACCTCTTCGATGGCGAACCGGTTGCGGCAGCTACTTCCGCGCGAGGATCACTTCATCCGGGTGGTCGCCGACGGCCCGCGCCTGGTCGGCTGGCTCGCCGCCGAACAACGCCTGTTGCTGGAAACCGGCGACAGCTTCGAAATCGTGGGCCTGGTGGTGGACCGCGACGCCCATCGAGCCGGTATCGGCTCGACACTCGTCGCCACCGTCGTGGACTGGGCCCGCTCACGTGGCGGTTCGCGTCTTGTCGTGCGTTCCAACGTGGTCCGGGCGGAGTCGCATCCGTTCTATGAGCGTCTGGGGTTCACCCGCATCAAGAGTCAGCACGTCTATCGGCGGCAGCTCTAGCCGATGCGGATGCGCGGGAGGCCCGGATCCCGCCCATCGTCATTCCCGTTCCGGCAACGGCCGCAGTTCATGTTCCACGAAGGCGCGCCATGCTGAATCCCCGGATCCGCGCGGACATGGATTCCAGCTTGCGCTGGAAGGACGAAGCGTTCGATGGCCGCGAAATCCGGAAAATGGTCAAGGCGCGGGTCCTGGTCATTTTTTCGCCATCCATCTTGACAGCGCCATGGCACAAGGGCCGCGCAGGCTTATCCACATGTTTGTCGGCAAACCATCCACACGGCTTGTGGAAAACCTGCAACCTTCGTTTCACGAACGTGAAACGCAATGGTCATTTTTTCACCAACCGCTTGACAGCCTTGGCCCGCAAGGCGCGCCGGGGCTTATCCACATGTTTCTCCGGAATCGGTCCACACCGGATGTGGACAACGCGCGCGCGTCGTCGCACGTAATGCGGATGACGCGGTGCGCCGGCGTGCTCAGATGCGGGAGTAGCTCCAGGACACCATCCGTCCGTCCCGGTAAGGCATGACCCCGTGGAACCCGCGCGGATCCGCGTCGAACACCAGCGGCAGGAAATGCCGGTCGCCGTCCCACAGGGGCAGTTCGAGAATCCGCTCCACCGGCACCCATTCCAGCGCGCCTTCGGGATTGCGCTCGTGCGGCGTGCCGGAATACCGGGTGATCAGGAAGACGAATCCCAGCCAGTCCTCGCCATGCTTGCCGAAACCCGGCCAGCTGATCGTGCCGCGCAGCGACATCTCATCGCAGTCGATACCGGCTTCCTCCTGGATTTCGCGACGCATCCCTGCGACCACGTCCTCGTCCGCCTCGACTTTTCCGCCCAGGCCGTTGTACTTGCCCAGATGTTGATCATCGGGCCGCGCGTTGCGATGGATCAGCAGCACCTGCGACCGATCCGGGGACAGGACATAGCCAAGCGTGGCGACGATGGGGGTATAGGGCATGACGGGCGATCAGGCGGAAAGCCGCCATTCTAGCGCCGCACGCGCGGCCGCTTCCCCGTGCGATCACTCACGGCGCCGCCATCGCACGCCCCGCGCGCGCCGCCAGCAGGCGATCGAGTACCGACTTCAGGGCCAGCGGGCGCACCGGCTTGACCAGCAGCGACAGATCCGCCTCGCGCACGGCGTGGCGCACCGTTTCGGTCTGGTCGGCGGACAACAGCAGGCAGGGACGCGCGCCGAACCGCGCCGACAGCCGCTGCCACAACGCCACCCCGGTGTCGCCCGCGTCGAGATGGAAATCGAACAGCCAGGCATCGGCCGGCGCCTGCGCCAGTTGCCATTCCGCGCCTGCGCCATCGGCGGCGCAGGCCACCTCGCATCCCCATCCCGCCAGGGTCTGGCGCAACGCGTCGAGCGCGATCGGATCGTTGTCCACCGCCAGGATGCGCAACCCGGTCAGTCCGGTGCGCGGTCCGCCCGCGAATGCGTGCGCGATGGCCGGCGCCTGGACGCGCGCCAGTTCCACCGTGAACGCCGAGCCTTGTCCTTCGCGGCTGCGCAGGCCCAGCGGCGCCTCCAGCAACGCCGCGATGCGGTCGGCGATCGACAGGCCCAGCCCCAGGCCCTGCCCCGCCGCATCCTCGCCACGGCGGAACTCGTCGAAAATCAGCCGCCGCTCGGGTTCGCGGATGCCCGGGCCGGTATCCAGCACCTCGATGCGCAGGCGTCCCTTCGCGCCGCGCCGGACGCCCAGCAGCACGCCGCCCCGTGCGGTGTAGCGGACGGCGTTGGCGAGGAAGTTCTGCAGGATTCGCCGCAGCAGTTGCGGATCGCAGTGCACCCAGACACGCGTCGGTCGATAGCGGAAACGCAGACCGTGCTCGGCCGCCAGCACCCCGAACTCCGACGCCAGCGGTTCCAGCACCTCGGCCAGGGGGAAGTCGCGCGGCTCGGGCACCAGTCCCCCCGCTTCCAACCGCGACATGTCGAGCAGGCCGGTCAGCAGATCGGTGGTGGAATCCAGGGCGCCGCGAATCTGCCGCGCGGACTGGCGCGCGCCGTCGTCGTGCAACTGCTGCGCGAGCGCATCGGTGAACAGGTGCGCCGCATGCAACGGTTGCAACAGGTCGTGGCCAATCGCGGTGAGGAAACGGCTCTTGGCGTCGTTGGCATGTTCGGCCTCGCGTTTGGCGGTCTCCAGCAGCGCGGTGCGTTCGGCCACGCGCTGTTCCAGGGTCTCGTTGGCGCGCTTGAGATCGCGCTCGGCGTGGCGCGAGGCGGTGACGTCGGTATAGGTGGCGACGAAGCCGCCCCGCGGCATCGGGTTGCCGCGGATCTCAACAATGCTGCCGTCGGGAAACACGCGCTCGGTCAGATGCGGCGTGCCGGCGCGCATGAAGGCGATGCGCCGTTGCAGCGCGCGTTCGTCCTGGCCGCGATGCGGCATGCGCTGCAACGCCCAGCGGGTCAGGTCGGCGATCGGACGGCCGACCTGCAGCAGTTCCGGTGGAAACCCGAACATCTGCTCATAGCGGCGATTCCAGGCCACCAGCCGCTGCTCGCGATCGACCACGCTGATGCCCTGGCTCATGTTGTGCAGCGCGGCTTCCAGCACCTGCTGGTTGAAGCGCAGATCCTGCGAGGCCTCGCCGACGATGGCCGCGACGGTGTCCAGATCCCGGCTTTCGCGACGCGCCGCGTCCAGCAGCAGACGCGCCGAGGCCGAACCCAACACCGCCGAGAGTTCCCGTTCCAGCCGCGCCTCCATGGCCGCCGGCACCGGGCCGTTGCGCGGCGCGCCGGTCAGCAGTTCCTCCACCCGCTCCCGCGAGAGGAAGCGCCGGCCCGCCTCGCCCAGACTCTGCCGATCCAGATTGCGCTGGCGCTGGTGCGGCGCCTCCCGCCGCCAGGCCATCGCCAGCAAGGTGCCGATGGTGCCGACGAACAGGCTTACACCCACCGCGCGTCCCAATGGACTCCAGCCGGTCAACCCGAACATGCCCCGCGGCGACAGCCAGGCCTGCCCGAGCGGTCCCTCGCGCAGCCATTCGGGCGCGCTGCCGGACGCCGAGAGCAGGGTCGGAACCAGCAGCACCCAGGCCCATGCCAGGAAACCGGCGGCCACACCGATGATCGCCGCGCGTGGCGGCGTCTGTGGCCGCCACACCGCGAACGCCAGCACCGGCGCCAGCGTGGCCAGCGCCGAAAACGACACCGCGCCGACGTCGGCCAGCGCGTCGCTGCCGGTGACCAGCCGGCTGTACGCCCATGACAGCAGCATGATCACCGCGATCCCGGTCCGGCGCAGGGCCAGCAGCGCGCCACGCTGATCGCCGCCATCGCGGCGCGACCAGGCGCCGCGCAGCAGTCCCGGCGCGAACCAGTGGTTGCCGATCATCAGGCTGAGGGTCAGCGTGCTGACCACCACCATGCCGGTGGCCGCGCTCAGGCCGCCGAGGAAGGCGAACAGCGCCAGCCCCTCGTGGCCCTGCGAGAACGGCAGCGCCAGCGCATACATGTCCGACGGCACCGCGCCGCCCAGCAGCGCCATGCCCGCGCGCGCCAGCGGCAGACCGGGCAACGCGATCAGCACCAGATACAGCGGGAACAGCCAGCGCGCCGTGCGCACGTGGCGCTCATCGCGGCATTCGACCACCGCGACATGGAACTGGTGCGGCAGGATGAACATCGCCAGGGCGCCGAGCAGCACGAACGGCGCGAAACCGCCCGAGGGCTGCGGCGGCAACGGCGCGGCCGGCAGCTCGGGCCATTCACGCAGGCCCAGCCAGACGAACGCGCCCAGCGCCAGCATCGCCGCCAGCTTGAAGATCGATTCGAACGCCATCGCCAGCACAAGGCCGCGGTTGTGCTCGGCCGCGCTGGCCCGGCGGGTGCCGAACAGCATCGCGAACAGCGCCATCGCCAGCGCCACGTACAGGCCGCTGTCGCGCCAGAACGGCAGCGCCTGGCGGGCCTCGCCGGCCTCCAGGGTGAGTGTGGCGAAGCTCATCGCCACCGCTTTCAACTGCAACGCGATGTAGGGAATCAGGCCCAGCGCGGCGACCAGCGTGACGGTGCCGGCCAGCCAGGCGTCGCGGCCGAGCCGGGTGGCGATCAGATCCGCCAGCGAGGTGGCGTTGGTCTCGCGTGCCAGCCGCACCAGCCGCATCAGGAACGCGACCGCCAGCGCATAGAACAGGATCGCGCCCAGGAACGTCGGCGGCAGCGGCCAACCATAGCGGGCGGCCTGGGTGATGGTGCCGTAGAAGGTCCACGACGTGCAGTGGACGGCCAGCGACAGCGCGTAGATGTGTTGCCAATGGCGCGCCAGCACGGTCGGGCGCCGCTCGCCGTACAGGGCGGTGCCGAACATCAGCGCCAGCCAGGCCAGTCCGGCCAGCGCCACCACCCACAGGCTCAGCATGCGATGGTCCGGGCGGTCGCCGGAGCATCCCCGCTCCCGCCGGAACCGGCACCGGGATCGGCGCCGGTATCGACGGCGATGCCGGCAAACATTCGGCGTGGCGGAAGCGTTGGCGACATCGGCGGAGCATAACGCAGCGGCGGCGGGCTTCCGCCCGCCGCCGCCGTTTTCCCCGGGTTTGCCGCCATCCGCCTCAGAAGTCGTAGCGCGCGGTCAGCGAGTACTGGCGCGGCGGACCGTAGAAGCCGGTCAGCACGCCATAGGCGGCGATGTTGTATCCGGTGGTGCGGTATTCCTTGTCGGCCAGGTTGCTGCCCTGCAACGAGAACGACCAGGCATCGTTGGCCTTCCAGATCACGCCCGCGCTGAGCAGGCCGTAGCCGTCCTGTTTGATCAGCGGACTCAGATCAGTGGTGGGCCAGACCTCGCTCTGGTAGGCATAGCCCACCCGCGCGGACAGATTGCCGCCGTTGGCCAGATCGGTGCGGTATTCCACGTTCAGCGCGCCGGAGAACTCCGGTGCGTTGGTGAACTTCTGCTGGTCGGCGACGTTGACGCCGCGATCCATGAACTCGTCGTACTTGGCGTCCAGCCAGGCCAGGTTGCCGCTGATCAGCCAGTGCGCGGTCGGCAGCCACTGGTACTCCACTTCCAGGCCCTGCACCGTGCCCTTGCCGGCGTTGGTGAAGTCGCCGAAGAAGCTCTGCGCGCCGCCCGGCAACGTGTACGACGTGAACACCGACAACTGGATGTCCTCGTACTTGTTGTGGAAGTAGGCGAGGTTCAGGAACAGCCGCTGATCCAGCAGCGACATCTTGCTGCCGATTTCGTAGCTGTCGACCTTCTCGTCGTCGAACGGCTCGCCCGAGCGCGGCACCGCGGTGGTGTTGGCGCGGATGTTGAAACCGCCCGACTTGAAGCCGCGCGACGCCAGCCCGTAGATCATGATGTCCGGAGTGATCTGGTAGTCCAGCGAGACCTTGGGCGAGAAGTTCTTGAAGTTGACGGTCTTGTCGAAGTTGGCCGCCGTGCCCCAGGCCGTGTTGTAGTCCAGCCCGGTGTAGAAGCGGTTCAGCGCGATCGCGTGCTTGTCCTCGTCGGTATAGCGCGCACCGACATCGAGCTTGAGCCGTTCGGTCAGGTCGAAGGTCCAGTCCGCGTACACCGCGATGCTCTCGGTGTTGACCACGCCCTGGGTGTCGCCATACAGCGGATTGGTCAACGCGGGCGGCAGGAACGGGTTCCAGAAATGATTGAGCACCTGGCCGCCGGCGTCGCCGTCGAACGCGTAGATGCCCATCACACCGCGCGCGCGACCACCGCCGTCGTAATTGGCCTGGACTTCGTGGCTGACCTGGCTGTCGTTGTAGAACGCGCGCACGTCCACCAGGGTCAGCGGCGTGGTGTCGAAATCGATGTTGGTCTCGGTGTCGGATTCGCGCTTGGCGACCACGTACTTGAGCGCCCAGTCATCGTTGACCCGCCAGTTGAAGGTGGCCGAGGCGCCCTTCATGGTGGTGTCGTTGACATTGCGCATCGCGCTGCGGATGTCGTAGCGATCGGAGGTCGGCGGATACGCCGGTGCGATCGGATTGGGTGCCAGCATCCTGGCGCCGCGCACGCCGGACTGATCGTCCATCCAGTCGAACGCGAACTGCACGTCGAAGTTGTCGCCGGCATAGGCGCCCAGTTGCAGGCGAGCCGCGTTGATTTCCTTGTCGCTGACGTCCTGGTGGCTATAGGTGTTCTCGCCGTAGCCGTCGCGATTCATGCTCGCCACCGCCACCCGGCCGCGCAGACCGCTGTCGGCGCCGCCGATGGCGCCACCGATGGCCGCCTTGGCGTCGAGCTGGTTGTAGTTGCCGACCGTGATCGAGGCGAAACCCTGGGTTTCGGTCGGCAGGCCGCGCGAGACGTACTTGATGGCGCCGCCGATGGTGTTCTTGCCGTACAGCGTGCCCTGCGGGCCGCGCAGCACCTCGATGCGCTCGACATCGAACACGTCCAGCAACGCACCCTGCGGACGGGCGATGTAGACGTCATCCAGGTAGATGCCCACGCCCGGATCCACACCCCACAGCGGATCCGCCTGGCCGATGCCGCGGATGTAGGCAGTGACGGTGCTGGTCGAACCGCGCGCGGCGTAGATGGTCAGGTTCGGCACCTGCGCATCCAGATCGCCGATGTCGCGGATGTTCATCTTGTCCAGGCTTTCGGACGTGAACGCGGTGACCGCCACCGGTACATCCTGCAGGGTTTCCTCGCGCTTGCGCGCGGTCACCGTGACCGAATCGAGCGTGGTCGCGCGGCTGGCCGGCTGGCCACTGTCGGTCCCCGTGTCCTGCGCGAACGCGCAGGGTGCCGACGCCAGCAACACGGTGCCGATCGCCAGACTCAAATGCTTGCGCTTCATGGATCTCCCCTCCTCCCGGGAATGCGTGCGGCGGACGGTTGTCGCCGATGCTGGAGAAGGCTAGAGGCGGACCGGGCGGACCGGCATCGTACCTTCGTACAGTGGGCCGGCGCCGGGACGCTGTCGATACTCCCGCCACCTGCCGGCGGTTGCCGGTGATTCCACCGTCCCCGGCGCCGAGGAGCCACGGATGTCCTTTCTGATCGTACTGGCCGCGCTGTGTTTCCTGATGTTCGTGGCCTACCGGGGCTACAGCGTGATCCTGTTCGCGCCGGTCGCGGCGCTGGGCGCGGTCCTGTTGACCGACCCTTCACTGGTGGCGCCGATGTTCACCGGCCTGTTCATGGAGAAGATGGTCGGCTTCCTCAAGCTGTATTTCCCGGTGTTCCTGCTGGGCGCGGTGTTCGGCAAGCTGATCGAGATCTCGGGATTCTCCAAGGCGATTGTCGCGGGCACCATCCGTGTGGTCGGACGCCAGCGGGCGATGCTGTCGATCGTACTGGTGTGCGCGCTGCTGACCTATGGTGGAGTGTCGCTGTTCGTGGTGGTGTTCGCGGTGTATCCGTTCGCCGCCGAGATGTTCCGCCAGAGCGACATCCCCAAGCGGCTGGTGCCGGGCACCATCGCGCTGGGCGCCTTCACCTTCACCATGGACGCGCTGCCGGGCACGCCGCAGATCCAGAACATCATTCCCACCTCGTTCTTCGGCACCACCGCCTGGGCCGCACCCGCGCTCGGCACGCTCGGCGCGGTGTTCATCCTGATCCTGGGCATGGCCTATCTGGAATGGCGGCGGCGGGTGGCGCTGCGCGCGGGCGAAGGCTATGGCAGCGATCTGCGCAATGAACCCGAACCCTTCCGCGGCGATCGCCTGGCCCATCCGCTGGTCGCGGTGCTGCCACTGCTGCTGGTGGGCGTGGCCAATTTCCTGTTCACCCGCTGGATTCCCGGCTGGTACGGCGACAGCCAGTCGTTCGTGCCGGCGGTGATCGGCAATCCCGCGCCGGTGGTCCAGGAAGTGTCGAAGGTGGCCGCGATCTGGGCCGTGCAGGGCGCGCTGCTGGTCGGCATCGTGAGCGTGCTGCTGTTCGCCTGGAAACCGGTGTTCGCCAGGTTCGCCGAAGGCACGAAGAGCGCCATCGGCGGCGCGCTGCTGGCCTCGATGAATACCGCCTCCGAGTACGGCTTCGGCGCGGTCATCGCCGCCCTGCCCGGCTTCCTGGTGGTCGCCAACGCCCTGCAGGCGATTCCCAATCCGCTGGTCAACGAGGCCATCTCGGTGACCGCGCTGGCCGGCATCACCGGTTCGGCCTCCGGCGGCATGAGCATCGCGCTGGCGGCGATGGCCGACAGCTTCATCGCCAACGCCAACGCCGCGGGCATCCCGATGGACGTGCTGCATCGGGTCGCCTCGATGGCCTCGGGCGGCATGGACACGCTGCCGCACAACGGCGCGGTCATCACCCTGCTGGCGGTGACCGGACTCAGCCATCGCCAGTCCTACAAGGACATCTTCGCCATCACCCTGATCAAGACGATGGCGGTGTTCTTCATCATCGCCCTGTTCTACCTGACCGGCTGGGTCTGAGCCGGCCGGACGGCAGCCGTTCGTTCCCGGCCCGGCGGGGGCGCGGCGCACGGGGATACCCGCGCGCGCGCCCGGAGGAAACCGGACCGCGGCGCGTTTTCATCCACGCCTTCGAGCAGCGCGCCACGCCGGCGTGCCGGCCTGTGCGCGCGGTCGCAGTCGCGTTCGCCCCGCTTGCCGAATACTGGCGGTGATTCCGGGGAAACCAGCCATCACGATGACACGCCGAACCCTCATGGTCCGCCGGACCCAGTTCCGTACCCGCGCCCCGTTGGCCTCGCAGCGCGGCCGCTGGTCGGCCCCATCCGGCGATTCCGGCGGCGTCGATGCCATGCCCACCGCCGAATCGCTGCGCGCATCCGTGCGCCAGCGCCATCGGCGGTTGTACGGTTTGCGGGGCGGAGAACGCGCCGTGCTGCCGACGGGGGGTGAACGCGATCAGGCGCGGACCGGGCAGGTCGCGCAGGACATGAGCGAGCCCCGGCTGCTGACCCTGCCAACGCCGCCGTTCGCGGTCCGGATGCTGAACCGGCTCAGCTACGGCGCCACCCCGACGACGCTGGCCGAATTCAACGCGCTGGGCGGCAACGACCGCCAGCGCCTGGCCAACTACGTCGACTGGCAGCTGGACTGGAACGCGATCGACGACAGCGCGGTGGACAACCGGCTCGCCAGCGCGGGCTACACCACCCTGGGCAAGTCCCTGCCGCAGCTGTGGGCCGATCACGTCGCGCCCGATCCCGACTACGCGATCCGCATGCGCCCGGCCAACGAGGTACAGCGCGCCGCGTTCGTCCGCGCGGTGTACTCGCGCCGCCAGCTGCGCGAGCTGCTGGTCAATTTCTGGCATGACCACTTCAACGTGCTGGTCACCGAATTCAGCGCGGGTCCGCTGTTCCCGCACTACACCCGCGACGTGATCCGGGCCAACGCGAAGGGCAACTTCCGCACCCTGCTGGAGGCCGTCGCCACCAGTACCTCGATGCTGTACTTCCTGGACAACATCAACAATTCGCGCTCCGGCCCCAACGAGAACTGGGCGCGCGAGCTGCTGGAGCTGCATACCCTGGGCGCGGAGAACTATCTGGGCTTCACCGATCCGTTCGAAGTGCCCCCCTGCCCCGAGGATCCGTCCTACCCGATCGGCTACACCGACATCGACGTCTACGAGACCGCCGCCGCGTTCACCGGCTGGTCGGCCAGGAACGGGCATTGGGAATTCCCCAGCGAGAATGACGGCAGCTTCGTCTACCGGCAGTCCTGGCACGATGCGGGCCCCAAGTTCCTGCTCGGGCGCATGTTGTACCCGGAACAGCCGGCGATGAAGGACGGGCGCGACGTGCTGGACCGGCTGGCCAGCCATCCACGGGTGGCGAAGTTCATCTGCCGCAAGTTAATCCGCCGTTTCGTCACCGACACGCCGCGACAGGCGCTGGTCGACAGCGCCGCCGCATTGTTCCGGGCCAACTGGCAACGCCCGGATCAGATCGAGATCGTGTTGCGCCATATCCTCAATTCCGAGGACTTCATCAACAGCTGGGGCTGGAAGAACCGGCGTCCGTTCGATGCGGCCGTGGCGGCCATGCGCGTGCTGGAACAGGACTGGACGCTGCGGGTGGGCCACGACAAGAGCGACGAATTCATGTGGCGGATGGGCTTCACCGGCCACCTGCCCTACAACTGGGCCGCGCCCAATGGTTATCCGGACACGGGAGTCGCCTGGTCCGGCGCGAACTCGCTGGCGATGACCTGGAAACTGTTGAACTGGCTCACCGAAACCAGCGAGACCGGGGTGCCGTTGAGTCCCATCGTGGCCGCCACCCGCGGCGGTGTTCCCGCCTCGCAATGGACCGCCAACACGCTGGTGACGTTCTGGTGCGACCGCCTGCTGGGCTACCAGCCCGAGCCGGCGCGCCGGCAGGTACTGATCAACTTCATGGCCCAGAACGGCGATCCGGCGAGCTATGTGATCACCGATACCGACGCGTGGGCCGTCAACGATCTGAAGCGCCACTACAACCATCAGCGCCTGCGCAGCCTGGTCTCGCTGATCCTGATGTCTCCCGAATTCATGGCCCGCTGAGGTGACCGCATGAGCCGATTCACCCTGACCCGCCGTGAATTCGTGAAAGGCTGCTGCGGCGCCGCCGTGGTGGGCGCCACCGGTTCGATCCTCGCCTTTTCCGAGGACGCGAACGCCGCCGCCAACGCCTACGACACGGTCGTGCATCTGTTCCTGCGCGGTGGCATGGACGGCCTCAACCTGGTCGTGCCGATCAGCGGCGACGACCGCGGCTTCTACGAGCAGGCGCGGCCGGATCTGTCGATTCCGATCAGCGGCGCCTACGCGGCGCTGCCATTGACCCTGGCCGGCGGCGCCGGCACCGGATTCGGGCTGCACCCGTCCGCGACCGGGCTGCGCGATCTCTGGGACAGCGGCCACCTCGGCATCGTGCATGCGGCCGGCATGGCGACTTCGGTCACCCGCAGCCATTTCGATGCGCAGCTGTCGATCGATCTCGGAACACCCGGCAAGTTCGGCACCGGCAGCGGCTGGATGACCCGCGCCTGGGACACCCGGCCCGCCGCCACGCCGGCCGCCGCGCTGCCCGCGCTCGGTATCGGCACCACCCAGCCGGCCGGCCTGCTCGGCTCCACCGCCGCGCTGACCATGGGCAGTGCGGGCGACTTCCGGCTCAACGCCGGCGCCTATGCCTGGCAGGAACGACGCGCCGATTCACCGGCCGGGTTCCGCGGCGTCAACGAAACCCTCGCCGATCTGTGGAGCGGACGCACCGGCCTGCAACTGGGCGGACAGCGCGCCGATGCCTCGCTGCGCCTGATCGCCCAGCAGAGTTACGGCACTCCGCCCGCGGGCTGGCCCGCCGGCACGTTCGCGCAGCAGTTGTGGACGATCGCGCAGTCGATCCGGTTCAACCTCGGCCTCCGCTACGCCACGCTCGATCTCGGTGGCTGGGACACCCACGAGGGCCAGGGAACCGCCGGCAGCGGCTACCACTACTACCAGAACAAGATCGCGGAACTGTCCTCGGCGTTGCAGGCGTTCTTCAACGAACTCAATGCCGGCGGCGAGATGGCGCGGGTCACCGTGGTGGTGCAATCGGAATTCGGCCGGCGGGTGCGCGCGAATGCCAATGGCGGCACCGACCATGGCTACGGCAATCCGCTGCTGGTGCTGGGCGGCCCGGTCAACGGGCGCCGCTTCTACGGCAATTGGCCCGGCCTGAACCCGGAAACCCTGTCGCCGACGTTCGGCGATGTGCCGGTGACCACCGACTACCGGCGGGTGATCTCGGAAATCCTGATCCGGCGGATGGGCAACGCCAACCTGTCGCAGGTGTTTCCCGGTTATGCCGGCTACGCGCCGCTGGGCATCGTGCAGGGCAGCGATCTCGCGGTGACGGCCGCCGCGGTCGCGCTGCCGGGCCTCACCGCTTCGAGCCCGCTTCCGTCACCAGACACGGCCGTCGAAACGGGAACCGCCGCTCCGGACTGGCAGCGTCGCGGTCCGGTCGATCGACTCATGACCCGCCGGGAGCGCTAGGCATCCATCCGTCACGGCTCCGGCTTGAAACAGGGGAGCACTCCGCAAGGCGAGCCTGACGCGATCGGAATGTGGAGGTTTCCCGTGCGACGTCCGTGCGGATGGCGGAACCCGGAGCGCGTCGCATCCGCAGGGTTGGCGATCGGATTCGCCTGATTGACGCGGAGTGGACCCCGAATACCGCACCGGCATGCGCGGATGCACGGCGCGGTTCCCATGCAATGATGTGCCGATGCTTCAAAGGAGAACCGGCACGATGCCTGGCAGACGGTGGGGAGGGTTCGCGTTGATCCTGTTGCTGCTTCCGGTGGCCGCCTATCTGGGCTGGCGGCAGGGTCGCGCCACCGTGGTCGCCTCCAGCGACATCCCGCTCCCCGCCGCGAACAGTGCGCCCGAAACCCCGGTGGCGCGGCGCTTCGCCGGTCCCGCTTCCGCATCGCCACTGCCCTCCCTGCAGACGCCCCTGCGGGACGCGCTGCCGCTGCTGCGACAACGCGCGGACGCAGGCGAGCCCGCCGCGGCATGCCGGCTCGCCGCCGAGATGGAGTACTGCAACCAGATCCGTCATCGATTGATGGCGGCGTCGGAAGCCCTGCAGGAACAGGAAACACTCAAACGCAATCCCGCTTCCGGACTGCCGCCCGACGCCTTGCAGAACATGCGCGAGATGATGGCCGCCAACAGCGAGCGTCTGCTCAAGGAAAGCGAGCATTGCGAAGGCGTGCCGCCGGCGACGGCCGCCGAACGCATTCACTACTGGCGGCAGGCCGCGCTGGGAGGAAGCACACCGGCACTGCGCCACTACGCCGTCGGCAATGCGTTCCGGCTCAACGAAACACTCGACAATCTGGATGCCCTGGCCGTCTATCGACGCGAAGCCGAAGCCATGGCGTGGCGGGGCGCATCCGCGGGCGATCTGCAGACGTCGCTGGCGCTCGCCTCCGCCCTTTCGCCACGCCGCAACGAGTTTCGCCGGTACTTCCTGGCCCAGGCGGTGCGACCCGACGAGGTCAAGGCGCTCGCGCTCTATCTGCACCTGGAGCGGCAATTGGGCGACGCGCCCGCCGCGATGGGTCCATTGCGCGAGCAGGTGGCGCAGCAGGTGGGCGAACTGTCGGCGACCCTGGCGCCCGACGCGCGCTCACGCGCGCGGGAACTGGCCGCCGGTTACGCCCGCGAATGGACACGCCATTCATGGGCACCCGGGTCTTCCTCCCCGTTGGGCATGCAGGGAGGAACCCCCGATGCGGCACGCACCGAATGCGCGGCTCCCGCAGGCGGCCCGGCTGGCTGACTCGGCCGCGGACGGGAGCCGACACGGGCATCATCCCTGCTGTGCGTGCCAGACCTTCAACAGTTCGGTTTCCTTCTCGCGGCTGACACCCGCGCGCAGTTTGGCCTGGCGTTCGGCCGGCTGGCTGCGGAACCAGGTCATCAGATCGGTGATGGTGGTGTCCAGCGGACGATAGCTCAGGCCGGCCGCCACCGCGCGGGCGTTGCTCACCGCGCCATAGCCGGCATAGGGACCGCTCTTGGCCGATACCCAGATCGGAAACTCCTCGGCCTTCTGCGCTTCCAGGAATTCGGGCGTCACATGCGTGTAGGTGGGTTTGCCGCCGGTCGACTTCGCGCAAGCCTGCAGCATCGCATCCATCGGCAGCAGGTCCTTCGGGCCGACCGCGTTGAACACGCCATAGGTGCGCGCCTCGGCCAGTCGGATCATCCACTCGCCCAGATCGCGCCCGTCGATGACCTGCACCGGATCCTTGCCATCGCCCGGCACCAGCACCTCGCCGCCCTCGGCGACACGATGCGGCCAATAAGTGAAGCGATCGGTTTCGTCGCGCGGACCGACGATGTAACCCGGGCGCACGATGGTCACCCGTTCGCCGAACTGCTTGTGCGCCTCGGCCTCGCTGAGCGCCTTGAGCGGGCCGTACAGGCCCTCGATGTCGGCGCGCAGCGACTCCTGCGTTTCCGCCATCGCGTCCTTGCCCTTGTACTGCGCCAGCGCGTCACCCTCGCTGATGCCGGGTTTGCTGCCATCGGCATAGACCGAAATCGTGGAGATGAAGAGGTAGTGGCCGACATTGCCCTTCAACACCTTGCCCGCGTCACGGACCCAGAACGGCAGACTGGTCGGATTGTCGATGCAGACGTCCCACTTGCGTCCCTCCAGCGCCTTCAGGTCGCCGGTGTTGCGGTCACCGTGCAACTGCTCGACTTCGCCCGGCCATTCCGGCGAGGGCCGCTTGCCGCGATTGAACAGGGTGATCCTGTGGCCGCGCTCCAGCGCGTAGGCGACCTGGAACGGCCCGGTGAAGCCGGTGCCGCCGAGGATGAGGATGTTCAACGGCTTGGCGGCCTTGCCGACCTTGCCGGATTGGCCGGCGGCCCAGGCAAGCGAGGGCATCGCGGCGGTGGCGGCGGCGAGCGCACTGAGTTTGAGCAGATCACGGCGGCTGGTCATGGATGGCTCCAGGGTGGTGGTGTGGCCAGGGGAAGCCGCACTAATACCACCCGCCACCCTCGCCGCGCCTATGGCGAAAGTCGGGGCCGGTTTGCCGCGCTGCGGCATGACGGGCAAACAAAAAGCGGGCCGAAGCCCGCTTTCTGCTGTCCGTGAAGGGAAAGGACCGGCTTATTCGGCCGGCACGCCCTCGCCTTCCTCGACGGCCTTGATCGACAGGCGGATGCGGCCCTGCTTGTCGACTTCCAGCACCTTGACCTTGACCACGTCGCCTTCCTTCAGCTTGTCGCTGACCTTCTCCACGCGCTCGCTGGAGATCTGCGAGACGTGCACCAGGCCGTCCTTGCCCGGCAGGATGGTGACGAACGCACCGAAGTCCATGATCTTGGCGACCTTGCCTTCGTAGATGCGGCCCGGCTCGACGTCCGAGGTGATCTGCTCGATGCGGGCCTTGGCGGCCTGCGCGGCGGCGGCGTTGACCGAGGCGATGACGATGGTGCCGTCGTCCTGGATGTCGATCTGGGTGCCGGTTTCCTTGGTGATGCCCTGGATGGTGGCGCCACCCTTGCCGATCACTTCGCGGATCTTGTCCGGGTGGATCTTGATGGTCAGCAGACGCGGCGCGTAGTCGCTCAGCTCGGCGCGCGGGTTGGTGATGGCCGAGGCCATCTCGCCCAGAATGTGCAGACGGCCGGCCTTGGCCTGCTGCAGCGCCTGCTTCATGATTTCCTCGGTGATGCCTTCGATCTTGATGTCCATCTGCAGCGCGGACACGCCATCGGCGGTACCGGCCACCTTGAAGTCCATGTCGCCCAGGTGATCTTCGTCACCCAGGATGTCCGACAGCACGACGAAGTTCTCGCCTTCCTTCACCAGGCCCATCGCGATGCCCGCGACCGGCGCCTTCACCGGCACGCCGGCATCCATCAGCGCCAGCGAGCTGCCGCAGACCGAGGCCATCGACGAGGAGCCGTTGGATTCGGTGATTTCCGACACCACGCGGATGGTGTACGGGAATTCCTCGATGGTCGGCATCACCGCCAGCACGCCACGCTTGGCCAGGCGGCCGTGGCCGATTTCACGACGCTTCGGCGCGCCGAAACGGCCGCACTCGCCCACCGAGAACGGAGGGAAGTTGTAGTGGAACAGGAAGTTTTCCTTGTACTCGCCACTGACCGCATCGATGATCTGGCCATCGCGGGCGGTACCGAGGGTGGCGACCACGATCGCCTGGGTCTCGCCACGGGTGAACAGCGAGGAGCCGTGGGTGCGCGGCAGCACGCTCACCTTGGAGGCGATCGGGCGGACGGTGTCCAGCGCGCGGCCATCGATGCGGACCTTGGTGGCCAGCACGGAGTCGCGCATGGTGCGGTATTCCAGCTCGCCGAATTCCTTCGACAGCTCGGCGCCGCTCCAGCCTTCGGCCTCGACGCGGCCGGCCAGCCGCTCCACCACGTCCTTCTTGATCGCGGCGATGGCGTCGCGGCGCTGCAGCTTGTCGCGGACCTGGAACGCTTCGGCCAGCTGAGTGCCGATGGCTTCCTTCAGTGCCGAGATCAGCGCGGTGTTCTTGACCGGGGCGGTCCACTCGGACGGCTTGGTGCCGGCTTCGACGGTCAGCTCGTTGATCGCGTTGATGACCTTCTGCATCTCGCGGTGGCCGAACATCACCGCGCCCAGCATCACGTCCTCGGACAGGATGGCGGCTTCGGATTCGACCATCAGCACCGCGTTGGCGGTACCGGCGACGACCAGCTCCAGCTGCGATTCCTTCAGCTCGCTGGCGGTCGGGTTGAGGATGTACTCACCGTTCTTGTAACCGACCTTGGCGGCGCCGATCGGACCCATGAACGGGGTGCCGGCGAGGGCCAGTGCGGCGGAGGCGCCGATCAGGGCCGGGATGTCACCGTCGACTTCCGGGTTCAGCGACATCACCGTGGCGATGATCTGGACTTCGTTCTTGTAGTCTTCCGGAAACAGCGGGCGAATCGGGCGATCGATCAGGCGCGAGATCAGGGTTTCCTTCTCGGTCGCGCGGCCTTCGCGCTTGAAGAAGCCACCCGGGATGCGGCCGCCGGCGTAGAACTTCTCCTGGTAGTCGACCGTCAGCGGGAAGAAGTCCTGGCCTTCACGGGCGGACTTGGCGGCGACGGCGCTGACCAGCAGTACGGTGTCGTCCATCTTGACGATGACGGCGCCGCTGGCCTGGCGGGCGATTTCGCCGGTCTCCAGGGTGACGGTGTGCTTGCCGTACTGGAAGGTTTTGGTGATTTTTGCCACGTGGTTTCCTTGAATATTGCCTGTTCGGATTCTGGGCCGCCCGCGGCCCTTGCCGTCGGCGGTTGGCCGGAGTATCCGGCCGGGGTCTTGCGGGGAAGGCACATGCCGTTCAGGGGCACGCCGCGAGGTTTCCTTCCCTCAAATGCAAACCGCGGCGCATTGCTGCGCCGCGGTGGGGTATTACATCAACGACGCAGACCAAGCTTTTCGATCAGGCTCTTGTAGCGCTCGTTGTCTTTCTTCTTCAGGTAGTCGAGCAGGCTGCGGCGGCGGTTGACCAGCTGCAGCAGACCGCGACGGCTGTGGTGATCCTTCTTGTGGACCTTGAAGTGGCCGCTCAGCTGCTCGATGCGGGCGGTCAGCAGGGCGACCTGCACTTCCGGCGAACCGGTGTCGGCGGCGCCGCGCTTGTTTTCTTCAATGATCTTCTGGGTATCGATGGACATGCTGTTTTCTCTGGAGATGCGAGGCCTGCAGGAACGCCGGGAGATACCGGAGTAGACCGGAGCACCGCGTGGCTCGCCGTGAACGAAAGGAAATACCGGTGCAAAACCGGCGGCGTAGTGTAGCCGCCGAAGCCTTTTGAAACAAGGTTTTAATGTTTGGGCCGCGCCGCGGCCGGCGTGTTGAGGACCGCCCAGCTGAACAGACGCTGGGGCACCAGCACCCCCTCGCCGTCCACGCTGCCCAGGCCCAGCACCCGCCCATCGGGTCCGTACACGGCCACCATCCCCGTCGGCTCGCCCTGCCCGCGCAGGCGCTGCCCCATGCCGAAACGGCGGACGCCGTCGGCATCCAGGTCGCGGCGGGGAAAGCCCGCCAGGCCCGCCTCGACCGGCAGCAGAGCGGCCAGCAGGGCCTCGTCGCCCTGCCCGGCCAGCGCGTCCAGCGCCTCCAGGGTGTACATGCGCGGGGCCAGGAACGGTTCCACCCACAGGCGGCGCAGTTCGGCCACGTGGGCGCCGCATCCCAGCGTCTCGCCGAGATCGCGGACCAGGCTGCGCACGTAGGTGCCGGAGCCACACTCCACCCGCAGGCGGATCCGGTCGCGCCCGACGGCCAGCACCTCGATGGCATGGACCTCGACCCCGCGCTCCGGCGCCTCGATGGCCTCGCCCCGCCGGGCCTTGGCGTACAGCGGCTCGCCGCCCTGCTTGAGCGCCGAATAGATCGGCGCGCGCTGGCGGATGTGCCCGCGCAGCGGCGCCAACGCGGTTTCCAGCTCGGCGGGCGCCAGCGCCGGTACCGCCCGCTCGCGCAGGACCGCGCCATCGGCGTCATCGCTGTCGGTGGTCACGCCCAGCACCGCGGTGGTCTCGTAGGCCTTGCGCGAACCCAGCAGCAGGCCGGCGATCTTGGTGGCCTCGCCGAAGCACAGCGGCAGCAGGCCGGTGGCGAGCGGGTCGAGGCTGCCGGTGTGGCCGCCCTTCTCCGCGCGGAACAGGCGACGCGCGGCCTGCAGGGCGGCGTTGGAGCTGAGGCCCTGCGGCTTGTCCAGCAGCAGCAGCCCATCCAGCGGACGGAAGCGAATCTTCGGGGGCATCCCTCTCCGGGTTCCTTTCAGAGTCATCGGGCACGGCCAGCACCTGCATGGGCGGCCGTGGCGGCACGATGGTCGGCGGGGCCATGCCCGCCCAGTATCAACGAAAAATGGCGCCGGCGCGGTGTGCGCCGGGGACCCGGCCGTCAGTCCTGGCCGTCGCCGGAATCGTGTTCCGGCAGGTCACGCAGCAGCTGATCGATGCGCTCGCCGCGATCCACCGAATCGTCGTAGTGGAAGTGCAGCTCCGGCACGTGGCGCAGCTTGACCCGGCGGGCCAGTTCCATGCGCAGTTCGCGCGCCAATTCGCGCAGCCCCTTGATCGCATCCGCCGAACGTTCCGGCATCAACGCGGTCACGTAGACCTGGGCATGCGCCAGGTCACGCGAGACCTCGACATCGGACACGCTCACCGACGGCAGGCCGTACTCGCGCACGGCCTCGTGCACCAGCGTGCCCAGTTCGCGGCGGAGCTGTGCGGAGATGCGGTCGGTTCGGTGGAAGGATTTGGTGGGCATCTAAACGGGAATCGGAAATGGAGAATCGGGAATCGGGAATCGCGGTCGTGCTGCGGGCGGAATCGGGAGAAGGGAAACCGTCTTGCGATTCCCCATTCCCGATTCCCTATTCCCGTCAGAGCGTCCGCGCCACCTCGATGCGCTCGAAGCACTCGATCTGGTCGCCCGGCTTGATGTCGTTGTAGGCCTTCACGCCGATACCGCATTCGGTGCCGTTGCGGACTTCCTCGACGTTCTCCTTGAAGCGGCGCAGCGATTCCAGTTCGCCTTCGAAGATGACGGTGCTGTCGCGCAGCACGCGGATCGGCTTGTTGCGCTTGACCACACCCTCCACGACCATGCAGCCGGCGACCGCGCCGAACTTGGAGCTGCGGAACACGTCGCGGACCTCGGCGGTACCGATGATCTCTTCGCGGATTTCCTTGCCCAGCAGACCCGAAGCCACCTGCTTCACCTGATCGATCACGTCATAGATGATCGAGAAGTAGCGCAGGTCGACGCCGTTGGTCTCGATGATCCGCCGCGCGGAAGCATCGGCGCGCACGTTGAAGCCGATGACCGTGGCCTTGGCGGTGACCGCGGCGTTGGCGTCCGACTCGGTGATGCCGCCGACGCCGGCGTTGATCACGTTGATGCGGATGAGTTCGTTGGACAGGCCCACCAGCGATTGCTTGAGCGCTTCCACCGAACCCTGCACGTCGGCCTTGATCACCAGGTTCAGCACCTGCTGGCCTTCGCCCTGGCCCATCTGCGCCAGGATGTCCTCCATGCGGTTGCCGGCCTGCTTGACCAGGCGCGATTCGCGGCGCTTGGCGTCGCGCTGCTGCGCCACGTCCTTGGCCAGGCGCTCGTCCTCGACCACCACGAAATCGTCGCCGGCGTCGGGCACGCCCGACAGGCCCAGCACCTGCACCGGAATAGACGGGCCCGCCGAGGCCGGCTGACCGCCGGTTTCGTCGAACAGCGCACGCACGCGGCCGTACTGGATACCGCACACCAGGTAGTCGCCCTTCTTCAGGGTGCCCTGCTGCACCAGCACCGTCGCGACCGGGCCGCGGCCCTTGTCCAGCGAGGATTCGATGACCACGCCGCTGGCGCGGCCGTCTTCCACTGCCTTCAGCTCCAGCAATTCGGCCTGCAGCGAAATCGCGTCCAGCAGTTCGTCGATGCCCTGGCCGCTCTTGGCCGAGATTTCCACCATCTGGGTGTCGCCGCCGAAATCCTCGGCGACCACTTCCTCGGCCAGCAGCTCGTTCTTGACCCGCATCGGATCGGCGTCGGACTTGTCGATCTTGTTGACCGCGACAATCAGCGGCACCTTGGCCGCCTTGGCGTGCTGGATGGCTTCCTTGGTCTGCGGCATGACGCCGTCATCGGCAGCCACCACCAGCACCACGATATCGGTCAGCCTGGCGCCGCGGGCGCGCATCGCGGTGAACGCGGCGTGGCCCGGGGTATCCAGGAAGCTGATGACGCCCTTCGGCGTCTCCACGTGGTAGGCGCCGATGTGCTGGGTGATGCCGCCGGCTTCGCCGGTGGCGACCTTGGTGCGGCGGATGTAGTCCAGCAGCGAGGTCTTGCCGTGATCGACGTGGCCCATGATGGTGACCACCGGCGGACGCGCCACCTTGTCGCCCTGCTGCTCCTCGGTGTGGGCCAGCAGTTCGCTTTCGGCGTCGTTGTTCTCGGCACGGATCGCCTTGTGGCCCAGTTCTTCGGTCACCAGCGCGGCGGTATCGTGATCGATGGTCTGGGTGATGGTCGCCATCACGCCCATCTTGAACATCGCCTTCACCACGTCGCCGCCCTTCAGCGCCAGCTTCTGCGCCAGATCGGCCACGGTGATGGTTTCGCCGATGGCGACTTCGCGCACGACCGGCGCGGTCGGGCGCTCGAAACCATGCGCGCCACCGCCGCCGCTGCGGCTCTGCTCCATCTGCCGGCGCGGCTTGGGTTTGCCACGCGAGGTGGTGCGGCGCGCGCGCTCGGCGGCGGACAGGTGCAACTGGCCGGCGAAACGGCTGGCCGCGTCGTCGTCCTCGATGCCGCTGACCATCGCATGCGAGCCGCGGGTCTTGTGCTTGTTCGCCGCCGCGGCGGCGCCGTTGCGGTCGTCGACACGCGGCGGATCCTTGCGGACCACCTGCTTGGGCACGTGGTGCCCACCGGCACGGGCGGGACGCTCTTCACCGGAGGATTCGCCGGCATTGGCGGCGTTGGCTTCGGCCTCGGCGCGCGCGACGGCTTCGGCGGCCGCGCGGGCGGCTTCCTCTTCCTTGCGCTTGCGCTCGAGTTCATCGGCGCGACGGCGATCATCCTCGGCCAGGCGCTGCTGTTCCTGCAGGTTGCGCTGCTTGGATTCCTCCAGCTTGCGCAGGATCTCGGCGCGCACCGGATCGGTTTCCGTGTGCGAGGTGGTCGCGACGACGGGGGCCTCGGCCTCGTTCGGCTTCACGTAGGTGCGCTTCTGGCGCACTTCCACGTTCACCGTGGTCTTGCTGCGGCCGGCGGCGACGGTCACTTCCTGCACCTTGCGGCGGTTCAGGGTGATCTTCTTCGGCGCGGCCGTCTCGTCCGCCGGCTTCTCGGTCTTGCCGTGGGTACGGCGCAGGAAGCCGAGCAGCTTCATCTTCTCGGTGCTGGTCACGACCTGGTCGGGACCGCTGAACTTCATGCCGGCCTCGGCCAGCTGTTCCAGCAGTTTCTCGACCGGCGTATTGACCAGTTCAGCCAGCTTGCGGATGGTGGTTTGCTGCGACATTCGGATCCTAGTTTCTTTGTAGCGCCCCTCTGCCGTCTGCGAAGGAGCGCCCCATTTCAAGGTTGGGGATTCTAAGCCCTGCGGGTGCCAGGGCGGTGCTCATCGGTGGATCATTCGCCACGCTCCAGGCGCGCGATCTCCTCGGCACGGGCGGCCAGGATCAGCGCCGCGGCGCGTCCCTCGTCCAGCCCCTCGATGCCAAATTCCACCACTTCGTCGGCGGCCAGGTCCGACAGGTCCTCGCTGGTACGGACGCCCTGCGCGGCCAGCGCGTAGGCGGTTTCCTCATCCATGCCCTCCAGCGCCAGCAGGTCGGCGGCCGGCTGGTTCTCCTCCAGGCCCTCCTCCTCGGCCAGCGCCTCGTTCAGCAGGGCGTCGCGGGCACGGGCCCGCAGTTCCTCGACGATGTCCTCGTCGAAGCCTTCGACCGCCAGCAGTTCGCCGACCGGCACGTAGGCGATTTCCTCGACCGTGCTGAAGCCTTCGCTGACCAGGATGGCGGCGATTTCCTCGTCCACTTCCAGCTTGTCCATGAACAGCTGGCGGGCGACGGCCTGCTCGGCCTCGGACTTGGCGGCGACCTGGTCCTGGGTCATGACGTTGAGCTGCCAACCGGTCAGGCGGCTGGCCAGGCGCACGTTCTGGCCGCCCTTGCCGATGGCCTGGGCCAGCCGATCCTCGGCCACCGCCAGATCCATCGAGTGCTTTTCCTCGTCGACGATGATCGACTGCACTTCGGCCGGCGCCATCGCATTGATGACGAAGGTGGCCGGGTTGTCGTTCCACAGCACGATGTCGACGCGCTCGCCGTTCAGCTCGTTCGACACGGCCTGCACGCGCGAACCGCGCATGCCGATGCACGCGCCGATGGGATCGGTGCGGCTGTCGTGCGCCAGCACCGCGATCTTGGCGCGGTCGCCCGGATCACGCGCGCAGGCCTTGATCTCGACCAGGCCCTGGCCCACTTCCGGCACTTCCAGCTTGAACAGCTCGATCATGAATTCCGGCGCGGCGCGGCTGATGAACAGCTGCGGGCCGCGTGGCTCGGAACGCACGTCGTACAGGTAGCCGCGCACGCGGTCGCCGGCGCGCAGCACGTCGCGCGGGATACCCTTGTCCTTCGGAATGAAGGCCTCGGCATTGCCGCCCAGATCCACGTAGATGTTGCCGCGCTCCGCGCGCTTGACCACTCCAGTGACCAGTTCGCCCACGCGATCCTTCCACGCATCGACCACCTGCTGGCGCTCGGCTTCGCGCACGCGCTGCACGATCACCTGCTTGGCGGCCTGCGCGGCGATGCGCCCGAAGTCCGGATTCTCGATCTGCTCCTCGATCCAGTCGCCGACCTCTACGCCTTCGGCTTCGTCGACGGCGTCCATCAGGCGGAGCTGGCGATCCGGCGATTCCATCACCACGTCGTCGGCCACGACCTCCCAGCGGCGGAAGGTCTCGTAGCTGCCGTCCTTGTGGTCGATCGACACACGCACCGACACGTCCTGATCCAGGTAGCGCTTCTTGGCGGCGGAGGCCAAAGCGGCTTCGATGGCATCGAAGATCACCTCGCGCGGCACGCCCTTCTCGTTGGCGACCGCATCCACCACCAGCAAAAGTTCCTTACTCATCATTTACTCCGCGCGCGGCTTGCGAGCCGCCGGCTTGTTGGGTTGTTGCTTGGATTCCTGCTTCGCCGCGCCCTTCCCGGCTGCGGCTCCGCCACCGGTGCCGGCCTTGCGACCGCCACCCCTGGGTTTTTCGGGGGCCAGGCCCAGCGCCGCCCAGTCGGGGACCAGCCTGGCCTTGTCAATATTATCGGAGGCCACGGACAGTGCCGTGCCGTCGACCGTGAAAACGATCTGATCGCCCTCGATCCGGGTGATGGCGCCCTGGAAGCGGCGGCGGCCGTCCTGCGGCAGCTTCAGCACCACCTTGGCGCTCTCGCCCTGGTGGCGGGCGAACTGGGCCAGGGTGAACAGGGGGCGGTCGACGCCCGGCGACGAGACTTCCAGCGTGTAGTTGCCGGAAATCGGGTCTTCCACGTCCAGTTGGGCCGAGACTTCGCGGCTGACCGCCTCGCAGTCGTCGATGTGGACCGACCGGCTGTCCCGCTCGGCGTCCTGCACATCGATGTACAGCCGCAGGGTGGCGCTGCCCGGTGCGGGCAGATACTCGATGCCCAGCAACTCGAGCCCGAGTGCCTGGACCGTCGGGGCCAGGAGTTCCGAGATTTGAGTAGCCTTGTCGCTCACGGAATGACCTTTTGCCAGGAGATTCTGGTTGCAGAAAACAACAAGGGGCCCGATGGGCCCCTTGTCCGATAACGCTGGATTTCGGTGTGAAAGCGGAAGCATGCGCTTTCACGAGCCCGAGCTTCGGACGTGGAAGTCAGGAGACTTCCTCGACCGCAAAGCTTGGTAGCGGGGGCAGGATTTGAACCTGCGACCTTCGGGTTATGAGCCCGACGAGCTGCCAGACTGCTCCACCCCGCAGCAGAAGCGGAATTATGAAGGCTCGCGCGGATTCTTGCAAGCCTTCCCATCAACAAAAACTATTGTCCGGAGAAAAAACCGTCCGGGCGACGGCGCGTCCACAGGCCTCAGCCCGCGAACGCCTGCTGGCACCACGACATGATCGGGTTCCAGAAAATGCCCAGCACCAGCAGGGCCAGCGCGTTGACGCCGAACACGACCGGAACCACGCGGTCCTGGCGTACCGGCTGACGCTCGCCCACCGGCTCGTCGAAATACATGACCTTGATGACGCGCAGGTAGTAGAAGGCGCCGATCACCGCGCAGACGACGCCCAGGATGGCCAGCCAGGTGAAACCGCCCTTCAGCGCGGCGCCCAGCACCACCAGCTTGGCCCAGAAGCCCAGGAATGGAGGCACACCGGCCAGCGAGGCCATCACGCACAGCACCAGTCCGGCCTGCCACGGGTTGCGGGCGTTCAGGCCCTTGAAGTCGTCGATCTTGTCCGCCTCGAAGCCTTGCCGCGACAGCACCACGATCGCGCCGAAGGCGGCGGCCGACATCAGCGCGTAGCTGATGGCGTAGAACAGCGCCGCCGAATAGCCGGTCGCCCCGCCTCCGGCGAAACCGACCAGCAGGAAGCCCACGTGCGACACCGTCGAATACGCCAGCATGCGCTTGAGGTTGGTCTGGGCGATGGCGATCAGATTGCCGATCACCAGCGATGCCGCGGCCAGCCCCGCCAGCAGCCACTGCCACTGTTCGGCGACCGGGCCGACGCCGGTTTCCAGCAACCGGTAGGCCATGCCGAACGCGGCCAGCTTGGGGCCGGAGCTGATGAACAGCGTGATCGGGGTCGGCGCGCCCTGATAGACGTCCGGCAGCCACATGTGGAACGGCGCGGCGCCCAGCTTGAAGGCCACGCCGGCCACCATGAACACGACGCCGGTCAGCAGCAGCGTGCGGTCGGACGCCGAGGTGATGGCCGCGTGGATGCCGTCCAGGTGCAGCGTGCCGGTGGCGCCGTAGATCAGCGACATGCCGTACAGCAGCAGGCCCGAGGCCAGCGAACCCAGCACGATGTACTTCATCGCCGCTTCCGCGGACAGACCGTCCTCGCGGTTCAGCGCGACCAGCGCATAGGAGCACAGCGCCAGCAGTTCCAGGCCCAGGTAGACCATCACCAGGCTGCCGGCGGAGACCATCATCATCATGCCGGCGGTCGCCAGCATCACCAGCACCGGCACTTCGCCCGGATAGAGCTTGCGCTCGCGCAGGTATGGCCAGGCGTAGACCAGCGACAGGCCGCTGACCAGCAGGATCGCCAGCTTGGTGACATTGGCCATGACGTCGCGGACGAACATCCCGTTGAACACGGTTCCGCTGCCGCCGACGTCGGCGAGGATCATGAAGAACGATGCCGCCAGCGTGGCGAGGGCTAGCAGGTGGGTGATGATCCGCTGACGGTCGCTGAGGAACAGGTCCAGCATCAGCAGCGCGAACGCGCCGGCGATCAGCACGACTTCCGGCAACAGCGGCAGCAGGTCGGCGGCGGTGGGGAGCATCGACGTGGTCATCATTCTTCCTTACAGCTTGCTGTTGGCGAGCTGCATCGCCAGGTTCGCAATCGACGGTTCCATCAGATCGACGAGCGGCTTGGGATACACGCCCAGCACCAGCACGCCGATGGCGAACACGCCCAGCACCAGCGTTTCACGCCCGTTGATGTCCTTGAGCTCGGCCA
The DNA here is from genome assembly GCF_057773065.1 of Pseudoxanthomonas sp. 134C1. Classification (NCBI taxonomy): domain Bacteria; kingdom Pseudomonadati; phylum Pseudomonadota; class Gammaproteobacteria; order Lysobacterales; family Lysobacteraceae; genus Pseudoxanthomonas; species Pseudoxanthomonas sp. 134C1. The sequence goes on from NZ_JBYMTH010000002.1 coordinate 143,088, forward strand.
CGTGCGAGTTGGCCACTTCGCCGTACATCACCCGCTTGATCAGCCACAGGGTGTAGGCGGCGCCGATGATCAGGGTCAGCGCGGCGACCAGCGCGATCAGCGGATGCTTCTGGAAGCTGGCGACGATGACCATGAACTCGCCGACGAAACCGCTGGTGCCCGGCAGGCCCGAGTTGGCCATGCCGAACAGCACGAAGAACACCGCGAACCAGGGCATCACGTTGGCGACGCCGCCGTAGTCCTTGATCATGCGGGTATGCATGCGGTCGTACAGGACGCCGACACAGGAGAACATCGCGCCGGAAACGAAGCCGTGCGAAATCATCTGCACCATCGCGCCCTGCAGGCCCAGGCGGGCGCCGTCCAGGTTGCCGTAGTCGCGGACCAGACCGAAGGCGATGAAGATGCCCAGGGTGACGAAGCCCATGTGCGAGACCGACGAATACGCGATCAGCTTCTTCATGTCGTCCTGTACCAGCGCCACCAGACCAACGTAGACCACGCCGATCAGCGACAGCAGGATCACCAGCCAGGCCCACTCGAAGCCCGCATCCGGCACGATCGGCAGGGTGAAGCGCAGGAAGCCGTAGCCACCGATCTTCAGCATGATCGCCGCCAGGATCACCGAACCGGCGGTCGGCGCCTCCACGTGCGCGTCCGGCAACCAGGTATGCACCGGGAACATCGGCACCTTGACCGCGAAGGCGATCAGGAAGGCGAAGAACAACCAGGTCTGCTCCTTGGCGCTGAGCGGCAGTGTGTACAGGTCCGTCAGCTGGAAGCTGCCGCTCTTCAGGTACAGGTAGATCAGACCGACCAGCATGAACACCGACCCGAGGAAGGTGTACAGGAAGAACTTGATCGACGCGTAGATGCGGCGCGGGCCGCCCCATACGCCGATGATCAGGAACATCGGGATCAGCATGCCTTCGAAGAAGACATAGAACAGGATGGCGTCGAGCGCGCAGAACACGCCGATCATCAGGCCTTCCAGGAACAGGAACGCCGCCACGTACTGGCTGACCCGCTTCTCGACCGCGGACCAGGCGCCGATCAGCGCCAGCACGGTGGTCAGCGTGGTCAGCACGATCAGCGCGACCGAAATGCCGTCGGCGCCCAGTGCGTACCAGATGTTGAAGGCCGGCACCCAGGCGCGCTTCTCGGCGAACTGCATGCCGGGGTTGGCGAAGTCGAAGCCTGTCAGCAGCGGCAGGCTCGCCAGGAAGGTCAGCAGCGCCACACCCAGCGCCACCCAGCGGGCGGCACTGGCGCGACGATTGCCCAGGGCGAGGACCAGCGCGCCGCCGAGAATCGGCAGCCAGATCAGAATGCTAAGCAAAGGCCAGTTCGACACGAGTGGTATCCGTTAATTCAGCGCCAGGGCGGTCATTGCCAGAACCGGATGAGCACGGCCAGCAAGGCAATCAGGCCGAGGATCATCGCGAAGGCGTAGTGGTAGAGGAAACCCGACTGGGTACGGCGCAACAGGTTGGCGGCAAGGTCCACGATGCGGGCGCTGCCGTTCACGGCCACGCCGTCGATCAGATGGGTGTCGATGGCGCGCGAAGCCTTGCCCAGCTTCAGGCTGCCACCGGCCAGGCCGCCGATCCACAGATCGTCCATGCCGTACTTGTTTTCCAGGATGCGCACCGGCAGCGCGAACATCCGGCGCAGCTTGCCCGGCAGTTCCGGCTTGAACAGATACAGGAAGGTCGCCAGGATGAAGCCGGCCACGGTCAGCAGGAACGGCGGCGCCTGCATGCCGTGCAGGGCGAACTCGAACGGACCGTGGAAGGTTTCCTTCAGCTGTCCCACCGTGTCCGAAGCCGGATTGATGAAATCGATCGCGCCCAGGAAGAACGGCAACTGCTCGTGGTGGCCGCTCCAGTCGGTGCCGAACAGCATCGGCCCGATGGTGAAGTAACCGATCAGGATCGACGGGATCGCCAGCAGGATCAGCGGAACGGTCACCACCCACGGCGATTCGTGCGGCTCGTGCGCGCCGTGATGGCCGTGGTCGTCGCCATGGTGATCGTCGTGGTGCGCGTCGCCGTGGTGCGCGTCATGAGCGTGATCGGCATGGACATCGCGGAAGCGTTCCTTGCCGTGGAAGGTCAGGTACAGCAGGCGGAAGCTGTAGAAGCTGGTGACGAACACGCCCAGCAGCACCGCCCAGTACCCGTAGGTGGCCACCCATTCACTGGGACCGTTGATGCCCTGCGCCATCGTGCCCAGTTCGGCCACCTTGTGGGCGAACTCGCCAGCCTGCTCCTGGTGGTGCTTGGCCGCCTCGATGATGGTGTCCTTGGAATAGAAGCCGGACAGGAACGGCGTGCCCACCAGTGCCAGCGTACCGATGAGGCTGGTGATCCAGGTGATCGGCATGTACTTGCGCAGGCCGCCCATCTTGCGCATGTCCTGCTCGTGGTGCATGCCGATGATGACCGAGCCGGCCGCCAGGAACAGCAGCGCCTTGAAGAAGGCATGGGTCATCAGGTGGAACACCGCCGCCGAGTAGGCCGACACGCCCAGCGCAACCGTCATGTAGCCCAGCTGGGAGAGCGTGGAGTACGCGACCACGCGCTTGATGTCGTTCTGCACGATGCCGATCAGGCCGGTGAAGAACGCGGTGGTAGCACCGATGAACAGCACGAAATCCAGCGCGGTCTGCGACAGCTCGAACAGCGGCGACATGCGCGCGACCATGAAGATGCCGGCGGTCACCATCGTCGCGGCGTGGATCAGCGCCGAGATCGGGGTCGGACCTTCCATCGAGTCCGGCAGCCAGACGTGCAGCGGCACCTGCGCCGACTTGCCCATCGCGCCGATGAACAGGCAGATGCAGATGAGGGTGGCCATCGACCAGATCAGCGGCTGGTCGAGCACCTGCCAGGTCTGGCCGAACATCGTGATGGCGCCGGACCAGACCGGAATCGCCTTGCCCGCCAGCATCGGCGCGTTGGCGAACACGGTGGCGTAGTCCAGCGTGCCGAACATGAACAGCACCGCGGCGATGCCCAGCAGGAAGCCGAAGTCGCCCACGCGGTTGACCAGGAACGCCTTGAGGTTGGCGAAGATGGCCGAGGGCCGCTTGAACCAGAAGCCGATCAGCAGGTAGGACACCAGGCCCACCGCTTCCCAGCCGAAGAACAGCTGCAGGAAGTTGTTGCTCATCACCAGCATCAGCATGCTGAAGGTGAACAGCGAGATGTAGCTGAAGAAGCGCTGGTAACCCGGATCCTCGGCCATGTAGCCGATGGTGTAGATGTGCACCAGCAGCGAGACGAAGGTGACGACCACCATCATCATCGCGGTCAGCTTGTCGATCATGAAGCCGACGTGTGCGCTGTAGTTGCCCACCTCGAAGAAGGTGTAGACGTTCTGGTTGAACGGCGAGGCACCCTGCCCGACCAGTTGATACAGCACCCAGCCCGACAGCGCGCAGCTGACCGCCACGCCCAGGATGGTGACGACGTGCGAACCCGCGCGGCCGACCTGCCGGCCGAACAGGCCCGCGATGATGCTGCCCAGCAGCGGCGCCAGCACGATGGCCAGCAGCACGTTCTTGGAAATTGCGACTTCCAGACCTGTCATGGGTGCATCAGCCTTTGAGCGTGTCGACTTCGGCGACGTTGATCGTGCGCCGGGTACGGAACAGGGTGACCAGGATGGCCAGGCCGATGGCGGCCTCGGCGGCGGCCACGGTCAGGATGAAGAACACGAAGATCTGGCCGGCGGCATCACCCAGCTCACGCGAGAACGCAACGAAGTTGATGTTCACCGACAGCAGCATCAGCTCGATGGACATCAGCAGCACGATGACGTTCTTGCGGTTCAGGAAGATGCCGGCCAGGCTGATGCAGAACAGCACCGCGCCCAGCGCCAGCAGATGACCCAGGGTAATCATGCCTTGCCCTCCCCTTCGGCAGCTTCATCGCCGGACACGCGGAACGGTTTCTCGACCGCCATCTTGACCATGCGGATGCGATCGCCGGCCTTGACCCGCGACTGCTCGGACGGGTCCTGGTGCTTGGCGCCCGCGCGGCGACGCAGCGTCAGCATCACCGCGGCGACCACGGCCACGGTCAGGATCACGGCGGCGAACTCGAACGGCAGCAGGAACTCGGTGAACAGGCTGCGCGCCAGCCAGGCCGTGTTCGACACGTCGGCTGCGGCCGCGGCGGCATTGTCCGGGAACGCGGCGGCGGTGCGTGCCTTGACCCCGATCAGGGTCAGCATCTGCACCAGCATGGCGACCGCGACCACCACGCCGACCGGGAGGAACCTCACCCAGCCCTCGCGCATCTTGGCGACGTCGATGTCCAGCATCATCACCACGAACAGGAACAGCACCATCACCGCGCCCACGTAGACGAGGATCAACGCCACGCCGAGGAATTCGGCTCCGACCAGCAGCCAGATGCAGGCCACCGAGAAGAAGGTCAGGATGAGGCACAGCACGGCGTGCACGGGGTTGCGCACGCTGATCACCGCGCCCGCGGCGACCGCCGCCATGGCGGCGAAGATCCAGAAAGCGATATTTACCCAATCCATCTCATGGACCTCAGCGGAATGCGGCGTCGGCGGCGCGACGCTCGGCGATCTCGGCTTCCAGCCGATCGCCCAGCGCCAGCAACTGCGGCTTGGTGACGATGTTCTGGCCGCGCTTGTCGAAGTGGTACTCCAGCACGTGCGTTTCGACGATCGAGTCCACCGGGCAGCTTTCCTCGCAGAAGCCGCAGTAGATGCACTTGAACAGATCGATGTCGTAGCGGGTGGTGCGGCGGGTGCCGTCCTCGCGCGGAGCCGAGTCGATGGTGATGGCCAGCGCCGGGCAGACCGCCTCGCACAGCTTGCAGGCGATGCAGCGCTCTTCCCCGTTGGGATAGCGGCGAAGCGCGTGCAGGCCGCGGAAACGCGGCGACTGCGGGAACTTCTCCATCGGATACATCACGGTGTACTTGGGCTTGAACGCGTATTTCAGCGTCAGCCACAGTCCGCCCAGCAGCTCGAGCAGCATCAGGCTCTTGAAGTAATGGATGACCTTGTTCATTGCGTCAGACACCCTTCTCGAACACGCCAAAGAACACCATCACCGCCGTCACCGCGATCCAAGCGATGGTCAGCGGGATGAACACCTTCCAGCCCAGGCGCATGATCTGGTCGTAGCGGTAGCGCGGGAAGCTCGCACGGAACCAGATGTAGGCACTGGCGAAGAACAGGACCTTCAGCAGCAGCCACGGCCAGCCGCCGGTCCAGATCCAGTTGACCCAAGGCGACACGTCGGCGGTGATCCAGCCCTGCAGCGGGCTCAGCCAGCCACCCAGGAAGAACAGCGCCACCAGGAAGCTGACCAGGATCATGTTGGCGTATTCGGCCAGGAAGAACAGCGCGAACGCCGCGCCCGAATACTCCACCATGTGGCCGGCGACGATTTCCGATTCGCCTTCCACCACGTCGAACGGCGAGCGGTTGGTTTCGGCCACGCCGGACACCCAGTACACGATGAACAGCGGGAACAGCGGCAGCCAGAACCACTCGAAGAAACCGTTGTTGCCGGCCTGCGCCATCACGATGTCGCTCAGGTTCAGGCTGCCGGCGGCGATCAGCACGCCGACCAGGGCGAAGCCCATCGCGATTTCGTAGCTGACCACCTGCGCGGCCGAGCGCATCGCGCCCAGGAACGCGTACTTCGAGTTGGACGCCCAGCCCGCGATGATGATGCCGTACACGCCCAGCGAGGTCATCGCCAGCAGGTACAGCAGGCCCGCGTTGGCGTTGGACAGCACCAGCTTGGCGTCGAACGGCACCACCGCCCAGGCGGCGAACGCCGGCGCCAGCGTGATCAGCGGGGCGATGATGTACATCGCCTTCTGCGCGCTGCTGGGCTGGATGATTTCCTTGAACAGCAGTTTGAACACGTCCGCGAAGGCCTGGAAGATGCCCATGCCGACATACATCGGTCCGTGACGGACATGCATCCAGCCAATCAGCTTGCGCTCCCAGACCACGTAGAAGGCCACCGAGATGATCACCGGCATGGCGATCGCCAGGATCTTCAGCACGATCCACAACGCGACACCGATGTCGCCCAGCGCGAAGAACCACTCGCGGAGCGGTCCAACGGCATTGATCAACAGCTCGTTCATGCGCTCACCACCGTGACACGTCCGGCGCCCAGCGGCGCCGTCGCGCCGTAGCCGCTCTCAATCCAGGCACCGCCCCGGGCCACGCGGGCATCCACCACCACCGGCAGGGTCGCGGTGCCGTTGGCCGAACCGACCTTGGCCATCGCGCCGTCGGCCACGCCGCTCGACTGGGCGTCAGCGGGGTTCAGCACGATACGCGCGCCCACGTTGAGCGGGTGCGCCTGCAGCGCCTCGGCCCGGCGGATCGTGCCGTCGGTGCGATAGATGGCCGCGCTGACCGCCAACTCCAAACCCTCGCCCGCCGTGGCGGGCGCCGCCGAACGGGCGACGGTCACCGGCGCGGTGCCGGCGATGGCGGCGCGCAGGCCGGCCAGATCGGTGAACTCGAACGACGGCAGTTGCAGTTCGCCGCCCAGTGCGCGCAGCACGCGCCAGCCCTCGCGGGCCTCGCCCGGCAGCTTGCCGGCGGCCTGGGTGCGCTGATCTGCACCGTCCAGGTTGGTCAGGGTGGCTTCGATTTCCGGCAGCGCGCCGATCGGCAGGATCACGTCGGCGACGTCGCGGGTGGACTTGCAGGCGAAATGGCTGAACGCCACGACCTTGGCCGACGACAGCGCGCGCGCGGCGGCCGGCGTATCGGCGAAGTCCAGGCCCGGCTCGATGCCGTAAATGACGTAGGCCTTGCGCAGCTCGGCGAACATGCCGGCCACGTCGCGGCGCGACGGCAACACACCGTGGCGGGCAAGACCCACCGCGTTGGCGCCCTGCGGGATGCGGCACAGCAAGGCGCCGGTGGCGGCGGCGAACTCGCCGGCAGCCTGGCGCAGCGCGGAGGCCTGCGGATGGTTCTCGGCGATCCCGCCGACGAGCAGCACGGCATGGTTGCCGGCCTTGGCGGCTTCGCGCAGGGACGCCTCGTTGAGCGCGCCGGCCAGCTGTGACGGCGGCACGATGTACTTGCCGGCGATGCCGAACGCGAAGTCGAAGTCGACCGGGTTGACCACGTGCACCCGGGCGCCCTTGCGCTGGGCCTTGCGGATGCGCTGGTGCAGCAGCGGTAGCTCGTGGCGGATGTTGGTGCCGAACAGCACGATGACATCGGCCTTCTCGATGTCCGCCAGCGGCAGCGCGAACGGCTCGGCCACGGCGCCATCGGAGAAGTCGCGGTTGTTGATGCGGTGATCGACATTGCCGCTGCCAAGGCCGGCGGCCAGCTTCGCCAGCAGCCCGCCCTCCTCGTTCGAGGTCGCCGGATGCACCAGCACGCCCAGATCGTCGCCGGCGTTGCCGCGCAGGATCTCGGCGGCGGCGGCCAGGCCCTCGGACCAGGACACTTCGCGCCATTCGCCATTGACCTTCTGCAGCGGCTTGACCGCGCGGTCATCACTGTAGAGGCCCTGGTGCGAATAGCGATCGCGGTCCGACAGCCAGCATTCGTTGACGGCTTCGTTCTCGCGCGGCACGGTGCGCAGCACCTGGCCACGGCGGGAATGCACGAACAGGTTGGAGCCCATCGCGTCGTGGTAGCCGACGGATTCGCGCGCGATCAGTTCCCACGGACGGGCGCGGAACTGGAACACCTTGTTGGTCAGCGCGCCCACCGGGCAGACGTCGATGACGTTGCCGGAAATTTCGGTGGTCAGCGGCTTGCCGTCGTAGGTGCCGATCTGCAGGTTCTCGCCGCGGTACATGCCGCCCAGTTCGTAGGTGCCGGCAATGTCCGCGGTGAAGCGCACGCAGCGGGTGCACTGGATGCAGCGGGTCATCTCGGTGGCGACCAGCGGACCGATGTCCTCGTCGGGCACCACGCGCTTGCGTTCCTGGAAACGACTCACGGAGCGGCCGTAGCCCAGCGACAGATCCTGCAGTTCGCACTCGCCGCCCTGATCGCAGATCGGGCAGTCGAGCGGATGGTTGATCAGCAGGAACTCCATCACGTTGCGCTGCGACTTCAGCGCCTTCTCGCTGCGGGTCTGGACCTTCATGCCATCCATCACCGGCGTGGCGCAGGCCGGCGCGGGCTTGGGCATCTTCTCGACGTCGACCAGGCACATGCGGCAGTTGGCCGCGATCGGCAACTTCTCGTGGTAGCAGAAGCGCGGAATCGGAATCCCGGCCTTGTCCGCCGCCTGGATGATCATCGAACCCTTGGGCGCGGCCATCTCGACACCGTCGATGAAGACGGTGACGTGGTCGGGCGGGAGGTTCGGGTTGACGGGCTGCGCACTCATGCGGCCACCTTGCCTTCAATGACCGTGCCGGCGCGCTGGTCGTCGACCAGGAAACGCTTGTTGACGATCGCGTACTCGAATTCATGCCAGAAGTGGCGCAGGAAGCCCTGCACCGGCCATGCCGCGGCTTCACCGAAGGCGCAGATGGTGTGGCCCTCGATCTGGCCGGCGGCCGCCTTCAGCATGTGCAGATCATCCAGCGTCGCCTTCTGTTCGGCGATGCGGGTCAGCATGCGGTACATCCAGCCGGTGCCTTCGCGGCACGGCGTGCACTGGCCGCAGCTTTCCTTGAAATAAAAGCGCGCGATGCGCTGGCAGGCGCGCACCATGCAGGCGGTCTCGTCCATGACCACGACCGCGCCCGAGCCCAGGCCGGAACCGGCCTTCTGGATGCTGTCGTAGTCCATGGTCAGGCCCATCATGGTCTCGCCCGGCAGCACCGGCATCGAGGAACCACCCGGGATCACCGCCTTGATCTTGTGGCCGTTGCGGATGCCGCCGGCCATTTCCAGCAGTTCGGCGAACGGCGTGCCCAGGCGGATTTCGTAATTGCCCGGGCGGGCGACGTGGCCGGAGACCGAGAAGATCTTCGGGCCGCCGTTGTTGGGCTTGCCCAGGTTGAGGAACCATTCGGCGCCGTTGCGGATGATCGCCGGCACCGAGGCGTAGGTCTCGGTGTTGTTGATGGTGGTCGGCTTGCCGTACAGGCCGAAGTTGGCCGGGAACGGCGGCTTGAAGCGCGGCTGGCCCTTCTTGCCTTCCAGCGATTCCATCAGCGCGGTTTCTTCGCCGCAGATGTAGGCGCCCGCGCCCAGCGCGTTGAAGATCTCGATGTCGATGCCGGAGCCGAGAATGTTCTTGCCCAGCCAACCGTGCTTGTAGGCTTCGGCGGTGGCTTCTTCCAGGTGCTCGAACGGCTCGTGGTGGAACTCGCCGCGCAGGTAGTTGTAGCCGACGGTGGAACCGGTCGCGTAGCAGGCGATCGCCATGCCCTCGATGACCGCATGCGGGTTGAAACGCAGGATGTCGCGATCCTTGGCGGTGCCGGGCTCGGATTCGTCGGAGTTGCAGAGGATGTACTTCTGCATGTCGCCCTTGGGCATGAAGCTCCACTTCAGGCCGGTCGGGAAGCCCGCGCCGCCGCGGCCGCGCAGGCCGGACTGCTTGACCATCTCGACCACGTCGGCCGGCGGGATCTTCTCTTCGAGAATCTTGCGCAGCGCGCTGTAGCCACCGGTCTTCAGGTAGTTCTCGTACGACCACGGCTTGTCGAAATGCAGCGTGGTGTAGACGACCTGGTGCTCCTTCGGCGCCGGGCCCACCGGGCCGTAACCTTCGGATGTGTGCGGATGATGTGCCATGCGCTTACTCCAGCCCGTCCAGCAATTCGTCGACCTGGGCCGGCGTCAGCTTCTCGTGGTAATGGCCGTTGATCACGACCACCGGCGCGCCGCAGCAGGCGGCGACGCACTCTTCTTCCCGCTTCAGGAACACCCGGCCGTCGGCGGTGGACTCGCCCAGCCTGCAACCGAGCTTCTTCTCCGCGTGCCTGACCAGATCCTCGGCACCGTTGAGCCAGCAGCTGATGTTGGTGCAGAAGGCGACGTTGTTGCGGCCGACCTTCTCGGTCTCGAACATCGAGTAGAAGCTGGCGACCTCGTAAGCCCACACCGGAGGGATGTCCAGGTACTTGGCGACCGCTGCGATCAGCTCGTCGCTCAACCAGCCGCCATTCTGTTCCTGCGCGGCGTGCAGACCCTGCAGCACCGCCGACCGCTTGCGGTCGGGCGGAAACTTGGTCAGCCAATGATCGATATGCGCGCGCGTCTTGTCGCTCAGCGCCACCAGGGGATCGACGTTCTGCGTCGCCTCGAAATTGCCTGTGGCCCTCATCGGTCCACCTCACCGAAAACCAGATCGTAAGTACCAATCATGGCGACCACGTCCGGCAGCATGTGGCCGCGGACGATGGCATCCATGGAAGAAAGATGGGCGAAGCCCGGCGCGCGCAGCTTCACCCGGAACGGCTTGTTGGCGCCGTCGGACACCAGGTAGCAGCCGAACTCGCCCTTGGGCGCTTCCACCGCCGCGTAGGTCTCGCCGGCCGGCACGCAATAGCCTTCGCTGAACAGCTTGAAGTGATGGATCAAGGCTTCCATGTCGTCCTTCATCTCCTCCCGCTTGGGAGGGGCCACCTTGAAGTTCTTGACCATCACCGGGCCGGGATTGGCCTTCAGCCACTTCACGCACTGGGCGACGATGCGGTTGGATTCACGCATCTCGGCCACGCGCACCAGATAGCGGTCGTAGCAGTCGCCCTCGACGCCCAGCGGGATGTCGAAGTCGACCGCGTCGTACTTGGCGTACGGCTGCTTCTTGCGCAGATCCCAGGCGATGCCCGAGCCACGCAGCATCACGCCGGTCATGCCCCAGGCGCGCGCCTGTTCCGGCGAGATCACGCCGATGCCGACGGTGCGCTGCTTCCAGATGCGGTTGTCGGTGAGCAGGGTTTCGTACTCGTCGACGCGCTTGGGGAACTCGCGGGCGAAGTCTTCCAGGAAGTCCAGCATCGATCCGTCGCGCGCGTTGTTCAGGCGCTTCAGCGCCCGGCCCTTGCGCCACGGGGATTCCTTGTACTTCGGCATCCGGTCCGGCAGGTCGCGGTAGACGCCGCCCGGACGGTAGTACGTCGCGTGCATGCGCGCGCCGCTGACCGCCTCGTAGCAGTCCATCAGCTCCTCGCGCTCGCGGAAGGCGTACAGCATCACCGCCATCGCACCCAGATCAAGTGCGTTGGAACCGATCCACATCAGGTGATTCAGGATGCGGGTGATCTCGTCGAACATCGTGCGGATGTACTGCGCGCGTTCCGGCGCCTCGATGCCCATCAGGGTCTCGATGGCACGCACGTAGGCATGCTCGTTGCACATCATCGACACGTAGTCCAGCCGATCCATGTAGCCGATCGACTGGTTGAACGGCTTGGACTCGGCAAGCTTCTCGGTGCCACGATGCAGCAGGCCGACGTGCGGATCGGCGCGCATGATGGTTTCGCCGTCCATTTCCAGGATCAGGCGGAGAACGCCGTGCGCCGCGGGGTGCTGCGGGCCGAAGTTCATCGTGTAGTTGCGGATCTCCTGCTTGGACTCTTCAGGATTGCTCGCAAACGCAATGGGGGATTGTTGCGTACTCATCACTTGCTGCCCTCGCCCGCGGCGGCTTCGCCGATCGCGGTCTGGTAGCGCGCGTCGTCGCGGATCACGCGCGGCACGCCGACGCGCGGCTCGACCGAGGTCACCGGCTCGTAGATCACGCGCTTCTTCTCTTCGTCGTAGCGCACTTCGACGTTGCCGATCAGCGGGAAGTCCTTGCGGAACGGATGGCCGACGAAACCGTAGTCGGTCAGGATGCGGCGCAGATCCGGGTGGCCCTCGAACACGATGCCGTACAGATCGAACGCCTCGCGCTCGAACCAGTTGGCGCCCGGCCACAGGTCGGTGACCGAGGCCACCACCGGCAGGTCATCGTTCGGCGCAAAGCAGCGCACGCGCAGGCGCTGGTTGTGCTGGTACGACAGCAGATGCAGGACCACGGCGAAGCGGCGCTCGGGACCGGCGCCGCGCGGGCGCTGTTCCCAGTCGAAGCGACCCGGGCCGAAGCCCTCGACGCCACGGCTGAACCCTTCTGACGACACGTCCGAGGTATCCCACTCGGCACTGCCGTAACCCAGGTAATCGACACCGCAGACGTCGACGGCCTGTTCGAATCCGAACTCGTCGCGCAGGGCGCGGCAGACCTCATGCCAGGACGCGGAAGGCACCTCGAGGGTGACCTCTTCGCGGATTCCGGCAACCGTGATCACCGCATCGGCGAAGCGCGCGCGCAACCGGTCGGTGAAATTTGCAGCTTGCTCGGCCATGGGGCGTAGCGTGCTCTCGGAAAGGAAAACGGATGGAACGGGAAGCAGGCCCGCGCGCTCAGCGCGCGATGGTCTGCGTGCGCCAGATCTTCTTCTGCAACTGCAGGATGCCGTAGACCAGCGCTTCGGCGGTCGGCGGGCAACCCGGCACGTACACGTCGACGGGCACGATGCGATCGCAGCCGCGCACCACCGAGTACGAGTAGTGGTAGTAACCACCACCGTTGGCGCAGCTGCCCATCGAGATGACCCACTTGGGATCGGGCATCTGGTCATAGACCTTGCGCAGCGCCGGGGCCATCTTGTTGACCAGGGTGCCGGCCACGATCATCACGTCCGACTGGCGCGGCGACGGGCGGAACACCACGCCGTAGCGGTCCAGGTCCAGGCGCGAGGCGCCGGCATGCATCATCTCGACCGCGCAGCAGGCCAGGCCAAAGGTCATCGGCCACATCGAGCCGGTGCGCGCCCAGTTCATCAGCGCGTCGACGCTGGTGGTCACGTAGCCCTTTTCCAGCAGCGGGTTGTCGCCTTCCGGCCGCAGGATGTCGTCCACCCGCCCTTCCGGGATCGGGTTGGTCATCAGGCGATCGAGGGTCTGGATCACTCCCATTCGAGCGCTCCCTTCTTCCAAACGTAAATGAACCCGAGGAACAGCATGCCGACGAACAGGCCCATGGTGACCAGTGCGCGGGCGCCGAGCTCCTGGAAGACCAGGGTCCACGGGACGATAAAGATGATTTCCAGGTCGAAGACGATGAACTGGATGGCAATCAGGTAATAGCGCACGTCGAACTTCATGCGCGCGTCTTCGAAGGCCTCGAAGCCGCATTCGTACGGCGACAGCTTCTGCGCGTCGGGGCGCCGCGGGCCGAGGAAACGTCCCGCCAGGATCAGCGCGATGCCGATGCCGGTGGCGACGATCAGGAACAACAGGGTCGGCAGATAGTTGGCCAGCACTCGCGTTTCTCTTCTTGTCCTACTTGCCCCGCGTCCGGCCTGCACGCCTTTTGACGCGTCGCCTTGGGTGGGGCACTGCATTCCGCTGTGGGACCGCGTGGTACGCGCGGTTTGCGCGGGTGCGCAAGGAGCAGCGGTCGAGGTGACTCGGGCCCGGCCGCGGCATCCACCGTGTCCCGCCGCAGGCGGCGGTGACCGACCCGATCCTGGCCCTTCCGCAGTTCGTACCTGGCCTGGAATGGATCGGCGGAATTGTACCGGTTAGTGAACTGACTAGTAAACGTTTACGAAGCTGTATGCGGCGCTTTTCACGGGCAAAAGAAAAGCCCGCTTGCGCAGGCTTCGCTTTCCGACTCCACGACCGACCGGCATGCGCCGGTCCCACCGCTTCGATTGGTGCCCAAGAGGGGACTCGAACCCCTACAGCTTTCGCCGCTACCACCTCAAGGTAGTGCGTCTACCAATTCCGCCACCTGGGCTTTGAAACTTCGCAACCGGTCACCGATTGCGGGCCGGTATTGTATCCCGGTTCAACCGCCCTGTGCCGGTGCCTGCGCAGGCGGCTGGACCGGTGCGGGCTGGCCGGCGGCGTCCGCCGGTGCCGGCGCGGCGCTCGGCACCGTGGTCGGCGCGGACTGCTGCGTGGCCGGCGTCGCGGGCACGGTAGTCGGCTGTGCCGGCAGTTCGCCCGCGGCCGGCGTCGCGGCGGCGGGACCCTGCTGTTGTGTCGTCATCACGCCCAGGTTCTGCTGGGTCGTCGGGCGGGCGCTGTGCGAAGCATGCCAGGCCATGAACAGGGTGATGCCGAAGAAGGCGATCGCCAGCCACTTGGTGCTCTTGGACAGGAAGTTGGACGCGCCGCGCGCACCGAACACCGTGCCCGAAGCACCGGCGCCGAAGCCGGACCCGGCCTGCGCGCCCGAGCCGCGCTGCATCAGCACCAGCGCGATGATCGCGATGGCGATCAGCACGTAGACCACATTGAGGATCAGCATCATTTCGAATTCGTCCCGAAACAGGTTGAAAGGTCAGGCCATGGCCGGACCCGCGGGGGGTCAGCCCCGCTCCGCCGCCGCTTTCGCGATGGCGAGAAAATCGCGCGCCACCAACGACGCACCACCCACCAGCCCTCCATCGACATCGGGCTGCGCGAACAGTTCCGCGGCGTTGTCGGGCTTGACGCTGCCGCCATACAGGATGGGCAGCGAATCGGCGATTCTAGCATCGCGCCCGGCCACTTCGCCACGGATGAATGCATGAACGGCCTGGGCCTGGGCCGGCGTCGCGTTGCGGCCGGTGCCGATGGCCCAGACCGGTTCATAGGCCACGATGGCCTGTCCGAACGCTTCCACCCCGGCCGCGTCCAGCACCGCCCGCAGCTGCCCGCCGACGATGGATTCGGTCTCGCCCGCATCGCGCTGGGCCAGGCTCTCGCCCAGGCACAGCACCGGCACCAGGCCGGCGTTGCGGGCGGCGATGAACTTGCGCGCGACCAGCGCGTTGTCCTCGTGGTGGTACTGGCGGCGCTCGGAATGACCGACCAGGCCGTGGGTTGCGCCGACGTCGACCAGCATCGAAGCGGACACCTCGCCGGTATAGGCGCCCTTCTCGTTGCTGCTCACGTCCTGCGATCCCAGCGCGAAGCCCTGCGGCGCGTAGTCTTCGACCAGTTCGCCCAGATAAGGCAGCGGCGGCAGGATCAGCACGTCCACGCCCGCCAGCGGCAGGCCCGCGGCAATTTCGTCCATCAGGGCATAGGCGAACTGGCGGTCGCCGTGGAGCTTCCAGTTTCCGGCCACGATCTTGCGGCGCATAAGACCAATTCCTGTCCAGTGGGCGCGCAAGGATAGCCGATGTGGGATTTCCGGCAAGCGCGGCCACACCCTTTACCATGCGGCGGAGTCCGGTTTCGCCATCGACAGGAGCCCGCGCATGTCCACCTCGCCTTCCGGTTACGCCCTGATCACCGGCGCCTCCAGCGGCATCGGCGCGGAAATCGCGCGCGAATACGCGCGGCGTGGCGTGCCGCTGATCCTGACCGCGCGCCGGCAGGACCGCCTGGAAGCGCTGGCGACGGAATTGCGCTCGCGGATCCCCGTGGAAGTGATCGCCGCCGATCTCGCCGCCACCGATGGCGTTGCCCGCCTGTGCGACGCCATCCAGGCGCGCGGCCTGGCCGTGCGCGCGCTGGTCAACAACGCGGGCTATGGCGTGCCCGGCCGCTACCAGAACCGCGAATGGCCGGACCACGCCGCGTTCCTGCAGGTGATGATCAACGCGGTATGCGAGCTGACCTGGCGATTGTTGCCATCGCTGCGCGGTTTCCCTGACGGCCGCATCCTCAACGTCGCCTCCTTCGCGGGACTGATGCCGGGGTCCAACGGCCAGACCCTCTATGCCGCCGCCAAGGCGTTCCTGATCAAATTCAGCGAGTCGCTGGCGCAGGAAAACGCCGATCGCGGCATGAAGGTCTGCGTGCTGTGCCCGGGCTTCACCTGGTCGGAATTCCACGACGTGACCGGCACCCGGGCGATGATGGACAAGCTGCCGAACAAGCTCTGGCTGCAGGCCGATGCGGTCGCCCGCGCCGGTATCGATGGTCTGGAGCGCGGGCGCGTGATCGTGGTGCCGGGCTGGCGTTACCGCCTGTTGCACGGGGTCACCCGGCATCTGTCGGATCATGTTCGGTTCCGGCTGATGAGCCGGAACTCCTCGCGCATACGCAAGGCGGATTGAGTTTTCCGCGTGGCCCCCGATGACCGGGGGTCGTCGCGGGAGCGGGCTGGACCCGCCTTACTTCAGCTTGATTTCGCGCAATCGCTCTTCGAGATAGCCCTGGGCGGTGATCGCTTCGGGGTAGCGCTTGGGATTGCCGGCGGTGATCGTCGAGGGCAGCACGTCGATCAGGAAATCCGGATTCGGGTGCAGGAAGAACGGCACCGAATAGCGCGGCTTGCGCGCCTCCTCGCCCGGCGGGTTGACCACCCGGTGGGTGGTGGACGGATACACATGGTTGGTCAGCCGTTGCAGCATGTCGCCGATGTTCACCACGATGGTGTCCGCGTCCGAGGTGAACGGCACCCACTCGCCCTGCTTGGACTTCACTTCCAGTCCGGCGGCGCTGGCGCCCACCAGCAGGGTGATCAGGTTGATGTCCTCGTGCGCGCCGGCGCGCACGTTCGGAATGTCGTCCGCGGTGATCGGCGGATAGTGGATCGGCCGCAGGATCGAATTGCCCGACTGGGTCTTGTCGGCGAAGTAGTCCTCGGCCAGGCCGATGTGCAGCGCCAGCGCCGAAAGCACCCGCGCACCGAGCCTGTCCAGCGCATCGTAGAGGCCATAGCCGTGCTCGCGGAAACCGGGCACTTCGTCCGGCCACAGATTCGGCGGCATCACATCGCGGTACTTCGAGTCATCGGGAATCTCGCGGCCGACGTGCCAGAACTCCTTCAGGTCGAAATGCTTGGAGTCCTTGGCGGTCTCCACGCCGAACGGCGTGTAGCCGCGCGCCCCGCCGCTGCCCGGCACGTGGTACTTGCGCTTGGTCTCTTCCGGCAGTGCGAAGAAACGCTTGAACACATCGTAGGCGGCATCGATGTCGGCCTGCGGGATGCCGTGATTGCGGATGCCGGCGAATCCCCATTCGCGGTAGGCCGCGCCCAGCTCGGCCACGAAGGCTTCGCGATCGGTGTCGAAACGGGTGATGTCCAGGGTGGGAATACGGGCACTCATTCACTTGCTCCAGGGAGGCGCGACGGCGACATTGCAGCCGACCGGCGCCGGGATTGCATTGATCGACCTCAAGCCGCGGCGGCGCGCACGGCCTCGGCCAGCTTCTCCAGCGTGGCCTGCATCAGCGCGTCGTCGTCGGCCTCGACGGTCACCCGCACCACCGGCTCGGTGCCGGAGGGACGCAGGAACGCGCGGCCGCGACCGGAGACCGCGGCCTGCGCCTCGGCCAGCGCGGCCTGCACGCTCGCGGCCTCGGCCGGGCGTCCACCGTTGGCCAGCTTCACGTTGATGGTCTTCTGCGGCACCTTGGACAGACCCGCCAGCGCCTGGCGCAGGGAATGATTCCCCTGCTTGAGCACTTCCAGCACCTGCAGCGCGCTGACGATGGCGTCGCCGGTGGTCGCGCGATCCAGGCACAGCAGGTGGCCGGAGGTTTCTCCGCCCAGCACGCCGCCGCCCTCGACCAGGCCCTGGTGGACATGGCGGTCGCCGACCTTGACCCGCAGGAACGGCACCTGGCGTTCGGCGAGCGCGCGTTCCAGGCCGTAGTTGGTCATCAGCGTGCCGATCACCGCGCCCTTCAGGCGTCCGCTCTGCTGCCAGGCGGTAGCCAGGACGTACAGCAGATCATCGCCATCGACCGGGTTGCCCTGGTCGTCCGCCATCAGCACGCGATCACCGTCGCCATCGAAGGCGATGCCGAGATCGGCGCCGGTCTCGCGTACCTTGCGGGCGAGGTTGTCGATGTGCATCGAGCCGACGCCGTCGTTGATGTTCAGGCCGTTGGGCTCGGCGCCGATGGTGACGACCTCCGCGCCCAGTTCGCGGAACAGCAGCGGCGCGATGTGGTACGTCGCGCCATGCGCGCAATCCAGCACGATCTTCATGCCGCGCAGGTCGAATCCGCGCGGCACGCTGGCCTTGCAGAATTCGATGTAGCGGCCGACCACGTCGCGGCTGCGGATGGCCTTGCCCAGCTTCTCCGATTCCACGGTGACGAAATCACCGTCAAGCGCCGCTTCGATCGCCGCCTCGGTGGCGTCATCCAGCTTCTCGCCTTCGGCGGAAAAGAACTTGATGCCGTTGTCGTAATGCGGGTTGTGCGAGGCGCTGATGACGATGCCCGCGTCGGCACCGAGGGTACGCGACAGGAAGGCGACCGCCGGAGTCGGCATCGGTCCCATCAACTGCACGTCGGCGCCGGCGGCCACCAGCCCGGCTTCCAGCGCGGCCTCGAACATGTAGCCGGAAATGCGGGTGTCCTTGCCAATCACCACGATCGGACGATGCCCGTCGTCGTGCCCGGCCAGCACCCGGCCCAGGGCGTTGCCCAGGCGCAGGACGAAATCGGCCGAGATCGGGCCCTGCCCGACCCGCCCGCGGATGCCGTCGGTGCCGAAATACTTGCGACTCATCGGTTTGCCTCCTTGCTCAGGCGATGACTTCGGCTTCTTGGGGCCGCGACTGGTTCAGCAACAGGGCCAGAAGATCGGCCAGGCGGTCGCGCATCTCGCGGCGATCGCAGATCTGGTCGATGGCGCCGTGCTCCAGCAGGAACTCGGCGCGCTGGAAGCCCTCCGGCAGCGTTTCGCGCACGGTCTGTTCGATCACGCGCGGGCCGGCGAAACCGATCAGCGCTTCCGGCTCGGCGATATTGATGTCGCCCAGCATCGCGAACGAGGCCGAAGCGCCGCCGAAGGTGGGATGGGTGCTGACCGAAATGTAGGGGATGCCCTGCTCGCGCAGGCGCGCCAGCGCGGCCGAGGTCTTGGCCATCTGCATCAGCGAGAACAGGCTTTCCTGCATGCGCATGCCACCGCTGGCGGCGAACGACACCAGCGGCACGCGGTCGGCCAGCGCGCGCTCGGCGGCGCGGGCGAACTTCTCGCCGCTCACCGAGCCCATCGAGCCGCCCATGAAGGCGAAATCCATCGCGCAGGCCACCAGCGGGCGTTGTTTGAGGGTGCCTTTCATCGCCACCAGCGAGTCATGCTCGCCGGTCGCCTTCTGCGCCGCCTTGAAGCGGTCCGAATACTTCTTCTGGTCGCGGAACTTGAGCACGTCGACCGGCGCCAGCCCGACGCTGATTTCCTCGGTGCCGTCGGGGTCGAACAAGGCCAGCAGGCGCGCGCGTGCGCGGATGGACATGTGGAAGCCGCACTTGGGGCAGACCTCCAGGTTTTCTTCCAGTTCGGGCCGGTAGAGCACCGCGCCGCAGCGGTCGCACTTCTCCCACAGCCCCTCGGGCACACTGCGTTTGCTTTTGGCGCCACCGCCCTCGGTGCGGATGCCCGACGGCATCAGTTTGCTGAGCCAGCTCATGCGTTATCGACAATCCCGTTCAGGTGCCCATCCCGCGGATGGGCAGACGGGGCAGTTTAGCAGGCCGCCCGCGGCGGCCTGTCACCCGGGCCGGCCGGCTGGCTCAAGGCCGGTCCAGCGCCTGCCGCAACGGCGCCAGGAAGGCGGCGGCGCGCACGGGCGGCGTGTCATCGGCGTCGATCCGGGCCAGTTCGCTGACCAGGGCGCTGCCCACCACCACGCCATCCGCATCGACCGCCATGGCGCGTGCGCTGGCCGCGTCGCGGATGCCGAATCCGGCGGCGACCGGCGCCTTGGCCAGGGCGCGGATGCGGCGCAGCCGGTCGCCCGCGGCACGGGTATCCAGGCGCTCGGAGGCGCCGGTCACACCGGCAAAGCTCACGTAGTACAGATAGCCCTGCGCTTCGTCGCAGAGCATGGCCAGGCGCTCGTCGGAAGTGGTCGGCGAAGCCAGCATGATCAGGGCCAGGCCATGTCGGTTGAAGACGGCGCGCGTTTCGTCGGCCTCTTCCGGCGGCAGGTCCACCAGCAGCACGCCATCGACCCCGGCCTGCGTGGCCGCTTGCGCGAACCGCTCGGTGCCATGGATCTCGACCGGATTCAGATATCCCATCAACACGACCGGGGTGGCCGCGTCCTGGCTGCGGAACCCGGCCACGGCGTCGAGCACGTAGCGCAGACCGGCGCCGCGCGCCAGCGCGCGTTCGGAACTGCGCTGGATGGTCGGGCCGTCGGCCATGGGATCGGAGAACGGGACGCCGAGTTCGATGACGTCGGCGCCCGCCTCCACCAGCGCGTGCATCACCGGCACGGTGGCTTCCAGGGAGGGATCCCCGGCGGTGATGAACGGAATGAGCGCCTTGCGTCCGGCGGCGCGCAGTTCCGAGAAGCGCTGGTCGAATCGGCTCATTCCGGCTTGGTTTCCTGGTCGGCGGTCTGCGCTTCGTTGAAGGCGGCATATTCGGCGGCCAGTTCGGACTCGCCCACGTTGAGCCCGCGTTCGGCGCCCAGGGTATCCAGATGCTCGTTGAGCATGCGCCGGTACATGTTGGTCATGTAGTCGAGGAAGTCCTTGCGCGAAGCCGCCGCATCGCCCTCGAAGGACAGATAGACATGCGAGTTGAAGCGCGCGGCGGCATACAGGGACGCCACGCTGATGCGCTTGAGGCCCTGCTGCTGGGCCTGGCGGTTGGTCAGTTCCAGGTATTCGTTGACGCAGGTGAAGAAGGCCGGATCGAGCTGGCTCGGATTCTGCGGGGTCTGCGGATCGTTCTGCTGTTCGGTCATTGCACTGCCTTAGAAATGGAGGTTCTCGCGCGCGGCGATGGTATGCACGTCCTTGTCGCCCCGTCCGGACAGGTTGCACAGGACCAGGGCATCGCGCGGCAGATCCCGGGCGAGCTTGACGGCCTGCGCCACGGCGTGGCTGGACTCGAGCGCCGCAAGGATACCCTCGGTGCGGGCCAGCTGGTGGAAGGCGGCGAGCGCTTCCTCGTCGGTGACGCCCACGTAGCGGGCGCGACCGGTGTCGGCCAGGAAAGCGTGTTCGGGCCCGACGCCCGGATAGTCCAGCCCGGCGGAAACCGAGTGGGTCTCGATGATCTGGCCGTCGTCGTCGCACAGCACGTAGGTGCGGTTGCCGTGCAGCACGCCGGGTCGGCCGGCCGCAATCGAGGCGGCATGGCGACCGCTGTCGATACCGTCGCCGGCCGCTTCCGCGCCGACGATCTCCACATCCGCATCGTTGAGGAAGGCGTGGAACAGGCCGATGGCGTTGCTGCCGCCACCGACGCAGGCGGTGATGACGTCGGGCAGCCGGCCGTAGTCCTCCAGCATCTGCACGCGCGCTTCGCGGCCAACCACGGCGTTGAAATCCCGGACCATGCGCGGATACGGGTCCGGGCCGGCCACCGTGCCGATGATGTAGAAGGTGTCGTGCACGTTGGTCACCCAGTCGCGCATCGCTTCGTTCAACGCATCCTTCAGGGTCGCCGAACCGGACGTCACCGGCACCACGGTCGCGCCCAGCAGCTTCATCCGGTAGACGTTGATCTTCTGGCGCTCGATGTCGGTGGCGCCCATGTAGACCACGCACTCCAGGCCCAGCCGGGCGGCGACGGTCGCGCTGGCCACGCCGTGCTGGCCGGCGCCGGTCTCGGCGATGATGCGCGGCTTGCCCATCCGGCTGGCCAGCAGGGCCTGGCCGATGGTGTTGTTGATCTTGTGCGCGCCGGTGTGGTTCAGGTCTTCGCGCTTGAGCAGGATGCGCGCGCCGCCCACCTCGCGGGACAGCCGGGTGGCCTCGTAGATCGGGCTGGGCCGGCCGACGTAATGCTTCAGGTCGTGGTCGAAGGCGGCCAGGAACGCCGGATCCCGTCGCGCCTCGTCGTAGGCGGTGGCCAGTTCCTGCAACGGGCCGATGAGGGTCTCGGCGACGAAGCGGCCGCCGTACCGGCCGAAATGGCCACGGGCGTCGGGAAAGGCATGGAAGTCGGCGGGGCGGGATTCGGACATGGACGACAGCGGCGGGCGCATGGCAGGGAGTGCTGAGCTTAGCGCACACATGCGCGCGCAAGAATCGATTATTTCTGCATCATTGGTGAGATAAACTCACACGTCATGAGCTCACGCCTTCCACCGCTCAATGCCCTGCGTGCCTTCGAGGCCACCGCCCGGCTGGGCGGCGTCGGCCAGGCCGCGCGGGAACTGCACGTCACCCACGGCGCGGTCAGCCGCCAGATCCGGCTGCTGGAGGCGGACCTCGGCCAGGCCCTGTTTTCCCGCGAAGGGCGTGGCCTGCGGCTCACCCCGGCCGGCCGCCAGTTGCAGGACGCCGCCGCTTCCGCGTTCGCGCGGCTGCAGGACGCCACCGCGCGGCTACGCCGCGACACGCCGTCGGCCATGGTCCTCGGCTGCCCCGGCAGCCTGCTGGCGCGCTGGATGATCCCGCGACTGGAACGCCTGGGGCGCGATCTGCCGGGGCTGACCCTGCATCTGGCCGCCCAGGAAGACGGCTTCGATACCGACCTGGCGGGGCTGGACGCCGCGTTCCTGCTGGCCGAAGCGCCCTGGCCGGCCGGCTGGCAGGTGCGCGAACTGGCGCCGGAGCGGATCGGCCCGGTCGTCAGCCCGCGCCACCCCGCCGCCGGCGACCCGGTCCGCCTGCTGGAAGAACCCCTGCTGCACACGACCTCCCGTCCGCAGGCCTGGCCGAGCTGGGCCGCCGGGCACGGCATCGATCCGGCCCGCCTGCGCTACGGCAGCGGGTTCGAGCATCTCTACTACCTGCTGGAAGCCGCGCTTGCCGGCATCGGCGTGGCGATCGCCCCGGAACCGCTGGTGGCCGCCGACCTGGCCGCCGGTCGCCTGCTGGCACCTTGGGGGTTCAGCGCGACCGGAGGCGCGTGGATTCTGGCGACCCGGCGCGGTGCGCCGGAT
The DNA here is from genome assembly GCF_057773065.1 of Pseudoxanthomonas sp. 134C1. Taxonomy (NCBI): domain Bacteria; kingdom Pseudomonadati; phylum Pseudomonadota; class Gammaproteobacteria; order Lysobacterales; family Lysobacteraceae; genus Pseudoxanthomonas; species Pseudoxanthomonas sp. 134C1. The sequence continues at coordinate 165,839 of NZ_JBYMTH010000002.1, forward strand.
CCGCGCGTGGATCGCCTGGGCGACTGGCTGGAACGGGAACTCGCCGCCGGAATGTCGCCGCCGGACTCCCCATCGGGATTGGATGCCTGGAGCTAGGCCGGTTGCGCGCGCTGATCGGCGCGGCGGACTTCCTCGACGAACTGGCGCATTTTTTCGATGTCCTTGACCCCGGGCGCCGATTCGACCCCGCTGGACACGTCCACGCCCCAGGGATGCGCGGTCCGGATCGCGACCGCCACGTTGTCCGGAGACAGCCCGCCGGCCAGCAGGTAGGGACGCTCCACCGCCTGCGGCATCTGCTTCCAGTCGAAGCGTTTGCCACTGCCCCCCTGTTCGCCCGCCGCGTGGCCGTCGAACAGGAATCCATGCGCGGACGGATAGCGCGCGACCGTGGTGAATGCGCCCTCGCCGGCGCCGCCCATCGCGATGGCTTTCAGGAACGGCAACGGGAATCCGGCGCAGAACGCATCCTCCTCGCCGCCATGGAACTGCAGCAGGTCCGGACGCACGTGTTCGATCACGCTTTCCACGTCGCTCGCGGGGTTGTCCATCATCAGCGCGACCACCGCGATCTCTTCCGGCACCAGATCGCGCAGCATGCGCGCCTGTCCGATCAGCAGGCGGCGCGGACTGCGCGGCGCGAACACCAGGCCCACATAGTCAACGCCCAGTTCCACCGCGGCACGCACGTCCTCGGCTCGGGTCAGTCCACAGAATTTGATGCGGGTGGGCATGGGAATCGGGAATCGGGAATCGGGAATCGGGAATCGGGAATCGAGGAAAGAGCTTCCGCGCACCCTACCCTTCACGCAAGGTCCGCTGCGTGACGGCAGGGCCGGACCCATCGTCAGCCGGGCAGCGTCACTTCGTCGGGCAATTGCCAATGCGCCGGATACAACGGGCTGACGAACACCAGACCATCCGGCGGCGCGGTCGGACCGGCGACGGTGCGGTCGCGGCCCGCGAGCAGTTCGGCGATCCAGCGCTCCGGCTTCTCGCCGCGCCCGACCACCAGCAGCGAACCGACGATATTGCGCACCATGTGATGCAGGAACGCATTGGCCTGCACGTCCACCCGGATCTGTTCGCCCTCGCGCCGCACCGAAATGGCCTGCAGATCGCGGAACGCGTGCGGCGACTGGCAATGCACGGTCCGGAACGCATTGAAATCGTTCTCGCCGAGCAGTGCCTGCGCGGCGCGATGCATCGCGTCCGCATCCAGCGGAATCCGTTCCCAGCTCAGGGTGTGCCGATCCAGCGCGGGACGGACGATGCGGTTGACCAGGCGGTAGCGGTAGCGACGTGCCCGCGCGGAGAAACGCGCGTTGAAGTCATCCGGAACCGGCTGGCACCAGCGCACGCAGACCGCGGGCGGAAGATTGGCGGTCGTGCCCAGCACCCAGCTGCGCGGATCGCGCGACGCGTCGCTGTCGAAATGGACGACCTGGCATTGCGCATGCACGCCCGCATCGGTGCGGCCCGCGCAGATCGTGTCGACCTGTGCGTTGGCCACTCGCGACAGCGCGCTTTCCAGTACCGACTGCACGCTGGTCTCGTCCGGCGTACCGGATTTGCTCAGGCGTTGCCAGCCCTGGAATCCGCTGCCGTCGTATTCGACGCCCAGCGCGTACCGCATCAACGACTCCCTGCCCGCATCAGCCTAGATCGCGCAGCAGTTGCAGGGCTTCCTGGCGGGCGGACTCGTCATGGCCGGCCGCCACTTCGTTCAGCAAGTCGCGCGCGGTGACGGTGTCGCCCAGATCCAGATACGCGACCGCCAGTTCCAGCCGTTCGCGGCCGGCCGGCGCGGGATTCAGCGGCGCGACGCTGGCGACGGCGTCGACCACCGGCTCGCCCGAATGCCAGGTCGGTCGGACGGACGCGGTTTCCGCGGGCGCCGCCACCGGCGGCGCGGCCACTTCGGCTGGCTGCTCGTCGACGACCACGGGTGCCGGCGCGGCGACCACCGGCGTCTCGAACAAGGGTTTGCGCGACGCCGGCCTGGGCGGCGCGACGCGCTGGCGGCGGCTGGTCAGCAACCAGGCCAGCGCCCCGGCGATCAGCAGGGCCCAGCCGATCCACGCCCACAGCGGGGTCCCGGAGGATGCCGGGTCATTGGATTGCGCCAGGCGCTGCTGCGCGGCGGCCAGATCGCTGTCCTTCATCGCGATCAGCTTGTCCTGCTGCTGCTTCAGTTTTTCCAGTTCGGCGACCTGCGCACGCAACTCCTGCACCTCCGACTCGCGGGCGGCCAGGTCTTCCTTGCTCTGTTGTGCTTGTTGGTTCGCCAGCATGTCGCCCTCGCCACCGGCTTCGACGCCGGATTGTGTGCCTGCCCGCGCCGCCGCGCTCGCCAGCGGCGGCGCGATTTCAAGGCGGGCTTCCGTCGTGCGTGCCGACGCGCCCGCGGGCGATGGCGCCGGCGTCGCCGCGATCGCCGCCGGTTGCGGAATCGGGCGGCGTGCCTGTCGCCATTCGTCAATCTGGTTGCGCACCAGCGCGGCCGCCTCCGCCTGTCCAAGCCCGGCGACTTCGCCCGAGGCGGGAACCCGCAGCACCGCACCCTGTTTCAGGCGATTGATGTTGCCGCCGATGAAGGCCTCGGGATTGGCGCGCAGCAGCGCGATCATGGTCTGGTCCAGACTGTTTCCACCCGCGATGTCGCGGGCGATTCCGGAGAGGGTCTGGCCGCGGGCCACGGTCAATTGATCACCCGCCTGCGCCACGGCACCCGGTGCGGGCGGCGCGGGCGTCGGCGCGCGCGTCGGTGGAGCGGCCGCGGGGCTGCGTGCCGGTGTGCCACCCGCCGTTTCGGCGGACGGAGGGGGCTCGGTCGCGGCAATCGGCTCGACCGGACGCGCGATGGTGTCGTCCGACGCGGCCTGCGGGGCATCGATGACCGGTTGCGCGGCGGCGGCGGCCGTACCGGGTGAATCGACCATGGCGGAGTACTCGCGCACCAGCCGCCCCTGGCCCCAATCCACTTCGACCAGGAAATTCAGGACCGGCACCGTCACCGGCTCCTGCGTCGTCACCCGGATGACCGGCCGTCCGGCCTCGTCCAGCGCCACCGCGAAATCGAGATTGCCGACCAGACCGGTCGGCCTGGGCAGGCCGACCCGCTCGAAGGTGGTCGGGGAAGCGAGCTGGGCACGCAACTGTTCCAGTTCGCCCGGTTCGCTGGAGATGATCGGGATCTCGGCCAGCAGCGGCTGTCCGGGCGCCGATTTCACCCGGATCTCGCCCAGCCCCAGCGCCAGCGCCGTGCTGCTGATCAACAGCAGCGCCAGCGCGGCCAGGCCACGCCATCGGTATCCCGCCCTCGGCATCAAGCCGTCCCCTTCGCCACGATGGCGCCGACTATAACGGTTCAACCGTTTTTCGCCACCAGTTCCGCCAGCTGCACGGCGTTCAGGGCCGCGCCCTTGCGGATGTTGTCCGAGACGATCCACAGGTTCAGGCCGCGCGGATGCGAGAGGTCCTCGCGGATGCGGCCGACATAGACCGGATCGGTGCCGGAGGCGTGCGTCACCGGGGTCGGATAGCCGCCAGGCGCGCGCTCGTCCACCACTTCCACGCCGGGGGCGTTCTCCAGCAGCGCGCGGGCTTCCGCCGCGCTCAGCTTGACCCTGGTCTCCACGTTGACCGCCTCGGAGTGACCGTAGAACACCGGCACGCGCACCGCGGTCGGGTTCACCTGGATGCTGTCGTCGCCGAGGATCTTGCGGGTCTCCCACACCAGCTTCATTTCCTCCTTGGTGAAGCCGTTGTCGAGGAACTCGTCGATGTGCGGAATCAGGTTGAAGGCGATCTGGACCGGGAAACGCTGCGGATCCGGATCCTGGAAGTTCAACAGCGCGCCGGTCTGGCGGCCGAGTTCCTCCAGCGCCGAACGGCCACCACCGGATACCGACTGGTAGGTCGCCACGTTGATGCGCTCGATGCCGGCCTTGCGATGGATCGGCGCCAGCGCGACCAGCATCTGCATGGTCGAGCAGTTGGGGTTGGCGATGATGCCGCGCGGACGGTTCTGCACCTGCTCCGGATTGACCTCGCTGACCACCAGCGGCACGTCGTCGTCGTAGCGGAAGGCCGATGAGTTGTCGATCACCACCGCGCCCGCGGCGGCGAACTTCGGCGCGTACTCCTTGGAGACGCCGCCTCCGGCGGAGAACAGGGCGATGTCGATGCCGGCCGGTTCGAAGGTGGCCAGATCCTGGATGGTGATCTTCTGGCCATTGAACTCGACCTCGCCGCCGGCGGAACGCTCGGAGGCCAGCGCCACCAGCTTGCCGATCGGGAAATCGCGCTCGGCGAGGATGGCCAGCATGGTTTCGCCGACGGCGCCGGTGGCGCCCACGACGGCGACGTTGAAACTGCGGTTCTGATTGCTCATGGAATGGGGTTCGCGAAAAGAATGAAGATAGGGAGACAGCGGACAGCAATGGGGGGCTGTGTTCGGGGAACCTCCGGGAAAGCCAGAGGCTCCCTATCGTTTAATCGCGGTGGTTTTGCGGTCGCCGCCGGCGATCGCCAGCACACCCGGATTGATCGGGTTGGCCGGACGACCGGCATCCGGGCCTTCACCCAGCGCGGCGATGAGGTTGTCCACGGCCAGGCTGACCATGCCGCGACGGGTCGCCAGGCTGGCACTGGCGATGTGCGGCGTCAGCACCACGTTGCGCAGCGCGAGCAGTTCCGGGCGGACGTCCGGCTCGCCCTCGTAGACATCCAGTCCGGCCGCGGCCAGACGGCCCCGCGACAGCGCCTGCGCCAGTGCGGATTCATCGATCAGGCCACCGCGGGCGATGTTCACCAGGGTCGCGGTCGGCTTCATCTTCGCCAGCGCGGCGGCGTCGATCAGATGGTGGACGGCGGGCGAATACGGCAGCACCAGCACGAGATGGTCGGAACTGGCCAGCAACGTGTCGAAATCGACGTACCCGGCGTGGCATTCGCGCTCGATCGCGGCATCGACGCGATGGCGGTTGTGGTACAGCACACGCATGCCGAAACCGGCCGCGCGGCGGGCGATGCCCTGTCCGATCCTTCCCATGCCGAGGATGCCCAGCGTGCTGCCGTGCAGATCCACGCCGAGCATGCTGCTGAACGACCATTGCCGCCATTGGCCGTCACGCAGCCAGCGCTCGGCCTCGGTGATGCGACGGGCGGTGGCCATCAGCAGGGCGAAGCCGAAATCGGCGGTGGTCTCGGTGAGTACGTCGGGCGTGTTGGTCGCCACGATGCCGGCCGCGTCCAGCGCGGGGATATCGAGATTGTTGTAGCCGACGCCGACGTTGGCGATGGCCCTGAGCCGCGGCGCGTCCGCGATCTCGACGGCGCCGATGTGTTCGTTGAGGGTGACCACGGCGCCGTCCACTTCGCGCAGGTGCGCGGCGATCTGCTTGGCCGTGTACGCCTGCACCTCGGCGGTGCCGCGCACGTCGAAGTACTCGCCCAGCCGCCCGATGACGTCATCGAACAGCGGCTGCGAGACCCAGACGCGGCGGCGGGATTCAGCCATCGGCCTGTCCCGGCACCCGGGGCGGCACTTCGCCCACGTCGCCGCATTGGGCGCGATGGCGCAACGCGTGATCCATCAACACCAGCGCCATCATCGCCTCGGCGATCGGAGTGGCGCGGATACCCACGCACGGATCGTGGCGACCTGTGGTGATCACGTCCACCGGTTGGCCGTCCACGTCCACCGTGCGGCCGGGCAGGCGCAGGCTGGAGGTGGGCTTGAGCACGATCGAAGCGATGACCTGCTGGCCGGTCGAGATGCCACCGAGGATGCCGCCGGCATGGTTGGAGAGGAACCCTTGCGGCGTCATCTCGTCGCGGTGCTCGGTGCCCTTCTGGGTGATCGCGGCGAAGCCGTCGCCGATCTCCACGCCCTTGACCGCGTTGATGCTCATCAGCGCTGCGGCCAGATCGCCGTCGAGCTTGCCGTAGATGGGTTCGCCCCAGCCCGGCGGCACGCCGTCGGCGACCACGTTCACGCGCGCGCCGATGGAATCGCCGGACTTGCGCAGCGCGTCCATGTAACTTTCCAGTCCGGGCACCTGCGCCGCATGCGGCCAGAAGAAGGGATTGTCCTCGACGACATTCCAGTCGAAGCCTTCCGGCGTGACCGGGCCCAGTTGCGACAGGTAACCGCGCACCGTCACGCCGTGGCGCTGCGCCAGCCACTTCTTGGCGATGACGCCAGCCGCCACGCGCATGGTCGTCTCACGCGCCGAGGAACGTCCGCCGCCGCGCGGATCGCGGATGCCGTACTTCTGCCAATAGGTGTAGTCGGCATGGCCGGGACGGAACTGGCTGGCGATGTTGGCGTAGTCCTTGCTGCGCTGATCGGTATTGCGGATCAGCAGCGCGATGGGCGTGCCTGTGGTCAGGCCCTCGTAGACGCCGCTGAGGATTTCCACCTCATCGGCTTCGCGCCGCGCCGAGGTGTGCCGGCTCTTGCCGGTGGCGCGACGCTCCAGGTCATGCCGGAACTCCTCCGGCGCGATCGCCAGCCCGGGCGGGCAACCGTCGATCACGCAGCCGATCGCCGGTCCGTGCGATTCGCCGAACGTGGTGACGGTGAGGAGTTTTCCGAAACTGTTGCTGCTCAAGGCGATTTCTCATGTGGAGCGGGGCGGGCTCCGCTGTTCCGGACATGCCCGGACATCATCGCCGAGCGGGCCCGGCGCTATCTGCGGGATGGCGCGACGCCACCGGAAGCGGGTTTCATTTTCGCGCGTCCGCGAGCGCACGGATGTGCTTGTTGTGCCGGATTAGTTCCGCGCATTCCACCGCGAAGATACCCATCTGCCCGACCTTGAACTCGATCCAGGCGAATTCGACATCCGGCAGCAGCTTCACCAGCGCGTGTTCGGATTCGCCGACCTCGCAGATCAGCAGGCCTTCCTGGCTCAGGTGCAGCGGCGCGTCGCGCAGGATCTTCAGCACCAGATCCAGGCCATCGTCGCCCGCGCGCAGGCCGAGTTCCGGCTCGAAGGAGTACTCCTTCGGCAGGGCGTCGGTCTCGTCGTTGGTGACGTAGGGCGGATTGGTGACGATCAGGTCGTAGTGGCGACCGCCGAGGCCGGCGAACAGATCCGACTTCACCAGTTGCACGTTGCCGGCGTGCAGGCGCGCCTTGTTCTCGGCCGCCAGCGCCAGCGCGTCGTCGCTGATGTCGACGCCGTCGACCTGCCAGTCCGGGTTGTAGTGGCCCATGGCGATGGCGATGCAGCCGGAACCGGTGCATAGATCCAGCGCATGGTTGACCTCGCGACCGCCCAGCCACGGCTCGAAGCCGGATTCGATCAGTTCGGCGATCGGCGAACGCGGCACCAGCGCGCGCGCGTCGCTCTTGAAGCTCAGCCCGGCGAACCAGGCCTCGCCGGTCAGGTAGGCGACCGGCACACGTTCCTCCACGCGGCGCTTGAACAGCGCCAGGATTTCCGCCTTTTCGGCACCGGTCACCCGCGCCTGGCCGTAGGCGGGACCGAGGTCCGGCGGCAGATGCAGGGTGTGCAGCACCAGATGGGTCGCCTCATCGAGGGCGTTGTCGTAACTGTGGCCGAAGGTCAGGCCGGCCGCGTTGAAACGGCTCGCGCCGTAACGGATCAGGTCGATGAGGGTATGCAGTTCTGCGGCTGCGTCGGCAGTCATGGCGTAAAGGCGGGGGAAATGGCCGGTGGGGTCCGGTTCCCGATTATAGGCGTTGCGCCGGTATCATGTCGGGTCCGCCGGCAAGCCCCGAACCCGCGGCCACGCCGGCCCTCCCGCGAGACCCGCCATGTTCAACAAGAAGTTCGGGATCATCCTGCTGCTGGCGCTGGTCGCCGGCCTGGGCCTGCTGGCCGCGCAGAAGTTCTTCGGTCCCGCCCGCCCCGCCCAGGCCTGGCCGGCCACGCAGGCGGTGACGATGTTCCCGCAGGCGCGCCCGCTGCCCGAATTCTCGCTGCGCCAGTCCGATGGTACGCAATTGGCTTCCGGCGAACTGAAGGGCCACTGGACCCTGGTGTTCCTCGGCTTCACCTTCTGCCCCGACGTCTGCCCGACCACCCTGGCCGAACTGGCCCAGTCGCAGAACCAGTGGCGCGTCCTGCCCGACTCGACCCGCCCGCGGGTGCTGTTCGTCTCGGTGGATCCGGAACGCGACACCCCCAACAAGGTCGGCGAGTACGCGCACGCCTTCCATCCGGACACGCTCGCGGCGACCGCCGACGCGCCGACCCTGGAGAACTTCGCCAAGTCGCTGGGCTTCGTCTTCATGAAGGTGCCGGGCAAGGGCTTCGAGCAGAATCCCAACGATTACTCGATGGATCACTCCTCGGCCATCGCCGTGCTGGATCCGCAGGGCCGCCTGGCCGGCCTGATCCGCCCGCCGTTCCGGCCGGACGCGATCGCGACCGACATGAAGGCGCTGACCGAGGCCGCCGCGCGATGAGTCCGGTCACCGCGCTGACCTACGTCCTGCCGCACCGGCTGTTGTCCTCGCTGGCGCGCAGGCTGGCCTACTCCACCTCGCCAGCCGTCAAGCAATGGCTGATCGACGCGGTGGTGCGCCGCTTCGGCGTGGATCTGTCCGAAGCCGCCGAACCCGACGCGCGCGCCTATCCGAGCTTCAACGCCTTCTTCACCCGCGCCCTCAAGCCGGGCGCGCGCGTCGCCGATCCGGACCCGCGTGTCCTGCTGATGCCGGCCGACGGCCACATCAGCCAATGCGGGCCGATCCAGGACGGCCGCATCTTCCAGGCCAAGGGCCAATCGTTCACCGCCGCCGAGTTGCTGGGTGACGCGGCCGACGCCGAACCGTTCCGCAGCGGGCTGTACGCCACCGTGTACCTGTCGCCGCGCGACTATCACCGGGTGCACATGCCCTGGCGTGGCACCCTGCGCGAAACCGTGCATGTCCCCGGCCGCCTTTTCAGCGTTGGCACGGACGCGGTCGCCAGCGTGCCGGCCCTGTTCGCGCGCAACGAGCGTCTGGTCTGCCACTTCGACACCGACTTCGGACCGATGGTGTCGGTGATGGTCGGCGCGCTGTTGGTGTCCGGCGTGGAGACGGTGTGGAGCGGCGTGGAGATTCCCGCCTACGGGGATCGCATCACCCGCAAGGACTATCGCGGCCAGGGCATCACCCTGGATCGCTTCGGGGAAATGGCCCGCTTCAACTACGGCTCGACCGTGATCGTCCTGCTGCCGCCCGGCGTGGCGGCGTTGGCGCCGGAACTGCGCGCGGAATCGCCGGTGCGGCTGGGTCAGGCGCTGGCGAGGCGGACACATGTTACGCCATAGGTGGTGGGCGCCATGCCCGTCTGTCACGCTCCGGGCACACCGAACTCCACACCATAAAGCCGCACGTGCTTCACCCGCGCATCGCAATTGAAAGCCAACTCCACCTTGAGCTTGGAGGACGGAGGCACGGTGAGCTCATTGGCGTTGTCGGCTCGCCGGGTGATACAGGCAAAACCTTTCTCATCCAGCGCGGTGACATGGTCGTTGTAGTTCATTTCGGTCACTCGCACCGGCTGCTCGTGCGTGTTCTCGAAGGCCATGATCACCCGCACGGGAGGACTTCCGGCGACCGTAACGTCAGCTTCGGATGATGGTTCGACGGGCTTGACCGCCAGAACCTGTACAGCCAATGCCGCCCGCAATTCCGCGCCATCGCCGACAATACGTGCGCCATCGGTACTGGGGCTCGCCTTGCGCCCATCTTCCACGCCATTGCTGACACCGGTCGCAACGCCCTTGGCGACTTCCACGGCCTTCGCCACCGCGCTCGACGTCGCCTGTTCGGCCTTGTCGCCGGAACAGGACACTAGCGTGAGAACGCACAAGGAGAACGTCAACGGAACTGTCTTCATCTGAAACCCGAGTCTGCGGTGAGCGCGCAGTCTAACGATGGTTTCCCACGAAAAGGCGCAACCTCTTTTCAGTCTCAATCAAATCACATTCTATGATTGCCTGCTCCTATTTTTCGTCAGGAAATCAGCTTCCTGGCGCGCTGGAAAACGGCATCGCGGATCGCCCAATCAACCACTGCGCCGCCCAGTAGCTGAGCAGCACCCACACGCTCGCGAGGGGAATCGCCATCGCGAAGCGGTCGATCGCCAGCAACGCATCGGACAGCACGAAACAGGCGCCGCCCATCGCAGCCGCCGCGGCGGCCCTGTCCGGATGCTGACGCCAGGCGCAGGCCGCCTGCGCGGCCATGCCCGCCAGCGCGGCCACGTAGACGATCACGGGAATCTTCAGTTCCGTGGGCAGATGCGGCCACAGGCAGGCCAGGACGACCGCGGCGACCACACCGTATGCGAGGACCGGCCAGATCGGGCGGAACCAATCGCCGCGCAAGCGGAACGCCCGCAGATAGCACAGGTGCGCCAGCAGGAAACTGCCCAGCCCGAACGCGAACCAGTCACCCGGCAGCATCAGGAACACATCGCCCAGCAGCGACAGCAGCAGTCCCGCCAGCACCGCGCGCCGATAGCCGTGTCCGCTCGTGGCCATCCGCCACACCATGGCCGCGATCAGCAGCGTGGTCAGCGGCTTGAACAGGTAGTGCAGGACACGCAGGCCATCCACTTCGGCACCGACGATGGCAAGCGCCGCGCTGACGGCGACGGCGGACAACCAGATTGCATTCCTTTGCATCGTTCCCCGCCCCTGTTGCTTCAGATCATTTCCTGCAGCTTTCCAACTGGATCGACTGGCCCGGCCGCACGCTGTAGGCAGGCCCCTTCAGGCCGTTGGCACGGGCGAGCTTTTTCAGATCGCACTGGTAGCGCTGCGAGATCCGGCCCAGCGTATCGCCCTTGGCGACCCGGTACTCGCGCGCCTGCTTCGCCTTGGGTTCGGCGGGCTTGGGCTCGCCGGAAGCGACCGTGGTCGGCACGCCGGCCACCGGGGTCACATCGCCCACCGCGACCGTGCCGGTCAAGGCCGTGCGCTTGATGGCGGCGTTGACGTCGGCGCGCACCAGGGTGCGGGCCAGATCGGCGCGCGGGCCGCTGACGCAGTAACGGTTGTAGAGGCTGACGATGCGTGTGTTGGCCTTGAGCATCGTGCCGGCCGGAATCCATGCCTCGGCCTCGTAGCGCGGGTTGAGGTTGCGCAGCGCGCGCATGAAGCCTTCGCGGGTACCGCCGTTGCCCAGGCAGATGGTCAGCTCGTAGATCGAGCTGTCGCGCGCCAGTTTCAACGACGCCGGGTGCACGTCGACCTTCGGGAACTCCAGGCCGTACTGCTTGGGATGCAGGAACAGCCAGGCCGCGGCGATCACCATCGGCACGTAGTCGCGGGTCTCGCCGGGGAACTGGCTGTAGACCACTTCGTCCCAGAAACTGCGGCCCGGATACTGCCGGTAGACGCGCCCCGCGCGGCCCTCGCCGCCATTGTAGGCGGCCAGCGCGAACTCGATGTTGTTGTTGAGTTCGCGCATGCGCTCGTTCATGTAGGCGGCGCTGGCCTCGCCGGCGAACGCCGGGTCGTAGCGGGTGTCGAAGCCGGTCCCGTCCGGGCCCAGGCCGAAGCGCTTGCCGGTCGCGTACATGAACTGCAGCGGGCCGGCAGCGCCGGCGCGCGAGGTCGCGTGCACGCGACCGTTGGATTCCTTGGCCATGATGCCGAACAGCAGCGCTTCCGGCAGCTTGCTGCGCTCCCAGTCCGGATACATCTCCGCGCGCATGTTCTGGTAGTTCTCGTAGCTGGTGATCAGCGCGCTGCGCATGTCGGTCAGCCAGCGGCGGATGCCCGCCTGCACGGCCGGGTTGTATTCGACCATCTTGTCGAAGGCGTGGCGCTGGTCGTTCAGCAGCGACGCGGCGCGCTGGGCTTCCGGGATGGCCTGTGCCAGCGCGGAATGATCGCTGCCATCGTCGAGCGGATCGACGGTGGTCGCTTCCTCCTCGGCCTCGCCGCCGCCGTCGGAGGCATCCTTGAGCAACCGCTTGTAGGTGGTCAGCAGGGTGTGGGTCTGGCACCCGCGCTGCTTGATGCAGGCGTCCAGTACGTCCTCCATGTCCTCCAGCGCGGCGTCGGTCTCGGCGGTGCCCTTGGGATCACTGTTGGCCACCCGCACCAGGCCGTCGCGGTAGCGCTTCTCGGCCGCGGCCATGCGCGCGTTGAGCACTTCGACGGCGGCCTTGTCCTTGGCCGAAACCCGTTGGGCATGCGCGGCGGGGGCCAGCACAAGGAGGGGCAGGAGAATGGCCAGCAGGGGCCAGGGACGCAACAAGGACTTCGGCAGGGACATCAGCACGCGCAATCGAAAACGGTCGCGGCAGGGTAGCGGCGCCCGGATCCCGGGGCAAGCCGAATCCGTCACGACATTACGCCCGCAGACATGCCGGATCGCTAGAATCACCCGACCAGACCGCGAGACACCTCATGGATCCGATTCTGTTGGGCAAAGGCACCACCGACAACATCCCCGTCACCCTGCTGCCGAAGTTCGGCAACCGCCACGGCCTGGTGGCCGGGGCCACCGGCACGGGCAAGACGGTCACCCTGATGACCCTGGCCGAGGGCTTCTCGCGCCTGGGTGTGCCGGTGTTCCTGGCCGACGTGAAGGGCGACGTCGCGGGCCTGGCGGTAGCCGGAGACGGCAACGAAAAAGTGCTCCGGCGCGCCCGCGACATCGGCGTCGCCGACTACGCTCCCGCCGCCAGCCCGGCGGTGTTCTGGGATCTGTACGGAAAGCTCGGCCATCCGGTGCGGACCACGGTCAGCGAAATGGGACCCACCCTGCTCTCGCGCATCCTGGAGCTCAACGACACCCAGTCCGGCGTACTCGACATCGTGTTCAAGCTGGCCGACGACCGCGGCCTGCTGTTGCTGGATCTGGAAGATCTGCGCGCCCTGCTCGGCCTGGTCGCCGACGAGCGCAAGGACATCTCCACCAGCTATGGCCTGGTCAGCGTGCAATCGATCGGCGCCATCCAGCGCGCCCTGTTGCGGCTGGAGCAGGAAGGCGGCGAGATGTTCTTCGGCGAGCCGGCGCTGGAACTGGCGGATCTGATGCGCACCCATCTGGACGGTCGCGGCGTGGTCAATATCCTGGCCGCGGACCAGTTGATCCTCAAGCCGCGCCTGTATTCCAGCTTCCTGCTGTGGCTGTTGTCGGAACTGTTCGAGACCCTGCCGGAAGTCGGCGATCTCGAAAAGCCCAAGCTCGTGTTCGTGTTCGACGAGGCGCACCTGCTGTTCGACGACGCCCCGTCCGCGCTCAAGCAGCGTATCGAGCAGGTCGTGCGCCTGATCCGGTCCAAGGGCGTCGGCGTGTATTTCTGCTCGCAGTTCCCCGACGACGTGCCGGACAACATCCTCGGCCAGCTCGGCAACCGCGTGCAGCACGCGCTGCGCGCGTTCACCCCGCGCGACCAGAAGGCGGTCAAGACCGCGGCGCAGACCTTCGTGCCCAATCCCAGGCTGGACGTGGCGGACGCGATTTCCCGGCTCGGCACGGGCGAAGCGCTGGTCTCCACATTGCAGGACAAGGGCGTGCCCTCGCCCGTGCAGCAGACCTTGATCTCGCCGCCACGCTGCCGCATGGGCGCCATCAATGAGGCCGAACGCGCGCAGGTGCGCGCCGGCAGCCCGGTCGGCGCCAAATACGACGACCGCATCGACCGCGAGTCGGCGGCGGAGATGCTGGCCAAGCGCACCGACGCGGCCATGCAGACCGCCAACGCGCCGGCCGCCAAGGCCGAGAAGGACGATCCCGACGCCGGCGGTTTCGGCCAGGCGGTCAAGGATGCGGTTTTCGGCACCAAGCGTCGCCAGGGCATGATCGAGACCATGGCCAAGCAGACCACCCGCACCATCGGGACCAAGCTGGGCAACCAGATCGTGCGCGGCATCCTGGGCAGCATCTTCGGCGGGCGCCGCTGATCGCGATGCCGTGATGGCGCGGGGTGGACCATGCAGGTGAGGCAGGCCGACGCCCGCGAGATCGACGCGCTGGCGCGTCTCTGGCATGGCGGCTGGCAGGACGCGCACGCCGCGATCCTGCCGGTGGAACTGGCCCGCCATCGCACGCTCGCCAGCTTCGTCAGGCGCCTCGCGGGCGGATTGCCGATGGTGCGCACGCTGGGTCCCCTGGGCCAGCCGCTGGGCTTCGCCATGATCCAGAGCGATGAGATGTACCAGTTGTACGTGGCCGCCGCCGCGCGTGGCACCGGCGTGGCGGCGCGGTTGCTGGCCGATTCGGAAATCCGCCTTGCCGATGCGGGCGTCACGCGCGCCTGGCTGGCCTGCGCGATCGGCAACGAGCGAGCAGCCCGGTTCTACACCCGCCAGGGCTGGACGCGGGTGGGCAACATGATCAATCGATTGGACACGCCGGACGGCGTGTTCGATCTGGAAGTGTGGCGTTACGAGAAGACCGTGGCCCACGCTTGATTCCGCCCTCCCCGCCCCGATCTACCCTGTTCCCACGTTCCTCCCGCAAGGCTCCCCCACCCGCATGTCCCGCTGGCGCCCCCCTGCCGAAAAGAGCACCGCCCTGATCACCCGCGAAGGCCACGATCGGCTGAAGGCGGAACTGGATGATCTGTGGCGCGTCAGGCGACCCGAGGTGGTCAAGGCGCTGGCCGCGGCGGCGGCCGAAGGCGACCGCTCGGAGAACGCCGAGTACACCTACCGCAAGAAACAACTGGGCGAAATCGATCGCCGGGTACGCTATCTCAGCAAGCGGCTGGAAGCGCTGCGGGTGGTCGAGGGTGCGCCTTCCGATCCGGAAGCGGTGTTCTTCGGCGCCTGGGTGGAAGTGGAGAACATCGCCAATGGAGAGACCTCGCGCTACCGCATCGTCGGCCCCGACGAAACCGATGCGCCACGCGGCTGGATCAGCATCGATTCGCCACTGGCGCGGGCGATGCTGAAGAAGCGCATCGACGATGAGTTTCCGGTGGAACTGCCCGGTGGGCTGGCGCGCTTCGTGGTGATCGACGTCGGTTACAACGCCTGATCAGCACAGCGGCGGCGGATACACGCGGCCTTCGCGCAACGGGCGGAAGTAGTCGGCCTGCGCGTAGAACGCCGCTTCCTGCCGAGGATGCCAACCGGGGATCCCCGCCAGCGGCAGCGGCCGCAGCCCGCCTGGATCCTGCAGCGCTTCGCCTGCCCGGATTGCCGCGATGACGCGCGCCACGCTTTCCTCCGGCATTTCGCCGAGCACCACCAGACACTTGCCCACCAGACGGCGTTCCGGCAACAGGGCCTGCTCCATCAGCGCATGCCCCACCACGGCGGCGACGGCGAGGTCGCCCCGCCGCCAGTGCTCCGCCTGGCCCTGGAACAACGTGGACCAATCGTGACGATCCCATGCCTGAATCAACGCGGCGTCCCGCACCCGGACGATCACGCCGCTTTCGTCGAACTGGGTCAATGCCTGCTGCGCGCCATCGCGCCGCTGCGTGCCGTTGCGCGCGATGTGCAGGCATTGGCGCACATTGAGCGCCGCCTTGAGAACCGGATAACGCGCCCAGACCAGCGCATTGAACAGGTCATGCCAGTTGCACGGACGGGTGGCGATCCGGCCGCTGGCGACGCGCAGCTCGTAATGCAGCCCGTCGGCCGCCAGCGCTTCGTCCTCGGCGACGAAACACCGGTCCGGCAACGGCAACCGCGCGTTGAGCGTGTCGATATCCGGCCATTCCGGCGAATCGATCAGATCACGATGGACCGACAGATCCGCGAACAGCGGATGCGCGAATCCGGCGACGGTCTGATCGCCGCGTGCCGGTGCGACAAAGCGGCGACGCACCGCACCCGCGGCCGTCGCCAATCCGGTCACAGCACCTTGAGTTCGACCGGGCCGGCACCCGACTTGGCGATGGCGTCGCCGAACAGATCGTGCTCGTCACTTTCGGTGATCTCCACGTCAACGAAGTCACCCACGCGCAGGCCGGCTTCCTCCGCGTTCTGGATGTGCACCAGGCCATCGATCTCCGGCGCATCGGCCGGGGATCGCGCGACCGCGATGCCGTCTTCCAGCAAGTCCACCAGGCAGCGCTGCACGCTGCCGATCTTGGCTTCCAGGCGCGCGGCGGAGATCGCCGCCTGCCGCTCCATGAAACGCGCCAGGCGCTCCTGTTTCACTGCCTCCGGCACCGGATCCGGCAGCGCGTTGGCGGCGGCGCCTTCCACCGGCGAATAGGCGAACGCGCCCACGCGATCCAGTTGCGCCTCGTCGAGGAAATCCAGCAACGCCTCGAATTCGGCCTCGGTCTCGCCGGGGAAGCCGACGATGAAGGTCGAGCGCAGGGTCAGCTCCGGACACATGGCCCGCCAGCGCTGCACGCGCTCCAGGGTCTTGTCCACCGCGCCCGGGCGCTTCATCAGCTTGAGGATGCGCGGGCTGGCGTGCTGGAACGGGATGTCCAGGTACGGCAGCACCTTGCCTTCGGCCATCAGCGGGATGACGTCGTCCACGTGCGGATACGGATAGACGTAATGCAGGCGCGTCCACGCGCCGAGTTCCGACAATCCCTCGCACAGCGCCTTCATCCGGGTGGCGTAGGTCTTGCCGCCCCATTCGCGCTCGGCATACTTCAGATCGACACCATAGGCGGAGGTGTCCTGCGACACCACCAGCAATTCCTTCACTCCGCCCCGAACCAGGCGTTCGGCCTCGCGCAGCACTTCGTCGACCGGGCGTGACACCAGATCGCCGCGCATCGAAGGAATGATGCAGAAGCTGCAGCGGTGATTGCAGCCTTCGGAAATCTTCAGATAGGCGTAGTGGCGCGGGGTGAGCTTCAGGCCATAGTCCGGCACCAGATCCAGGAATGGATCATGCTTGGGTGGCAACGCGGCATGCACCGCTTCCATCACGCTCTGATAGTCCTGCGGACCGCTGATCGCCAGCACGTCCGGATGCGCTTCGCGGATCTGCTCCGGGCGCTTGCCCAGGCAGCCGGTGACGATGACCTTGCCGTTCTCGGCCAGGGCCTCACCGATGGCGTCCAGCGATTCGGTGACCGCCGCGTCGATGAAGCCGCAGGTATTGACCACCACCACATCGGCGTCGTCGTAGGTGGGCACGATGTCGTAACCCTCCACGCGCAGTTGGGTGAGGATGCGTTCGGAATCGACCAGGGCTTTCGGACAGCCGAGGCTGACGAAACCCACCTTGGGGTTCTGCAGGGACATGGAAGCGGAAACGGAAGAAACGGCATCGGCGCCGAGGGCCGCGGATTATACCCTTCCATCCGCCTGGCCCGGCCCGCGGCCTGAACGGCGTCCGCGGTCACCCGGCGCTTCGTTCCGATGGGCGACAATGACGCCCTCGGCAGCAGGACAACCGGAGTTCCCCATGGGCGAATGGACCACTCTCGAAACCGCGCGCGGCCCGGTGGCGGCCTGGCAGGTGAAACCGGCGGGACCGCCGCGTGGCGGGCTGGTGATCATCCAGGAAATCTTCGGCGCCAACGCGCACATCCGCGGCGTGGCCGAACGCTATGCAGAGGCCGGCTACGCGACCCTGGCGCCCGCGTTCTTCGATCTGGTCGAACCGGGCGTCGAGCTGCCGTACGACCCGTCCGCCCACGATCGCGGCCGCGAACTCATCGGCAAACTGGGATTCGACGCGGCGCTCGATATCGTGTCCGCCGCCGCCGGTGCGCTGGCCTGGGCCGGCAAGGTCGGCACGGTCGGTTATTGCTGGGGCGGCACCGTCGCCTTCCTGTCGGCGCTGCGGCTGGGCCTGCCGGGCGTGAGCTATTACGGTTCGCGCAACCGCCTGTTCCTGGAGGAAATGCCTTCCGGCTCGACGCTTGCGGCGCCGGTGATGTTCCATTTCGGCGAACAGGACGCCTCGATTCCCGCGGAAGCCGTGCAGCTTCATCGCGACCGCCTGCCCGGCCTTCCGGTCTTCACCTATTCCGCCGGACATGCCTTCAACCGCGACGCCAGCCCCGACATTTACGACGCGGAGAGCGCGGAGCTGGCGCTGTCGCGCAGCCTCGCGTTCCTCGTGGAGCAGATCGGATGAGCGGGTTCGTGCTGGATTCCCGGCTGGCGGCCGACAGCGTGTTCATCGCCGATGGTCCGCTCTCGCAGGTCCGGCTGATGAACGACCGGCGCTATCCGTGGCTGCTGCTGGTGCCTCGCGTGGACGGCGTGAGCGAGTGGCTGGATCTGGATGGCGGCCAGCAACGCCTGCTGCTCGCCGAGATCAACCAGGCGGGCGCGTTGATCCGCGCGGTCCCCACGGTGCAGAAACTCAACATCGGCGCGCTCGGCAACATCGTGCGCCAGCTGCATGTCCATCTGATCGGACGCCACGAAGGGGATGCGGCCTGGCCTGGCCCGGTATGGGGACATGGGCCGGCGGAGCCTTATTCCCCCGAAATGCTGCTCGAACAGGCCGGTATCTGGCGCGCCCGCCTGGGCTGATCACCTCGCCCGGGCAGAACGGCGCCCTTCGCTCAGCGCGCCGGCACCACGCGAGTGCCCGCGATCAGGTCATGCAGGCAGCGGCGGTCCTGCCTGAAGATGAAGAGCACATTCACCAGAACCAGAATGTTGCCAATGAACGGGACCAGAGAAGCCAGTTGCACAGGCACATAGCGCCGCAGGAGCAGCCGGAGGAAATCCGGTTTCCGTCCATCCAGATCGACGATCTTCACGCCCGCCACCCGCTTGCCCCAGGTCTGGCCTGTGGCATGCAGCGGATAGCCCTGGATCAGCAGGAAAATGCAGAATCCGATCAGGCCCCACAGCAACGTGGTTCCCAGGCCCACGCGCGTTCCGCTCATCGCGGCACGCATCGCCACATCCCAGTAGCCTCCAAACCACATGGCGGGCACCGTCACGGTCAGCATGATGATGCTGTCGAGGAGCGCGGCGCCCAAACGGGCCATGCGATCCGCCAGTTGCGGGCCATCGCCCGGGACAACGACCGCTTCCACGGTGCTGACCGGACTCTGGTAAGGATTCTGTTCGTCCATGCCGTGTTGCTCCCTGGGAAGACTGGCGTTCGTCAGGTCCGCGGCAGGGTCACGCCGGTCTGGCCCTGATACTTGCCGCCACGATCCCTGTACGAGGTTTCGCAGACTTCGTCGGACTGGAAGAACAGCATCTGCGCCACGCCTTCATTGGCGTAGATGCGCGCCGGCAGCGGCGTGGTGTTGCTGAACTCCAGGGTGACATGCCCTTCCCACTCCGGTTCCAGCGGGGTCACGTTGACGATGATGCCGCAGCGCGCGTAGGTGCTCTTGCCCAGGCACACCACCAGTGTGTCGCGCGGGATGCGGAAGTACTCGACCGTACGGGCCAGCGCGAACGAATTGGGCGGGATGATGCAGACGTCCGACTCGATGTCGACGAAGCTGCCGGGATCGAAATGCTTCGGATCGACAATCGTCGAGTTGATGTTGGTGAACACCTTGAACTCGCGCGAGCAGCGCACGTCGTAGCCATAGCTGGAAGTGCCATAGCTGACGATGCGCTCACCGTTGACCTGCTTCACCTGCCCCGGCTCGTACGGCTCGATCATGCCGTGCTGCTCGGACATGCGGCGGATCCAACGGTCACTCTTGATGGTCATGCAGGGTTCCTGTTGCGGAGACGGGGGGCGGACGGGGCCGCCATTGTAGGGCAGCCCGGCCCCTCCCCAGAGCGGACCGGGGACTGGCCGGGACGATGCCGGCTCAGAGCAGCGAGGACAGGATCGAGGACTTGGCCCGCGGCCGGGTTTCCAGCTGCGCGACCAGCGCCCGCGCCGCCTGGCGATAGGCCTGGGCCGCGGCGGAGTCCGGCGCGGCCACCACCACCGGTTGGCCGGCGTCGCCCTGTTCCCGGATCGCGATATCCAGGGGCAGCGAGCCCAGCAGCGGCACGCCGTACTGCGCCGCCATCCGCTGACCACCGCCCTCGCCGAACAGATGCTCGACGTGGCCGCAGTTGGAACAGGTATGCACGGCCATGTTCTCGACGATGCCCAGTACCGCCACTTCGACTTTCTCGAACATCTTCAGCGCCTTGCGCGCGTCCAGCGTGGCGATATCCTGCGGCGTCGTCACCACCACCGCGCCGGCCACCGGGATCTTCTGGGCCAGGGTCAGCTGGATGTCGCCGGTGCCCGGCGGCAGATCGATCAGCAGATAGTCCAGATCGTCCCAAAGGGTATCGGTGAACAGTTGCATCAGGGCGGACGTCGCCATCGGGCCGCGCCAGATCATCGGCGTGTCCTGGTCGACCAGCAGGCCGATCGACATCGCCTCCACCCCGAACGCCCGCATCGGCTCGATGGACTTGTTGTCCGGACTGTCTGGCCGGCCGGACAGGCCGAGCATGGCCGGGATGCTGGGGCCGTAGACGTCGGCATCGAGTAATCCGACTTTCGCGCCCTCCGCCTTCAGGGCCAGCGCGAGATTGACGGCGGTGGTCGATTTGCCCACCCCGCCCTTGCCGGAGCCGACGGCGATGACGTTCTTGACGCGGGGGGACGGGCTCAGGGAGCCCTGTACGGCGTGGGAGACAACGGTTCTGGGGGTCATGTTCTGCATGGGGTTGAGCATGCCCGTTGCGGGATGGGTGCCGGCGGGCGGGCTGATTTGAGGAATGTGGGACGGCAGGCGGGCTGCTCCACGCACAGTTTAGGTGATCGGCGCACGCGCCTTGGCGCCAGCACATGGCCCGGACTGGCTGGATCTGGCTTGCGATGAGCCCGCTTTCCTTCGATCGACACGTCAGCTGGGAGCCCAGCCACAAAAACGATATAAACAATTGATTTAGAAGAAATTTGTCAGAGAAGACTCTTGTGCGGCGCCTCAAAAAGGGGGGGGGATATTTGTGATGAACATCACGAAATTGAAAGAATTACGCTTTCACTGCGATGCAAATCACACTGTTCGTTAATGTCATGTTAGTTTCGTAACAAGGATTTCACATTGATGCGGCAGGCCAACGGAATGGCCACGGGGGCTGCATCTATTTCTCAAGGGGATTCACTACATGCCAGTTCGCAATACGCGCGCATTGAAGCGCAACCACCTGTGCACCGCATTGATCGCAGCGCTCGTGCTGCCGGCCGCCGGCGCACTCGCCCAGGACAATGCAAGCCAGGATGCCGGGCAGCAGCAGGAGACACAGCAGACTTCCACGCTCGACAAGGTCACGGTGACCGGCTCCCGCATCAAGCGTGTCGAAATCGAAGGTGCCACGCCGGTGACCGTCATCACCCGCGACGACATCGATCGCGAAGGCTTCCAGACCGTGTCCGAAATGCTGGATACGCTGACCCAGAACACCACGATCAACTATGCGGGTGACCTGTCCTCCGCCGGTGGCTTCACCTCCAATGCGCAGGTGGTGAACCTCCGCGGCCTCGGCCCGGGCTACACCCTGGTGCTGATCAACGGCCGCCGCATGGCCGACTACCCGCAGCCGTACAACGGCGACCGCTCGTCGGTGAACGTGGGTGCGATCCCGTCCGCGATCATCGAGCGCGTTGAAATCCTGTCCGGCGGCGCGTCGGCGATCTATGGTTCCGACGCGGTCGCCGGCGTGATCAACGTCGTGCTGCGCGAGAACTTCGAAGGCAACCACCTGCAGCTGACCACGGGCACCACCAGCAACGGTGGCGGCGACAGCGTCGATCTGCAGTACACCGGTGGCCGTACCGGCGACAACTGGAGCGTGACCTACGCATTCCAGTACCACAACAACGAGCCGATCTTCGCTTCCCAGCGCGACTTCATGGACGACCGCCGCGACGGTCCGAACAAGAAGGCGGGTCCTGGCCTGGCGCTGGCCGTTCTCGATGCCTACACCGGTCGTGAAATCGCCTTCCCGGGCGCCGCCGGCTGCGAGAAGTTCGGCTTCGTCGCGTACAACAGCCCCTCGCGCGGCCAGATCTGCGGCTCGTACGACGACATCGCCTACCAGTCGATCATGAACAAGCGCGAGAGCATCTCGGGCTACGGCTACGGCACCTACAACCTGGACGACAACAAGCAATTGTGGGCCAGCGCAAGCTGGTACAACACGGATGCGGTCTCCAGCGGTGGCACCGAGTTCTGGGGCACCGGCGGTGATCCTTTCATGACCTACCTCGGCGGTGGCAAGTCGCCGCTGTACTACGACCCGCAGTTCGACACGCTGGTGCAGTTGCAGCGCTTCCTGATGCCGCAGGAAGTCGGCGGTGAAACCGCGGTCTCCACCAAGTTCAAGGAAAAGGCGTTTGAGGTCGCCGGTGGTTTCCGCGGCACCCTGGCGGATCGCTTCGACTGGGAAGTGGGCGGCAATTACGCCAAGTACGACTACAAGAACGACCGTCCGCGCCTGCTGGGCAAGGCGCTGCACGACTACTTCTTCGGTCCTCTGCTGGGCTATGCCGGTGTCTATCCGGTCTATGAGCTCAACCTCGACCGCTACCACACGCCGTTCACCCCGGATCAGTACCGCTCGGTGGCCACGCGTTCGGTCAACCGCGGTGAAACCACGTCCAGCCAGTTGAACTTCAACATCAGCGGCGATCTGTTCGAAATGCCCGCTGGCGCCGTCGGCTTCGCCGGCACGCTGGAATACGCCCGCCAGACCATGGATCTGGAAAGCGATCCGTATGCCAGCCTGACCCGTGTCCCGGACGAGAAGACCCCGTACAACCTGGTCAACTCGGGCGAAACGCACGGCAAGCGCAGCCGCTACGCCGCCGGCGTGGAATTGCGCGTGCCGATCTTCGAGAGCCTGACCGCCCAGCTGGCCGGTCGCTACGACAAGTATGACGACGTCACCGCCGTCGACGATGCCATCACCTACAACTTTGGCCTGGAATGGCGTCCGTTCAGCTCGTTGCTGGTGCGCGGCTCCTATGCCACCAGCTTCCGCGCGCCCGACCTGCACATGGTCTACGCCGAGGGCTACCAGTTCTATTCGAACGCGTTCGACGAGTACGCCTGCCGTACCGGTACCGGTCCGGGCGCCAATGCCGGCCCGCGCACCGCCGCACAGTGCCTGGCATCCGGCACCGATCCGACCACCTACCAGATCGGTGGCATCGGCACCGGCAACACGGGCCTGAAGGAAGAGGAAGGCAAGTCCTTCACCGCCGGCTTCGTCTGGGACATCGTGGACAACATGTCGCTGTCCGTCGACTACTACAAGATCAAGCTGCAGGACGCCGCCCGTACCGAATCGCTGAGCTCGGTGCTGGAGAAGGAAGCCGGTTGCCGACTGGGTACCGACGCGAACGGCCGCCCCTACCCGCACGACATCAACTCGCAGTTCTGCCAGAACGTGCTGGCTGCGGTGACGCGTCAGACGGCGGCCATTCCCTCGCTCGACGGTCGACTGGTGAGCGTGGCAACGGCCCCGTACAACACGGCAGACGTTGAAACCAGCGGTATCGATGCGACGTACAAGTACAAGCTGGATACGGATCGCTGGGGCGTGTTCGGTCTGGACCTGGGCTACTCGCTGCTGCTGACCGACAAGGACCGCCAGTTCCGCGAGGACGAGTTGGTCGACTACCGTGACGAGCCGAGCCGTTATGCCAATCAGCGCAGCCGCGCCCGTGGCAGCCTGAGCTGGAGCAAGGGCGACTGGTCGACCACCGTGTTCGGTACCCGTTACGGCACCGCATGGTCACGCGACCTGAGCCACCGCATCCAGCCTCTGATGATGTACAACTGGGTGGTCAGCAAGAAGTTTGGCGAGGACGTAACGGCGAGCTTCATCGTCAACAACGTGCTCGACAAGCACTACCGCGACGACAAGACGCACACCGACTACCCCTTCTACGATTACTGGAAGGGTGCGGATCCGGTGGGTCGTACGCTGTACGCCCGTATCGACTGGAGATTCTGATCCAGCGCGAACGTCAGTTCGAGGAAAAGCCCGACTCCGGTCGGGCTTTTTTTTTGCCCCCGGCACTTTCAAGTACCGGAAATCCGGAGCCTGACCGGCGCCCGGGGGACTTTTCGCGCGTACCGGCCGTCAGATAACTGAAATTACTCTTTCTAATCAACAAGTTGAGAATCTAGAAATGTGATTTCAGTCGTGTTAACGTCGAATTAACGGAACAATTCCGTTGGGGAACTCTGAAAAAAAACCGCTTTTCGCACTCAATCAGCTTTGGGGGTAGGTGCTATGCGTAATGGCAATACACGCTCTTTTCCGCGCAGTCGTCTCGCGACTGCCATGTTCGCCGTCCTGATGGCTCCGGTGCTGGCCCATGGCCAGGAGACCCAGCAAGAGCCTCCTTCGTCATCCAGCCCCCCTGCCACCACTGAAGGAACCCGCACGCTGGACAAGGTGACGGTGACCGGTTCGCGCATCAAACGCGTGGATGTCGAAGGTCCCGCACCGGTCGTCGTGGTGACCGCGGCGGACATCGAGAAGGAAGGTTTCTCCACCGTCTACGACGCGCTGAATACCCTGACCCAGTTCACCGGCAGCGTGCAGAACGAACTGGTCCAGAACGGTTTCACCCCGAATGCCAGCTTCCTCAACCTGCGCGGCCTGGGTCCCGGCTATCAGCTGATCCTGATCAATGGCCGGCGCGCGGCCGACTACCCGCTGCCGTACAACAGCCAGTCCAACGCGGTGAATCTGGCCAACATCCCGGCCGCGGCCATCGAGCGCATCGAGATACTGACGGGCGGCGCATCGGCGATCTACGGTTCCGACGCGGTCGCCGGCGTGGTCAACATCATCATGAAGACCAACTTCGAGGGTGATCAGATCTCGGTGCGTGCCGGCGCCACCACCCGTGGCGGCGGCGACACCGGCCGGCTCCAGTGGGTAGGCGGCAAGACCGGCGACAACTGGAGCCTCACCTACGCCTTCGAGGCGCTCGAACGCGAGGAGGTCTTCGCCTCCCAGCGCAGCTTCATGGATTCCTTCTACGACGAGCCCGGCCGCTCCCGTGACGACATCAACCCCACCGAGGGTCTGCTGCTGTTCGACGGTTTCAACAGCTCGCGCATCTTCCCGGATGGCGCCCAGGCGACCTGTGACCGCTTCAAGGATTTCGAGGTCTACTTCTTCGAGACATCCTCGGTCTACACCGGCCCACGCTGCGGCTATCCCGGTTATCCGGCCACCCAGTCGATCCGCAATTCCGACAGCAACCAGTCGGCTTATCTGTACGGGACCTGGGACTTCGACGGCGGCATGCAAGGCTGGGCGCAGTTCAACTACACCCGCGCGAAGGCGCAGTTCACCTCCGGCACCCAGTTCTGGACCACGCCGGACTACATCTTCGCGCCCAACGTGACCTCCGAAGAGATTCCCTTCGGCGCCTTCGTGCAGCCCCAGCGCATCTTCACGCCCTCGGAAACGGGCGGCAACCTCGTGACCACCAGCGAGGAGAAGTCGCTCGACTTCGCCGCCGGCCTGCGGGGCAGTTTCGCCAATGGCCGTTTCGACTGGGATGCCACGCTTTCGCGCTCCGAGTACAAACTCAACACGTCCCAGCCGCGTTTCCTGGCCAATCCGCTGAACGACTACTTCCTGGGCGATTCCCTGGGCCCGGATCCGTATTTTGGCGCCTACGATTCGTTCGAGCTCAACCTCGACCGCTTCTTCAATCCGATCGACCCGGCGACCTTCGCTTCACTCAACACCATGGTCAGGGATCGCGCGGAATCCAGCGTCACCCAGGCGAACTTCGTGCTGTCGGGCGATCTGTTCGAGCTGCCGGCCGGCGCGGTCGGCATGGCGGCGGTCCTGGAAGGCGCCAAGCAGAAGTACGAAGTCAAGCCCGATGCGCGCACTTCGCCCACCTATACCGGCCCGGAGCCCATCTATAACCTGACCAGTTCCGGTGGGCATGGCGATCGCACGCGCTACGCGCTCGGCGTCGAGTTCAGCGTGCCCATCACCAGCAACTTCAAGGCCAACCTGGCGGGCCGCTACGACAAGTTCGACGACATCAGCGAGATCGATGGCGCCAGCACCTGGCAGGTCGGCCTCGAATGGCGGCCGGTGGAAAGCCTGCTGCTGCGTGCCAGCCACGCCACCAGCTTCCGTGCACCGGACATGCACTACATCTTCGCCGAGGAATCGGGCTTCTTCACCCAGATCTTCGACGAGTACAAGTGCCGTCGCGATGGTTTCGATCCGCGCGTGAGTCCCAATCCCTGCGCGGGCGCTGACTACAACTACCAGGTGTTCGGCACCCGCCGTGGCGATCCGAACCTGGAGGCCGAAACCGGCAAATCGACCACCGTCGGTTTCGTCTGGGACATCAGCGAGCAGATGTCGATCTCTGTTGATTACTACAACATCGAGCTGAAGGATGCGGTGGGTGACATCTCCGGCCTGCTGTTCCGCAACGAAGCCGACTGCCTGCTGGGGCAGACGCGCGACGGGCAGCCGGTGGATCCCAACTCCACCACCTGCCAGTTCTACACCGCGCTGGTGGAGCGCGCCGGATCCGGCGGACTGGCCGACGAGCAGGTCGAGCAGTTCCGTTCGTTCCCCATCAACCAATCGCTCAACAAGACCAGCGGCATCGATGCGGCATGGCGCTACGATCTGGATACGGATCGCTGGGGCTCGTTCGGCTTCCAGCTGAACTGGACGCATGTGCTGAAGCTCGATTTCCAGGAGTTCGAAGGTGGCGACATGATCAATGTCCGCGACCATCCCCAGTACTTCAACTTCCGCAGCCGCATCAACGGCACGGTCAGCTGGGAGAAGAACGACTGGCGCGCCGCGGCGTACTACACACGCTGGGGTTCGTTGCCGAACTGGGCCGAAACCGGACGCATCGCGCCATACATCCTGTGGAACCTCAACGTGGCGAAGAAGATCACGGACAAGGCAACGGTGGGTGTCTACGTCAACAACGTGTTCGACAAGCTGCATCCGCGCGACGACACCTTCAATACCTATCCTTACTTCTGGCGCGCCTACAGCCCGATCGGTCGCGAGGTGTTCCTGCAGTTCGACTACAAGTTCAACTGAGCCAATCGAAGTACCTGCACCATCGAAAGCCCGGCGCAAGCCGGGCTTTCTTCTTTTCGGTACCGCTTAACCAAGCCTGTCCATGCGTCTTCACAAAGCGTAACAAACGTTACAGCGCAGGTTAAACACGTGTTAAGTTCGCCGCCCCCCTGGAATTCGGGGAGTTCTGTGGTCTGGCTGAGGGAACAGCGCGAAGGGCCGCACCTTTTGCAATCTGTTCCAAGGAATAACAAGCAATGCCAGTTCGCAACATCAAGCGGAGCCGCCTGACCGCGGCGATGGTCGCCGTCCTCTTGGCCCCGGCCGCCGCTTTCGCTCAAGACACCTCCCCCGCTCCCGCCGGCGATACCACCAACCTCGACAAGGTCACGGTCACCGGTTCGCTGATCCCCCAGACCCAGCTGGAAAACTTCACCCCGGTCACCACGATTTCCGCCGAGGACATCAAGACCCGCGGTTTCACCAGCATCGCCGATGCCCTGCAGCAATCCGCCTTTTCCACCGGCGGCGTCCAGGGTGGCCAGACCTCCGCCTCGTTCACCCAGGGCGCCGAGACGGTCAGCATGTTCGGCCTGGATCCGGGCTACACCAAGTACCTGATCGACGGCCGTCCGATGGCCAACTATCCGGCGCTGTACAACGGCAGCGATACCTTCAACAACATCAGCGGCATTCCGATCGATCTGGTCGAGCGCATCGAGATCCTGCCGGGTGGCCAGTCCTCCCTGTACGGTTCCGACGCCATTGCCGGCGTGATCAACATCATCCTGAAGAAGAACATGGACGGCGGCGCGCTCAGCGTGCGCGGCGGCGCCTATGGCGACGGCGGCGGCGACAGCTTCCGCTTCAGCCTGGCCAAGGGGTTCACCGGCTACGACGGCCGCCTGAACGTGCTGGCCGGCATCCAGGCCGAAACCAAGGATCCGATCTGGGGCTACCAGCGCGATCTGACCCGGCAGTACAACACCCGCGGCTACACCGCGCCGCTGGCCAGCCGCGATTACCTGATCGCCGGCTACAAGAACTACGCGGCCGAGGGCGGCATCAAGGCCGCCAACAACGGCTACTTCTTCCAGGATCCGAACAACTGCTCCACCGTCGGCAGCCAGTTCGGCGGCAGCGAAGGCCTGCAGAACCGTCCGGGCTTCGGCCAGTACTGCGGCTCGTTCAACACGCCGGGCTACCGCACCATCACCAACGGCAAGGAATCCGCGCAGGCCTACGGCCACGCCACCTTCGACGTCAGCGACAGCCTGCAGTTCTACGGCGACGTGCTGTACAGCCATGAAGAGGTGAAGTACGCCACCGGTTCCGCCTACACCTGGTGGAGCACCAGCGCCAAGTACGGCTACTTCTACGATCCTGACCTCGATGCGCTGGTCAACCTGCAGCGCGCGTTCTCGCCCGAGGACATCGGTGGCGAGGGCTACCGCGACATCATGAACACCGATCGCAGCAGTTCCTACTCGGTGACCTTCGGCGCCAACGGCGTGCTGGGCAACTGGGACTGGGATCTCGGCCTGACCCGCACCGAGTACCGCCTGAAGCAGCGTCGCTTCGCCCGCTGGGCGGATCCGATCAACGACTACTTCGAGCAGAACGTGCTGGGCCCGCAGCTGGGCCTGGATCCGGTGCAGGGCCTGTACCCGGTGTTCCGGCCGGACTATGCGGCGTTCTACAGCCCGATGTCGCCGGCGGACTTCGCCAGCTTCACCGGCTTCGCGACTTCGCGCAGCAAGACCTGGGACAACATGCTGCGCGCGCAGGTGACCAACAGCTCGCTGTTCTCGCTGCCGGGCGGTGACGCCGGTCTGGCCGTGGTCGTCGAGGGTGGCAACCAGGGCTGGGACTACACGCCCGACGCCCGCCTGATCGCCGATCCGGAAACCCTGGAATCGCAGGTGTGGGGCACCACCGCCGTCAGCGGCGCCGGTCACCGCACCCGCTACGCGGTCACCAGCGAACTGCGCCTGCCGGTGCTGGAACCGCTGACCGTGACCCTGTCGGGCCGCTATGACGCGTTCGACGCCTATGGCGAAACCGTCGACAAGCCGACCTACAGCATCGGGCTGGAATACCGTCCGATCGAAAGCCTGCTGCTGCGCGGAAAGTACGGTACCGCGTTCCGCGCGCCGACCCTGTCCGACACCTTCCAGGGTGTCAGCGGCTACTACGACGAAGTGACCGACTACTACCGCTGCGCCCAGGAAGGCTATCTGCCGGGCAACACCGCCGACTGCGCCTACGACGACTCGCAGTTCTTCGGCCAGCAGGCGGGCAACCGGAAGCTGGAACCGATCACCGCGGACGTGTGGAGCGCCGGCGTGGTCTGGGCGCCGAGCAGCAACCTGTCGATGTCGGTGGACTACTTCGCGTGGGACATCGAGAACGAAGTCGACCTGCAGAGCACCGACCAGCTGTCGCTGATGGAGTACTACTGCCGCACCGGCCAGATGGACACCGGTTCGCAGGGTTGCCAGAACGCAATGGCATGGATCACGCGTGACGGCACCGGCGCGATCGAGACCGTCTTCACCCCGAAGGTCAACGTCGCCAAGCAGAAGCTGCGCGCGGTCAACGCCAGCGTCAACTACCTGCTGGACATCGGCCGCTTCGGCGCGCTGAAGTTCGCCGGCAACTACACCAACACGCTGAAGCACACGGTCACCCCGCTGCCGGGCGATCCCGCGATCGACCTGCTGCGCGATCCGTACTCGATGTGGGTGTACGACGCGTACGCGAAGACCCGCGCCGATCTGTCGGTGGCCTGGAACAAGGACAAGTGGACCACCACGGTCTACGCGAACCGCATCGGCAAGACGCCGAACTGGGTCGCGTACAACACCCGTGGCTTCACCGATCCGCGTGCCGGCTGGTGGGCGCCGTACATCACGTACAACATGAGCGTGAACTACGCGCCGATGGACAACCTGGAATTCTCGTTCATGGTCAACAACCTCCTGGACAAGACCCCGGAAGACCAGGCCCGCAGCTACCCCGGCAACGAAGCCACGCCGTACAACAATGCCCTGTACAACGTGTACGGTCGTTCGTTCTTCGTGGAAGCGCGCTACAAGTTCGGCAAGTAATCGCCGGACGCCAGCAGTACCGGAAGCCCCGCCGCAAGGCGGGGCTTTTTCTTTGGGCGTGCCGCGCCGGCCCGGGCCGAAGCGAACACTGTTGGCGCCCGCATCGGGGCCGGGTATCTGGCACCAACAAGCCGCGCCATCTGGCCCTATGCCCGGCGGTGGCCGGACGACACTCTGGGGGAATCCTCGTTCCCAGCCCCGAGTCCTCCATGAAAAAGAATTCAGACCTCGTCCAGCGACGGGCCGCCGCCATTCCGCGTGGCATCAGCACCGCCCTGGGCGTGTTCGCGGATCGCGCCGAGAATGCCGAAATCTGGGACGTCGAGGGCAACCGCTACATCGACTTCGCCTCCGGCATCGCGGTGCTCAACGTCGGTCACCGGCATCCGCGCGTGCTCGACGCCGCGCGCGCGCAACTCGACCGCTATACGCATACCGCGTTCCAGGTGGCTGCGTACGAGCCCTATCTGGAGCTGGCCGAGCGTCTGAACCGGATCGCTCCCATCGAGGGCCCGGCGAAGTCCATCCTTTTCTCCACCGGCGCCGAGGCGGTCGAGAACGCGATCAAGATCGCGCGCGCCGCGACCCGGCGCCACGCGGTGATCGCGTTCTCGGGCGGATTCCACGGACGCAGCTTCATGGCCATGGCGCTGACCGGCAAGACGGTACCGTACAAGCGCGGTTTCGGCCCGCTGCCCGGCGGCGTCTATCACCTGCCCTTCCCTGCCGCGCACAAGGGCGTGAGCGTCAGCGATACGCTCGAAGCGCTCGACGCCCTGTTCAAGTCGGATGTTCCGCCCGAAGACGTCGCGGCCCTCATCATCGAACCGGTCCAGGGCGAAGGCGGCTTCCTGCCCGCGCCACCGGAACTGCTCACCGCGTTGCGCGACATCGCCGATCGGCACGGCATCCTTCTGGTCGCCGACGAGGTGCAGACCGGTTTCGCGCGGACCGGACGCATGTTCGGCATCGAGCATCACGCGGTCAAACCGGATCTGATCACCGTGGCCAAGTCGTTGGGCGGTGGTTTTCCCCTGTCGGGGGTGATCGGCCGCGCGACCGTGATGGACGCGGCGGAACCCGGTGGACTGGGCGGCACCTATGCCGGCTCGCCGGTGGCCTGCGCGGCGGCGCTCGCGGTGCTGGATGTCATCGAGGATGAAGGCTTGATCGAGCGCGCAAACCTGCTGGGGACACGCGCCCGCGAACGCCTGCAGGCGTTCGCGCAGCGCGAGGACCTGCGTCCGATCGGGCACGTGCGCGGCCCGGGGGCGATGATCGCCTTCGATTTGCTGGCGGATCGCGGCACGGACGCGGGGCCGGATCCCGCCGCCACCCGCGACGTGCTGCAGCGCGCGCACGCCCGCGGATTGATGCTGCTGGGCTGCGGCGGGCTGGGCGAATCGATTCGCCTGCTGTTCCCGCTGACCATTCCCGAGACCGTCTTCGAAGAGGGATTCGCGCTGCTGGAAGAAGCCTTGCGCCGACCGGATTGAAGCGGTCCACGCACGCGACGCATGCGCCATACTGGGACGTCAGGACAGATTCCCCGCCGGCCGATGAAACGTGAGTCCCGCGCCACCGACCTTCTCAATCTCGCCCTGGATCCGTCCGCGCCGCTGAGCCTGCAACATCAGCTGCGGCAGAAGCTGATCAACGCGATCCATCGCGGCGTGCTGCGACCGGGACAGCGGCTGCCCTCCTCGCGCCTGCTGGCGAGCCGGATTGGCGTGTCCCGCAATACCGTCAGTCTGGCCTACGACGCGCTGCTGGCGGAGGGGCATCTGGCCAGCCGCTCGCGCAGCGGCATCTATGTCGCCGCGACGCCGTCCGGCATCCGCCTCGGGCGTGCCCAGCGCCAGCTGGCGGCGGATTCACCGCTGGCGATCCGCCTGCCGCCCGCACCGATGGAGGATGGCGGCTTCCGCTGTCCACAACACTGGCACCGGTATCCCTTTCCCTTCATCGACGGACGCGCGGACGCCGAACTCACCCCGCTGTCGGAGTGGAGCGAGGCCATCCGCCTGGCCGGGTCGCGCCATGAGGTGATGCAGTGGCCGCTGGAAAGCGGCGATGTGGACGACCCGATGCTGATCGAGGAAATGCGCGGCAAGGTCCTGCCGATGCGCGGCGTGGACGCGGGCGCGGACGAATTGCTGATCACGCTGTCCAGCCGGCACGCGCTGCAGATAGCCGGCGAGCTGCTGGTCCGGAAGGGAACCCCGCTGTTGCTGGAACATCCCGCGGATCCGGAATTCGAACGGCGCATGCGCGAGCGCCAGGCCGACGTGCGGATGCTGGATCCGGCGTTGGCCGAACCACTGCCGGCCGGCGCCGTGGTGGTGACCAGCGGCAGGCATGGATCCGCCGCCGATTCGGCTTATCCGCGCCAATTGCTTGCACGGGTGGTCGCCGCGGATGGCCTGCTGATCGAGCATGACGTGCCCGCGGGCGTGCAGGACGGTGGCCGGGTCGCGCCGGCGCTGCGGGGCTTCGACCACGAAGGCCGGGTTGTCTATGTCGGCGGGCTGGCACCCGCCGCCACCTGCGGTGAACCGCCCGGCGTACTGGTCGGCCCCGCCGCGTTCATCGAACGCGCGCGCCAGCTTCGACGCAGCCAGGGAACGACGCCGCCGCGGGTCCTGCAACGCGCATGGGGTTATTTCATCGGCCTGGGCCATTACTCGGCCGGGCTGGTGCGGGCCGGGCGCATCCTCGCGGAGCGACGCACCGCGCTGCGCGACGCGCT
The DNA here is from genome assembly GCF_057773065.1 of Pseudoxanthomonas sp. 134C1. NCBI lineage: Bacteria > Pseudomonadati > Pseudomonadota > Gammaproteobacteria > Lysobacterales > Lysobacteraceae > Pseudoxanthomonas > Pseudoxanthomonas sp. 134C1. The sequence goes on from NZ_JBYMTH010000002.1 coordinate 198,602, forward strand.
CAATCACTATCTGCACGAGCGGGTCAGCATCGAGACCTTTCCCGGCGCCAGCGCTTACTGGGTCAGCATGCCGGACGGGGTGGATGCGCGCGAACTTGCCCGCCAGGCCGCGGCGATCGGCGTCCTGGTCGAACCGATGCGCCGTGGCGATGGCCGTGAAGCCATCTGCATGGGCGTGACCGGCATTTCCTCGGCGCGGATACGCGAAGGCGTGCGCAATCTGTCGCGCCTGATACGTGGCGATCTGTCCGCCGCGTCCCGCCGCATCGAGGAAGAGGCGGTGCCGTTCCTGCAGGGCAAGGCGCTGCGTCGCGCGATGGCCGGCGCCACGCTGCTCTACAGCACCGTGTACGGCGAACCCTGCACGCTCGAAATCCGCACCAACGGCGATCTGGTGGGCGTGGCCGGCTACGCGGGCGAAGACTGCGACCAGGGCCATTGGTGGCTGGAAGGTGACCGCTGGTACCGGCAATGGCGCGAATGGGCCTATGGCGAGGCGGCCGGCTACACGGTGGTGATCGACGGCGGGCAGGTGCGTTTCTACGGCGAGGACGGGTTCCTGGTGGATGCCGCGGTGTTGACCCGTCCCCCAACGGTCCGCCGCCGCGAATGACCCGACTGGCACCATCGAATCTCCCATACTGGCCCTAATCGGAAAAACGGGTTGCGACTACCGTCAAGACATCGCCCTGGTCGCAAAGGACCCGTCTTGGAACTCAAGGAACGCAACCGCAGCTTCGGCATCGCCGGCCTGCAGCTGGCCCACGCGCCCGGCGACAACCTCGAGCGGATTGCCGCGGAGGTCGGCGCCGTCGCCCGCCGTTTCCCGTGGGTACGGATGGTGCTGCTGGGTGAGCTCTGCGGCTTCGGCGCGAATCCGGATTTTGCCCAGTGCATGCCCGGCGACGCCGAGTCCTTCCTGTGCGAACTGGCACGCCGGCATGGGCTCTGGCTGGTGCCCGGTTCGCTGTACGAACGCCGCGACGGCGTCGTCTACAACACCACGCCGGTCATCGATCCGGCGGGCCAGGTGATCGCGCGCTACCGCAAGATCTTTCCGTTCACGCCCTACGAGCGCAACGTGGCCCATGGCGACGAGTTCGTGGTGTTCGACGTGCCGGATGCCGGCCGTTTCGGGATTTCCATCTGCTACGACATGTGGTTCCCGGAGACCACCCGTTCGCTGGTCAGCCTGGGAGCGGAGGTGATCCTGCATCCGACCATGACCAACACGATCGATCGCGACGTCGAGATCGCCATCGCGCGCTCGAACGCGGCGACCAACCAGTGCTACTTCGTCGACGTCAACGTGGCCGGCGATCTGGGTGTGGGCCAATCCGTCATCTGCGGCCCCGGCGGCGAAATCATCCATCGCGCCGGCCCCGGCCGCGAGGTGATCGCGTTCGAGGTCGACTTCGCCTATCTGCAACGCTGCCGCGAACGCGGCTGGCATGGCCTGGGCCAGCCGCTGAAGAGCTTCCGCGACCACGCCGTGGTGTTTCCGGCCTACGGCGCCGCGCGGGCGCCGTCGCCGGCGCTGGAGGCACTGGGACCGCTGCGCCTGCCCGACGCCGGGTGAGCACGGCGCACAACCCGCCATTTCATTGATATACGTTCTGGGGAGAGAGCCACACAATGAACACGCATCACACCATCCCGCGACACCACTGCCTGTCCCGCCGTTCCTGCCTGGCAGGCGCCATCGTCGCGGGGTTGCTGGCGCAGGCCGCGCCGGTCCTGGCCCAGGAGGCGGCACAGGAAGACAAGCAGGACCCGGCGGCCACCCAACTGGAAACCGTCACGGTCACCGCGCAGGGTCGCGAGCAGGACATCCTCGCGGTGCCCTACAACATCAGCGCCGTGTCGGGCGAGGCCATCGAACAGGGCAACATCCTGGATACCGCCGAACTGATGCGCGGCGTGGCCGGCGTCGGCGTGGTGGATCGCGGCGCGCGCAATTCCAGCGTGGTCAGCGGCATCCGCATCCGCGGCCTGAACGTGGACAGCTCGGCGCTGGGCGACTACGCCGTATCGGCCGCGTCAACGGTCGCCACCTATGTCGACAAGACGCCGCTGTTCGCCAACTTCCTGCTGTCGGACGTCGATCGGGTGGAAGTGCTGCGCGGCCCGCAGGGCACGCTCTACGGCTCCGGCGCGCTGGGCGGCGCGGTGCGTTTCCTGTTGCGCCAGCCGCAACTGGAGACCTGGGAAGCGCGCACCAGCCTGAGTGTTTCCAGCGTGGAAGGCTCCGGCGGCCTCGGCCTGTCCGAATCGTTCACCCTCAACGCGCCCGTGGGCAGCACGTTCGCGCTGCGCGTCAACGCCACCCTCAACGACTTCCCCGGCGCCACCGACTACCGCAACGTGTACCGGCTGGACGACGACGGCATCCCGGTCGCGCCCAACGGCGTGCTGGATCCCGCCGCCGAATACCGGAAGGTCCGCGACGCCGATTTCGTCCGCCAGTCCTACGGACGCGCCTCGCTGCTGTGGAAGCCCAACGACCGTTTCGATCTGACCCTGAGCTACATGGCGCAGGCCGACAAGTTCGGCGGCCGACGCGGCACCAGTCTGGGCAACGACGGCTGGGGCAATCCCTATGGCGATCTTGAACTGGGCTCGGTGCAGCGCGAACCGTCCGCGCGGCACGTCAACCTGGCCAGCCTCGAGGCCAACATCGATCTGGGTTTCGCCACCCTCACCTCCAGCACCTCCGACTACAACCACGAAGGCGACATCACCAGCGAGAACACCGGCTTCTACGCGCGCAACGGCTGGCTCGGCGGTTTCTACTACAACTATCCGCGCCCGATGGCCTCGGCGGTGCGCGGCTATGGCGAAAGCGCGTTCACCCAGGAGCTTCGCCTGACCTCCCGCGAGGGCGGGCGCTTCGATTACGTGCTGGGCGCCTACTACCAGGATCAGGATCGCTTCTCCACCCAGAACAGCTACCTGCGCGGCTTCAAGCGCTGGTGGGATACCGCGTTCCCGGCGTTCGCCGCGGCCGTGGTCAGCGACCGGGATTTCCAGTACCGCCAGACCGAGAACTTCAAGGAAACCGCGCTGTATGGCGAACTGACCTGGCACGCCACCGACACGCTGCAGTTCACCGGCGGCCTCCGCCACTTCCGCGACGAAGCCCGGACCCGGGTCGAACAGACCACCGGCTTCTGGACCGCGCTGGTGGACAGTTCGGTATCGGAGAGCGACGAATCCGACACCCGCACGTTGTTCAAGGGCAACGTGTCGTGGTCCTTCTCCCCGCGCAACCAGTTGTACGCGACCGTGTCGGAGGGCTATCGCCGCGGCGGCACCAACGGCACGCCGACCACGGGCAACTTCGCCGAGGATCCGGCCTGGGTCAGCTACAAGGCGGACACGGTGCGCAACCACGAACTGGGCGTGAAGGGCCGCATCGGTTCGCTGACCTACAACGCGGACGTGTTCTACGTGGACTGGAAGGATCCCCAGGTCAACAGCGCGACCACGGTCTGGGGCTTCTTCGCCGTGCAGAACGCGCAGAAGGCCAGCACGCGCGGCGTCGAACTGGAACTGTCCGGCGCGGTGGGGGCCGGTTTCAACTACAGCCTGGGCTACACCTACACCAAGGCCCGACTCGAGGCCGACGCGGTGGCCGTGGATGGCAGCTACGTCTACGGCTACAAGGGAACCACGCTGCCGGGCGCGCCGGAACACCGTTTCAATGCCGCCGCCAGCTACGGCATTCCATTGGGTGCGGGACTGCTCACGCTGCGCGGCGACGCCTACTATCAGTCCGAGACCGAGAATGCGCTCAGTCTCAGCCCGAAGTTCCGGCGCACGCTGGATGGCTTCAGCCTGTTCAACCTGTCGGCCACCTATGGCATCGAGAACTGGGATCTGACCCTGTGGCTCAAGAACCTCGGCAACGAAGCAGGCATCACCGGCGTCTACACCGAGGAATACATGGGTAGCTCCCCCGCGCAGAAGTACTACGGCAATGGATCCAAGGCATTGATAACGATGCCGCGCACCGTCGGTTTCACCGTCAGCTACCGCTTCTGACGTGAGCTCCGCGCCCGACATGCGCCTGCCGGTGGAGGCCAGCGACGCCCTGGCACGCATCGATGCGTGCCAGGCCCGCGGGGAGGCGGACGCCTGCCGTCAGGCGCTCCACGCGCTGCATGCCGGCGCCGGCGATCATCCGGCGCTGTTGCAGGCGCTCGGCCTGCGCTACACCGCCCTGGGCCTGCACGAGCAGGCCGGGGCCTGCTACGCGCAGGCGGTCCGTCTCGCTCCGGCCGATCCCGACGCGCTGTACAACCATGCCACCGCCCTGCTCGCGCTGGGCCATGTCGACGACGCCGAAACCGCGCTGGATCAGGCGATCCGGCTGGCGCCCCGGGATGGTTCCGCCTGGTACAACCGTTCGACGCTGCGTCGGCAGACACGGGATCGCAACCATGTGGATGCGCTCCGGCAGGCGTTGCCGAGCATGGCGCCCGCCGATCCGGAACGGATTCCGTTGCAGTACGCGCTGGCCAAGGAACTGGAAGATCTCGGCGAACACACCGCCGCGTTCGCCGCGCTGCGCGCGGGCGCGGACGCGAGGCGCCGGCGCCTGCGCTATCGCGTCGAGGACGATCTGGAGACCATGCGCCTGATCGAGAGCGTCTTCGACGAGGATTTCTTCCAGCGGCCGATCGAAGGGCATCCGGACGCGCGGCCGATTTTCGTCGTCGGTCTGCCGCGCAGCGGCACCACCCTGGTCGATCGCATCCTCGGTTCGCACAGCGCCGTCGCCAGCCGGGGCGAAAGCAGCGATCTCGCACAGGCATTGACCCGCATCGCCGGCCCGGCCCGCGACAAGGCCGAACTCGTGCGGCGCGCGGCGCGGCTGGATTTCCCGGCATTGGGGCGCGCCTACCGCGACACGCTCGCCCCCGGTCCCGCGCTGCGCATCGTCGACAAGACCCCGGCCAACTTCCTCTACCTGGCGCTGATTGCCGCCGCACTGCCGCAGGCGCGCATCGTCCACCTGCGGCGCAACCCGATGGATGCCTGCTACGCCATGTACAAGACGCTGTTCCGCATGGCCTATCCGTTCTCCTACGACCTGGACGATCTGGGCCGCTATTGGCTGGGCTACCAGCAGCTGATGGCGCACTGGCGGCGCTGGTTGCCGGCGGATCGTTTCCTGGAACTGGACTACGAACATCTGGTGACCGGGCAGGAAGCCGCCAGCCGGCGCCTGATCGCGCACGCGGGGCTGCCGTGGGAACCCGCGTGCCTGTCGTTCGAGCACAACCCGCACCCCACCCTCACCGCCAGCGCCGCGCAGGTACGCCAGCCGATTTATCGCTCGTCGGTGGGATTGTGGCGCCGCTACGCCGAAGAGCTGGAGCCGCTGCGGCGGCGATTCGCCCATGCCGGCGTGGAGGTGGAGGCATGACCCGCGCGGCTTCCGCCACGCCCGCGCCGCGCGTCGTCCCGGCATCCGGCAGTCTGTGGCTGTATGCCGGACTGGCGCTGCTGGCGACCGCCGGCTTCTTCTACGTCAACATCATGTCGGCGATCGTCGACGGACTGGTCACCGGACTGGGCTTCAGCAATCCGCAGGCCGGCATGGTGGGCGCGGCCAACATCTATGGCGCGAGTGTCGGCAGTTTCATCGCGGTGCTGCTGGTCCGTCGCCTGCCCTGGCGACCGGCGCTGATCGTGTTGCTGACACTGCTGGTGCTGCTGGATCTGATTTCCCTGGTCGTTCCGTCGGCACCGCTGCTCACCGGCGTTCGCGCGTTGCATGGCGTGTTCGGCGGCATGGCGGTCGGCGTCACCTACTCGGTCATGGCCCGGACCCGTTCGCCGGACCGCGCGTTCGGCATGCTGCTGCTGGTCCAGTTCGGACTGGGCGGACTGGGCGTGATGTTCCTGCCGACCCTGGTCCCCACCTACGGCACCGCGGTGCTGTTCCTCTCGTTGGCGGCGTTGAGCACATGCGCGCTCGTCGTCACTTTCACGCTGCCGAGGCTGGCGGGAACCGATTCGGACACCCGCCACGGTCCCGCACCGCTGACGCGTTCCGCCCGCAACACGGCGGCGCTCACGTTGCTGGCACTGTTCCTGTTCCAGGCCGGCAACATGGCGCTCACCGCGTTCATCATCCGGCTGGGAGAACACTTCCAGCTGGATCGCGGCTTCATCGGACACGCATTGGGCTGGGCCACCTGGATCGGCGCGGCCGGCGCGGTGCTCGTGATCGTCATGGGCACCCGCTTCGGCCGGTTGCGGCCACTTTGCGTGGCCACGCTGATCACGCTGGCGGGCACCGCGGCGTTCTTCCGCAGCGATCTGGGCGCGGTCTTCTTCATCGCCAACGTGGGCACGGCCATCACCTGGTCGTTCGTCGTGCCTTACCTGTTCGGCATGCTGTCGCGCCTGGACGCCTCCGGCCGGCTGGCCACGCTGGGCGGGTTCGTCTCCAAGCTGGGACTGGGATCCGGTCCGCTGTTCGCCGGCTACGTCCTGCGCGCCAACGATTTCAATCCCCTGATCGCCGCCGCGATCGTCGCACTGGCCCTGGCCGGTGTCGCGATGTTCCTGGCGGCGCGCCGCATCGACCTCCTGGAGCCCATCGCGTGAATGCCCTGCCGGAATCTTCCTTCTTTCCCCTGATCCTGGATCGGACGCTGCTGCGATCGCAGTGCCTGATCGGGGGCCAATGGCGGGATGCCGACAACGGCGCGACATGCGAAGTCCTCAATCCCGCCACCGGTGAATCGCTGGGCAGCGTGCCCGACATGGGCGCGGCCGAAACCCGCCGCGCCATCGAGGCCGCCCATTGCGCATTCCCCGCCTGGTCGCGCCGCACGGCCCGCGAACGGGCGCAGGTGTTGCGCCGGTTGTACGAGTTGATGATGGAGCACCAGGACGATCTGGCGCTGCTGCTGACCGCCGAGCAAGGCAAACCCCTCGCCGAAGCCAAGGGAGAGATCGCTTATTCGGCCTCGTTCCTGGAATGGTTCGCCGAGGAAGGCAAGCGCATGTACGGCGACGTGATTCCCGGTCACGCCGACGACAAGCGCCTCCTCACGCTGCGCCAGCCGGTCGGCGTCGTCGCGGCGATCACGCCCTGGAATTTTCCGTCCGCCATGCTCGGTCGCAAGATCGGCCCGGCGCTGGCCGCCGGTTGCACCGTGGTCTGCAAACCCGCGTTGCAGACGCCCTACTCCGCCCTGGCCATCGGCGTGCTGGCCGAACGCGCGGGCCTGCCGGCCGGCGTGCTGAACATCGTCACCGGCCAGGACGCCGCCGCCATCGGCGCCGAGCTGACGTCCCATCCCAAAGTCCGCAAGATCAGCTTCACCGGCTCCACCGCGGTCGGCAAGCGCCTGATGGCGCAATGCGCCGACGGTCTGAAGCGGGTATCGCTGGAACTGGGCGGCAACGCCCCCTTCATCGTGTTCGACGATGCCGATCTGGACGCCGCGGTGGAGGGCGCCATCGCCAGCAAATTCCGCAATACCGGACAGACCTGCGTCTGCGCCAACCGGTTGTTCGTCCACACGGCGGTCTATGACGAGTTCGCGCGCCGGTTGACCGAGCGGGTCGCCGCGCTGCGCGTCGGCGATGGCCTGGCCGGGGCCATGGATCAAGGCCCCTTGATCGACGCCAACGCGCTGGACAAGGTCGAAGCGCACGTCAGCGACGCGGTCGCCAGGGGCGCGCGCATCGCGACCGGCGGACAGCGGCATGCGCTGGGCGGCACCTTCTACACGCCAACCGTGCTGCTGGATGTGGATCCGCGCATGCGCATCGCCAGCGAGGAAACCTTCGGGCCGGTCGCGCCGCTGTTCCGCTTCGCCAGCGAGGAGGAGGTCATCGCCCTGGCCAATGCCGGCGAAGCGGGACTGGCCGGCTACTTCTACAGCCGCGACCTGGCGCGCGTCTGGCGGGTGATGGAAGCACTGGAATGCGGCATCGTCGGCGTCAACACCGGCCTGATTTCCACCGAGGTCGCGCCATTCGGCGGGGTGAAGCAATCCGGCATGGGCCGCGAAGGATCGAAGTACGGACTGCAGGACTACACCGAACTGAAGTACGTCTGCCTGGGGGGCATCGCATGATCCGAAGACATCCTTCGTCGCCGTGATCCCCCGCGCCTGACCCACGTCGGGCGTACCCCATCCGTTTTCCACGGGCCCGCACCGGCCCGTACGGCCGCGTGCGGCCGGCGATATCGCTCGCCGCACCGGTCTTCTGTCTCAACCGTTCATGTCGTCAACCGATTCTCCCGCCAGCACTGCCGTCGGGCCATCAACCAGAACGTAAGGGAGGGCATCAGGATGAAAGCGATACGCGCGTTGTTGAGCGCCATCTGTGCATGGGGTTGCCTGTTCGCGATCAATGCCACGGCGCAGACCACCACGATTTTCAGCGACAACTTCCAGAGCGGGACCTATTCCGGCTGGACCCTGAGCGGCACCGGCAACGATGCCGCCAATCTCTATCAGGGCAACTGGTCGATGCGCATCGACGGCCTGCGCCAGGGTACCAAGGCCGTTTCATCGCAGGGATACACCAACGTGTCCCTGTCCATGGACATGGCGGCGCTGTACCTGGTCTACGGCGACTACTGCCATGCCGAGGTCTCCACCAACGGCGGGACCAGTTGGAGCACCGTCGTCGTGGTCGGTGACGGCGAGGACAGCGGCGCGTTGAAGCACGGCAGCGTATCAACAGGCCTGGACAACAATCCGAACCTGCGGGTGCGGCTGCGCGCCTATACGCTGTACGGGCACTATTGCTACGGCGACAACGTCGTGCTGACCGGAACGCCGGTCTCGGGCGGCACGTTCCCCGCGATCGCGGTGACCGGTTCCGGAACCTTCGGCTCGGTGACGACGGGAAGCAACGCCACCAACACGCTCACCCTCCACAACGACGGCGACGCCAACCTCGTCCTGGGCACGCTCGCGGGGCTGGCGGCGCCTTTCAGCCTGGTCAACAACACCTGCTCCGGCCAGACCGTCACCGCGGGCGGATCGTGCACCGTCGGGGTGCGGTTCGCGCCCACCGCGACCGGCAATTTCACCGACACCTTGAACATTCCGTCCAACGACCCGGACGACCCCAGCGTCGCCGTGGCCGTCAGCGGCACCGGCACCGGCGCCGGCACGCCCTACGATCCGCTGACGGGCAATGGCGCGGTCAGTCGCAGCGCGCTGAGCGCCAGCTTCCTCACCGGCAGCGGCACGCTCAACCTGATGAACTACAGTCACTACGCCCTGCCCGCCGGCGCCGCCAACCCGAGCAACACCTTCCAGGGTCGCTTGACGCTCTACGGCGAGGCGACCAGCGGCAGTGCGACGGAGGTCGGCGGCAACAACAATCTGCAGTACTACACCCAGGCCGAACACCTGCCCGAGTTCGAATTCGACTTCATCCAGCACGGCACCCATTTCATTCCGGTCACCCGCGGCAAGATCGCCGGCAGCCATCCTTCGTGGTCGCTGATCCTGGAACCGGGCCGGGTCTGGAACGAGAACGGCGACAACGGCTATTCGCGCGTCGCCTTCCCGTTCGCGCTGCAGGAGCGCGGCAGCGACTGCATGTGGAACGGGGTGATGACCTTCCTGTTCAAGGATGACGGCTCGGTCTCGGATCTCGCATACCAGGTGGCGGCCGAGACCTGTTACTACCTGAAGGTCAATTTCTGGGGGCGACTGGACGCGGCATATACGCCGATGGCGATCACCGGCGCCGCCGCGATCCGCACCGGCTACGAGGCAGAAGTCGCCCGCCGCATGCCGGTCAAGCCGATTTCGGCGCTGGCGACGGACTACCCGGGCAGCGGCGTGGTCGTCGCGAACATCGGCAGCGACGTCACCGCGGCGCACATGACGCTCTACGGCGTGGCCTACAACGGTGTCCATTACTCCGGGGGATGCCAGACCCGCTACGGAACCTATCCGTTCTGCGAAGTCATGGACGTGCCTTCCTACTCCACCGCCAAATCCGTGGCCGGCGGTTACGGCCTGATGCGGCTGGAGCAGAAGTACGCCGGTACGCAGCGCGGGCTGGGCATCGACGAGTGGGTCTCCGAGTGCACCGGCAGCCAATGGGACGCGCCCACGTTCGAGCAGGCGCTGGACATGGCGACCGGCAACTACACGTCCGGCGACGCGCACGTGGACGAAGCCTCGCAGGCCATGGCCGACGGCTTCTTCAGGGTCAATACCCATGCCCAGAAAGCGGGATTCGCGTGCGGGTATCCCTACAAGACCACGCCGGGCACGAAGTTCGTCTATCACACCACCGATACCTACCTGCTCGGCCGTGCGATGAACCAGTACCACAAGTCGCTGGCGGGCAGCGGCGCGGACTTCTTCAACGACGTGATGGTCGACGAAATCTACCGCCCTCTGGGACTCAGCCCGACGGTCTACGTCAGTTCGCGGACCCAGGACACCGCCGCCCAGCCCTACACCGGCTATGGCCTGGTCTACGTGCGCGACGACGTGGTGAAACTGGCCGAGTTCCTCAACCAGGCGCAGGGCAAGATCCAGGGCGTGCAGACGCTCGACAGCGGCATGGTCGCCGCGACGTTGAATCTGGGCAGCGGTGGCCTGCAGGCCGGCTCCGCCGCGGATCGCTACAACAACGGGTTCTGGTACTACGACCTGAAGCAGGACACCCACGACTACGGATGCAGCGCGGCGCGCTGGGTGCCCTACATGTCCGGCTACGGCGGTATCAGCGTGGCGCTGTTCCCCAACGGCATGGTCTATTACAACTTCAGTGACAACGGCCAGCTCACCTGGGGCAAGAGCGCCATCGAACTGGACAAGATCGCGCCGATGTGTCCGTGACACACGGGCCCGGCGCCATCAGGCGCCGGGCCATCCGGCCATATCGTTCGAGGAACACCGCATGAGCCAAACGCCGCATGACATCCTGGTCCGCCTCGCCTGGCGGATGATCGGACTGCTGATCCTTGCGGCGGCGGCGGCCGACGCGAGCGCGCGCGCCGCGCTCGACTACGACATGCTCACTTCCGGGCGCTACCGCCACAGCATCGATCTGTCCGCCTATGCGCCAGGCGCGGACGCGCGAGCGCCGACGAATCGCTTCGAAGGGCGCCTGCGGCTGCGCGGCCAGCCGCGGACGCGGACGCTGACCGCGCTGGACGACTATCTCGGCCCCCGGGATGCGGCCCAGGCGCGCACCCTGCCGGAGGATTTCGATCATGCCTTCGTCCAGGACGGCGACCGGCTCGTGCCGGTCGTCCGTGGTCCCATCGCGAGCCGCCATCCATGGTGGGAATTCGTGCTCGAACCCGGACGGGTGTGGGACGAACCGGGTGACCACGGCTACAGCCGCGCGGCGATTCCGTTCGCATTGGTGCAGAAGAACGCCAACTGCACCCACAACGGCGTGCTCACATTCCTGTTCACGAGTGACGGAAGTATTTCGCGGGCGGCGATGCAGGTGAGCAGCGAAACCTGCCACTACCTGCAACTGGACATGTGGGGACTGCTGGACGCGGACTATCTGCCGGAGCCGGTACCCGGGCGGGACGCCCTTCTGGCGGCACACGCCGGCGAAATCGCCGGGCGTCTTCCGGTCCGGCCGCTGACGGCACTCGCCGGCGATCATCCCGGCGTCGATCCCGCCGCGTTCGCCATCGGCGCGGCGCGGGGCCGCACCGCCTACGGATTGGTCGTCGATGGCGTGCACTACCTTTCCGCCTGCGCCACGCGACACGGCGATTACCCTTACTGCGAAGTGCTGGACCTGCCGTCGTACTCGGTCGCCAAATCGGTGGTGGCGGGCCTTGCGCTGATGCGGATGGAAGCGCTGCACCCGGGCACCCGCGACCTTCCGGTCAGGGACTGGATTCCCGCAAGCGGCTGCCGCACGGACAAGTGGGCTGGCGCGAACCTCCAGCACCTGCTCGACATGACGACGGGCCAGTACGACTCGCCGGCCTACATGGCCGACGAGGATGACCCGCGCATCCACGCCTTCTTCGGCGCCACCGATCACGCCACCCGCGTGGCCTACGCCTGCGAGGCGTATCCGCGCCACGAGGCGCCAGGCATGCGCTGGGTCTATCACACGCCCGACACCTATCTGCTTGGCACCGCGCTCCAGCAACGGCTGCGCGCGCAGACCGGACGCGCGAATGCGGATCTGTTCGAGGATCTGCTCTGGCGCGACGTGTTCGCGCCACTGGGACTGAGCCCCACCGCGCGCGCGACAAGACGCAGCTATGACGCCGCGCGCCAACCATTCTCGGGCTGGGGCCTGACGCTGCATGCCGACGACATCGCCAAACTCGGCCGGTTCCTGGCCAATGATCGTGGGCGTGTCGCGGGTCGCCCGATCCTGGATCCGGTTCTACTCGCCGAGGCCCTGCAACGCGACCCGGCGCATCCGGGGCTGCCGGTCGCCCATCTGGATCGGTATCGTTATCAGCACGGGTTCTGGGCCCGCGACCTGCAGGCGGAGCTGGGCTGCCGCGACGCCACCTGGATTCCCTTCATGTCCGGCTTCGGCGGAATCACCGTGGCGCTCTTTCCCAATGGCCTGGTCTGGTACAACGTGGCCGACGACGGACTGCTGGCGTCCATCGATTTCGCTGGACCCGCGCGGGAAGCGGTGAAGTTCGGCCCGCTCTGCGCGGATGCCTCCACGCCCTGACCCATCGGCCGCGTCCGCGTGGCGCGGAATGCTGCAGGCCGGTTGAACCGCCATCCGGGCGCCGTTCCCGCCCCGCTTCCATACGCCACCGGATGCGGTATAAAGGAGGCCATTCCGGCGGGTTCCGCCGGTTCGTCCAAACTCCCTGGGAGGGGAACATGCGCAAGATCCTGACCGCCACCCTGCTGGCCCTGCCGCTGCTGGCGGCATCCCTGGCCGCCTCCGCCGCCGACGGCGCGGTGGGCCGCTGGAAGACCATCGACGACAAGACCGGCAAGGTGAAGTCGATCGTGGAGATCTACACCACCACCAACGGCTCGCTGGCCGGCAAGGTGGTCGACGTGCTGCACTCGGATCGCGGCCCCAACCCCACCTGCGACAAGTGCACCGGCGACCGCAAGGACAAGCCGGTCAAGGGCATGGTGATCCTGTGGGGCCTGAAGGCCGACGGCGCCAACGAGTGGAGCGGCGGCACCATCCTGGATCCGGCCAACGGCAAGACCTACAAATCCAAGATGGAACTGCAGGCCGGCGGCCAGAAGCTGGATGTGTCCGGCTGCATCGCCTTCATCTGCCGCGCGCAGACCTGGCAGCGCGAATAAGCATCGTCACATCCGGCGTTCGCGACAGCCCGGCCCCGCCGGGCTGTCCTTTTTGGGCCATGCGATAATGACTGACTCCCCGCAAGCCGTCCGCCATGAGCCGCACCGCCCTCGTCACCACCGCCCTGCCCTACGCCAACGGCCCGCTGCACCTGGGCCATCTGGTGGGCTACATCCAGGCCGACATCTGGGTCCGTGCCCGCCGACTGGCCGGGAACACCACCCATTTCGTCTGCGCCGACGACACCCACGGCACCCCGATCATGCTGGCGGCGGAAAAAGCCGGCACGACGCCCGAGGCTTTCGTGGCGGACGTCCAGGCCGGCCACGAGCGCGATTTCGCCGCGTTCGGCGTGGCCTTCGATCACTATGACTCCACCAATTCGGCGATCAACCGCGAGCTGACCGAAGCGTTCTACGCCAAGCTGGATGCGGGCGGCCACATCGCGCGCCGCAACGTCGCCCAGTTCTACGATCCGGCCAAGGGCATGTTCCTGCCGGATCGCTACATCAAGGGCATCTGCCCCAACTGCGGTTCGCCGGATCAGTACGGCGACAACTGCGAGGTGTGCGGTGCCACCTATGCGCCGACCGATCTGAAGGAGCCGAAGTCGGTGCTGTCCGGCAGCACGCCGGAAATCCGCGACTCGGAACATTTCTTCTTCGAGGTCGGCCGTTTCGAGGCGTTCCTGCGCGAGTGGCTGGCCGGTGACGTGGCGCTGCCGGGCGTGAAGGCCAAGCTGAAGGAATGGCTGGATGCCGAAGGCGGCCTGCGCGCCTGGGACATCTCGCGCGACGCGCCCTACTTCGGCTTCGGCATTCCGGGCGCGCCGGGCAAGTACTTCTACGTGTGGCTGGACGCTCCGATCGGCTACCTGAGCAGCTTCAAGGTGCTGTGCGAACAGAAGGGCCTGGACTTCGACGCCCATCTGCGCGCCGGCACCGAGGTCGAGCTGCACCACTTCATCGGCAAGGACATCGTCAATTTCCATGGCCTGTTCTGGCCGGCGGTGCTGCACGGCACCGGCCACCGCGCGCCGACCCGGCTGCACGTCAACGGCTACCTGACCGTGGACGGCGCCAAGATGTCCAAATCGCGCGGCACCTTCGTGAAGGCCCGCACCTACCTGGACGCCGGCCTGGAAGCCGAAGCGCTGCGCTACTACTACGCCGCCAAGTCTTCCGGCGGCGTCGACGATCTGGATCTGAACCTGGGCGATTTCACCGCCCGGGTGAACGCGGATCTGGTCGGCAAGTTCGTCAATCTGGCCAGCCGCTGCGCGGGCTTCATCGACAAGCGCTTCGACGGCCGACTGGCCGAAGCGCTGCCGGATCCCGCGATGTACGACCGCTTTGTCGCCGCGCTCGCACCGGTGCGCGAAGCCTACGAGCGCAACGATCCGGCGGCCGCGATCCGCGCCACCATGGCGTTGGCCGACGAGGCCAATCGCTATATCGACGACCGGAAGCCGTGGGTGATCGCCAAGCAGGAAGGCGCCGACGCCGAGCTGCAGGCGGTCTGCACCCAGGGCCTTAACCTGTTCCGGGTGCTGGCCGCCGCGTTGAAGCCGGTGTTGCCGCGCACCGCGGAACAGGCCGAAGCCTTCCTCGCATCGCCCGTCACCGCCTGGCCGGATCTGGATGTACCGCTCACCCGCCGGAACATCCTGCCGTACGCCGCCCTGTTCACCCGCATTGACCCGAAATTGATCGACGCCATGACCGAAGCCTCCAAGGAAACCCTCGCTCCCGCCGCCGCGGCCCCCGCTCCGGCGAAGGCCACCGCGACTGCTGCCGCGTCCACTCAACCAGAAGCCGCCGGCGGCGCGCCCGCCACCATCGGCATCGACGATTTCGCCAAGCTCGACCTGCGCATCGGCAAAGTGCTGGCCTGCGAATTCGTCGACGGTTCGGACAAGTTGCTGCGCTTCGAACTGGATGCGGGCGATCTCGGCAAGCGCCAGATTTTCTCGGGCATTCGCGCCAGCTACGGCGAGCCGGAAAAACTGGTCGGCCGCAACGTGGTGTTCATCGCCAACCTGGCCCCGCGCAAGATGCGCTTCGGCCTGAGCGAAGGCATGATCCTGTCGGCCGGCTTCGACGGCGGCGCGCTGGCCCTGCTGGACGCCGACAGCGGCGCGCAGCCGGGCATGCCGGTCCGCTGAGACGCGTCCACGCGACCCGACCCGTCCGTCGCGGCCGGCATCCGTTCTCGCATGAGCCAACCCGTTCCCGCGCTGGTGGAAAGGCTCGATCGGCTGTTGCCGCAGACCCAGTGCGGCCAGTGCGGTTTCGACGGTTGCCGGCCCTATGCCGAAGCGATGGCGCGTGGCGAGGCGGATGTGGATCGCTGTCCGCCCGGTGGCGACGCCGGCGCGCGCGCGCTGGCGCGCCTGCTCGATCGCCCGGCGCTGCCCTATGACCGCAATCGCGGTGAACACAAGGCGCCTGCCGTCGCGGTGGTCATCGAGGCCGATTGCATCGGCTGCACCAAGTGCATCCAGGCTTGTCCGGTCGACGCCATCATCGGTGGCGCCAAGCACATGCACGTGATCATCGATCCGCTATGCACCGGTTGCGAATTGTGCGTGCCGGCCTGCCCGGTCGATTGCATCGTGATGACGCCGGCTCCGTAGCCGGCGCCCTGCACCGCGCGGGATGTCCACGCTGCCGCCCGGCTACTTCCGCGGCGCCTTGCACGCCGAGCAGACGCGCTCCACCTGGTAACCCCGGGCCCGGAGTTTCTCGACCACGCCATCGGCGCCGAGCAGATGCAGCGCTCCCACGATCACCAGCGTGTCGTCGCTGGAGGATTCCGTCAGCCGCTTCTCGATCTTCGGCACCCAGTCGTCGTTGCGATCGACATTGATGCGCTGATACAGGCGGGGATACTCGCGTTTCATCTCCGCGGCCATTTCCTCCCACAACATGGCCGCATCACCGCGTCGCCAGGCGGCGTGCAGTTTTTCCGTTTGTCCCGGCCCTTTCTCCGCCTGCTCCAGAACCTCGGTGAGGAACTGCCGCTGTTCCACCGCGTCCATGCCATCCAGCAGGCTGATCTGATCCATGCCGCGCTCCAGGCCGCTGGTGGGCTTGCCTGCCGCCTTGGCCTGTTCCATGAAGTGCGCGTCCAGGCCGATCTTGGGATCCAGCCCCTGCCGCATCATCTCCGTCACGCTGATGGTCAGGCCGACGAACCAGGGCTTGAGCGCGGCGAGATTGGCCATCGGCATTCCGTTCCTGCCGGCATACGCTTCCAGCTTCATCCAGGTGGCCTCGTCCAGATCATCGCGCAGACTCTTGCCGTCGCTGCGTAAAGCCGCCTGCAACATCTGCGTCGACAACGCCGGTCCCATCTCCTCCGGCGAAAGTTCGAACATCAGCGATTCCGCATCGGTGAACGCGCCGTCCACATCCCTGGCCAGCGGGTAGTCCGCGGGCTTCAGCATGTGGAACGACCCCAGCAGGTACACCGCGTTGTCGCTGTCGGAGACCTTCCACAGCAGCGGCACCGGTGCATCCGCCTGCGCTTTCGGCGCATCGGCCAATGCCGGCCAGGCGAGGCCCGCGAGCAGGACCAGGCCGGCGGTTCGCAAGCGGCGCACCATGCCGCGGGATTTCTGATTCATGGAGTGGTCGCCTTCGAGGGGAGCGCTGCGGCAACGGGTGCCGGTTTGTAGGTTTGTTCGCCGGCCGTGATCGCCAGATCCAGGCGGTTCTCCGGTGGCGGCAACGGGCAGGTCGCAAACGGGGTGAATGCGCAAGGCGGGTTGTAGGCCTGGTTGAAATCAAGCCACACCTTGCCGTCGGCCACTGCCGGCGCATCCAGGAAACGGCCGGCCGGATAGCTGCCATGGCCGCTGGTGCGATCGGCCAGCACGAAGAACAGGCCGCTCGCGGGATCGCCCAGCGCCTCCAGCCGATAACGGCGTCCTTCACGCTCGAACTCGACCGCGCCCGGATTCGGCGACGGCGTGGTGGTGCCGATGATGTCGACGATGGGAATGGTCTTGCCGGGCGGATGCGGGATGAAGCGTGCCTGGATCTTCCATGCCGCATCGATCGGCCAGTACGTCAGGCCGGTGAACCGGAGTCGGCTGGCCGCGTCGGCGTGCTTCACCCGCAGGGCATGGCGGCCACCGCGTTCGATGACGGTCAGCCAGCCCTTGCCATCGTCGAAGCCGATGACGCCGGGCGATTCGTCGTGATCGCCAGGAATCTCGACCTCGCCCTTGAGCGGCTGGCCGTTGAAGGTCACCGCCACGCCGGGTTCCGGCGTGAAGCGGATGCGTCCGTCTTCGTCGGTGATCATGCCCAGCTTGGCCGGTCCCGCCGCCAGGCGGATGCCGCTGTCCGGACCGCTGCCGATGTAGTGCGCCTTCAGCTGGATCCAATGCAATCCGACCAGGCTGGTCCAGCCATCCGGTTTGAGCAGATCGTCGCGCCGCTCGCCGCGCCATTGTTGTTCCGCCGCCACGAAGACGGGGTCCTGCGTCCTGTGTGCCGTCGCCTGGCTGTCCGGCGCCGTCCGCTGGCACGCGGCCAGCCACAGCAGTCCGGCGATGCCGGCATATCGTTGCCAATTGCCCATCACGTCCCCCGCTTGAACCCTTGTTCGATCTCCGAAAGACCGAGGCGTCGCCACACGCCCCCCGCCTCGCCTTCCCGCGCCTCGATGCGCTCGACTTCACGCAGCAAGGCATTCATTTCCGCCAGCGTCATGCCCCGCGGCGCCGGCACACCGTGCCGCGACATCACCGCGAGCGCGAGCTCCACCTGCGCATCGCCCGGCGCGTCATCGCCGCCGCAAGCCGCCAGCACATCATGCAGCAGGGCTTCCGGCTCGGCATCCACCAGCAGCGCGGGTATCGCGCGCAGGCGCAGCCGCGACCCGCCCACCGGTTCGACGGTCAGCCCGAGCGACGCCAGCCATGCCGCATGCCGCGCGCCCCAGTGCGCATGCTCCACAGCGACGTCGAGTTCCAGCGGCAGCAGCAGCGGCTGCGCATGCAGGCCAATCCCCGCGCGGGCCGCGCGCAGGCGCGCCAGCATCAACTGACGATGCGCGGCGGGCAGATCCACCATGACCAGACCCGCCTCGTCCTGGGCGAGCAGATAGCGCCCGTGCAGCACCGCCACCGCGAACCCGAGCAAGGGGATGGCGCCGTCCTGGGACGCCGGCAGTGGCGGCATCGCCGTCTGCGAGGGCAAGGCGCCGTGATCGCCATACAGCGCTTCGTAGAAGGCACGCGCTTCACGCACCTGCGCCGCCGGCAACGCGTGTCCGGCCAGTCCTTCGGCGCCACGCGGCATCGCCAGGGACTGTTCCATCATGGCCCGGGTTTCGGCCAGTGCTTCGTGCAGGGTGCGCAGGACGAAGTCGTAGATCAGGCGTGCATCGCGGAAGCGCACTTCATGCTTGGCCGGATGCACGTTGACATCGACGCGGGTGGGATCCAGTTCCAGGAACAACACATAGGCCGGCTGCCGACCATGGAACAGCACTTCCTTGTAGGCGCTCTTGGCGGCATGGCCGATGTTGCGATCACGGACCGCGCGGCCATTCACGTACAGGTATTGCTGATCGCCGGTCGCCCGCGAATAGTCTGGCTGCGCGATCCAGCCGTGCAGGCGCAGGCCGGCGGCGGCGTGCTCGATGCGCAGGGCCTGGTCCACGAAGGTCTCGCCCAGGGTTTCGCGCACCCGCGCCAGCGGATCGATGCCATCCGGGCGATAGCGGCGCGATGGCTTGCCGTCCACGCCCACCCGCAGTTCGATCTCCGGACGCGCCAGCGCCAGTGACCGCAGCCATTCCTCGATATGGCCCAGCTCGGTGCGCCCCGCACGCAGGAACTTGCGCCGGGCCGGCACGTTGTAGAACAGATCGCGGACTTCCACCGTGGTGCCCGGCGGATGCGGTGCCGGCGCCACTTCGCCGAGCTGGCCGCCATCCACGCGCAACGCCGCGCCATGCGCGTCGTCCGCGCGCCGCGAAGTCAGCAGGAAGCGGCTCACCGAGGCGATCGACGGCAATGCTTCGCCGCGGAAACCGAGCGTGGCCACTGCCTCCAGATCGTCCAGCGACGCAATCTTGCTGGTGGCGTGGCGCGAGATCGCCAGCGGCAGCTCCGCGGCGGGAATGCCGCCGCCGTCATCACGGATGCGGATCAGGCGGATGCCGCCCTCTTCCAGGTCGATGTCGATCCGGCGCGCGCCCGCGTCCAGCGCGTTCTCCACCAGTTCCTTGACCACCGACGCCGGGCGTTCCACCACCTCGCCCGCGGCGATCTGGTTGATGAGGGTGTCGGGCAGTTGGCGGATCGGCACGTCGGGGCGGCGCATTGGCCGTCGCGGGAAGTCAGTGCGGATGATAGCCGAGCGGTGGGCCGGCGCGGTGCGCTCAGGGCGCGCCGGCGGCTCCGCCCGCGGCGGCGCTGCGCGCTTCGGCTTCGGCCTGCGCGCGCGCGGCGAACAGCGTGCCCGGCGGCGGCTGGCGGGTGAAATAGGTGTTGACGCCATCCAGCACGGCGGCGGCGACCTTGCGCTGGTAGCCCGGATCCTTCAGCCGCTTCTCTTCGTCCGGATTGGAGATGAAGGCGGTTTCCACCAGCATCGACGGCATGTCGGAGGTTCGCAGCACCGCGAAGTTCGCGCGTTCGATGTTCGGTTTGTGGTTGTTGCCGACCCGCTTCAGGCCATCGAGCACGTGGTTGGCCGCGTCTTCCGACGCGCGCATGTGCCCGCTCTGAGCCAGATCCAGCAGCACCGAACCCAGCGTGTTGTCGACTTTCTGCAGGGCCACGCCGCCAATCAGATCGGAGGCGTTTTCCTTGTCGGCCAGCCAGCGCGCGCGTTGCGAGGACGCGCCCTTCAGCGACAGCACGTACACGGACGAACCGCGCGCCGAGCGGTTTTCCGCCGCGTCCGCGTGGATGGAGACGAACATGTCGGCGCCCGCCGCACGGGCCTTGCGGGCGCGCATGTTGAGCGGAATGAAGACATCGCTGTCGCGGGTCATGTAGGCCTTCATGCCCGGCGTGGCATTGATCTGGCGGGCCAGTTCGCGGCCGATCGCCAGCACGACGTTCTTCTCGTAGGTGCCCCCCTGCCCGACCGCCCCCGAATCCTGGCCGCCGTGGCCGGGATCGATGGCGACGATGAGCGGGCGCATGCCCGCGCGCATGCCCACCTTGGGCGCGGGTTCCTGCGGGGCGACGTTCGTGGACGCCAGCGCTTCCGGCGCCGGCGTGGCCGGTTTCCCGGTGGCGATGGTGTAAGGCACGCCGCCCGGCGTCACGCCCGCGGCGTTCGGCTGCGCGGGTGCGACCTGGGTCGTGGGCTGGCCGTTGAGGATCGCTTGCGGGGACGGGACCTGCGATGGCGGTGTCTGCTCAGGCGGCCGGGCCGCGGGCGCATTGGCCTGTTGCGCGACCTGTGCCGCCAATGCGGCGGTCGCCTGACCCGCGGAAGGCGTGACCGCCGTCGGCGACGGCACCGGGGACGCGGACGAGGGCACGGGCGCGGGCGCGGACGAAGAAGACGTCGCGGCGGGCGCCTTGGCGACCGGATTCGCGGGACCGTCGCCCGGCCATTCGAGGATCAGGCGCGCGCCGCCGGCCGCGCTTTCCACGCGCGGCTTCAATGCCGTGATCGGGCCGGCCAGATCGAACACCACGCGCAGGGTTCCCGGGCTGGGCTGGCCGGTCCGTACCGCCGTGACCACGCCCTGTCCGGGGGGCAGCTTGAGGCCGCGTGCAGCGCTGGACGCGGGCAGATCCACGACCAGACGCTCCGGGCCGTGCAGGGCGAGGGTCTTGAATTCGCCTTTGCCCTGCAGCTGGATTTCCGCGCGGGTGCCGGTCGCGCCGTTGCTCAACTGGACCGCGCTGACCTCACCGGCGGACGCGGTTCCGGCGCACGCTGCCGCCACCGCCAGCCCGAAGGCGGCGATGCGAAGGCGTTGGAATGGAGGATTCCCCAGGCGCATGCGGCGGATTCAAGCACCAACTGCGCCGGAATGCAAGAAGTTTTCCCTTAATAATCCGTGACCTGCCGGATCTTCCTACACCGCCGGGATAGGTGATCGAGGCAACTGGGGATCTTTGGCCAACTGGGCCAGCCACGCCTGGCCGGGTCCGCTGACCGCTTCCAGCCTCGCCGACCGTCCGGATCCGTCCACCGCCAGCCCTATCCGCAGGTCGCAATGCGGCAGGCCGGCGCCACCGCGCTCGGGCCACTCCACCAGCCAGAGCGTGGCGCTGCCCTCGTCCAGGCCCAGGAAATCCAGTTCTCCGGCGTCACCGATGCGGTACAGATCCAGGTGCCAGGCCTCGCCGTCCGTCAGCGGATAGCGTTCGACCAGCGTGTAGGTCGGGCTGCGAATGGCGCCCTGCACGCCCAGCGCCCGCAACAGCGCGCGCGCCAGCGTGGATTTTCCCGCGCCGAGATCGCCCTGCAGATGGACCACGGCGTTCGCCGGCCGACTCATCGCGAGCGTGCGTCCGAGCGCATCGGTCGCTTCGCTGTCGGAAAGAAACAATGACAAGGATTCCATGCCGCGATTCTAGCCTTCGTCGCATCCGCTCAGGGATTGGCGAGGCGGCGTACGAACGGCATCAGATCGGAAGGCAGCAATCCGCGTTCGCCGTCCTCGGCCGCTGCATCCCCCGCCAGCGAATGCAGCAGCGCACCGGCGCGGGCCGCGTCGAACGCCGCCAGGCCCTGCGCGCGCAGCGACGCGATGATCCCGGTCAACACATCGCCCATGCCACCCACCGCCATGCCGGGGTTGCCGGCATCGAGCACGCAGGGCAACTGTCCTGGCGCGGCGATGATCGTGCCCGCGCCCTTGAGCACGATCACGGCGCGATGACGTTCCGCCAGCGCGTGCGCGGCGGCCAGGCGATCCTGCTGGATCTCGCGTGTCTCCACGCCCAGCAGCCGCGCCGCTTCGCCGGGATGCGGCGTCAGGATCGCGTCATCCAGTTCGTGCGGATGGATGGCCAGCAGATTCAATGCGTCCGCATCCAGCACGCAGGGTTTTCCCGCACGCAGCGCCAGCTCGAACAGTCCCTGGCCCCAATCGTCCTGTCCGAGCCCGGGCCCGAGCGCGATGACATCGGCCTGCAGCAGCAGCGGCGCCAGTTCCTCGCCCGATTCCACCGCGCGCACCATGGCTTCCGGCCGACGCGCCAGGATGGGCCCTACGTGGCGTTCGCGGGTGGCCACGCGCAGCAGTCCCGCGCCGGCGCGCAAGGCGGCTTCCGCGCACAACGCGATCGCGCCACCGCTGCCATGATCGCCGCCGATGCACAGCACCCGTCCGGATTCGCCCTTGTGGGTATTGCGCCGCCGTGGCAGCAGCCAGCGCGCGAGCGCGCCCTGGCCCAGGCCGGTCGCCACGGGCGCGACGTCGGTGAAGGTCTCGTCGGGAACATCGAGTTCGTCCAGCGCGCACGCGCCGGTGTATTCGAGCGCGTCGCCGGTCCGCAGGCCGGCGTGTTCGGCGATGAACTGGAGCGTATGCGATGCCAGCACCGCGGTACCCGGGACGTGTCCGCGATCGGCGTCCACGCCGCTGGGCACATCCAGCGAGAACACCGGCGCGCTCTGGGCGTTGATGGCCTCGATCAGGCGCGCGGTGGCCGGATCCGGCGCGCGCGACAGGCCGATGCCGAACAGCGCGTCGACCACCAGATCCGCTGCAGGCAAAGCGCCGTCGAACAGTTCGACCTTGCCGCCGGCGGCGATGTAGTCCGTGCAGGCGCGCTGGCTCGATGGCGTACGTGGCGCGTGTTCCTCCAGATGCACCACGATGGCCATGCGCCCGGAGCGGCGCGCCAGATGCGCCAGCACATAACCGTCGCCCCCGTTGTTGCCGGGCCCGCATACCACCACGATCCGCTGCGCCTGCGTCCATTGCGCCAACAGATAGCGCCAGGCGGCCTGCCCGGCCCGCAGCATCAGGACATGCGCGTCACCGCCCAGGCGGGCGGTGGCGCGCGCATCCAGTTCGCGCGCGGCACGGGTGTCGTACAGGGGAAAGCTGCCGGACATGCGGGCGATTCTATACTTGCCGCATGTCTTCCACCGCGCCCGCCCGCCTGCCCGATCCCGCCGCGCTCGCCGCGCGGGTGCGTGGGCTGGCGCGCGAATTCGGCTTCCAGCGTTGCGGCATCGCCGGCATCGAGCTGGGACCGGACGAGGACCACCTGCGCGACTGGCTGGCGCAGGGGCTCTACGGGTCGATGGACTGGATGGCGCGCCATGGCGACAAGCGCAGCCGGCCGCAGGAATTGCTGCCGGGAACGCTGCGGGTGATTTCGGTGGGCCTGGACTACGGCCGTAACGACAGTGACGACGCCTGGCAGACGCTGGCCGATGGCGAACGCGCCTACGTGGCGCGCTACGCGCTGGGGCGCGACTACCACAAGCTGATGCGCAATCGCCTGCAGCGGCTGGCCGAACGACTGCAGGAGGAATTCGGACCATTCGGCCACCGGGTGTTCGTCGACTCCGCGCCGGTGCTGGAACGCGCGCTCGCGCGCAACGCCGGGCTCGGCTGGATCGGCAAGCACACCTGCCTCATCGACAAGGACGGCGGATCCTGGTTCTTCCTCGGCGAGATCTATGTCGATCTGCCGTTGCCCGTCGATGCGCCGGCCAGCGCGCACTGCGGCACCTGCGTGCGCTGCATCGACATCTGCCCGACCCGGGCGATCACCGCTCCCTACCGGCTGGATGCGCGGCGCTGCATTTCCTACCTGACCATCGAGCACGACGGCGCGATTCCCGAGGATTTGCGCGTGCCGATGGGCAACCGCATCTTCGGTTGCGACGACTGCCAACTGGTCTGTCCCTGGAACAAGTTCGCCAAGCGCCACGATGAAGCCGATTTCCGCGCGCGCAACGATCTGGATACCGCGACGCTGCCGCAACTGTTCGCCTGGGATGAAGCCGAGTTCCTGCGCCGCACGGAAGGATCCGCGATCCGCCGCAGCGGCCACGAACGCTGGTTGCGCAACATCGCCATCGCGCTGGGCAACGCACCGGCCACGCCGGACGTGCTGGCGGCGCTGGCGTCACGCCGCGAGGATCCATCGCCACTCGTGCGCGAACACGTGATGTGGGCGCTACGGCGGCATGGACTCGGCTGAGCCCACCCACCTGTCGGAGCGACGTCAGTCGCGAAATTCTCGATGCCCGATTCGCGACTGACGTCGCTCCCACAAGACGGAAGGTCGCGCGGAGAAATCAACTCCGCTTGCGCAACTCGTCCAGCAGCACCCGGGTGACCGGGTCGCTGGCCTGCGCTTCGCCCTTCAAGGCCGGCAGCAGGCCGTTGGCCAGTTGCTTGCCGAGCTCGACGCCGAACTGATCGAAGGCGTTGATGCCCCACAGCACCGCCTGCGCGTACACGCTGTGCTCGTACATGGCGATCAGGCCGCCCAGGGTCTGCGGGGTCAGCGCATCGAGCAGGATCAGCGTGCTGGGACGGCTGCCCGGATACACGCGGTGCGGATCATCGCTGCCCTGCCCGTTCGCCAGCGCTTCGGTCTGCGCCAGCAGGTTGGACATCAGCGCCAGATGGTTCTCGGCGTAGGGGTCGTCGTTGCGGACGGTGCCGACGAAATCCAGCGGCACGATGCCGGTACCCTGATGCAGTGCCTGGAAGAAGCTGTGCTGCACATCGGTGCCGGCACCGCCCCACCACACCGGTACGGTGTCCACGCCGACCGGACCGCCGTCGAGTTTCACCGACTTGCCCAGGCTTTCCATCACCAGTTGCTGCAGATAGGCCGGCAACAGCGCCAGGCGCTGGTCGTAGGTCATCACGCCGTGCGCGGCGTGGCCGAGCGCATTGCGGTTCCAGATGGCGGTCAGCGCGTGACGCACCGCGATGTTGTCCGCGGGTGCGGTGTTCAGCACGTGCGCGTCGAAGTCCGAGGCGCCGGCCAGCAGGGCTTCGAAGCGCTCGAACCCGATGGCCAGCGCGATCGGCAGGCCGACCGCCGACCACAGCGAATAACGGCCGCCCACCCAGTCCCACATCGGCAACACGCGCGTCGCGTCGATCGCGAACGCGGCGGCGGCCCGCTCCGGATTGGCGCTGACCGCGTACAACCGGTCGCTGCCACCCAGCCAGTCGCGCAGGATGCCGCCGTTGAGCAGGGTTTCCTGGGTACCGAAGGTCTTGGAAATCAGGATCGCCGCGGTCCTGCGCGGATCCAGCGGGGCCAGCACGCGCTGGGCGGCGGCACCGTCGACATTGGACAGGAAATGCACCCGGAAGCGACCAGGCAACGGTCCGCGCAGGGCATCGGCGACCAGGCGCGGGCCCAAATCGGAACCACCGATGCCGACGCTGACGATGTCGGTGACATCGCTGGCTTCCAGATCCGCGATCAGTGCGGCCATGCGCTCGCGCACCGCGCTGGCGGTGGCGAAGGCTTCGCGCGCGATGGCGGCGCCGGAGTGATTGCCACGCAGCGCGGTATGCAGGGCGGCGCGCCCCTCGGTGACGTTGACCTTCTCGCCATCGAACAGGCGCTGGAACGCGCCCTTCAGATCCCGCGATTCGCCCAGCGCGACCAGCGCCGACAGCGCGTCGCGGTCATATCCCTGGCGGGCGAAGTTGAAATACAGCGGGCCATGGCGCAGCGCGAAGTCGTTGGCACGCGCCGGATCCTGCGCCAGCAGCGCCGGCAGGGATTGCCCGCGCAGGCGTGCGGCGTGGGACTGCAACGCTTCGAAACCCGATGTCTGGCTCATGCGGCCTGCTTGGGGATGCTGTAGTTGGTGTGGGTGATCCGGTTGTTGCCGTCGACGTAGATCAGCTTGGGCTGGAAGCGCTCGGCTTCCTCCTCGCTCATGCCGGCGAACGCGGCGATGATGATCAGATCACCGATCTGCACATGGCGTGCGGCGCCGCCGTTGAGCGAGATGATGCCGCTGCCTTCGTCGGCGCGGATGGCATAGGTGGAGAAACGCGCGCCGTTGGTCACATCCCAGATATGCACCTGCTCGAACTCGCGGATGCCGCTGGCATCCAGCAACAGGCCGTCGATGGCGATCGAGCCTTCATAGTTCAATTCGGCGTGGGTGACGGTAGCGCGGTGGATTTTGGTCTTGAGCAGGCTGAGATGCATGGCGAGGGGGAACGGACCACGGAGGAGACGGGAGTTTAGCAGCGGCCGGCGGCGGCCGACGTGCACGCGGCGAGGAGGGATGCGTGAGCGGGATGCGGCGGGACCGCGCTCACCACTCCAGGTTGTCGATCAGCCGGGTCCTGCCCAGACGGGCGGCGATCAGGGCGACCCGGCTGCCGGGTTCGCCATCGTTCGGTTCGCCCAGATCGGGCCGGCGCACGGTGGTGTAGTCCACCACGAAACCGGTATCGGCCAGCTGGCGGCTGGCGGCACGCTCGACCTCCGTGCGCGGCGTCCCGCCGACTATTCCGTCACGCATGGCGGTGAGCACGCGGCGGATCTCCGCGGCGCGCGGACGCTCGTCCGCGGACAGGTACTGGTTGCGCGAGCTCATCGCCAGGCCGTCCGTCTCACGGACGATGCTGCCGGCCAGCAGTTCGATCGGGAAAGCCAGATCCGCCACCATCTGCCGGATCACCGCCAGTTGCTGGTAATCCTTCTTGCCGAACGCCGCCAGATCCGGCTGCACCTGATTGAACAGACGCGCCACCACGGTGCACACGCCATCGAAATGACCGGGCCGATGCGCACCTTCCAGCAGGCTGCTGACGCCGGGCACGTGCACCCGGGCGGCCAGTTCCACCCCGAACGGATACATCGATTCCACCGTGGGCAACCACAGGACATCGCAGCCGGCGCCTTCGAGTCCGCTCATGTCCGCTTCCGGCGTGCGCGGGTAGCGGGTGAAGTCTTCGTTGGGACCGAACTGGGTCGGGTTGACGAACACACTGGACACCACGCGGTCGGCGTACTGCCGCGCCAGCATGACCAGCGAGTAGTGGCCGGCATGCAGGTTGCCCATCGTCGGCACCAGCGCGACTTTCAGGCCTTCGCGTTTCCATTGCCTGACGCGTGCGCGCAGATCGTGCGATTCGGTGATGGTTTCTAGCATGTAGGTGTCCGCAGGGAAGTCCGCAGGAACGCCGCGCCGTGGCGCGGCTCAGTAGGAGTGGCTGGCGTCGGGGAAGCTGCCGTCGCGCACCGCGTCGGCGTACGCGCGCACGGCGCCGGCGACCGAACCGCCCTCGGCAAGGAAGTCCTTGACGAACTTCGGCCGGCGGTGGCCGGTGTCCAACCCGAGGAAGTCATGCAGCACCAGTACCTGGCCGTCGCAACCGGGGCCGGCGCCGATGCCGATGGTCGGGATCGCGATGTCGGCGGTGATGGCGGCGGCGAGGGGCGATGGCACGCATTCCAGCACCAGCAGCGAGGCGCCGGCATCGGCCACGGCGCGGGCATCGGCGCGCAGGCGCGCGGCGGCGGCCTCGTCACGGCCCTGCACCTTGTAGCCACCGAACTTGAGCACCGACTGCGGTGTCAGGCCCAGGTGCGCGCACACCGGAATGTCGCGTTCGGTGAGGAAGCGGATGACCTCCAGCTTGTGGCCCGCGCCTTCCAGCTTGACCATCTCCGCGCCCGCCTGCAGCAGCGCGATCGACGCATCCAGCGCGCGCTCGGGCGTGGCGTCGGACTGGAACGGCAGATCGCTGATCAACAGTGCCCGGTTCAGCCCGCGCGCGACCGCGGCGGTGTGGTAGACGACATCGGCGGTGTTCACCGGCAGGGTCGAATCATGTCCCTGCACCACCATGCCGAGCGAATCACCGACCAGGATCAGGTCGGCGCCATTGGCGTCGAAGACCCGGGCGAACCCGGCGTCGTAGGCGGTCAGCATGACCAGCTTGCGTCCGTCCCGCTTGGCATCGGCCAGCGCGGGAACGGTCCAGGGCTTGCTATCGGCGTGTGTGCTCATGGGGATGCATTATCCCCTCATAACGGCTGGATGTTCGACCTTTCCAGGCCGGACGCTGCATCCCGCGCGTAGCCGTACCCCGGAATCCAGGCATCCGGCGCCACTTCCAGCAGCGGCACCAGCGCGAAGGCCCGTTCGTGCAGGCGCGGATGCGGCAATTGCAGCCCGGGCACGTCGAGCACCCGATCCCCGTACAACAGCAGGTCCAGATCCAGGCGGCGTGGTCCCCAGCGTTGCTCGCGGCTGCGATCGCGCCCGAACTCGCGCTCGATCGCCAGCAGTTGCTCCAGCAATGCAAGCGGTTCCAGTCCGGTACGCAGCATGGCCACCGCGTTGATGAAATCCGGTTGCGCTTCCAGTCCCCACGCCGGGGTGCGGTACAGGCGCGACAGCGCGAGGCACGCGGTCTCCGGCAGTTGTCCCAGCCGCGCCGCGGCGGCGCGCACGCTGGCCTGGGCGTCGCCCAGGTTCGCGCCCAGGCCCACGAAGGCCGTGGTTGGCGGATTCATTCCGGCGAAGCGGCGCCAGTGCGACGGCGACGGCGGCGGCGGCGGCCCTGCGGACCGCCTTCTTCCTCCGAGGCGCCGGAGGCGGAAGTGAGCGAACTGGCCAGGACCTCCGGCGACTGCGCCTGGGCCTCGCGCCAGAACGCCACGTCCTCGGCATGTTCGCTGGATGCGGAAAGCCGCAGGACCAGGAAATCGAACGCGGCGCGGAAGCGTGGGTGGCTCAGCAGGCGCATGACCCGCTTGCGCTGGCGGTTGCCGAACCGCGTCTGCAGCAACCAGATCTCCTGCATCGGCAGCGAGAAGCGGCGTGGCAAGGCAATGGTGTTGAGCTGGTGCAGGGTGACCCGGTCGGCGGCGCGGCGCTGGGCTTCCTCCGCGTGCACGCCCTGCGCCTGCAATGCCATCAGGGCGCGGCAGTACGCCGGCCACAGCAACAGCGCGAACAGGAAGGCCGGCGACACCGGTTCATCGTTGGCGACGCGCCGATCGGTCCCGGCCAGGCCCTCGACCAGCATGCGGCGCAATGCGCCGCTGCGGTTGGACGCCAGCGCCGCCGCGGTCTCCGGCAGCAGCACGCCGAGCAGGCCGAAGCGCTCCAGGCCTTCGAAGCTGGCCACCGCATGGCCCGACAGGAACAGCTTGAGGATTTCCTCGAACAGCCGCGCGGGCGCGGCATCCGACAACAGGGACGCCAGCCGCGCGATCGGTTCCGCGGTCGCCGCCTCGATCGAGAAATCGAGCTTGGCCGCCAGCCGCACCGCGCGCAGCATGCGCACCGGATCTTCGCGATAACGCTGTTCGGGATCGCCGATCAGCCGCAGCGTGCGCGCCTGCACGTCCTCGAACCCGCCCACGTAGTCACGCACCGAGAAATCCTCGATGGCGTAGTACAGCGCATTGGCGGTGAAGTCGCGGCGCACCGCGTCGTCCTCGACGGTGCCGTAGACGTTGTCGCGGACCAGCCGGCCGTTTTCCATTTCGCGATCGCCGCTGCCGTCGTCGCTGTTGGCGCGGAAGGTGGCGACCTCGATGATCTCGCTGCCGAACACGACGTGGGCCAGGCGGAAGCGGCGCCCGATCAGCCGGCAATTGCGGAACAACTGCTTGACCTGCTCCGGGGTGGCGTCGGTGGCGACGTCGAAATCCTTGGGGTGCCCGCCGACCAGCAGGTCGCGCACGGCCCCGCCGACCAGGTAACCGGCGAAGCCCGCGTCACGCAGCCGGTACAGCACGCGCAGGGCATTGGGACTGATGTCCCTGCGCGAGATCGGGTGCTGGTCGCGGGGGATGATGCGCAGGGTGGTATTCGGGGTAATGGTGGCGGTTCCGTCAGGTTGTCTCGTGCCCCCGGCAGGCGATTGCCGAATGCCGGGGTAGCCGCATATACTAATGCGCTTCGCCGGCATCACCCAAACGCTCCCTTCGTCTAGTGGTTAGGACGTGGCCCTCTCAAGGCTAAAACAGGGGTTCGAGTCCCCTAGGGAGCGCCATTCCGGCTGAACATGGTACGGCCCCACGGGGTCCGCAGTCTCCGGGGCCGGCATTTCCGCCGGCATCCCTTCCCCGCCGACTTACGCCATGCCGCTGTGCCGCAGCAGCGCATCGATGCGTGGCTCGCGCCCGCGAAATGCGCGGAAATTCTCCGCCGCGCCCCGGCTTCCCCCGCGCGCCAGCACTTCGCGGCGGAAGCGGGCACCGGTCTCGGCCAGTCGTGCCGGCGCCTCCTCGAACGCCGCGTAGGCATCCGCGCTCAGCACCTCGGCCCATTTGTAGCTGTAATAACCGGCCGCGTAGCCGCCGGCGAAGATATGGCTGAACTGGTGCGGGAAACGGTTCCAGGCCGGCGGCCGGTTCACCGCGATCTCGTCGCGCACCTGCTCCAGCAGTGCGAGCACGCCGTCACCCGCGGGATCGAAGCCGCCGGCATGCAGCAGCATGTCGAACAGGCCGAACTCCAGTTGCCGCACGGTCGCCATGCCGCTCTGGAAGTTCTTCGCCGCCAGCATGCGCTCGAACAGATCGCGCGGCAGCGGTGCGCCGGTGTCCACGTGCGCCGTCATCGCCTGCACGCGCTCCCATTCCCAGCAGAAGTTCTCCATGAACTGGCTGGGCAGTTCCACCGCATCCCATTCCACCCCGTTGATGCCGGCCACCGCCAGTTCGCCGACCTGGGTCAGCAACTGGTGCAGGCCATGGCCCATTTCATGGAACAGCGTGGTGACTTCATTGTGGCTGAAGGTTGCCGGCTTGCCATCGGCGCCGCGACCGAAATTGCAGACCAGGTACACCAGCGGCGTCTGCGCGCCCTGCTCCGCTCCGCGCTCGCGGCGATTGCGGCCATCGTCCATCCAGGCGCCGCCGCGCTTGCCTTCGCGCGCGTAGAGATCGAGGTAGAACTGGCCGACCAGTTGGCCTTTCTCGTTGCTCAGCCGGTAGAAGCGCACGTCCGGGTGCCAGACCGGTGCCTGATCCGGTTCGACCCGCAGGCCGTACAGTGCATGGATCAGATCGAACAGGCCAGCCAGCACCTTCGGCTCGGTGAAGTACTGCTTCACTTCCTGCCCGGAATAGCTGTAGCGCGCCTGCTTGAGCTTCTCGCTTGCCCAGGCCAGATCCCAGGCCTCCAGGCCGTCCAGGCCGTCCAGGCCGAGTTCGTCGCGCGCGAACGCCTCCAGTTCCGCGCGGTCGCGCCGCGCATGCGGCAATGCCCGGCCGCCCAGGTCGCGCAGGAAGGCCAGCACGGCCCGCGGGCTGTCGGCCATCTTGGTCGCCACCGAATAATCGGCGTAGCTGTCGAACCCGAGCAGACTCGCCAGTTCGCTACGCAGGGCGAGGATGCGCCCGATCAGCGGACTGTTGTCCAGGCCGGTGTCGTCCCCCAGTTCGGAAGCCCGCACCGCGCTGGCGCGATAGAGCTGTTCGCGCAGCGCACGATCCTCGGCGTAGGTCTGCACCGGCAGGTAGCACGGCATCTGCAGGGTCAGTTTCCAGCCGGCGCGCCCATCCTTCCCGGCCTGCGCGCGGGCGGCGGCCAGCACGTCCGCCGGCAGGCCGGCGAGACGGGACGGTTCCTCTACGAACAGCGCCCAGGCATCGGTGGCATCCAGGACGTTGTTGGAGAACTTCGCCGACAGCGCCGACAACTCTTCGCGGATGGCGGTGAAGCGGGCCTTGCCGGCCTCGTCCAATTCCGCGCCGCCCAGGCGGAAATCGCGCAGCGCGTTCTCCAACGCCTTGCGTCGCGCATCGTCGTAGCCGGCGGCTTCCGGCGACTGCGACAACGCCTTGTACTGTGCGTACAAGGCCAGGTTCTGCCCCAGGGCGCTGCCGAAGCGGGTGACCTTGGGCAGATTGGCGTTGTAGGCCTCGCGCAGTTCCGGCGTGTTGACCACCGCTTGCAGATGGGTGACCTGGCCCCAGGCCCGGGACAGCCGCTCGGTGGCGTCATCCAGCGGCGCCACGAAATTCTCCCAGGTCACCGGCGCGGTCGTCTCCGCCTGCTTCACCGCCGCGTCCGCCTCGGCCAGCAGTTGGTCGATGGCGGAGGAAATCTGCTCGGGGCGGATCTCGTCGAAACGCGGCAGGCCGGAAAAATCGAGCAGCGGAAGGGTCACGTCGGAACTCCTGGAATCAGGCGAGGGAAAGGCGGGTTCGCCCTTTCCACAGTGGAGGCGGCGGCCGCGGATGCAAGCGGACATCCGCGTCGGCACGGTGCCGTTCAGGCCATGGCCTGCGCCGCCCAGGGCAGATCCGGCAAGCGTTCGCCCGCGCTCGCGGCGGCGATCGCCGCATCGCTGTCGCTCACATCGATGCCGTTGTCCGCATACCACGACGCTTCGTAATAGCTGTGCGCATAGCGTTCGCCCGCATCGCACAGGATGGTGACGATGGAACCGGCGCGCCCGGCCTGCTTCATCCGCTGTGCCGCCCACAGCACGCCGACGAAGTTGGTCCCGGTGGAACCGCCGACGCGCCGCCCCAGGCGGGCGCTGACTTCGCGCATCGCCGCCAGCGACAGCGCATCCGGCACCTTGACCATCGCGTCCACGCAACTGGGAAGGAAGCTGGCTTCCACGCGGGGACGGCCGATGCCCTCGATGCGCGAGCCGCCGGTGCTGGTCAGTTCGCGCCACGGCCGGCCGGCCAGCGCTTCCCGGTAGCCGTCGTAGAACATCGAGATTTCCGGATCCACGCACAGGATGTCGGTGCCGTGCTGGCGATAGCGCACGTAGCGGCCCAGGGTGGCGGCGGTGCCGCCGGTGCCTGGGCTGCAGACGATCCACGACGGCACCGGATGAGGCTCGGCCGCCATCTGCTTGAAGATCGATTCGGCGATGTTGTTGTTGGCGCGCCAATCGGTCGCGCGCTCGGCGTAGGTGAACTGATCCATGAAATGCCCGCCGGTCTCGCGCGCCAACTGGCGCGAGGCATCGTCCAGATCGCAGGCGCGCTCGATCAGGTGGCAGCGCCCGCCCTGGAACTCGATCGCGGCGATTTTCTCCGGCGAGGTGCTGGCCGGAATCACCGCGATGAACGGCAAGCCGAGCAGGCGGGCGAAGTAGGCCTCCGAAACCGCGGTGGATCCACTGGATGCCTCGATCACCGGCGCGCCTTCGCGCAACCAGCCATTGGCCAGCGCATACAGGAACAGCGAGCGCGCCAACCGATGCTTGAGGCTGCCGGTGGGATGGCTGGACTCGTCCTTGAAATAGAAGTCGATGTCCGGATAACCCGGCAGCGACAGCGGAATCAGGTGGGTATCGGCCGATCGATTGAAGTCGGCCTCGATTCTGCGGATGGACGCGGCCACCCAGTGACGGTGCGACATGGAACGGAATGTCCGGATGGAAACGATCGCCCGGCATTATCCCACTCCCCGCCCGCGGATGTTCCCGGGCGGCCACGCCACCCGGAACAACCCGCTCAGATCCTGGGCAGGTCGAACACCAGCACTTCCGCGCTGCGGCCGGCGCCCACGGTGATCAGCGGCTCGCCTTCGTACAGCAGGGCGTCGCCGGCCGCCAGCGCATGGCCGTTGACGGTCACCTCGCCACGGGCCACGTGCACGTAGCCCAGCCGGCCCCCGGCCAGGCGCAGTTCGGCCTTCTCGTCACCATCGAACAGACCGGCATAGACGCGCGCATCCTGGTGGATGCCCACCGATCCATCGGCGCTGTCCGGGCTGGCGATCAGGCGCAGGTGTCCCTGTTTTTCCCCGGCGGAAAACGCCTTCTGCTCGTAGGACGGTGCGACACCCTGCCGATCCGGGATGATCCAGATCTGCAGGAAATGGGTGGTGCCGGACTCGCTGTGGTTGAACTCGGAGTGCTGCACGCCGGTGCCGGCGCTCATCCGCTGCACGTCGCCGGGCACGATGCTGGAGGCGTTGCCCATCGAATCCTTGTGGCCGAGCGCGCCCTCCAGCACGTAGCTGATGATCTCCATGTCGCGATGGCCGTGCTGGCCGAACCCGCGCCCGGCTTCCACCCGATCCTCGTTGATGACCCGCAGCGGGCCCCAGTGCACGTGGTTGTCGTCGTAGTAGCCGGCGAAGGAGAAGCTGTGCCAGGAATCCAGCCAGCCATGGTTGGCGTGGCCGCGCTCGGTGGCCGGACGCAGGGTGATCATCGGGGAACCTCCACGGGAAACGTTGGCGAAAGGATGCGGTTCCGCGCGGTCAGGATAAACAGGTGGCCGGCCAATGGGTTGTTCCAATTTCGGGACAATATTTAAAAAAACCACGGATTTTCTCAACAACGCAACGAATCGGTTGCCGGATTCACTGCGGCGCAAGCCGGGCCGCCGACCACCCCGGGAGGCAATCGGCCGTGTTCCGCGTACGCCGCATGGCCCCGGCACGACGCGAACCACAATCAATGTCATCCCGATGTGCGCGTTGCTTTAAACTTGTCGGGTTTCCGTTTCGATGCTCTGCCAATGCCCTTCGTCGTCACCGAGAATTGCATCAAATGCAAGTACACCGATTGCGTGGAAGTCTGCCCGGTGGATTGCTTCCACGAAGGCCCGAACTTCCTGGTGATCGATCCCGATGAGTGCATCGACTGCACCCTGTGCGAACCGGAATGCCCGATCAATGCGATCTATCCGGAAGACGATGTCCCAGCCGGCCAGGAAAACTACGTGCAGTTGAATGCGGAGCTGGCGAAATCCTGGCCGGTGATCACCACCCGCAAGGATCCGCTGCCCGATGCCAAGGAATGGGAAGGCAAACCCGGCAAGCTGCCGCTGCTGGAACGCTGATACCCGCCTTTTTCGCGTGGATGTGGCATCGGATTCCTGTCGTCCGCTTCCACATCGCGCGCTTCGGCCGGCCCGCCGTCGAACACATCCCGCACGAATGGCGGGGACAGGCAAAAAGAAAAAGGCGCCCTGGGGCGCCTTTTTCGTTGCCGCGGCCCGGAAGCTCAGTTGCCGAGCTTGGCCTTCAGTGCGGCGATCAGCTTGGTGGCTGCTTCGCCCTGCGCCGGCAGGCCGCGCGGATCCACCGCGGACACGTAAGCGCCTGCCTGCAGGCCGACCACGCGCACGAGGAAGTTGCTGCCTTCGTAGTTCACGTCGTAGGTGCCCAGCAGCTGGGCGCGGCTGGCGACGGTCACGCCTTCGATGCCGCCCAGCGCGTCGCCGACCTTGGTGAAGACTTCATCGCGGCTGCCGGCGGTGTTGAAACCGGTGTTGGAGGCCGCCGCCGGGGCGCTGCCCTGGCCCTGCGCCTGCACCTGCGAAGCGGTGGTCGGGAGATTCATCGCGCCGGCGGTGCTGGGCAGATTGAGATCCGGCGGGACTTCCAGCGGACGCATTTCCGGGCTCAGCGCGTAGTCGCCCTTGGCGCCCTTCTTGCTGAACCACTTGCAGCCCGACAGGCCGCCGGCCACGGAAACGGCCAGCAGCGCGAAGGCGAGCGGACGCATGAGCGAAGGCGAAAAACGCATGGTGTTCTCCTGGGTTCAGGCCGCGATCGTATCGCGGCTGGATTGTTCTTCGAGTCGACGGACCAGTCCGGCCAGTCGATCCGCGGTGTCCTGGTGAGGGGTGGACAGCGACAGCAGGGGCAGCCGCAGCCCGGCGCCGATGTCCTGGCGCTGCAGCAGCGCCTTGATCGGGATGGGATTGGATTCCACCCCGAGGAAGCCGTAGACCTCGCCCAGCTCCGCGTCCAGCGCGGCGACCGCCGCGGCGTCCCCGGCACGGGCGCGATCGCAGAGGCGGCGGAAGGTACGGGGCAATGCGTTGGAACCGACCGAGATGAGTCCGTCGGCGCCCGCCAGCATGGCCCGGCCGGCGGTCGGATCGTCGCCGCTGAGGACGGCGAAACCGTCATTGCGCAGCGCCAGCAGCGCGGTCATCCGCTCCGGTTCGGAACGGGCTTCCTTGATGCCGACGATGTGCGGATGCGGCGCGAGTTCGGCGACGGTCTCCGGCAGCATGTCGCAACCGGTGCGGCCCGGCACGTTGTACAGGACCACCGGCAGGCCGCCCTGCTCGGCCACCGCGCGGTAGTGCGCGATCAGGCCTGCCTGGGTCGGCCGCACGTAAGGCGGGGTGACCACCAGCGCGTATTCGGCGCCGGCCGCCTGCGCGCGGCGGGTCTGGGCAATGGTCTTGGCGGTGTTCATCTGGCCGGTGCCGGCCAGCACCGGAATGCGGTCACCGAGGGTTTCCACCGCGATCCGCAGCAACCGCTCGTATTCCTCGTCGGACAGCGCCGCCGCCTCGCCGGTCGAACCGGCGACGACCACGCCCTGCGTGCCGCCGTCGAGCTGCTGTTTGAGCAGCCGGCGCCAGGCGTCGAGGTCGAGTTCGCCAGCGGCCGTGAACGGCGTGGCCAGTGCGGTGATGCTGCCGGAAAGGGACAAGCGTATGCCTTCTTGAACGTCTCGTTGAACAGGGCTGCGCGGCGTCCGCGCACCCTGCGATGTTACTTGCGGCGTGAAAGCGCGGGCAAGTATGCTGGATCCCGTACCGGGCGCCAGCCCGGGGTGCCATTCAGACTCGCCGCCTTGCCGGAAGCCGCTTTGACCGATCCCACGCCCCGGCCTTCGCCGAACGAAAACCACCTCCTGATCAACGCCTATACGACGCATCCGGAGTC
Source organism: Pseudoxanthomonas sp. 134C1 (assembly GCF_057773065.1). Taxonomy (NCBI): domain Bacteria; kingdom Pseudomonadati; phylum Pseudomonadota; class Gammaproteobacteria; order Lysobacterales; family Lysobacteraceae; genus Pseudoxanthomonas; species Pseudoxanthomonas sp. 134C1. The sequence continues at coordinate 235,468 of NZ_JBYMTH010000002.1, forward strand.
CCCGCTGTTGGCGGTGACGCGCCGGATCGCGGACAGCGGATGCAATCTGGTGGACGCCCGCCTGTCCACGGTGGGCCGGGACGTGTCGGTGACGGCCCTGGCGACCGGTTCGTGGGACTCGGTCGCCAAGCTGGAGGCGATGATGACCCGGCTGGAGCGCGAAGAGGGCCTGAAACTGGTCTGGTACCGCACCGGCCCCAAGGTCGTGCAGTCCAACCTGCTGCCGTACATCGTGGAAGTGGTCGCCGCCGACAAGCCGGGCATCCTGTTCCAGCTCGCCGACTTCTTCGATCGCCAGGGCATCACCATCGAGAACCTGCAGAGCACCCGCTACCGCGCCATGCAGACCGGGGCGGAAATGTTTTCCGCGCAGGTGACCATCGGGGTGCCGGCCAACATGCATATCGCCGCGCTGCGCGACGATTTCCTCGAATTCTGCGACCATCTGAACCTGGACGCGATCATGGATCCGATGAAGTTCTGACGATGACGGCGATCAGCACCGGCAAGGCCCTGCCCAAGGCAACCCTCAAGCTGCCGCTGGCGCTGTCCGGCGGCGAACACGCCACCCTCGCCGACTACGCCGGCCAATGGCTGGTGCTGTATTTCTATCCGAAGGACAGCACGCCCGGCTGCACCACCGAGGGCCTGGACTTCAACGCGCTGCTGGCGAAGTTCAAGAAGTTGGACGCCACGGTACTGGGCGTGTCGCGCGATTCGGTCAAGTCGCACGACAACTTCTGCGCCAAGCAGGGCTTCAAGTTTCCCCTGGTCAGCGATGCCGACGAGAAGCTGTGCCAGGCCTTCGACGTGATCCACGAGAAGAACATGTACGGACGCAAGGTGCTCGGCGTGGTCCGCAGCACCTTCCTGGTTTCACCTGACGGCCGCCTCGCCCAGGAATGGCGCGGCGTCAAGGTTCCCGGCCACGCCCAGGCCGTGCTGGACGCACTGAAGGCGCTCCAAACCCAGTGATCGAACGGTTCTCCACCTTCTCCACCATCCCGTGTCGCGGCGGGCGTGGTGGTTCGCTGCTGTGCGCTTTCCGCGACGCGTGTTCACACATACCATCCTCCACGAGGCTGCCTGAATGACCCGAAGCAAGCGCATCTATGTGCTGGACACCAACGTGCTGATGCACGATCCCACCGCGCTGTTCAAATTCGAAGAACACGACGTGTTTCTGCCGATGCAGGTGATCGAGGAACTCGACAACGCCAAGAAGGGCACTTCCGAAGTCAGCCGCAACGCCCGCCAGGTCAGCCGCTTTCTCAATGAACTGATCGTGGGCGCCGGCGCCGACCACATCCAGGCCGGCATCACCCTGACCCACCCGCAGGGCCTGCAGCTGAAGTCGCGCGGACAGATCGGCAAGCTGTATTTCCAGGTCAAGCCGGTGGATCCGGGCCGCACCTTCGGCACCGTGGCACCGGACAACAAGATCCTGGCGGCGGTGCTGGAACTGCGCGAGGAACATCCGGAAGTCCCGGTCATCCTGGTGTCCAAGGACATCAACCTGCGCATCAAGGCTTCGATCAGCGGGCTGGCCGCCGAGGATTACGAGAATGATCGCGCGCTGGATGATTTCAGCCTGCTGTACACCGGCGCCACCGAGCTGGGCGAGGATTTCTGGCACAAGCACAACACCGATCTGCGCAGTTGGAGCGACAAGGGCCGTACCAGCTACGAGATCACCCTGGCCGACGACGAGGACTGGTACCCCAACCAGTACCTGTACCTGCCCGGCGAGGACGAGGTCGAACTGCGCGTGGTCAAGGTCGGCGCGGATCGCAAGGCCACGCTCACCATCGTCGATGATTTCCGCCATGGCCAGCACGCGGTGTGGGGCATCACCGCGCGCAACCGCGAGCAGAACTTCGCGCTCAACGCGCTGATGGATCCGGAAATCGATTTCGTCACCCTGCTCGGCACCGCCGGCACCGGCAAGACCCTGCTGGCGCTGGCCGCCGGCCTGGCGCAGACGATGGACCAGCAGCGCTACCGCGAGATCATCATGACCCGCGCCACCGTCAGCGTCGGCGAGGACATAGGCTTCCTGCCCGGCACGGAAGAGGAAAAGATGACGCCATGGATGGGCGCGCTGACCGACAACCTGGAAGTGCTCACCCACAACCAGGAAGGCGGCGCCTGGGGCCGCGCGGCGACCAACGACCTGCTCGCGAGCCGGATCAAGATCCGTTCGATGAACTTCATGCGCGGCCGCACCTTCCTGAGCCGCTACCTGATCCTCGACGAGGCCCAGAACCTGACGCCCAAGCAAATGAAGACGCTGATCACGCGCGCGGGCCCCGGCACCAAGATCGTCTGCCTGGGCAACGTCGAACAGATCGATACGCCCTACCTCACCGAAACCACCTCCGGCCTCACCTACGCAGTGGATCGGTTCAAGGTCTGGGCGCACAGCGCGCACATCACCCTGCGTCGCGGCGAACGCTCGCGACTGGCGGACTACGCGTCGGAAGTGCTGTAACCCGTGGCACACGGATGGCGGCGCCGGCCAACGCCGGCGCCGCCGGGCGTGCGCGGGCCTGATCGCATAGACTTGCCCACTGGTTCGGCGAATCCGTCCTGCACATGGGCATGCAACTTCCGCGCTGGGTCTGGATCGGCGCGATAGCGCTGGCTTGCGTGGCCGGCATGGTCAACGTCATCGGCTTCCTGGGATTCGAGCACCAGGCCATCAGCCATCTCACCGGCACCACCAGCCTGCTCGGCGCGGCGCTGGCGGCGGGTGACGGCCGCGCGATCGCGCATCTGTGGGGCGTGCTGATCGCCTTCTGCCTCGGCGCCACCATGAGCGGCCTGATCATCCAGGATCAGACCCTGCAGCTCGGCCGCCGCTACGGCGTGGTGCTGACGGTGGAGGCGCTGCTGCTGGCGGCATCGGTACCGCTGTTCCAGCAACAGCAGATCTGGGGCGGGCTGCTGGCCGCGACGGCATGCGGCCTGCAGAACGCGATGGTCACCACCTACAGTGGCGCGCTGGTCCGCACCACCCACCTGAGCGGCATGTTCACCGACCTGGGTATCGGCCTGGGCCACCTGATCCGCGGCCGGCCGCTGCCGATGCGCCGGCTCACCCTGAGCGGGCTGATCATCAGCGGCTTCCTGATCGGCGGCGTGATCGGCGCCTGGCTGTTCCGGCGCTGGAGCTACGAAGCGCTGTTCGCGCCGGCCCTGCTGACCGGCATGACCGGACTGGGTTACGTGATCTACCGGCACTGGCGCCTGCACCGGATGCCGCGCTGATCGCGGGCCGCCGCGTGGGCGGAATGGCACAATGTCGACCATGACGCTTCCTTCCGTGGTCTCCGCGCTCACCATCGCCGGTTCCGATTCCGGCGGTGGTGCCGGCATCCAGGCCGACCTCAAGACGTTCGCCGCCCATCGCGTGCATGGCCTGTCCGCGATCGCCGCCCTCACCGCCCAGCACACCCGCGGCGTGACCGCGGTGAACGTGCCGCCGATGGATTTCCTGCGCGCGCAACTGGATGCCTGCTTCGACGACTTCGACGTGCGGGTTGCCAAGCTGGGCATGCTCGCCACCGACGAAGTGATCGGCACGGTCGCCGGGGCCCTGCATGCGCGTGCGCCGGCATTCGTGGTGGTGGACCCGGTGATGGTCGCGACCAGCGGCGCCAAGCTGCTGGAGGACAGCGCGCTGCAGGCGCTGCGCGCTCGGCTGCTCCCGCTTGCCAGCGTGGTCACGCCCAACCTGCCCGAGGCCGAGCTGCTGCTCGGCAGGGGCATCGCCAATCGGGAGGACATGCATGCGGCGGCGCTCGCGCTGCGTGATCTCGGGGCGCAGGCGGTCTTCCTGAAAGGCGGGCACCTGCCCGACACCGGCGAGGTCACCGATCTGTTCGCCGATGCGGGCGGCGTGCGCGGCATTTCCCACCCGCGCCTGTCGCTGGAAGCACACGGCACCGGCTGCACCCTGGCCTCGGCGATCGCCGCCAACCTGTGCCGTGGCATGCCGCTGGCCGATGCCTGTTTCGCCGCCTCCGACTATGTGCACACGGCGCTGAAACACGGCTACCGTCCCGGCCGAAGCGCCATCGTCGTCCTGGACCACTTCGGAGCGTCGCCCGACCGATGAACATCCATGCCCTCGAACTGCCGGTGCAAGGCGCCGATGGCCATGCCTGGATCCTGGCCGCGCGCGTACCGGAGCACCCCAGGGCGCATCTGTTGTGGTTGCCGGCGCTGGGCGTGGCCGCGCGCCACTACCTGCCGTTCGCCGAGGCGCTGGCGGCCCGCGGCGTCGCGGTTTACCTGCATGAGTGGCGTGGCAACGGCAGCAGCAGCCTGCGCCCGGATCGCAGGCAGGATTGGGGATATCGCGAACTGCTGGCCGCGGATCTGCCTGCCAGCCAGGCGGCCATGCGCGCCCACGGCGGCGATGGCATTTCGGTCATCGGTGGACACAGCCTGGGTGGACAACTGGCGGCCTGCTACCTGGGCCTGCACGCACGGGATTTCGAGCGGCTGTGGCTGGTTGCGAGCGGTACGCCCTACTGGAAGACCTTCGCTCCGCCACGCGGCTGGCTGTTGCCGTGGTTCTACCAGTTCGCGATCTGGATCGCGCGCCGACGCGGCACGTTCCCGGGCCGACGGCTGGGCTTCGGTGGCGAGGAGGCGCGTGGCCTGATCGGTGACTGGGCCGCCGTGGGCCTGAGTGGCCACTACGCCGCCGCCGGGCTGGAAGCGGATCTGGAGACGGGCATGGCCGGCGCTTCCCCGGCCATCCGCGGGGTGCTGTTCGACCACGACTGGCTGGCGCCGCAGGCCTCGCTGGCCGGCCTGCTGGCCAAGTTCCCGCGGGCACGCAAGCATGTGGTCCGGCTGGACGCGCGCGCGCTCGGCGCCCGCGCGGATCATTTCGCCTGGATGAAACAACCGGAGGCGGTCGCCGCCGCGCTGCCCGGGCCGGACGGCGACTGAGCCTCAGCCGACCACGATGCAGTCGCGCCCCTTGCGCTTGGCCTGATAGAGGCCGCGATCGGCGGCATCGATCCAGTCGCTCACCGTCGCCATCGACGGGCTGATTTCGGCCAGGCCGATGCTGACCGTGCAGCGCAGGCCGTCGCGGGTGAAGGCATACGCCGCCACCTGCCGGCGCAGGCGTTCGGCCGCGACAATGGCGTCTTCCCATTGGGTGTCCGGCATGACGATGCCGAATTCGTCGCCGCCATAGCGCCCACCGGTGTCGGCATCGCGCAGGCAGGCTTTCATCAGGCGGGCGAATTCCTCCACCACGCTGTCGCCGATGGTGTGGCCGCGGGTGTCGTTGATCTGCTTGAAGTGGTCGATGTCGATCAGCACCAGCACCGACGGCCGGCGCGAACGCTGGTAGCGGTTCAACTCGACCGCTACCGCGTACAGCCACTGCTGGCGGTTCATCAGGCCGGTGGCGGCATCGAAGCGCGCCATCTTCTCCAGCAGATCCTTGTGCTGCTGGGCCTTGCGCGAAATCGCATGGGTGGCGAAGCCGATCGCCATCGGATAGATCGCCAGGAACGGCAGACACGCCAGGACCACCCGATAACTGGTCAATGGTTCGAAGGCGAATCCCCAGGCGGCGCTGGCGGCCAGGCAGGTGAGCGCCATCGCGCCGAGCGTGCGGGCGCCGAACCGCGGTCCACCGATGATGATCTTGTCCATCGTGAGCATCACCGCCAGCAGGAGGCTCGGCAATGCATCGAAGCGCATGGCGGCCACCCAGAATCCGCCCATGGCGGCGTCCAGGGTCAGGTTGCGGTACTCGTCGTTGATCGGATCGCGGCTGCGGCGCACCCGCCAGTAGGCCAGGTGCGGCCAGACCAGGCCGTTGAAGAGCAACAGCAGCCAGGGCGCGATGCCATCCCCGTGCTCATAGAGAACGGCACCGACGCAGATCGTGCCCAGCCCCAGCCCGAGAACCCGCATCCGATAGGTGCGGAAGCCGAACCGGCTGCGGGTCTGCTCGTCGATGCGGTTTACGCGTTCCAGTGGCAAGACAAGCAGTCGGTGGCTCCGTCCGGCGGATTCTCCGCGAACCGGCCGGCAGCGTCCAGCGGTTCGCTCGTGGCCGGCGAATCCCTCGGGGCCAACCGGTGGCTCAGGCCGCTTCGTAACCCCGGGGATTCATCGCCTGCCAGCGCCAGGCGTCCTCGCACATCGCATCGATGCCACGCTCGGCGCTCCAGCCCAGCAGTTCCCGTGCCAGGCGCGGGTCGGCATAGACCTCGGCGACGTCTCCGGTCCGGCGTTCGACGATGTCGTAAGGGATGGCCTGGCCGGAAGCGCGCGCGAACGCCGCCACCAGTTCCAGCACGCTGGCGCCCTGCCCGGTGCCCAGGTTGATGGTCAGGCTGCGATCCGCGCGCACCAGGTAGTCGATGGCGTCGGCATGCGCGCGGGCCAGGTCGACCACATGGATGTAGTCGCGCACACCGGTGCCGTCGCGGGTCGGGTAGTCGCCGCCGAAGATCCGCAGGCGCTCGCGGCGTCCGACCGCCACCTGGCAGATGTAGGGCATCAGGTTGTTGGGGGTGCCGGACGGATCCTCTCCGATCAGGCCGGAGGCATGTGCGCCGACCGGATTGAAATAGCGCAGGTTGGCGGCCCGGAACGCCGGATCCGACTGGCACAGATCGCCGATCAGATCCTCCATGACCAGCTTGGTCCGCCCATAGGGATTGGTCACGCTCAGGGGCGCGTCCTCGCGCACCGGTACCTGCGCGGGGTCGCCATACACCGTGGCCGAGGAACTGAAGACCAGCCGGCGCACGCCGGCGCCGCGCATCGCCTGCAGCAGGTGGATGGTGCCGCCGATGTTGTTCTCGAAGTAGTCCAGCGGGCGCTCGCAGGATTCGCCCACCGCCTTCAGCGCCGCGAAATGGATCACCGCGTCATAGGCATGGGCGTCGAACAGCGCGTGAGTGGCGGCACGATCCCGCAGATCGAGGGTGTGGCACACCGGCGCCTGGCCGGTGATCCGTTCCAGCCGGCCCAGTACCCGGGGCGAGCTGTTGGAGAAATTGTCGGCGATATGCACGTGATGGCCACGCGCCGCCAGTTCCACGCAGGTATGAGCGCCGATGTAGCCGGCGCCGCCGCAAAGCAGGATCCGCATTCCTCGTTCCCGATGTTGGTTCGTCCGCGGACACGGCCGCATGCTGGCCGCACCCGTCTGATGATACGCGGTGTCCGGGCCGGACAGGCCAACTTCCACCCGGATCCCCCCGGCGTGTCCTCTCCGCGATGGTTTGCGCGTTTCCCGGCGTACACACCCGCTAGACTTCCAGCGGTGCGCATGTCCACCACAGGGGAACGACGCTTGATGAATGCCTCACTGCCCGCGCTCGACCAGGTCAAGATCGCCGTCATCGGCCTTGGCTACGTCGGCCTTCCGCTCGCCACGGCCTTCGGGCGCCGCTTTCCCACGCTGGGGTTCGACATCAACGGCAAGCGCGTGCAGGAACTGCGCCGCCACCACGACCACACGCTGGAAGTGTCGGAGGCCGAGCTCAAGGAAGCCGCCCAGCTCGACTTCAGCGACGATCCCGAGGCGCTGAAGGGCTGCAACGTCTTCATCATCACCGTCCCCACCCCGATCGACGAGTACAAGCGTCCCGACCTGCGCCCGCTGGAATCGGCCAGCCGCACCGTCGGCCGCGCGATCGGACCAGGTGGCGTCGCCATCTACGAATCCACCGTCTACCCCGGCGCGACCGAGGAAGTCTGCGTGCCGATCATCGCGCGCGAGTCCGGGCTGGTGTTCAACGACGACTTCTATGCCGGCTACAGTCCCGAGCGCATCAATCCGGGCGACAAGCAGCACCGCCTGGAAACCATCACCAAGGTGACCTCCGGCTCCACCCCCGAGGTGGCCGACTTCGTCGATGCGCTGTACGGCGCGATCGTCACCGCCGGCACCCACAAGGCCTCCAGCATCCGCGTGGCCGAGGCGGCCAAGGTCATCGAGAACACCCAGCGCGACGTCAACATCGCCCTGATCAACGAACTGGCGCTGATCTTCCACCGCCTGGGCATCGACACCCATGAAGTGCTCGAAGCCGCCGGCACCAAGTGGAACTTCCTGCCGTTCCGGCCCGGCCTGGTCGGCGGCCACTGCATCGGCGTGGATCCCTACTACCTGACCCACAAGGCGCAGCAGATCGGCTACCACCCTGACGTGATCCTGGCCGGCCGTCGCATCAACGACGGCATGGGCGGGCACGTGGCCCAGCGCGTGGCCAAGCTGATGGGCCAGCGCGGGCTGCAAACCACCCAGTCCAACGTGCTGATCCTGGGCCTGGCGTTCAAGGAAAACTGCCCGGACCTGCGCAACACCCGGGTGGTGGACATCGTCGCCGAACTGCGCAGCTACAACGCCAACGTGCACATCCATGACCCGTGGGTGAGCCCGACCGAGGCGCACGAGGAATACGGCCTGGATCTGATCGCGGAACCTGAACCGGGCAAGTACGACGCGGTGATCCTGGCGGTCTCGCACCGCGAATTCATCGCCCTGGGGGTGGACGGCATCCGCGGCTTCGGCAAGCCCGGCGCGGTACTATTCGACGTCAAGCGCGCCCTGCCGCGCGCGGCGGTCGACGACAGCCTCTAGACACGGCTCCGCCTACCGTCGGTCCTTCCCTCACATCGTCCAAGGCCCTTCATGCGCGTACTCGTCACCGGCGCCGCCGGCTTCATCGGCTATCACCTGAGCGAGCGCCTGCTGGCGCGGGGCGACGAGGTGCTCGGCTACGACAACCTCAATCCGTACTACGACCCGCGCCTGAAACAGGCGCGCCTGGACCGCCTGCTGCCGCAACCGGGCTTCCGGTTCGTGAACGCCGCGCTGGAGGACCGCACCGCGCTGGAACAGGCCTTCGACGGCTTCCGTCCGCAGCGGGTGGTCAACCTGGCCGCGCAGGCCGGCGTGCGCTATTCGCTGGAGAATCCGCACGCCTACATCGACAGCAACATCACCGGCTTCATCAACATCCTGGAAGCCTGCCGCCACCGCCGGATCGAGCACCTGGTGTACGCCTCGTCCAGTTCGGTCTACGGCGCCAACCGCAAGCTGCCGTTCGCGGTCGAGGACAGCGTGGACCATCCGGTCAGCCTGTACGCGGCCAGCAAGAAGGCCAACGAACTGATGGCCCACACCTACAGCCACCTGTTCGATCTGCCCACCACCGGCCTGCGCTTCTTCACCGTCTACGGTCCCTGGGGCCGGCCGGACATGGCGCTGTTCCTGTTCACCCGCAGGATCCTGGCCGGCGAGCCGATCGACGTGTTCAACCACGGCCGCCATACCCGCGACTTCACCTACATCGACGACATCGTCGAGGGCGTGATCCGGACCCTGGACCGCGTGCCCGGCCCGGATCCGGACTACGACCCGCTCCAGCCCAGCCCGGCCACCTCCAGCGCGCCCTACCGGGTCTACAACATCGGCAACCACCAGCCGGTCGAGCTGTTGCGGTACATCGAGGTGCTGGAGGATTGCCTGGGCCGCAAGGCCGAGCGCAACCTGCTGCCGCTGCAGCCCGGTGACGTGCCGGACACCTACGCCGACGTGGCCGCGCTGAGCCGGGACACCGGCTACGCGCCCTCCACGCCGATCGAGACCGGCGTGCGCCGTTTCGTCGACTGGTATCGGGATTTCTACCGGGTCTGAGCCCTTCCGCTTGGCCGGTTTCGGCCGTCCGCCGCGTTTTCCCGGGTAATCCACACCACAGGGGAAACTTCCGATGAGACGCGCCCTTGCCGGCCTTGCTGCCGCAGGTCTTTCGCTACTGCTCGCCGCGTGCGCCACCACCTCGGGCAGCGACGCGCCGCCGCCGGCCGCCACCACCACGATGGCCACCGATGCCTACCACATCGGCGTCGACGACATCGTCCAGGTCTCGGTGTGGCGCAATCCGGAACTGGGCATCACCGTGCCGGTCCGCCCGGACGGCATGATCTCCGTGCCGCTCGTGGGCGATGTGTCCGCCGGTGGCCGCACCCCGCAGGAAGTGGCGAAGGACATCCAGGAAAAGCTGGCCACCTTCGTGCGGGATCCGCAGGTGGCGGTGATCCTCACCGACCTGCGCAGCCATGAGTACCTCTCGCGCGTTCGTGTCACCGGCGCCGTGCGCCAGCCGGTGTCGCTGCCCTACCGCCCGGGCATGACGGTGCTGGACGCCGTGCTGGCCGCCGGTGGCATCACCGAGTTCGCCGCGCCGGACCGCTCCGATCTGCACCGCAAGAGCGCGGAGGAAACCCGCACCTACGCCGTGCGCCTGGACCGCATCCTCAACCGGGGTGACCTGAGCACCAACTACCCGGTCTCCCCCGGCGACGTGATCACCGTGCCCGAGCGGACGTTCTGATGAGCAACAATCCACTTCCCGTCGCCCGCCGCGCGGTCACCGCGCCGCAGGCCGCCGCGACCACGCTGACCCCGAACGAACTGGTGCCGATCCTGCTGGAAGAGGCCAAGCGCAACCGCCTGGCGATGGCTGGAATCTTCGCCGCCATCGCCCTGCTGACGCTGTTCGTCGGCCTGCTGGTGCTGCCCAAGAACTACACCGCGTCCACCACCATACTGGCGCAGGAAAGCGACATCATCCAGCCGCTGCTGGAAGGCCGCGCCGTGGCCACCGAGGTGGTGGACCGGGCCGGCATCGCACGCCAGGTCATCTACAGCCGCAAGGTGCTGGAAGAAGGCCTGAAGGCCGGCGGCTGGCTGGAAAGCAAGCCCACGCCGGTGGAGCAGGACCGGTTGATGGAACAGATCAAGGGTCGCATCGCCATCACCAGTCCGCGCCCGAACCTGGTCCAGATCACCTACCGCGATACCGACGCCAAGCGCACCTATGACGTCACCGAACGACTGGGCGCGCTGTTCATCGAGGAAAGCCTCGCCGCCAAGGAACGCGAAAGCCGCGAGGCCTACGAATTCATCGACAGCCAGGTCACCGACTACCACGCCAAGCTGATGGAAGCGGAGAACAATCTGCGCGACTACCGCTCGGCCAACGCCGACGCCCAGCCCGGCAGCGCCACCGACGCCAACACCCGCATCAGCGCCCTGCGCACCCAGGTCGAGCAGACCCGGATGTCGCTGCTGGAGCAGCGCTCGCGTGAAGGCGCGATTGCCTCCCAGTTGTCGGGCGAATCGGCGGTGACCGCGGTCGCCACCCGCGAGAGCCTGTACCGCGCGCAGCTGCTGGAACTGCAGGGCCAGCTGGATCGCCTGCTGCTCAGCTACACCGAGCAGCATCCGGACGTGGTCCGCATCCGCCACCAGATGGCGGACCTGCAGCAGGCCATGACCAACGAACAGCAGCGCCGCGCACAGGCGCCGCAGAGCAACAGCCCGTTCGACGACACCCAGATGAACCCGCTGTACCAGGAACTGCGCAGCCAGCAGGCGCAGACCCGGCGCGAGGTCGCCGCGACCCAGTCGCGCATGTCGATCGCCGAGTCGATGCTCAACGATGAACTCAACCGCAGCCGCCGCATCGCCGAATCGGAGAGCGCGCTGGCCGAGCTGACCCGCGACTACGAAGTCAACCGCGACATCTATCAGGACCTGTTGCGCCGGCGCGAGAACGCCCGCGTGTCGATGGAGCTGGACCGCGAGAAGCGCGGCCTGACCCTGCGCGTGCAGGACCCGGCGACGATGCCGCTGCGCCCGACCGGCCTGCGCTTCCTGCACTTCGCCATCGCCGGGCTGTTCGTGGCGATCGCGCTGCCGATCGGCCTGCTGTTCCTGCGTGCCCGCTTCGACCCGCGCATCCGCTCCGCCCGCCAGTTGCAGAAGGCCACCGGCCTGGTGCTGCTGACCTCGGTGCCGGCCTACGCCTCGCCGCACGATCGCCGCCTGCAGCTCAAGCGCAACGCGCTGAGCGTCGGCATGCTCATCGTCGTCGTCCTCGCCTACGCCTTGGCCTTCGGGCTGAAGCAGATGGCCGCAGCCTGAGGACGATGCCATGCAACAAGCCACTCTGGAACCGCTCGTGACCCCGGACAACGAACGTTTGCAAGGCGTGCCCAACCGCGCCGACACCGCCCGCTCCCTGGCCCTCATGGATGAACCCAAGGCGCTGACGCCGCGCGAACTCGAGGAACGCCGGCTCATCCACCGCAACGATTCCGTGCGCGAGCAGGCCGATGCGTTCCGCGAACTGCGCACCCGCCTGCTCGGCCTGGGCGGCGAGCGCAACTTCGTCACCCTGGTCGCGCCGATCAACCACGGCTGCGGCGGCAGTTTCGTCGCCCGCAACCTGGCCGCTGCGTTCGCCTTCGACGACAGCAAGTCCGCGCTGCTGATCGACTGCGACGCGCTGCATCCCACCCAGCAAAATGCCCTGCGCATCGACGCCAGCCATGGCGGCCTGATGGACTATCTGGAAAACAGCGAAGGCGACCTGGCGCGGATCATCTACCGCACCGGCGTGCCCCGCCTGCGGCTGATTCCCAGCGGTCCGCAACGCGAGACCAGTGGCGAGGCCTACAGTTCGTTCAAGATGCGGGCGATGGTCGATTCGCTGCGCAGCCGCTATCCCGATCGCTATCTGATCCTGGACAGTCCCTCGGTACTGGGTTCGCCGGACGCGCGCATCCTGTCCGAGTTGGCCGACCTGGTCGTGCTGGTCGCAGGCTACGGCCTGGTGACGCCGGAAAGCATCGAAAAGGCCGTCGCCAGCTTCCCGCACGAGAAAGTCGCTGGCGTGGTTTTCAACCAGATTCCCTGACAAGCAAGGAGCAGGCGCATGCCGATGAAGTATGTGGGAGCCTCGGTCATCACCGCCGCCACGCTCGCCGGGATCTCCGCCGATGCCTGGGCCGCCCGGGTCGACTACACCGTCGATCTGGGCGTGGAAGACAATGACAACGTCACCCTCGCGCCCTTCGATCCGATCCAGCAGCGCTACCTGCGCGCCGGCCTGGGCTTCACCGTCACCGAGAACCTGTCCGCGCTGCAGCTGAGCCTGGGCGGCCGGGTGGAGTACCGTGACTACGAGGACGACGTGTTCAAGGACACCGTCGACGGCACCCTCAACGGACGGATGAACTGGATCGCCATTCCCGAGCGCCTGTTCTTCACCGTCGAGGACAACCTGTCGGTGCAACCGGTGAACGCACTGGCGCCGGATGCGCCCGGCAACCGCCAGCAGGTCAACGTGTTCTCGCTGGGCCCCACCCTGCTGTTCAACTGGAGCCAGGCGCTGCGTGGCCAGGCCGAGTTGCGCTACGTCAACAGCGACGCCGAGATCACCGACGAGTTCAACTCGCAGCGGATCGCCGCCGCCCTGCGCGCGATCAAGGAATTCTCGGCGACCAGCCGGATGTCGGCGAACTTCCAGGCCCAGCGGGTCGATTTCGACAATGACGTCGTCGCCCGCGACTACAACCGCTACGACCTGTTCGCGCGCTACTCGCGCACGCTCGCGCATTTCGAACTGGGCGCGGACGTGGGCTATTCGCGCATCGACTATCGCCGCGGCGAAAGCCGTTCGGACCCGCTGATCCGCCTGGACGCCGAGTGGAACCCGACTTCGCGCAGCCAGTTCACCGCCGCCGTCGCCAGCCAGTTCTCCGACACCGCCACCGACGCGCTGCGCGGCATCGACGCCGACGCGGCGCCCACGGTGCCCGAACATGTCTTGACCGGCGACGCCATCGTCAATGCGTCGCCGTACGAGGTGCGCAGCCTGGACCTGGGTTACCAGTTCACCAGCACCCGCACCAATTTCTCGATTTCGCCGTATGTGCAGAAGCGCAACTACGTGGACTCGGACGAGTTCGACCAGAAGAACCGCGGCGCGCGCTTCGACCTGCACTGGCTGGTCCGGCAGTCGCTGACCCTGGGCACCTACGCCACCCACGAGAAGCTCGAGTACACCGTGCTCAATCGCGAGGACAAGACCACCCGCCTGGGCGCGACCCTGCGTTACGAATGGTCGCGGCACTGGAGCCTTGGCCTGCTGTGGGAGCGCTACAAGCGCGAAAGCACCGACCTCGGCCAGGATGTATCGCAGAACATCGTCTACCTGAGCGTGTCCTATACCAATCGCTGAGGAAACCGCCATGCGCACGCGCCCCTCGCCTTCCACCCCGCACACCTCGCGGATGAAAACCCACGGCCTGCCCAGCGTGTTCCTGCTGGCGCTGGCGCTGATGGCGGCGGCGATGGGCCAGTGCAGCGAGACCGGCGCCGGCCTGCCCGAACAGAAACCCGCCAGCCCGCCACCGCCGGCAGCGCAACCGGCGGCGCTGGCACCGGCCGCGATGGCGACGCCGGGCAAGGACACCCTCGACCTCGAACTGGCGCGCGTGGACCGGCGTTCCTCGGCGTATTCCCGGTTCCGCGACTGGGTGGACGCCGCGGTGGCCGGCAGGCCCGGCTATGCCTTCGCCGCCGGTGATGCCGCGCTGATGTTCCTGTTGGGCGACGGCGCCAAGTACTGCGATCTGGCGGTACGCATGGTCGAGCAGCAGGTGTCCGAAGCCGAGGCGACGATCGCCTCCGGCGGCCGCCCCGCGATCTCCGGGGATTCGTATCTGGAAGTCGGCCCCCACCTGGCCGATCTGGCGATGACCCTGCACGGCTGCCAGGCAAAGATCGACGCCGCGCAACGCAGGCGCTGGTCCGACTACGCCGAACAGGCGGTCTGGAACGTCTGGCATCCGGCGCAGGCGCAATGGGGCGGGAAGTCGCATCCATGGAGCGGCTGGTCGATCGACAATCCCGGCAACAACTACTACTACAGCTTCCTGGAAGCGACCATGTATTGGGCGCTGGTCAGTGGCAACCCGACCTGGATGAAGGAACTGCGCGAGCGCCGGCTGCCACCGCTGCAGGCGTACTTCGCCGGCTTGCCCGGCGGGGGCAGTCGCGAAGGCACCGGCTACGGCGCGGCGCAGATGCGCCTGTTCGGCCTGTACCGCCTGTGGCGCGACAGCACCGGAGAGGATCTGGCCAATGCCAACCCGCATGCGCACGACAGCATCGCCTACTGGGTGCATGCAACCGTGCCGACGATGGATCGCTTCGCGCCCATCGGCGATCAAGCCCGCAATTCGATTCCGGAACTGTTCGACTACCACCGCCGGTTGGTGCTGGAAGCACGCCAGCTCACCCAGGAGCCGAATGCGCTGGCGATGTCGTCCTGGTGGTTGAGCCACATCTCGGTGCCCCGGATGAGCCAGGGCTTCAACAGCCGCTACGATCTGCTGCCGGCCGGCGAAGGCGGTGCCGCGCCGACCGATCTGATCTACCTGGCCGAAGGCGCGGGCCACCTGTTCGCGCGCACCGGCTGGGACAAGGACGCGATGTGGCTGTCGTTCGTCGCCGGTCCCTACAACGAGAGCCATGCGCACCAGGACCAGGGTTCGTTCACCCTGTTCGCGCGCGACTGGCTGGCGGTCAGCGAGAACATCTGGAGCCATAGCGGCATCCAGCAGGGAACGCCGGTCCACAACGTGGTGCGGTTCGAACGCGCCAACGCCGACGCCCAGCAGTGCGCGGCACCGCGCGGCGACACGGTCGTGCATCAATGCGAGTCGCAGCAGTCCCGGTCCAGACTCAACCTGACCCGCAATCCCGACGGCGGCCTGACCGCGACCGCCGACCTCACTCCGGTCTACCGCGGGAATCCCGCGCTGGACAGTTGGCAGCGCCGCATCGATTTCGGCGGACGCAGGCTGCTGGTGCGCGACACCTTCAAGCTGGGCGCGGGCACGCGCGCGATCTTCCAGGTCAACGTGCCGGAGAAACCGCGCATCCAGGGCAACGAGGCACAGGCGGGGCGCCTGAAGATCAGGGTGCTGGAGCCGGCCGGCGCCACCCTGCGCGCGCACGACTGGAGCAGCGTTGACGCGCAGGAGTTCCGGAGCGGCTGGCGGCTGGACGTGGAAGGCGGCGAGGACGGTTATCTGGTCGAACTCAGCGAACAATGATGCGGTCCGTCACAGTTTCTGGCCGGTCATGTGATTAGCCGGTGCCGGCATCCTCACATCTTCGCGACCAAGCCATCTCGAAGCTGAACAAACCCGTCCCGCCGAGGCCGGCATGGACGGCCGAGTCCGTTATGCGGCTATGATGCGCACGCCGTTGCGCGGGTCGATGTGGCTAGGGGGAGCCGCAGCGGGCGATCATCACAGGTCGTGCTTTTCCTTTTTCGCGCGCGGTTTCCTTGCCAGGAGATCCCCTTGTCGCGCATCCCGTTTTCCGGTGTTCCCAGTTCGCCGCGGTCCGTCCGCTGGCGTCGTTTCCTTGTTTCCGTCTTCATCGCCGTTCCGCTGTTGAGCGGATTCGGTGCGGCCGGCGCCGCCGGCCTGTTCGGCCAGCGCGCCCAGTGGACCACGATCCGCGCATGGCAGGATGTGCGCACCGCCGCCGGGCAGATCGCTACTTTCGCCCGCGCTCCGTTCGCCCGCCTCACCGCGCGCAAGCCCGCGGGCAACGGCGGCGGAACGCCCGTCGTTCCTCCCTCCACGCAGGTGCCGGTCACCGGCGGCGGCGGGCTCGCCCAGAATTCTTCACAGCCCCGCCTGGTCGCCCTGCCCTCGGCGCGGCTGTATACCGATCGCAGTTCGACCGCCTATACCCGCTTCAAGAACTGGGTCGACGCCGCGGTCGGCAACGGCGGCACCGGCTACGGGTTCACCGCCAGCGAGGCGGTGATGATGTACCAGCTGTCACCGGAAACCCGGTATTGCACGCTGGCCATCAACATCACCGAGCGCCAGGTGTCGGCGGCCGAGACGGCCATCGCCGGCGGCGGCCGCCCCGCGGTCTCCGGGGATTCCTATCTGGAAGTCGGCACCATGATCGCCGACGTCGCGACCACACTGGACACCTGCGGCAACTTCCTCACCGCCAGCCAGCGCAGCCGCTGGTCCGCCTACGCCGAGCAGGCCGTCTGGAACATCTGGAACTACAACAGCGCGCAATGGGGCGGGCGTTCGTTCCCGTGGTCGGGCTGGTCCACCAGCAATCCCGGCAACAACTACTACTACAGCTTCCTGGAAGCGACCATGTACTGGGCGCTGGCCAGCAGGAGCAGCACCTGGATGAACTTCCTGCGGACCAACAAGCTGCCCGCGCTGCGGGAGTATTTCGCCCGCCTGCCCGGCGGCGGCAGCAGTGAAGGCACCGGCTACGGTACCTCGCACATGCGGCTGTTCTGGCTGTACGAGGTATGGCGCGATGCCACCGGCACGGACCTGGCCTTGGCCAGTCCGCATGCCACCGACAGCATCTACTATTGGGTGAACGCCACCGTGCCGACGATGGATCGCTTCGCACCCATCGGCGACCAGGCGCGCAACTCCGTTCCCGAGTTGTACGACTACCACCGTCGGCTGATGCTGGAAGCCCGCGATCTCGCCGTCAGCAGCGATGCGCGCAACATCGCCACCTGGTGGCTGCGCAACATTTCGGTGTCGCAGATGACCTCCGGCTTCAACTACCGCTACGATCTGCTGCCGGCGGGCACCACACCGGTGCAGCCCACCGAGCTGATCTACCACGCCAAGGGCGTGGGCCATCTGTTCGCCCGCACCGGCTGGGATCGCAACGCGATGTGGGTCGCGGTCGTGGCCGGGCCGTACAACGAGAGCCACGCGCATCAGGACCAGGGTTCGTTCACCCTGTTCTCCCGCGACTGGCTGGCGGTCACCGCCAACATCTGGAGCGGCAGCGGCATCAACCAGGGCACCGACGTGCACAACATCGTGCGGTTCGCCCGCAACGGCACAGTGGCGCGCCAATGCGAGTCGACCACCCGCGCGTCCACCCTCAACGTCACTCCGGGCGCCGGCGGTTCGTTCACCGCCAACGCCAACCTGACCCCGGCGTTCTGCGACAACAGCGCGGTCACCTCCTGGCAGCGGCAATTCACCTTCGCAAATCGCCGTCTGACCGTGCGCGATCAGTTCGCGGTCACCAGCGGCACCACCGCGACCTTCCAGGTCAACGTGCCGGTGGCGCCGACGCTGGTGAACAGCCGCGAGGCCACCGCGGGGCGCCTGCGTGTGCGCGTGATCGAGCCGGCCAACGCCACCATCAACAGCAACTTCAGCTCCGGCAAGTACGTCGAGGATGGCGCGCGCTACCGCATCGACGTGACCGGCGGCACCACCGGCTACGTGGTGGAACTGAGCGAGATCTGATCCGGATTGTCCGTCCCGCCTGCGCGATGCTCAGCCGTTGCGCAGGCGGCGACGCAGATCCAGCAACGGAGTCGGCACGAAGGTGGCCGACCACAGTCCCAGTCCACGCAGCGACATCCGGCTGGCCAGCGCCTGCGACAGCATCCGGCGCGCGCCACGCACGTTGCGCGTGTGCAGCAGGTGCTGGCCGAAGTCGGTGCGGATCGCCCTCAGCTTGGCATCCACCTGCGGTCGCGGCACACCCAGCGAGCGACCCAGCGTGGTGGCGTTGTGCAGTTCCGCGCTCGCGCACCGCTCGACCCGGCTGGTGATGCTGCCGTCGGCCGGCGTGTAGTGCCCGATCCGCTCCTCGCAGGCGAGCACTTTCCAGCCGGCGTGTGCGATGCGCAGCCACAGATGGTAGTCCTCCGCGCCGATCAGCTCGGGGGATTCGTCGAAGCCTCCCAGCGTCTCGAACGCCTCCCGGCGCACCATCGTCATCGACGTGCAGATGCGGTTGCAACGCCACAAGGTGGCGAAATCCATTTCCCGCGGCGGCGCCGGCCGCCTGTCGCGTGCGCTTCCGTGCAGCAGGCCGGCCCGCGGGTCGCGCCCCAGTTCCAGTTGGCGTTCCAGCTTGTGCGGCAACCAACTGTCGTCCGCGTCGAGGAAGGCGATCCATTCGCTTTCACAGTGCCGGGCCCCCGTGTTGCGGGCGGCCGCCGGACCGGCATTGGCCTGGCGCAGCAGGTGGACGCGATCACCATAGCCGGCCAGCACCGACGCCAGCCGTTCGCCGTCCGGCGAACCGTCGTCCACGACGATCACCCGGATGGCGGGCACGGTCTGGGCGAACACGCTGTCGAGCGCCGCCGCGATGGTCGTGGCGGCGTTGTAGGCGGGAATCACGACGGCGCAGGAGGCCATCGCGGTTTCGGTTCTGTTCGTCATTGTCGGGTCAGGTCGCCATGGGCTTGCGCTTCCACAGCGCATGGCGGATGTAGTGGAGCATGTACCAGGCCGCGCGCGGCGTGCTCAGTCCTTCGACCTGGCGGTAGATGCGCCATTGCCAACCGGCGGCGCGCAGTTTGTTCGCGGACACCGAGCCGTTGCGCACCAGGTAATAGGCCAGGGGCTCGTCCTGCTCGACCCGGACCGCGTGGCCGGCGCGGCGCACGCGCTCCAGCCAGAACACGTAGTCCTCGTGCCCCATGCGCTGGAACGCGGCTTCGCCCAGGCGACGGTCATAGATGCCGGTGAGGTTGCCGATGTGGTTGCTGCCCAGCATGCGGCGGTAGTCGACCGACAACGGCGGCGACACCTTCGACAGCAGGCGGCCATCCTCGGCCACGCGCTGGTAGCTGGCGTAGCAGACCTGCGCGCCGGTTTCCCGCATCCGCGCCAGTTGCAGTTCCAGCTTGCGCGGCTCCCACCAGTCGTCGCTGTCCAGGAACGCGACATGGGTGCCGCGCACCGCGCGCAGGCCCGCGTTGCGCGCGGCCGCGACGCCGGCGTTGGCCTGGCGCAGGGCGACCACGCGATCGTCGCGCGCGGCCAGCTCCGCGATGAGCGCGGCCGAACCATCGCGCGAGCCGTCGTCGATCAGGATGAGCTCCACCCGCGCGAACGTCTGCGCCAGCACCGACTCGGCCGAACGCCGCAGGGTCTGCTCGGCGTTGTAGACCGGCATGATCACGCTGACCAGCGCGTCGACGCCGTCCGTCGATGGCGTGGCGGCAAGGGTGTTCACGCCGCGTCCCGGGTGGCCGTATTGCGGCCCGAGCCGGCCCATGACGAACGCGGCGCCGGCAACACGAAGTCGCGGTAGTCGTTGGGGTTGCCTTCGCGGCCCGCTTCGGCGGCCTTGGCGATGTTGTAGGCCTCGCGCGCGCTGACGTAATGCAGCACGTAGCGGCTGCCATCGTTGTAGGCCGTTTCCAGGTGCCGGTGCATGGCGTCCACCGGCGCGCCGAGCAGCGTGTCCATGTCCGCTTCCTGGGTGCCGTGGGTGTGGATCTTGATGAACACCCAATCCGGGCGGCCTTCCACGTGCACGCCGGTGCGCACCCAGGCGTCCACGCGGGCGGAGGTCGGCGGCTGCCCGCCGCGCACGTCGGCGTTCTCGATGCGCGGGATGACGCCCATCCGGCGGTCGCGCCAGTTCAGGCCCAGGGGGCCCTGGATCAGCATCAGATCGCCGCTGGGCTTGCCGCCCACGCGCACCGGGATGCCGTCGTCATGCGATTTGGGCGCGTGCGGATCGTCGGTGGCGTAGTAGATCGAATTGATGATGCGGGTCTGGGTGTCGCTCGGCGCCGAGGGCATGGTGAAGTCGGCGTAGCAGCCCAGTTCGCGCAGCAGGATCAGTTCGTTGTCGATGCCGCACCAGCGGCCGTCGGGGCGCGAATTGTCCAGGCACCAGTTGCCATGGATGAAACCGAAGCGCAGTTCGCCACTGGCCGGATCGCGCGGCAGCGCGCCGTGCCGTTCGTGCAGGATGTGGCAGAAACGGGTGATGCTCTGGCGGAAGTTGGTTTCGGTGTCGTTGTCATGGTGGAGATGCACCTCGATCTCGCCGTAACCGTCGGCACACAGCTCGGCCAGCTTCTCCAGATGCTCCGGCGCGTATTCCTCTTCCGGATAGAAGAAGCTGTGCTGCGGCGGTCGTCCGTCCGCGTCGCGATGGCGCGCGGCCATGTCCCGGTACTCGCGGCACCAGCGGTCCACCCGCGTGCGCTGGGTGGCCAGGTCGGCGCCACGCCACATCGGCTCGAAATGGTCGACGAAGCAGAACATCACATGGACCGGCCGATCGGTGACCCGCGGCGGCTTGCGTCGCAGGTAGCTGCCGATCCAGATTTCCATGTTGCGGGCACGCAGCAGGCGCCAGATCGCGAAGGCGCCGAGCGCCGCGATGGCAGCCAGCACGGCCAATCCAATCAGAACGTTCAAGCTTCCCCCTGTCGTTGCCTGGTCCGGCGTCTGCCGCCACTTCCAACAACGCGGGACGGGGGGCAATCCGGCCAGCGCCGGGGTAGCGCGTGTCAGGCCGTCGTCGGCAACGCGCGCAGCGCGAAACCCGCCGCTTTCCAGCGCGGGATCAGATCCCGCAGCAGATCCAGCGACAGCCGGCTGTCGTCATGCATCAGCACGATTTCACCGGCGCGCACCGGATGCCGGTCGATGGCATCCATCAGTTCGGTCGCCGGCCGCCGGCTGTAGTCCATGCTGTCGTAGGACCAGTACAGGATGCGCCGGCGTTCGCGGACACAGCGGGCGATCATCGGCAGGGACAGGACTCCGCGCGGCGGTCGGAAGCCGTGGTTGTCCTGGCCGCTGATGGCGGTCAGCAACCGGTCGGTGCGACGGATTTCATCGAACTGCTGCCGCAGCGACAGCGTCTCGAAGCGCGGGTGGGAAAACGAATGGTTCCCCAGCGTATGCCCTTCCGCCGCAATCCGCCTGGCCAGTTCCGGATGCCGCTCGATCTGCTGCCCGATCAGGAAGAAGCTGGCCTTGGCGCCGTGCTCGGCCAGCAGATCCAGCAAGGGTGGCGTGTGCTCGGGGTGCGGGCCATCGTCGAACGTCAGGTACAGGCTGCGTCCGTCCACGGGACCTGCCGTGGTCAGCCAGGCATTCGGCAACCATTGCAGGACTTTCAGTCGTCGTGGCCGGGGATTCATGCGGCGGGGGATCCGGATTCGTGGGAGAAGCGATCGACGGACTTGCGGCCGTGCACGGGGACATGTGGATGATGCCCGTTCCGGATGACAGGGCGTGCGAACGCGTACATCAGACGGCTTCCGTTTCCGGGGCGGGTTCGCCGGCGCTCACCGAATGGCCCGCGTACAGGCGCTCGTAGCGCAAGGCCATGGTGCGGAACGAGCCTTCGGCCAGCACCCAGTCGCGTCCGGCCTGGCCCATCCGCGCCGCCGCCTCCGGCGCGGCCAGCACGGCCTGCAGAGCTTCGGCCAGGCCGGCGGGGTCGCCTGGCGCCACCAGCCGTCCGTTGCGCCCGTCGCGGACGATCTCGCGGTTCCCGCCGACGTCGGTCGCCACGATCGGCAGCGCGGCCGCGCACGCCTCCAGCAACGCGATGGAGTAGCCCTCGCTCAGCGACGACAGCGCGAATACCTCCATCCCGGTCAGCAGCCGCGGCACGTCGCTGCGATCACCGAGGAAACGCACCGCGTCGCCAAGCTCCAGCTCGCCGGCCAGACGCTCCAGCGGCGCGCGCAGGTTGCCGTCGCCGACGATCGCCAGCACCGCCTTCGGCACGTTCACGCGCACCTGCGCGAATGCGCGCAGCAGCGCCTGCTGATCCTTGACCGGCTGCAGGCGTCCGACCGTGCCGATGACGCGGCTGTCCGCGGGCCAGCCCAGCTCCGCCGCCAGCGCCGCGCGCCGGGCGGCGTCGGTGGCCTGGAAACGTTCCAGGCGGATGCCGTTGGGAACCGCCAGCAGGCTCTGCCGCGGGCGCACGCCCTGGTCGGCGAAACACTCGCGCGCCGCTTCGCATACGCCCGCCACGTAGTCGGTCAAGCGCATGCTTCGGCGGTACAGCCACTCCTTGCGGCTGCGCGGATCCTTCGCGCCCATGCTGTGGCGGGAATTGATCACCCGCGCCAGCGGCAGGCCCAGTGCCGCCAGCACCGCGTGATAGTGCGCGGTGGCATTGTGGGTATGCAGCACCGCGCCGGGGTGGCGGCGGAGCAATGCGCGGGCGCGGCGCACCGCCACCCAGTCCATGCCCCGCCGCTTGTGGCAGGCCGTGACTTCCACGCCCTGGCCGGTCAGTTCGTTTGCCAGCTGGCCGGGCTCGAACAGGCAGATCACCCGGCAGGTATGGCCGGAGTCGCGCTGGGCCGCGATCAGATCGATGACGGTGCGCTCAAGCCCGCCGCGCTCCAGGTTCTCGACGAAGTGGATGACTTCCATACCCTTCATATCAGTTCAGATACCGTCACGCGCTGTTTGCCGGTCGCAGTCAGCGGAATGTCGTCGGCGAATTGGAAATCCAGCGCCACGTCCTGGCCCATCACCTTGCGCAGCTCCGCGCCCATGCGCTCGACGACCGACGGGTCGAAGTCATGGTCGCGCACCAGGGTGATCTCGAAGGCGTCCAGGCGTTTCTGCACCACCTGGTAGCGGCGGATGCCGGTAGCGCCCAGGAAAGCGTACACGATGAATTCGCCGGGGATGTAACGCCCATCCGGCGTGCGCAGGGCATCCAGCTTGCGGCCGTCGACGCTGGCCAGCAGCGGCAGCGCGCGTCCGCAGCTGCAGCGTCCCTGCCCCGGTGTCGCCAGGTCGCCGTTGACGTAGCGCAGCAGCGGCATGCCCAGGTTGTGCAGGTCGGTGACGATGATCTCGCGCGGTCCGGCCACGTCGCCACCGACGCCCGCGCCCAGTTCCACGTGCAGGTGATCGATGTTGACGTGCAGGCCCTGGCGATGTTCGCACTCGGCCGCGATCAGCATGAACTCGCGGCAGCCGTAGGTGTTGTAGGCCGGGCAGCCGAAGGCCTGCTCGATCAGCGCGCGCTGGCTTTCGTGCAGGGTTTCGGCCGCGCCGAGGATCCGCTGGGGCCGGTGCACGCGGCGACCGTTGGCGATCAGCCACTCGGCCATCTTCACGATCGGCGCCACGTAGGACACCACGGTCTCGGGACGGAACCGGTCGAACGCGTCGGCATATTCCGCCATCCGCGCGTCGCTCATTTCGAAGGCACTGAGCATGTAGCGGTTGAAGGCCGCGTGGTACAGGCGGTCCTTGCGCTTCTGCGCACCGACCGGCGTGCCCCACAGGTACAGCGTGCGCTGGCCCAGGCGCGCGCCGGTCCAGCCGTAGCCGCGCCACATGATCGCCATCCGGCGCTCGTAGCTCTCGTGGGTATAGCCGAATCTCAGCGGCTCGCCGGTGGAGCCGCCGGTGGTCTTGTACAGCAGGCCGGCGCGCTGATTGGCTGCGACCAGCGCCTCGAAGTTGGCGCGGATGGTCGGCTTGTCCAGCAATGGCAGGCGGGCGTAGTCGTCCAGCCCGCGGATGTCCTCGGGCGAGCGGATGCCCAGTTCGCCCCAGGTCCGCCGGTAGAACGGCACCTGTTCCCAGCAATGACGCAGCAGGCGCTGGAGCTTCTGCCATTGCAGCGCGCGCAGCGCTTCCTCGTCCTGCGACTGGTTGCGTTCGTATTCGTCGAGATAGCGCAGGGTCTTGCGTCCGCGCAGCCCGGATTCGTACAGCGGGAACAGCACCCGCCGGAACAGTGGCGCATACAGGCTCATGGTGTGCCCTCCCCCGGCGCACGCTGGTAGGCCCACGCCAGGAAACGCGCGCCCAGCCGCGGCCGACCTGCGGCGAAGCGCTGGTGGAGATGCTGAAGGTGCTCGATGTCGCCCCGGCTCCAGCAGCCGAGCAATAGGGTCAACGGAATGTAGGCCAGCACCAGGACCGCGCCGCCGGCCAGCACCGATGCGATCGGCAGCAGCCCGCGCAGCGGCAGGGCCAGCAGGCCCGCCAGCGCGGCGGCCAGCAGGATGCGCGCCAGCCGTCCCCATTCCGGATGCGCGTGGCTGACCCGGGTGGCCAGGGTCATGTAGACCGTGGCGTTGAGCGTGGCCACGGTGATGTACGCGACCACCGCCCCCGTCAGCGCGAAGTGCGCGATCAGCACCGCGTCCAGCACCACCTTCAGCAATGCGCAGATGATCACCAGCACCAGGATGCTGCGCTGGCGATCGGCGCTGACCAGCAGACTGGACCCGCCCTGGGTCATGGTGGTCAGGCAGGCGGCGACCAGGCACACCGCGAACACCGGCCCGGCCGCGTAGTACTCGCGTCCGTACAGCAGATGGATGACGTCGTTGCAGAACACCACGCCGAACGCCGCCAGCGGCGCCGCCAGCAGCACCAGGTAGCCGGTGGTGGCGACGAAGCGCTGCGCGGCGACCTCGCGCCCGCGGCTCAGCGCGTTGGCCATCATCGGCAGCAGCAACGCGCCGAACACGCCCGGCACCAGCATCGCCGCGCCGATGGCCAGCTGATAGGCGACCTTGAACTGGCCGGCGGCATGGCTGTCGGCATACATGTTCAGGAACATCACTTCCACTTCGCTGGCGGCCATGAAGCCGACCGACACCGTCAGCGCTGTCCAGCCCATATGCCGCCGCACCCGGCCCAGCAACGGCGCCGGCAACTGCACGCCGGGCTGGCGCGCCGGCACCAGCGGCGCGATCTGGCGGAACGATATGCCGAAGAACACGAAGCTGGAAATGACGAACACCGCCAGCAGCCATTCCACGGGCGCGTCCAGCCGCCAGGCCAGGAGCACCAGCAACAGGTTGATCGGGGTGGAGATCAGCGCCACCGTCGCGGTCGCGCGGAAGTTCTCGAAGCCTTTGGCGACGCCGATGTTGAACATGTAGGACGAACGCAGCGCCACCGCCACCACCAGGAACCCCAGCAGCAGCTTGTGGTTCATTCCCGGCGCG
Source organism: Pseudoxanthomonas sp. 134C1 (assembly GCF_057773065.1). Classification (NCBI taxonomy): domain Bacteria; kingdom Pseudomonadati; phylum Pseudomonadota; class Gammaproteobacteria; order Lysobacterales; family Lysobacteraceae; genus Pseudoxanthomonas; species Pseudoxanthomonas sp. 134C1. Next base: position 261,123 of record NZ_JBYMTH010000002.1, read on the forward strand.
ATGTGGTCGCCACCGAAGATGAACACCGCCGCGCCGGCCAGCAGCACCACCAGCAGGAAGATCCGCTGGGCCCGCCGCAGGTAGTCCAGCAGGTAGGGCACCATCTCGGTGCGCTCGGTGCCGCGCAGCTCGGCGACGAACTTGATCGCGGCGCTGGCGGTACCGGAGTTGGTGATCGCCACGCCCATCGCGACCAGCCAGATCACCAGGCTGTAGGTGCCGAAACCGTCCGGTCCAAGATGCCGGGCGATGACGATGGAGGTGAGCATGCCGAGCACGTACTCGGTATAGGTGCCTACCGAGGAGAACAGGGTGTTGCTGAGGGTGCGCGACCGACTGTTCATGCCATTGCCAGGAGGACCTTGACCATCACGTACAGCCCGATAACGCCGATTACGGAGTAGATCGGCCAGCGCAGCAGGTCCTTGTCCAGGCTGAACACCGGCAGGCTCGGATAGACCTCGCGCAGGCGGGTGTAGTGGGCGACCACGATGGCGATCAGCAGGTACAGGATGATCACGTAGCTGCGGCTGAGGAAGAACGCGGCGGTGATGAAGCCGCTCAGCGACATCAGCAGGGTCAGGGTCAGGGCCCGGTCCTTGCGCCAGTCGGCCAGCGCCTGCTCGTCCGACACCTCCGGCGGCACGTCGTTGATGATGTCGTCGCCGCGCCGCAGCGGCGCCAGCATCATCCGGAAGCTGTAGCCGACGATGGCCAGCCACAGGGTGAAGCCGATGATGCCCATTTCGGCCAGCACCAGCACGAAGGAGTTGTGCGCGGTCAGCTCATGCAGATCCGAGTAGCCGCCGGCACCGATGCCGAACACCGGGTTGCCGATGAACATCTGGATGCCTTCGTACCAGGAATCCACCCGTCCCATCGCGGAGGCTTCGGAGACCTCCATTTCCTGCAGGCGCGACGGCAGCATCATCAGACCGGCCAGCGCCCCGACCCCGAGCAGGCCGGCGGTGAAGATGCCGCGCTTGCGCCACACGTACACACCCAGCAGCGCGACCAGCGCCAGCAGGGTGCCGCGGGAGTTGGTCAGGTAGCAGCCGTAGATCAACAGGCCGGCCACCACCAGCCAGAACAACCGGCGCAGCCCCATCAGGCCGCCGCGCGCGCTCAGGTAGAACGCCATCGGCAGGCACATCACGAACAGCAGCCCCAGGTCGTTGGGATCGTTGAAGATGCCCACGTACTGGATACGGGTGCCCTGGGACAGCTCCACCCCGGTCCAGCCGATGCCGATGGTGGCCTGTTCCACGCCGTGCAGCGCCAGCACCCCGGCGCAGACAGTCAGCACCGCCATCACCGTTTCCAGCCGCTCGCGGGTATTGGCGGCGTTGGCCAGCAGCACATAGGCCAGCAGCACCGGGGCGAAGATGAAGAACACGAACAGCGCGCCGCCCGGCCAGCCGTTCACCACCTTGGAGACCATGGCCACGAACAGGAAGCACGGGATCAGCAGGTACTGCGGCGCCGAGAACTGCTTGCGCGCGGAGAACACCCACAGGCCGGCGGCCAGCAGCAGCGCGATCGACTGCAACGGCGGCCCCGGGTTCTCGGCAATGGCCGGATAATCCTGGGGCCGGATGATCACCAGCGCCAGATACACCAACAAGAAAAAGAACATCAGCCCCTGTCGCTCCGCTCGTTCAACCTGTGCGCAACCTTGATGTGTAGCTGAACATCTCCGGCACGGCCACCATCGCCTCGAACCATTCCCGATCCATCTGCCGTTCCACCGGCAGGCGCGGCACCGAATACAGCGTGGTGGCCTCGATCGCACGGGTTCCGGCCACGTAGCTGCAGGCCATCCGGAATCCGGCCGCCCGCACCGCCTCGACCGTGTCGCCGTCGAACGCGTCCGGTCCTCCGACCGGATAGGACAACACCGCGACCGGACCGCCGAGCTCGCGCTCCAGCGCCTGCTTGGACCCCTGCACCTCGGCGATCATCCGATCCCGCGGCAGCTTGGCCAGCATCCGGTGGTCCACGCCGTGCGAGCCGATTTCCATGCCGGCCGCGCGCATCTCGCGCAGCTGGTCCCAGGTCATCGGCCGGCAATGCGGATGCCCTTCCGCACGCGGCAGGTTCCACTCGCTTTCCAGCCGCGCGATCAACGCGCCCTGGCCCTCGTCATCCAGCGACTTGAGCCGGTCCAGCAGCTCCGAGGCCTGCACGCGGCGTTCGTCCAGGCTCGCGCCCAGCGTCCAGTCCACGCCCAGTTCCGGCGCCTGCAGGCGTCCGGCCGGGGTCGAACACACCATGTGCACCAGCCAGTCGTAGGCGTACGGCCGTCCTGAATCGATGTGCCCGGTGGACACGAAGAACATCGCCGACATCCCCAGCTCGCGCAGGATCGGGAAGGCGATCCGGTAGTTGTCGTCGTAACCGTCGTCGAACGTCACCAGCACCGCGCCGCGGGGAAGCCGCCGCCCCTGGTCCAGGTGCTCGAGCACCTGCACGAAGGTCATCGGCACGAAATGCCGCTTCAGGTAGGCCATCTGCTGGCGGAACGCATCCGCCGAAGCGCTGATGAGGTCGGTGTCGAAACTGAAATTGTCCGGCTCGGCCGATTCCAGCACCCGGTGATAGGCCAGCACCCTGACCGCGTCGCCGGATCCCAGGCGCATGCGACCCAACAGCGGCAATACGCCGGCACGGTGGCACCAGCGTGCCAGCAGCTGCCTGCGCCCTGCCCGTTCCCTTGCCTGTTTCGATGCTCCCCTGGCCATCATCCATCCGCATCCGGCAACCATGCCCGATGCCCTGAATACGTGGATTGCCGGCAAATCCGGCCATCGCCCGAACCGGTGGCCGCATCCGCGCCGCTTTGCCGTCTGGCAGGCGAATCCGGACGCACTGCGCTAACGTGGGCGGGATCATCAGGGGCGTGTTCTGCATGTCGGACGACACCGACTTTGTTGCTTTGTACAACGAACTGGGACTGGATGCGGAGTGCAGCATGCTGCATTTCAAGCATGCCTACCGGCGCCGGGTCATGCAGTTGCATCCCGATCACCAGCGCCACCCCGCCGATGTCGCGCGGCTGCAGCGGCTCAACCGCATGTATGCGGCCGCGCTGGAGTTCCATCGCGCGCACGGCCGCCTGCCCGGCGCCTCGCGTCCGACGCCGGTGCCCGAGGACGAAGCGAACGACGCCATTCCGTTCGTGGATGTCCCGCCCCCCGGCGCGACGCCCGCGTTCGCAGCGTCGGCGCGCGCGTGGACGCATGAGTCCGAACCCGCCAACGATGTCGACATCGATGCCGGGCCGGCGCCGGTGACCGGATTCCCCCGCCGTCGCCGTTACCTGCTGATGTTGGCCCTGCTTGCGTTGGTGCTGTACTGGTGGGGTGCGCAGAAGACCTCGATCCCGTCGCTGGATCCCGCGGGTCCCGGTGATGCGGTTTCGCCGGGGCTGGGAGCGCCGGATGTCGCCAGCCGGCTCACCGTCGGCATGGACGATCAGCAGGCCCGGCGCATCCTCGGGGAGCCCGACGGCGAACACGCCGCGCGCTGGGATTACGGCCCGTCCTGGGTCGAATTCCGCTGCGGCAAGGTCATCGGCTGGTACAGCTCGCCGCTGCGGCCGTTGCGGGTCAGCGAGGAAAACGCGCATGCGGCCGCCGCGGAGGTGCCGCACTGCTGAAGGAAGATGGATCAGGGGGATTGAGATGTTTGCTGGCACTGCCGGACTGCTGAAGAAGGCGCAGCGACGCCTGTGGATGAAGTACGCGCTGCGCGGCGTCGGCGGCAGCGACAACCATGCGCGGCTGGATCTCGCCTATCGCATGGAAGATCCCTGGAACATGGATTCGGCCATGGAGCGGACCCGCTTCGAGGCCACCAACCGGGTCATCGAGCAGGCGTTCGGCCGGGTCGGCAGCGTGCTCGAAATCGGCTGCGGCGAAGGCCATCAGACCGAATACCTGGCCCGCCTGAGCGATGAGCAGTACGGGCTGGACGTCAGTCCCCATGCCGTGGCGCGTGCGCAGGCGCGGTTGCCGCGGGCGCATTTCGCCGCCGCGGATCTGTTTCATCAGCCCTGGGGCGAGCAGCGCCACCGCTTCGATCTGGTCACCGCCTGCGAAGTGCTCTATTACCTCAGCGATCCGGCGGCGACGGTGGCGCGCATGCGCCACCTGGGCCGCAACGGCCTGGTCACCTTCTTCGCACCCGCCTGCGGCCGGATCGGCCCGCATGTGGAACCCATCCCCGGCGTGCACAAGGACTGGATCCACCACGGCGGGACCGCCTGGTTGATCGCATGGTGGCGTGATGCCTGATACCAACGCGACCCTGCAGGGGCTGGGCGTGGTGTACTTCGGCAATGACTGGAACGCGGAAAACCGCACCAGCAGCCACCACATCGCCACCCGCCTGGCCGAGCACATGCCGGTGCTGTACGTGGATTCCCCCGGCATGCGCGCCCCCAACGCTTCCGGCCGCGACCTGAAGAAGGCGTGGCGCAAACTGAGCGCCGCGCTGCGCCGGCCCGAACGCATCCGCGAGGGATTCTGGCGCTGCACCGTGCCGCAGTTGCCGTTCCGGCGGATTCCCGGCGTCGACGCGTTCAACCGCCTGTTCGGACGCTGGGCCGTGCGCCGCGCATTGCGCGCGGTCGGCATCCAGCGGCGCATCTCCTGGTTCGCCGTTCCGCATCCGGGTTTCCTGGCCGGACGTCTGGGCGAAGAGCTGTGCGTGTACTACTGCATCGACGACTACGCCGCCCATCCCGGCGTGGATGCCGAACTGATCGGCCAGCGCGACGAAGCGCTCAGCCGCGCCGCCGATCTGCAGTTTGTCGCTCCGCCGGCGCTGCTGGAGCGCAAGCGCGAACTCAATCCGCAGACTTTCTATTCCCCGCATGGCGTGGACGTGGCGCTGTTCCGGCGCGCCGGCGACGCCGGTACCGAGATTCCCGCGGCCGCGCGCGATCTGCCCGGCCCGGTGGTCGGCTACATCGGCTCGCTGCACGAATGGATCGATCTGGACCTGATCGCCTGGCTGGCGCGGCAGCGCCCGCGGTGGACCTTTCTGCTGGTCGGCCACGCCGCCGCCGACGTGAGCGAACTGCGCGCGCTGCCCAACGTGCGCCTGCCCGGCGCGCAGCCCTATGCCAGCCTGCCGCAGTGGGCCAAGGCCTTCGACGTGGCGATCATTCCGTACCGGATGAACCGCCAGGTGGCCAACTCCAATCCGCTCAAGCTGCGCGAGTACCTGGCCACCGGCAAGCCGGTGGTGAGCGTGCACAACCCGGAAATCGAGAAGTTCTCGCGCTGGGTGCGTATCGCCCATGATCGCGACGCCTACCTGCGCGCGCTGGAAAGCGCGCTCGCCGAAGACACGCCACAGGCCGCCGCCGAGCGCATCGCCGCGGTCGCCGACCAGACCTGGGACAGCCGCGTGGACGCCGTGCTGGACACCGTCGCCCAGGCCCTGCAACGCCAACGCCCCCTTTCCTGATCATGCTCAATACCCCCATGCCCGCTTCCACTTCCACCCGGCTGCGCGTCGCCATCGTCGGCGCCGGCTATGTCGCCACCCATCACCTGTCCGCGCTGAAGCGCCTGGATTTCGTCGACGTGGTCGGCGTCTGCGACAGCCAGTTGCCGGCGGCGCAGGCGCTGGCCAAGCGCTTCGGCGTGGCCCGCGCGGCCGCTCGCCTGGAGGAACTGGCCGACGCGCAGCCGCAGGCGGTGTATGTGCTCACTCCGCCCTCCTCGCATCCGGCCATCGCCCTGGCCGCGCTGGACATGGGTTGCCACGTGCTGGTCGAAAAGCCGATGGCCGACAGCGTGGCCGATTGCGAAACGATGATCGCGCGCGCGCAGGCACGCGGCCGCCTGCTCGGCGTCAACCATTCGGATCTGTTCGACCCGGTGCTGATGCGCGCGCTGCAGGCGGTGCGTGATGGCCGCATCGGCGAGGTGGTCTCGGTGGACATCATCCGCAATTCGGAGTATCCGCCGTACGCCGGCGGTCCGTTGCCCGGTTCGGTGACCCAGGGGTCCTACCCGTTCCGCGACCTCGGCGTGCATGGCCTGTACACGCTCGAGGCGTTCCTGGGCGGGATCAGCCATGCCGAGGTCGCGTTCCAGTCGCGCGGCACCGATCCCAACCTGCATTTCGACGAATGGCAGGCGCACATCCAGGCCGAACGCGGCGTGGGCCGGCTGCTGCTGTCCTGGAATGCGCGGCCGATGGAGAACCGCGTGTTCGTGCGCGGCACCCGCGGCACCATCGAGATCGATCGCTTCCTGCAGACCTGCCGCATCCACCGCGTGCTGCCCGGCCCCAAGTTCATCGGCATCGTCGCCAACGCGTTCTTCAGTTCGCTCAAGGACGTGTTCCGCGTGCCCTGGAACGTGGTCCGCTTCGCCACCGGCATGCTCAAACCCTCGCCCGGCATCCAGCACGGCGCGCAGGCGTTCGCGCAGGCCGCGCGCGACGGCGCCGCGCCGCCGTTCACCGGCGAGGACGCGCTGCGCATCGCCCGCCTGCTGGAACCGCTGTGCGCCGAACCGGATCGCCAGCGCCTGGCGCTGCTGGAAAGCCGCTACACCGAGTTGCCGCCCGCCGATGCGCTGGTGACCGGCGCCGCCGGTTTCCTCGGCCGCCGGCTGGTCGCGCGCCTGCGCGCCGAAGGCCGCAGCGTGCGCGTGCTGGTACGCCGTCCGGTCGCCGCCTACACGCAGGATCCCGGCATCCAGACGGTGATCGGCGATCTGGGCGATCCGCGCATCGTCGATCACGCGGTCAGGGGCGCGGGCGTGGTCTATCACGTCGGCGCCGCCATGCGTGGCGGTCCGCGCGATTTCGAGGCCGGCACCGTGTGGGGCACCCGCAACGTCGTCGACGCCTGCCTCAAGCATGGCAGCCGCCGTCTGGTCTACGTCAGCTCGATGAGCGTGTTCGATCACGCCGGCCGCGCCGCGGACGCGGTGATGACCGAAGCCTCGGCCTACGAACCGCATCCGGAATGGCGCGGCGCCTACACCCAGACCAAGTTGAACGCCGAACGCCACGTGCGCGATGCCGTCGAACGGCATGGCCTGCCCGCGGTGATGCTGCGTCCGGGCCAGATCTTCGGACCGGGCGCCGAGAAGGTCACGCCCAACGGCGTCATCGGCCTGGCCGGACGCTGGGTGGCGGTGGGCAGCGGCGCGCAGACGCTGCCGCTGGTCTACATCGACGACGTGGTCGACGCGCTGGTGCAGGCGGCCGACGCGCCGCAGGCGGTGGGCCGGGTGTTCAACATCGTGGACACGTCCGCGGTCACCCAGGAAGCCTATCTGCAGCGCGCGCAGCGCAAGCTCGGCGGCGAACTGAAGCGGCTGCGCGTGCCGACATGGACGTTCCTGCTGCTGGGCTGGGGCGTGGAACTGCTGGGCAAGCTGCTCAAGCGCGAGGTACCGCTGACCCGCTACCGCGTGCGCTCGCTGCGTCCGCTCGCCAACTTCGACACCAGCGCCGCGCGCGAACAGCTCGGCTGGACGCCGCGCGTGGGTGTGGAGCAGGGGCTGGATGCGACGTTCGGCTGATCATGTCGCCTTCCACGCCATTGCCGTCCGTGCCGCGCGTCCGCGTGGCACGACTCTTGCATCCTCCACCCTGATCCCGCGCGGTCGCGCGGGGTCATTGTGATCGCACTCCACGGATACGAGAAACCTCCGATGCTCTCGCCCGCCACCCGCTCGTTCGAAGTCCGCCTGGAACCGCTGCCGGATCTGGATCTCCTGCGCCAACGCTGGGAGGAACTGGAAAGCCGCTCGCAGTGCAGCGTCTTCCTCAGCTGGCTCTGGATCGGCACCTGGCTGCAGATGATCTGCCCGCGCCGCAACGCGCGCCTGGCTTCGGTCTATCTCAACAAGCGCCTGGTCGGCCTCGGCATCGTCACCGCGCGCCGGCGTTTCCTCGGCCTGGGCCCCACCCATCTGCGCCTGCACCAGGTGGGCGACCGCGTGCTCGACAGCCTGACCATCGAGTTCAACGGCCTGCTCAGCGAGGCCGGCCTGGAGAGCGAGACCCTGGTGGCGTTCGTGGATCACCTGCATCGCCACGAGCGTCACTGGCTCACCCTGTTCCTGCCCGGCATCGAAGTCGATCGCATCCCGCTGGATCAGCTGCGCGCGCCCAACCTGCGCCTGCGCATGTTCAAGCGGCCCACGCCCTACATCGACCTGACCGGCCTGCGCGAGGATCACGGCCTGTACCTGTCGAGCGTGCTGGGACGCAACACCCGCGCACGGGTGCGGCGCACCGCGCGCAAGCTCGGCGAACGCTGGGGCGAACTGAAAGTCGAGGTGGCCACCACGCCGGAACAGCGCCTGGCATTCTTCGATGGCCTGATCTCGCTGCACCAGGCGCACTGGACCGCCGAAGCCGGCGAACAGGGCGCGTTCGCCGATCCGCGCATCATCGCCTTCCATCGCCGGCTGATCGCCGACTCCGAGCCGGGCCATGGCGCGCAGTTGCTGCGCTTCGAGGCGGGCGGGCACGTGGCGGGTTATCTCTATCACCTGATTTCGCGCGGCGTGGTCTGCTTCTATCAGGCCGGCATCGACTATCCGCGCATCGGCGACTGCGGCAGCCCGGGCCTGTTGCTGTTGACCGAGGCGGTGCAGCATGCCATCCAGGATGGCCATCGCCGCTATGAACTGATGGCGGGCGACATGGACTACAAGCGCGTGCTGGCGATGGCCGAAGGCCGCATGGCCTGGCTGTCGGTGGATCGCGTGGGTCTGCGCTCGCGCGTGATGGACGCGCTGCGCGGCCGCAAGCACGGAACCGTGCCGGCATGACCGCGACGGTCACCCTCGATCACTGGAAACACCTGGAAGCCGCGGACTTCGCGGAATGGGACGCCCTGGCCCACGCCAGCGCGGCGTCCAATCCGTTCCTGATGCCGGGCTTCGTGCAGGCGGCGGCGCGCTGGCTGACGCCGCAGGCGCCGCCTTCGCTGCTGCGCGTGCGCGACGGCGGTGGCGATCTGATTGGCCTGGCCTGCCTGGAACACCGGCGCCCCAACCTGTTCGTGCCGCTGCCGCATTGGCGCGGCTATCGGCACGCGCACGCGTTCCAGTCCGGCCTGCTGCACGCGCCCGGCGCCGCCGAGACGGTGGCCGCGGCGGTGATCGATCTGATGGCGCGGCCACGCTCGCCGGCGCCGGTGCTGCTGCTGCACAACCTGGTGGCGGAATGCCCGCTGTCGGCCGCGCTGTGGGCCACCCGCGATCCCCGCCTGCAATGGCACGAAACCCGGCGCTTCCAGCGGCCGGTGCTGCGCACCCGGTCCGGTGTCTCCACCACCGCGCGCATGCGCGGTTCGGTGCTCAAGGATCTGCGCCGGCGCCTGCGCCGCCTGCAGGATCAGGGCGAAGTCGCCACCCGCATCCTGCAGGGTGGCGATGCCGACCAGGCCGCGGCCGAGCGCCATATCGCGCTCGAACACGCCGGCTGGAAGGGTGATGCCGGCAGCTCGCTGCATGCCAGTCCGGCCCAGCGCGGATTCTTCCTGGACATGGCGGCGCGGCTGGCGCCGACCGGCACGCTGGTGTTCGTCGAAACGCTGTGCGCGGGAAAGGTGATCGCCTCGACCAGCAACCTGATGTCGGGCCAGGTGCTCAGCGGGTTCAAGACCGGCTGGGATCCCGAATACCGCCAGGCCAGTCCGGGCCGGATCAACGAATGGCAACTGTTCGAGGCGATGAGCGCGCGCTGGCCGCAACTGCGCCAGTTCGACAGCCAGGCACAGGAGAGTTCCTACCTGGCCGAACTGCTGCCGGATCACCAGGTCATGGTGTCCGGCGTGCTCGCGGCCGGAACCGCGGCCAACCGCTGGCTGTCGGCGGCGCGCGCACTGCGGCCGCTGGCCTACCGGCTCGGTCACGACGACTGAAACGCATCGCCGCCCCGGCGCCGCGCCTCAGGCGATCTGGGTGCGGTGCCAGGCGCGTTCCTCGGCGCTCAACCACAGCAGGCGCTTGTGCGGATGCAGCGCGGTGGGCGCCGGCAGCAACGTCGGCGGCGGGCTCCGCCACAGCAGGCGTCCCCCCAGCATCAGGCTGCGCACGGTGGCGAACGGCTTGAAACCCATCGTCCGGTGCGCGCGCAGCGAAGGCCGGTTGATGTAGCTGACATCGGACAGGTACTCCAGCGGCGCCGCCTCCACCGTGCTGCCAATCGCCATCATCGCCAGCAGCAACCGGCGGCCGCGCCGGCGCGGCACGACATAGGCATCGCGCAGCCAGACCTGGGTCTTGTCCAGCGGGAACAGCCAGCCCATCTCGTCGAAGTAGCGCGGCACCCCGTGCAGCGCCCAGAACCAGGCGATGACTTCATCGCCCTCTTCGATCGCGAAGCACCGGAAACCGCGCTCGAAGCGCAGGCGCAGGCGCGCCGGATCGCCGGTGCGGCCCTGCTGCCGGTAAACCTTCGACAGCCGCGCCTCGTCTCCCAGCTTCAGCTCGACGAACTGCTGCTCCGGCGCCAGCGGATTGTCGCCCGGGCTGCCGGCCTCGCGTCGCAACAGCACGATGGCATTGAAATCGAACATCCCCTTCCTTCCCCTTCGGCTCCCATGGAAGCCACGATTCCGTACGCACGAGGCGATCGCCCCGCACGGTTCCCACCCTCACCCGCGCAGCCAGCGCCCCAGCAGCGGCAGCCGTCCCAGGCCCGCCGACTGCAACAGGTTCCCCAGCAGGCCGCCCCCGCATATCCCCAGCGCCACCGGATAGACCAGCACGCCGGTCGCCACTTCCAGCACCAACTGCGCCGCCGCCGGCACCTGGCCGGCGATCAGCGCCCGCAATCCCCATACCGCCAGCACCATCACCGCACAGGCCAGCGCGACCCGCGACAGCGGCGACCACAGGCGCCCCAGCCGCACGCCGTCGCGATGACAGGCCTGGACCGTCAGCACCCACTGCACCAGCATCGCCACGCCGACCGCGAAGGCCGCCGCCATCACTCCCCAACGGGCCAGCACGGCGAACGCGGCCAACAGCACCACCATCGTCGCGACTTCAATCCACATCAGGACCGCGTTGCGCCCGAGCGAGGTCAGGAACGAGGACAGGATGTAGCTGCCCGGTCCCAGCAGGAGCATGAAAGCCAGTATGCCCAGCAGCGGCGCGACCAGCGCCCAGGTCGGCGGCAGCAATGCGGCGACCAGGGTCGGCGCGACCATGGCCAGGCCCGCCGCCATCGGGCACAGCAGCACCGCCGCGACCACCAGCGCGTTGACGATCAGCGGCGCGCGCGCCGCCGGCTCCGCGCGCACGATCGCCGGCACCATCACCGTGCCGATATGGCCGCCGACGTAGACCGCCGGCAACTGCGCCAGGTTGAAGGCCATGCCGTAGGCGCCGGCGTCATGCGCGCCGACCAGCCGCAGCATCAGCGGCTTGTCCCAGTAGCGCCCGCCTTCGGCCAGGGTGATTTCACCGGTGATCGGCGCGCCGAAACGGATGATGTCGCGCACCCGCGCCCAGCGCAGCCGGGCCGGCGCCAGCCAGCTGCGCCAGCCGGTGCCGGTGATGGTCACCCCGGCGATCACGCAGGACTGGGCGATGAAGCCCAGGATCATCGCGCGGCCGCCCAGATCGGTCGTGCTCACCAGGGTCACGGCGACGGTGGCGTAGGCGACGTCGCCCATCGCGGTGGCCATCGCGATGCGCCCGAACCGCAGTTCGCGCGCCAGCAGCTTGTCCGGTATCGCGCCCAGACGGCGGATGCCGATGCCCAGCAGGGCGCCCGGCAGATAGGCCGCCAGGTTCGGCGCCTGCAACCAGCCGGCCAGCCACGGCGTCGCCCACCAGGTGGCCGCGATCACCAGCGAACCGGCCAGCAGGTAGAACACGCTGGCGGTGAAAATCGCCTCGCGCCCCTCGCCGCCACGCACCATCACGTACTGGCCGCAGCCCCAGGCGCCGATCCAGTTGCCGGTCAGCGCGATGATCGTGGCCACCGTCACCTCGGCCACGATGTCCGGGCTCAGGTGGCGGGCGATCAACAGGGTGCCCAGCAACCCCACCGCACGCCCGGCCAGGCCCGCGCCGATGCTCCACGCCGCGGCGGAAATGATCTTGTGCCTGTCCTTCAAACCCGCTCCCCGTCCCGCCGCGCGTGGGCGCCATCGTACGTGCTCACGCGGTCTCCAGGCGCATGCCGCGCCGCTTCCACTCCGAGCGGATCCAGCGCATCGCCGGCCTCTCCACGCCGTAGCTCAGCAGCATGGCCAGGCCGAACGCCACCGCCACCGCCGCGCCGCAGGCGGCCAGGCTCGGCACGCCCAGCTGCTCCAGCCGGTAGATCACCGCGAAGCCGATGGCCTGGTGGATCAGGTACAGCGAATAGGACAGCGTCCCCAGCCAGGCGAAGAAGCGCACGTTGAGGAAACGCAGCCAGCCCAGGGTGAAGGCGATGAAGATCGCGCAGCAGATCGTGCCCACCAGCAGGAACACCGGCCGTTCGCCGATGCCGATCGCGAACAGGCACAACGCGATCATCGCCGCGTTCAACGGCCATTCGCCGGGATGCTGGCGGATCCGGTAGAACAGGATGCCCATCGCGAAGAACGGGATGAACCGCAGGATCAGCAGCTCGCGCAGCACGTAGGAAAAATGCCAGCCGTGCTTCTCGCACACGCCCTCGATGGCGACCAGGACCAGCCAGCCGGCGATGATCCAGTGGATCCGCTTCAACAGCCCCAGCATGTACCAGAGCAGCATCTGCGCGTAGAAGAACAGCTCGATCTGCAGGGTCCAGTAGGAACCGTCCAGGTGCTCGCCGCCGAGGAACTCCTGCACCATCGTCAGGTTCAGCGCCCAGTCGTGCAGGGGAAGCTGCTGCAACGGCAGGCCGATCGAATAGACCACCAGGCTGGTGATCGCCAGCGCCGACCAGTAGCCGGGGAACAGCCGGGAGAAGCGCGAGACCACGAAGTCCATCGCGTTCCGGGTCCGCTCCAGGGTCATGAAGATGACGAAGCCGCTGATCAGGAAGAACAACTGCACCCCGTACTTGCCCGCCAGCAGGTCCAGCGGCATGCCCCCCGCATGGCCTATCTGCTCCGTGTACCGCGTTGTGTAGTGGTAAGCCATCACGGCCACGGCGGCGATGCCCCGCAGGGCATCCAGCTCCACCACGCGCACGGAAGGCGAATTTTCGCGGACCACTTCAACTCCCGGAACCGGTTCACTGCATGGTCGATATAACGCTAGCGAGTCCCGCAACAGGCCAGTTCCCGGCACCCGGCCAAGGCGGGGCGACATGCGGCTGCTGATCGTCACTTCGCAGTTCCCGATTGCCGGCGAGCCCCACCGCGGTCGCCCGATCTACCAGACCGTGCGCGAGCTTTCCCGGCTGGCGCAGGTGCGGGTGCTCAGCCCGGTCGCCACCTATCCGCGCTGGGCGCAGCCGCGCAGCTATCTGTACCGGGCCTCGGACGAGCACCACAGCGTGCCCGGATGCGACGTGGAGTACGTGCGCTACCCCGCCCTGCCCGCCGTCAGCCGGCCGTTCAACGGCCGCCTGTGCGCGCGCGCCATCGCCGCGCCCATGCGCGCCTTCGCCCCGGATCTGGTGCTGTCCTACTGGCTGTACCCGGACGCCTACGGCGCGATGCTGGCCGCACGCCGGATCGGCGCGCCATTGGTGGTCGGCGCGCGCGGCTCGGATCTGCGCGTGCGCGACACCATCAGCCGCCGCCTGACCCGCCCGGTCCTGCACGCCGCCCGCCGCCTGCTGGTGGTCAGCGAGGATCTGGGCCGGGTCGCCGAACGCGACTACGGCGCCCACCCTGACCGCATCCGCGCCATTCCCAACGGCTGCGACGCCTCCATCTTCCACCCGGCCGACCGCGCCGAAGCGCGCCAGGCCCTGGATCTGCCCGCGGACACGGAAGTGGTCACCTACGTGGGCCGGCTGGTCCCGGAAAAGGGCCTGCGCGAACTGCTGGTCGCCGCCGGCGAGCTGCGGAGCACGCGCCCGCGCCTGCAACTGGTGCTGGTCGGCGAAGGCCCGATGCACGCGGAACTGGCGGCGCTGGCCGCCGCCGGCGACCTGCCGGTGCGTTTCGCCGGCACCCGTCCGCCGGCGGAGGTCGCGCGCTGGATGTGCGCCTCGGACCTGGTCACCCTGCCCAGCTACTCCGAAGGCCATCCCAACGTGCTGGTCGAGGCGCTGGCCTGCGGCCGACCGGTCGTCGCCACCCCGGTCGGCGGCATTCCCGAAGTGGTCGACGCGGCCAGCGGCGTGCTGGTCCCGGCGCGCGATCCCGCGGCGCTGGCCGACGGCCTGCGCCAGGCGCTGGAACGCGACTGGGACGAGGCCGCCCTGGCCCGCCGCTTCTCGCGCGACTGGCGCCAGGTCGCCCAGGACACCCTGCTGGCCTGCGAGGAAGTGCTGGCCGAAGCCCGGGGCGAGCGTGCGCTGTACGCCGCCGGCTCCACCTGACCGGCCTGCGAAGGAGACCCGACCATGTGCGGAATCGCAGGCTTCAGCGGCGCGGACGTCACCCCGGATGGCGCGCGCACGACGCTCGAACGGATGATCCATCCGCTCGCCCATCGCGGCCCGGACGGTTTCGGCTTCCACGCCGAACCCGGCGCGGCGCTGGCGCACGCGCGGCTGTCGATCATCGATCTCGCCACCGGCGACCAACCGATCCATAACGAGCGCCGCACGGCGTGGACGGTGTTCAACGGCGAGATCTTCAACTACGTGGAGCTGCGCCGGGATCTGGAAGCGCGCGGCCACCGTTTCTACACCCACTCCGACACCGAAGTGATCGTGCATCTGTACGATCGCTACGGCGACGACTTCGTCCAGCACCTCAACGGCCAGTTCGCGATCGCGCTGTGGGACGGCGAGCGCCGACGGCTGGTGCTGGCGCGGGATCGCGCCGGCATCCGCCCGCTGTACCACGCCCACCGCCACGGCCGGGTCTGGTTCGCCTCGGAAGTGAAATCGCTGCTCGCGGTGCTGCCCGAATGCGCGCAGCTCAACCCGCGCGCGCTGATGCAGACCCTGACCTACTGGGCGCCGGTGGATCCCGACACCCTGTACGAAGGCGTGCAGAGCCTGCCGCCGGGCTGCCTGCTGAGCATCGAGGCCGACGGCAGCCAGCACCTGCGTCCGTACTGGAACTGGACCTTCCCGGACGCCGCCGAGACCTCGCCGTCGCGTTATCCGCTGACGGTGGAACAGGCCACCGACGAACTGCGCACGCTGCTGGTCGACGCCGTGCGCCTGCAATTGCGCGCCGACGTACCGGTCGGCGCGTACCTCAGCGGCGGCCTGGATTCCTCCGGCATCGTCGCGCTGATCAAGGGATTCACCGACACCCCGGTCCGCACCTTCTCGGTCGCGTTCGAGGACGGTGAATTCGACGAGAGCGAACACCAGCAGGCGATGGTCCGCCACCTGGGCACCGACCACACCACCCTGCGCTGCACCCGCCGCGACATCGGCGAAGCGTTCCCGCGCCTGATCCGCCATACCGAGACCCCGGTGCTGCGCACCGCGCCGGTGCCGCTGATGCTGCTGGCCGGCAGCGTGCGCGAACATGGCTACAAAGTGGTGCTCACCGGCGAAGGCGCCGACGAGGTGTTCGGCGGCTACGATCTGTTCAAGGAAGCCAAGGTGCGCCGGTTCTGGGCGCGCCAACCGGATTCGCACCTGCGTCCGCGCCTGCTGGAGCGCCTGTACGGTTACCTGCGCAACTCGCCGGTCAGTCATCCGGGCTTCGCCCAGTCGTTCTTCGGCCAGGGCATGGAACACCTGCAACGGCCGGTGTTCGCGCATGTCCCGCGCTGGACCACCTCGCAGCGCGCGCTCGGATTCCTGTCGCCGGATCTGCGGGTGGCCGCCTCCAGCTGGGATCCCCTCGACGCCTACGAGCAGACCCTGCCGCCGGGCATCATGGACTGGAGTCCGCTGGCACGCGATCAGTACGTCGAAGCCAAGTCGCTGCTCGCCGGCTACCTGCTGTCCTCGCAGGGCGATCGGGTGGCGATGGCCAATTCCATCGAAGGGCGCTTCCCCTACCTGGATCACCGGGTCATCGAATTCGCCAACCGGTTGCCGCCCAGTTTCAAGATCCGCGGCATGACCGAAAAGTACCTGCTGCGCCGCGCGCTGGCGGATCTGCTGCCGGCCGACATCGTGCAGCGGACCAAGCAGCCCTACCGCGCGCCGGACAGCCAGAGTTTCTTCTTCGACGGAAAGCCGCTGGACTACGTGGCCGAACTGCTGGCGCCGGCTTCCGTCCGCGATGCCGGCTACTTCGAACCGCAGGCGGTCTCGCGGTTGGTGGAGAAATGCCGGCAGGGCCGCGCCACCGGGTTCGCCGACAACCAGGCGTTCGTCGGCATCCTCTCGACCATGCTGGTGCACCGCCAGCTCAACGAAGCGCACACCGCCCCCGCGGTCCAGCACGCCGCCGACGCGCCGCTGGCCGTTCCGGCGGCCTGAGCGCACCCACCCCATCACGGAGCCGACATGCACTGGCGAGTCAAAGGAATGGTCCAGAAAGTGCTGGGGTACCTGCCCGGCGGCCATACCCTGCATTTCCACCTGCAGCGCCAGTTCGGCGGGCTGCAGGATTTCGAGCGCGAGCTGTCGGTGAAGATCGACGACTGGGCAATCATGGCGGGCCACCTGCGCGATGCCGGCCATCCCTTCGCCGGCATGCGCGGTTTCGAAATCGGCACCGGCTGGTATCCCACGTTCCCGTTCGCCTGCTACCTGGCCGGCGCGGCGCGGGTCACCACCTACGATCTGAATACCCACCTGCGCCGCGACCTGACCGAACGTTGCGTGGCGACCCTGGAGAAATTCCTGCCGCGCATCGCCGAAGCCGGCGGCGCCGAGCCGCATGCGGTGCGCGAACGCTACCTGCGCCTGCGCAACCGTCTGCTGGCGGGCGACTCGCTGGAAGCGGCCACCGGCGGCGTGGTCCAGTACCGCGCCCCGGCCGACGCCACCCGCACCACGCTGGGCGATGACGAGGTCGACGTGGTGTTCTCCAACAGCGTGCTGGAACACGTGCCACCGGAGGTCATCGGCGCGATGTACCGCGAAGCGATGCGGATCCTGGCGCCGGGCGGCATCATGTTCCATTCGGTCAACTGCGGCGACCACTATGCCTACGTGGATCGCGAGATCCACCAATTGCACTACCTGCGCTATTCGGATCGGCAGTGGCAGCGCTGGAACAACGCCTTCCTCTACCAGAACCGCCTGCGCGCGCACCGATTCGTCGATGACGCCCGCGACTGCGGATTCGCCATCGTGCTGGACACCTCGAACGCGCGCCCGGAACGCCTGCGCCAGCTGGCGGCCACACCGGTGCATCCGCAGTTCGAAGGCATCCCCCCGGAACAACTGTGCATCACCAGCGTGGATTTCATCGCGCGCAAACCCGCCACGCCGATGGCGCACGCGGTGGCCGCCGCGGTCTAGCCGCCCGGCGCGCCCACGGCATCCGCCGGCGGCGCAATCCGCAACAGCTTGCCGTCCGGCGCATCCACCAGCACGTACAACGCGCCGTCCGGTCCCTGGCGCACGTCGCGGATGCGCTGGCCGCGCTCGCCCAGCAGCCGTTCCTCGTGCACCACCTTGTCGCCGTCCAGTTCCAGCCGGATCAGCTGCTTGGCCGCCAGCGCGCCCAGGAACAGATTGCCCTGCCATTGCGGGAACAGTCCGCCGGTGTAGAACGCCATCCCGCTCACCGCCGGGGATTTCTCCCACACGTAATGCGGATCCTCCATGCCCGGCACGCTGCGTCCGCGAGCGCCCTCCACCGGCTTGCCGCTGTAGTCGATGCCATGGGTGGCCAGCGGCCAGCCGTAGTTGGCGCCCGGTCGCGGCAGGTTGACCTCGTCCCCGCCCTGCGGGCCGTGCTCGCTGGTCCACAGTGCGCGGGTGACCGGATGCAGCGCCGCGCCTTGCATGTTGCGATGGCCGTAGGACCAGATTTCCGGCCGCGCGCCGGCCTTGCCCACGAACGGGTTGTCGTCCGGAATCCGCCCGTCCGGCCAGATCCGGACCAGCTTGCCCTGCAGTTTGTCCAGTTCCTGCGCGGCGGCGGCGGCCACCCGGTTGTCGCCCTGGGTGACGAACAGACGGCCCGCATCGTCGAACACCAGCCGCGCGCCGACATGGGTGCCGTGCGAGAGTCTGGGCTCCTGCCGGTACACCACTTCCACGTCTTTCAGCGCGTCACCCTCCAGTCGCCCGCGCGCCACCGCGGTACCGGCCTTGTTGCCGCGGAAGGTGGGTTCGGCGAATGCCAGATACACCCATTTGTCGCGGGCGAACTGCGGCGACAGCGCCACGTCCAGCAGGCCGGCCTGGCCATCGACGAAGATGTCGGGCAATCCGGAGATGGGGGGCGACACCTGCCCATCCGCGCCAATCCGGCGCAGGCGGCCCGGGCGCTCGGTCACCAGCAGGCCGCCGTCGGGCAGGAATGCCAGCGCCCACGGGTGTTCCAGTCCGGTCACCAGTTCGGTCACGGCGTAAGCGCCCTTCTCGGAGGCGTATCGCATCGGCGCCGCATCGCGGACCACGTGCGGCTGCGCGGCGGGCGCCGGCGCGTCCTGGCGGCAGGCCGCCAATCCCAGCAGCAGGACCAGTGACAGACGACGCATCGTGGGCTTCCCCGGTGTGACGACGGGCGCGATGGTAACACCGCCACCCGCCCCGCCAACGCCGCCGTACGGACTGGCCGGATGCCCACCGGGCTTGCGTTTTCAATGACAGCAAGCGAAACAGCCACAGGGGATCCCCATGCAGCAGAAGCAACAGATCAAGCAGTTCATCCTGGAGAACTTCCTGTTCTCCGAGGATCCCTCCGCCATCGGGGACCAGGACTCGCTCATCCGCGGCGGCATCATCGACTCGACCGGCATCCACGAACTGATCTTCTTTCTCGAGGATCAGTTCAAGCTGCAGATCGTGCCGGAGGAAATGACACCCGCCAATTTCGACACCATCCAGACAGTCGACGATTTCGTCACCCGCAAGCGGGCCGGCTGATCCCGCTCCGATGGAAACCCTCTGCACCCGGGTCGAACGCGTCACACGCGATGCGCCCGCCCGCCTCGCCCTGATCGACGGCGAACGCCGGATCGACTACGCCGGCTTCTGGCGGCAGGCGCGGCGCTTTGCCGCGCGCCTGCGCGACGGCGGCCTGCAGACGGGGGACCGGGTCGCGATCATCCTGCCCAACCGCATCGAGGCCGCCGTCGCCTGCTATGGCACCTGGCTGGCCGGCGGTGTGGTCGTTCCATTGAATGCACAGGCGCGCCTGCGCGATTTCCTGCCCTGGTTGCAGCATTGCGCCGCCCGTCACGTGGTGTACGAAAGCGCCCATCGCGACGCCGCCGACGCGGTGGCGCAGTTGCCCTCCGCGCCGGCCCGCACCGTGCTCGAGGACGGGCAGGCGCTGACCGACGACGTCGCCGAATCCCTGCCGGCCGCACTGCTGCCGGAGGCGTCCGATCTGGCGGTGATCCTGTACACCTCCGGCACCACCGGCGCCCCCAAGGGCGTGATGCTCACCCATGCCAACCTGCTGGCCAACGCGCAGGCGATCGTGGACTACCTGCGGCTGGATGCGTCGGACCGCGTGCTCAGCGTCCTGCCGCTCTACTACGCCTACGGCGCGTCGGTGCTGCATACCCATCTCATCAGCGGCGGCTGCGTGGTGCTCGGTCCGGGCCTGATGTTCCCGCACCTGGTGCTGGATGCGATCGAACAGGCCGGGGCCACCGGCTTTTCCGGCGTGCCTTCCACCTTCGCCCTGCTGCTGGAACCACTGGCCCAACGCGAACGCCCGCTGGCCTCGCTGCGCTACCTCACCCAGGCCGGCGGCGCGATGTCCCCCGCGCTGACCCGGCGCCTGCGCGAGTTGCTGCCCGCGCCGCGCCTGTTCGTGATGTACGGGCAGACCGAGGCCACGTCGCGGATCAGCTGGCTGCCGCCGGAACAACTGGATGACAAGCTCGGTTCGGTCGGCGTGCCGGTGGCCGGCGTGCAGTGGCGGATCCGCCGCGAGGACGGCACCGCCGCCATGCCGGGCGAAAGCGGCGAAGTCTGCGTGCGCGGCCCGAACGTGATGGCCGGCTACTGGAACAATCCCGAGGCCACCGCGCAGGCGCTGCGCGACGGCTGGCTGCATACCGGCGATCTCGGCCACCTGGACACGGATGGCTTCCTGTTCCTGCAGGGCCGCCGCAGCGACATGATCAAGACCGGCGCCCACCGCGTGCATCCCACCGACGTGGAGGAAGTCATCGCCGAACTGCCCGTCGTCCGCGAAGTGGCGGTGGTGGGCGTCGATGACGAAGTGATGGGCCAGGTCATCCGCGCCTTCGTCGTCGCCGCCGGCGAACTGCCGCCCCGCGCCGAGGATCGCATCAAGGCGCACTGCCGCGCCCGCCTCGCCCCCTACAAGATTCCCCGCCAAATCACCTTCGTCGACACCCTGCCCCGGACCGCTTCGGGCAAGGTGCGACGCTTCCAACTGATGGAGCAGACCGCAACGCCATGAGCAGCCTCGACCGCCACGCCCTCGATATCGACTACGAACAGGAAGCCGACCGCATCGCCGCGCGCCTGCGCGAAATCACCGCGCGGCAGCTGCACCGGCGCGGCCTGGTCGTCGCCATCTCCGGCGGCATCGACAGTTCGGTCAGCGCCGCGCTGGCCGTGCGCGCGCTCGGGCCGGATCGCGTGTTCACCCTGATCCTGCCGGAACGCGATTCCTCCGACGACAGCGCGGCGCGCGCACGCCTGCTGGCCGAACACCTGGGCGTGCGCACCGAAACGGTCGACATCGCGCCCGCGCTCGACGCCATCGGCTGCTACCGCGCGCGCGACCAGGCGGTGCGCAACACCCTGCCCGAGTACGGCGAGGGCTGGAAGTTCAAGATCGTCATCGACGGCGGCACCGAGGGGCGCATCAACCGCTTCCGCCTGATCGCCGAATCGCCGGACGGCCAGCGCCACGAGCGCGAGCTGGCCCTGGCCGACTACCTGACCATCGTGGCGGCGACCAACTTCAAGCAGCGCATCCGCAAGACCCTGGAATACTTCCACGCCGATCGCCTCAACTACGGCGTGGTCGGCACGCCCAACCGGGTCGAGTACGACCAGGGTTTCTTCGTCAAGAACGGCGACGGCTCCGCCGACGTGAAGCCCATCGCCCACCTGTACAAATCGCAGGTGTACGGGATGGCGCGCCACCTGGGCCTGCCCGAGCGCGTGTGCGCGGCCATCCCCACCACCGACACCTACAGCCTCAGCCAGGGCCAGGACGAGTTCTACTTCGCCCTCCCCTACCAGCAGATGGATCTCGCGCTGTGGGCGCTCAACCACGATCGCCCGGCCAGCGAACTGGCGACCGCGCTGGGCCTGAGCCCGGCGCAGGCCGAGGCCGTCTACGAGGACATCCGCAACAAGCGCCGCACCACCCGCTACCTGCACATGCCGCCCGTGCTGGCCGGCGACGTACCCGAGCTGGACTGATCCGTGAACCAGGCACCGCCCTCCCCCCAGTATCTCGTCCGCACGGGTGATCCCCTGCGCGACCGGGACACCGTGCTGTCGATCTGGTGGGGCAATCTGGGCCGCACCGATCGCATCGCCGCCAAGTACGACTGGTTCTACCTCGGCGGCCCGCACGGTCCACCGCTACTGCAACTCCTGCAGGAGACCCATAGCGGGCAATGGGTCGGCACCGCCTGCGCCGGCCGCCGCCGGATGCGCCATCGCGGCCGTGACCTGGGCGCCGGCGTGCTGGTGGATCTGGCGGTACTGCCCGAGCATCGTTCGCTGGGTCCGGCGCTGATGCTGCAGCAAGGACTGATTGACACCGGCCGGGAACAGGTGGACGTGCTGTACGGATTTCCCAATCCGAAAGCCGCGGCGGTGTTCAAGCGCATGGGCTACCAGCATCCGACCGACCTCGTGCGCTACGCGCGCGTGCTGCGCCATGCCCGCTATCTGCGCACGCGCCTGCCCGTGGCGTGGCTGGCCACCCCCGCGGGCTGGTTGCTCGACATGGCGGTGGCCGTCCGCGACGGCTGGCGCCGCTGGCACGGCCCGCGCCTGCGCGCCGAATGGGGCAACCGCGCCGATGCGCGCATGGACGCCCTCTGGAACGCGTCGTCCCAGGGCGACGGCGTGCTCGCCGTGCGCGACTACCTGCATGCGAAATGGCGCTTCGACGATTCGCCGCTGGCGACCACCCGCTATCTCTGGATCACCGCCCGGAACAGTGGCGAACTCAAAGCCTGGTTCGCGGTGCAGGTGGAGGACAGTGCCCTGCACGTGCGTGATTTCTGGTCCGACAACGGCGCGCACGGACTTCCGCAGGCTTACGTGCTGGCCCTGCTCT
Source organism: Pseudoxanthomonas sp. 134C1 (assembly GCF_057773065.1). Classification (NCBI taxonomy): domain Bacteria; kingdom Pseudomonadati; phylum Pseudomonadota; class Gammaproteobacteria; order Lysobacterales; family Lysobacteraceae; genus Pseudoxanthomonas; species Pseudoxanthomonas sp. 134C1. Next base: position 283,546 of record NZ_JBYMTH010000002.1, read on the forward strand.
CCGCCGCGCGCGCGGCGGGTCATGGCTCGGTGTCGGTGGAAATCACCGGCCCGGAATGCCAGTTGCAGGCCTGGCGCGAAACCGGCTTCAGCGAACGCGGCCGGCGGCCGGTGTTCGTGCGCTGGAATCTCGCCAACGGCACCGAACCGATCTGGTTCCTGACCTCGGCGGATGAAGACGAATGAGCGTGGCGGCGTGGCCTCAGGCCAGCCGCTGCGCCGGTTTGCGGAACAGGTAAAGCGCCAGCCAGTCGGGACGGAAACGCCCGTGCGCATCGACCACCGCATCGGTCTCGAAACCGGTGCGTCCCAGCAGCCAGCCCACGCCGGTCCCGACCGGGTTGAGCACCGGCACGCTGGTGAAGATCAGTTCGTAGCCGGCGCCGCGCGCACGCTGCGCGATCGCGTCGTCGAAGGAACCATGCGGAAACGACATCGATTCGGCATTCGGCCCGGACTGGCCCAGGTGCTGCGCCAGTGCGGCGCGCGCGCCGGACAGTTCCGCATCCAGATCCGCCGCATGCTTCATCGGCGTGTGGGTCTTGCCATGCAGACCCAGCGCCACGCCACCGGCGGCCAGATGCCGCAGCTCATCGGGGGTCACCATGTGCCGCTGGCCATCGTCCAGCGCGGCCATGAACGGCGCCAGCACCGCATCGCGGTGTTCGGCCGGCATGCGTTCCAGCCGCGCGATCGCTTCGCGCAACTCCCCAAGGGATTCATCGCGGGGCCGCCACGGTTCGGCCAGGTGCGGCCGCATCGCCTCGCCCAGATCGGCCAGCTTCAACGCGCCGCGGCGCAATGCCGCGATCAGGCGTTCCTGGAAGAACGGCTGGCGGGTGCCGACCGCGTCGGACACCACGAACATCAACGCCGGCAGGCCCGCCTTGCGCAGCTCGGGCAGTGCGTAGTCGGCGTTGTCGGCCCAACCGTCGTCGAACGTGATCAGCAATGCGCGGGGTGGCAACGGCGCGCCCGCGCGACGCGAGGCCAGCACCTGATCCAGCGACACCACGTGATAATGCCGGCGGAAAAAAGCCAGCGAATCGGCCAGCCAGCGGGTCGCCAGCGTGTAATCCGGATCGCAGGTCCGCCAGCGCGGATCCTCCGGGCTCAGGGTACGATGGAACATCACCACGGTCAGGCTGTCCGCGTTGCGCACACGGTGGTACAGGCCCAGCAGACCACTGACGTATAGAAGCTTCTTGGAGAGATTCTTCAGCATGGCGCCAGCTATCGAGGTTTCAACGATTATACCCACCTACAACCGGCGGGACCTGGTGGTGCGCGCGATCGAAACGGTGCTCGCGCAGACCCGCGCCATCGACGAAATCATCGTCATCGACGATGGCTCCAGCGATGGCACCGGCGACCTGCTGACCACGCGCTACGGCGATCGCATCCGCTATGTCTGGCAGGCCAATGCCGGCGTGTCCGCGGCGCGCAACCACGGCATGCGTCTGGCCCGCGGCCGCTATTTCGCCTTGCTGGACAGCGACGACGAGTGGCTGCCGGAAAAGACCGAGCATCAGTTGGCCTGGCTGGAGGCGCATCCGGATGCCGGCATGGTGTTGTGCGATGTCGAACGGGTGGACAGCGAGGGCCGGTTGATCGACGTGTTCCGCCGCCGCGACGTGATCCGCGAGGACGGTCGCGTGCTGCGCTGGGTGATCCACAATCCCGCGCTGGCGCCGGCATCGGCCATCCTGCGCCGCGAGGTGTTCGAGGATGTCGGCGGCTTCGATGAAAGCCTGCGCACCGCCGAGGACATCGACTTCCATCTGCGCATCGCCCGGCGCTGGCCGATTGGCGTGGTCGAGCGGTCGCTGGTGCGCGCCATGCGCGGACACGACGGCCTCTCGGCCGAAGCCAGCACCTATGACGACTACGTGCGCGTGGTCGAGCGCGCCGTGCGGGCCGCACGCGGCGAGGTCGCCGATGCGGAACTGGATCGCGCGCTCGCCGGCACCTACGCGCGCAACGCGCGCGGCATGCTGATCCGTGGACGCTGGCGCGATGGCTGGCGACTGGCGCGGGACGCCTGGCGGCTGACGCCGGACCCGGCGGTTCGCCGCGAACTGCTGCGGCTGGCGCCGTTCGCCGCGCGGCGCGCGATCCGCAGCCTGCTTCCCGGTTGAAACGCGGCGTTCCCGCATCCCGGGAACGCGATCAGCGCGCGCCACGTCCAAACAGCACGACCTCGACCGTCTGCAGCAGGATCATCAGGTCGAACACGAGGCCGTGGTTCTTCACGTAGAACAGATCGAACTTCAGCTTCTCCTCGGCGTCGCGCACCGAGGCCCCATAGGGATAGCGCAGCTGCGCCCAGCCGGTCAGGCCCGGCTTCACGCTGTGGCGGACGCCGTAGTAGCGGATCTCGTCGTTGAGCATGTCGACGAAATGCGGCCGCTCCGGGCGCGGGCCGACGAAACTCATGTCCCCGCGGATCACCGCCACCAGCTGCGGCAGTTCGTCGAGACGGGTCTTGCGGATGACCTTGCCGACGCGCGTGCTGCGATCGTCGTCCTTGCTCGCCCACACCGCCACGCCGTCCTTCTCCGCGTCCACCCGCATGCTGCGGAACTTGGTCAGGGTGAAGTGGCGGCCACGCTCGCCCACCCGCGTCTGGCTGTAGAAAATCGGCCCGCCCGATTCCACCCAGACCGCAAGCGCCACCAGCAGCATCAGCGGCCAGGCGATCAGCAGCAGCGCCAGCGCCGCGGCCAGATCGAAGAAGCGCTTGCTCAGCCGGCGCGGCGTCGAATAGTCGAAGCCACCGGAGAACACCAGCCAGGATGGATCGACCACGTTGAGCTGGACCATGCCGGCCTCGCGCTCGAAGAAACTGGACAGATCCACCACCGACACGCCGCGCTGAACGCACAGCAGCATCTCTTCCATCGGCAGGCCGCCACGACGCTCGTCCGGCGCGATGACCAGTTCGTCGATCTGCAGGCGTTCGACCAGTTCGGACAGTCCCTCTTCGCCCGGGCGCACCAGCAGTTCCTCCTGCACCAGCACCGGTTGGCCGGGAACGGGCACGAAGCCGAGCACCAGGAACGAGCGCCGGTCGGACTTGCGACGCATGCGCGAATTGATCAGGTCGGCATTCTTGCCGGCGCCGAAAATCAGGATCCGCTGCTTCAGCACGTCCGAACCGTAGATGCGCATCCAGGCCAGACGGACCAGGCTGACGCCGACCACGCCAAGCGCCAGCGACATCGCCTGCACGCCGCGGCCGATGTAGGTGGCCGGAATCAGGTAGTACAGCACCACCAGGCCGATGCCGCCGAACGCGAACGAGAGGGTCAACCGCAGGATGAAGTCCAGCCGCGTGTGCCGGACGTGTACCTGGTACAGGCCAAAGGCCGCCATCGCGCCGGTGAGGAACAGCGCCACCAGCACCGCCCGGATCGGTGCCTGCTGGGCGAAGACGACGTGATATTCGGGCTCGTTGTGGAAACGGATCCACGCCGCGGCCATCACTGCGGCCATCAGCACGATCACTTCCGCGATCCACAGGATGCGGGCGGCGCGCGCCTTGCGGCTGGCCTGACTGGACTTCATGGCATCACTCCCGCCAGCGGCGCACGCGCCCGGCCGGCGAGCGGCCCCTGCGGCGCGCAGCGCTGGCTGCACGCATTCAACCCGTCCTGCATGTTTCCCCCTGTCCTGGCCCCCGGTTCCCTGGTGTTCCTGCGGCCTGCCTGTACTAAGGTCATTCGCGGATACCCACGGCTTGCGATTGCATTGGCAACACCGCTATCAACGCGACTTCAGGCGCGACCCGGCCATGCCGCCCGTCGACCCGAACGGTGCGGAGACCGCCGGCCCCATGTCTTCCCCGGTTCCCGTCGCGCGCCCACGAAACGCGCCCACAAAAAGGCCGGGTTTCCCCGGCCTGGATTCGTCATGGGAAAGAGCGGCCCCGAGGGGCCTCTCCTCCTCAGGGCCTGACCACCGAGCGTCGATAGCGCGCGGCCGGCGCCTGCCGGTACGGCGAGCGTCCCGGATAGACACCGCGGCCACCATACGCCGGCTGTGGCTGCGGCTGTACCTGTCCACCGGAGGCTGGCTGGGCCGGGGCGGATCCCTGTCCGGGAATCAGCGGCTGCGCGCCATTGACCAGGATGCGGTTGTCGATGTCGCTCTGCTCCAGCGCGCCAATCGCGATCCGGCTCGGCGCCAGCCGCGCGTGCGCGTCGCCGATCGCCAGCTTGGCCCGCAACGGCGGATCGTAGGCCGGCAGCAACTGCGGAGTCGGGAACGGGAAACCCGCGGGTGTCGCCGGCGTGTTGTTGCCGGCCGCCAGCAACGGGCTGCCGGCGCGGGGACGCAGGCTGCGCTGGCTGAGGTTGGTGAGCATCGGATCGGCGCCGCGCACGGTGCCGCTCCACTCCGCCGGCACCAGGGTCGCGCCGGATTGCACCCAGTTGTTGCTGCCCGCGACCTTGCGGCCGTTCGACCACGGTTCGCGGCTCGGCGGCCCGCAGTACGGCGCGGCCACGTCGCTGGCCGGATTCTCGCGCACGATCGCCGGGGCGCTGCCGCCGTTCTGGTAGATGGCGTTGTTGTGCATCTCCAGCGATCCCTGGCCAAGCTGCACCAGCACCGCGTTGGCGCTGCCGCCGCGATCCAGGATGATCGTGTTGTTGGCCAGGCGGGTACGGCCCTGGTTGCGGCCATTGAGATCGCCGCCGATGCGGAACGCATTGCCGGACCGGCTGCCGGCGCGGTGGATGATCACATTGCCGACCACGTCCGCATCCTCGCGGCGCAGGTCCGCTGTCCAGCCGGACTTCTGGGTCTCGCAATCCGGGCCGATCAACTCCACTTCGTGCAGATCCGAACCCTCGATCCAGTTGTAGTAGATTTCCGCGCGTTGGTGACGCACCCGCACCAGCACGCCACCGGTGGCGTCATGCACGTAGTTGTGGCGCATCCGGAACACCGTGTCCGGATAGGCGACTTCATCCGACTGCATGTAGATGGCATGGCGACGATCGCCCTGTCCGGCCCGCGCCACTTCGCTGTACTCGAGGGTGAACGAGCCCGAATTCTGATCCGCGCCGAGGATTCCGTGCGACGGGCAGTCGTGGACGTAGGCGTCGCGCACGGTCACGTTGTGGGCTTCGCTGAAAACGCAGCTCGAGCTGCCACCGGTGATCTCGAAGCCCTCCAGCACCACGTGGTTGGATTGTTCGAACTTGATGGTGTGGGTGCCGCCGCTGAGAATGGGGCGGCTGGCGCCGGCCACCCGCCGCCAGCGGATGATCACCGGATTGGCCGCGGTACCGCTGTCGTCGTCACCGATGACGATGTTGCCGCTGTAGGTGGCGTTGCCGTCCACCTCCACGATATCGCCAGGGGCGAGATCGACACTGCGGAAAAGCGTGGACAACTGCGTGTACTGGCGCCCGGACGGGCCGACCGTGTAGGTGGCGGCCACCGCGCTCAGCGGGACAGCCGCAAGCAGCCCCAGGCCGAGCAAGGATTTGGAAAAACGCATTGATTTGGAACTCCCGGAATTCTGGTTGTTCCCCCTGTGGGCGCCATTGTCACGGGCGGACCGTGAAAGTCCCGCTAACAGGGGCCCGCGATGCCTCCCGGGACTTCGGAAATGGGATGCAGACAGCGTTTCAGCAGCCTTGAAAGCTCCCCGGGGAACCGCGCGTCCTGTGCCGCGGGGGTATCGGCCAGGGAAATTCGTTACGGAAAAATGATTGACGCCCGAAATCGAATCGTGCAGAATTCCGCCTCTAACGCAACGCGCCCGTAGCTCAGCTGGATAGAGTACCTGGCTACGAACCAGGCGGTCGGGAGTTCGAATCTCTCCGGGCGCGCCATTTGCAAGAACAGGCAGACTTCGGTCTGCCTGTTTTTTTATGTCCGGAGCATTGGGAACTCGATGCGACCGTCCGACCTTCTCCTCCCCTTCGGATGCAAGGACGAGGCGGCACGCGGGGCGACCGTGCGCGGTCCACAACCCGTTCAAGTGATGGCCTGAATCGCCATCGTCATTCCCTCAGCCATTTCAGCGGTTCGTCTTCTGCCAGCTACCGGACATACCTTTGCAGGGCTCGTTCACTACCCGCCAGTCGTGGCCGGCGGATACGCGCAAGCCGTCCAGTCCGGCTTTGCCGGCGCCGGGTTTTGGATGCGGGCGGAGGAAGGTGATATCGCCGTCGTTGCCGATGTTTGGGGCGCAACCGATGCCTGGGCTTGAACGACGCTGCCTCCCCGATCCCGCCGAGGCTGTCGGTGCGGGCACATCGGCATCATTGCGAGCCTGATGCGTGTGTGTCGCCCCCGGCGAGCAAGCGCCGGTGATGGCAAATGGACAGTCGGCGAAGGCCCGAAAACCGAAAAACCCCGCCGAGGCGAGGTTTTTCAGGGCGCGAATCGAGTGGAGCGGGAGGGGTTCGCTCGCCCTCACTTCCCGATGCGCTGAGCGACGCCACTGGCGAGCGCGGTATCCAGCAGGCGCTTCAATCCATCGTTGGCGCGTCGGGTCGCTTCGGCCTGGCGGGTACCGAGATCGCCCTGTTGCCGCCCCAGTTCGGCCTGCTGGCGGCCCAGCGCCTCCTGCCGTTCGCCCAAGGCTTTCTGGCGGGCATTGATGTCCGCCTGTTCGCGATGTTCCGCCGATGATTCATCATGGGAAGTGCCCTCCAGTGCACGTTGCGCCGCAGCCAGCGCAAGACGGGCCTGCCGCTGTCCCAGTTCGCCCTGCTCTTGGCCCAGCTTGCCCTGCTGCTGCCCCAACCGTCCCTGGCGTTCCCCCAGTTCCCCCTGCCGCTCGCCCAACTGACGGATGGGCGCAATCAGCGCATCGAAACGCTGCAGCGTCCCCGAATCCTGGATCAGGTAGCGCGCGCTTCCCTGCCTGACCCACAACGCCTGCCCCTGACCACCCACCGCGCGGCGCGCTTCTTCCAGATCATCGGTGGAACCGTTCATCACGGTACGTTCGTCATTGCCATTGATGCGCACGTATGCCTGGTCCGGCCCCGATTCGGACAGGTGGATTTGCCCGGAGACTTCGCTCTCGCCGCTCTTCGTGCTGACCAGCGACGTGCTCGCCTGGATGACCGTCGTTCCAGTGGCGGTGGCATCCGGGCTGGCGGCCATCGCGGTGGCGGCCGGGACGATGACGGCGGCGCCATCGCTGGAGGCGGCCACCAGCCGCACCGGCATCACGCCGGCAACGGCGACCAGCGCGAGCAGGACGAACGAACCGGCTCGCGGGAAGGAAGTGGTGTTCTGCAGCATGGTCAATCTCCTTTTGAGGCTGAGGAAAGTGGGAGAAGCACTGGCAAGGCCGGTGCGAAGCGAAGTCGATGTGCCCAGCCGCACCAGCAGGCGGCCGTAGTCCTGCCGGCAACGGTGGTCCCCCGCCACCACCACCGCGTCACAGGCGGCTTCCCGGGCGATGCCGTATTCGCGCACCGCCAAATGGACGAGGGGATGGAAGAAGAACAGATGACGGGCGAGGGTCGGCCCCCATCCCCACCAGAGATCGCGCCGGTGCAGGTGCACCAGTTCATGGGTCAACGCCATGTCCAGGTCGTCGCCACCCAGCCCCCTCCCCGCCGGCAGGAGCAGGACCGGTCGCCACGGTCCCACCAACTGCGGGGAATCGATGCGATCGGAAACACGCAGGCACGGTGCGCGGCGGAGTCCGTGCGCCTCGGCGGCCAGCGCCATCGCCCGGACCAGTGCATCGTCGGTGCAAGGCGTAGCGTGCTTCAGGAGCTCACGGCTGCGCCGCCAGTCACGCAGCGTCACGCTCGCGACGACCAACACCCCGGCCAGCCATGACGCCACCAGGACGGCCTGCCAGGAGAACTCGATTGCGGTCGCGGAAGCGGCCATCACCACGGGCGCCACCGCTTTCCCCCCCGCCACGGCCGGGACGAATTCGACCGCGGTGGTCGCCGGTGCCAGCCATGGCAGCTCCAACGGTGGCGCGACCAGTCCCGACAGGGCCTGCATGGCCACCAGCCACCACAACCAGCATTGGGTCGCCGGCGGCATCCGCGGCACCAGACGGCACAGCCCCCAGACCATGGCCACCAGCACCACGGTCTGCACACTGGTCGCGACCAGGCGTTCCAGGCACGCTGCAATGAACGCGTCCATGATCACTCCTCCTGCCGCCTGGACTGCAGACGCGCGACCAGCGCTTCCAGCTCGGCGAGTTCCTCGTCACTGACCTCGCCACGGTTGGACATCCAGGCCACGAAGGGACTGACCGATCCCCGCAGGGTCCTTTCCACGAAGGCCGCCACCGCGCCCTGTACCACGTCGTCTTCGCCTGCGGTCGCCGAGTACCGGTAGACTCCCCCCGCATGCCGCCGCCTCAGGTAACCCTTGGCCCGCAGCCGCTCCATCATGGTCAGTACGGTCGAGCGCGCCAGGCCCTGCGCCTCGCCGAAACCGGCGGCGACCTCCCCGACCGACGCATCACCCTGCTGCCCCACATACTGGAGCAGGGCCAGTTCCTGGTCCCCGATGCTTTTGCGCGCCATCGCTGCCCTCCACCGATTTGACTACAGATGTAGTCAAACTAGCCGTGACTACAATTGTAGTCAAGCCTGACCAATGGCAGGGGTGGCGCATGCGCCGGGTTCCCGACGGATACCTCCCCTCTCTGGAAAAAGAGAACGACAGGCCTCGGGATGATCGCGCGCACCGACGTGGCCCGGCATCGTTCCCGACACGGCATCAAATATGCGCGGGAAGACAAGACATGCCGGCGTTTCCAGTCAGCGGACAGATGAGGCGACACGTGTTTCGAAAACCAAAAACCCCGCCGAAGCGGGGTTCTGGTACGACTGGCGGAGTGAGAGGGATTCGAACCCTCGATAAGGCTTTTGACCCTATACTCCCTTAGCAGGGGAGCCCCTTCGGCCTCTCGGGCATCACTCCGGGAAATGTTCCACCGCGGCCGAACAGCGGCGGCCGCATAGGATAACGGCAGACCGGTTCGGCGGCAAACGGAAATCAGCTCGAGGACGAATCGTCGTTGTGGGAAGCGGAGCCCGCTTCCTCGCCGCGCTGGATGCGCTGGTAGATCTCTTCGCGGTGCACGGCAACGTCCTTGGGCGCGGTGATACCGATGCGCACCTGGTTGCCCTTCACGCCGAGCACGGTCACCGTGACCGAATCACCGATCATCAAGGTTTCGCCGACTCGGCGGGTCAAAATCAGCATGTTTCTTCTCCTGAATCCGGCAAGATTAAGGCCGGGGCAGCGTTCCTGCATCGCTGGACGCGAGGAAGCTTCCAGATAGGTTCATCGTCGTGAATCATGGTACGGGCCGAAGCACGCGCCCGCAAGCGCGGGCGCGCGGCCGGTCGGGCTCATTGCAGGCGTTGGGCAACCCAATCGTTCACACCCTTGAGGGCAGACACAAGGGCGGGCCCGTCCTCGCCACCACCCTGGGCGAGATCCGGACGGCCACCGCCCTTGCCGCCAATCTGACTGGCGACATATGACAGAAGTTCCCCGGCCTTGACCTTGCCCGCGGCAGCGCCGCTTACCCCCGCGACCAGGGCGGCCTTGCCGTCGCCGGTGCCCGCCAGGACGATCACCGCATCGCCCAGTTGCTGCTTGAGCCGGTCGATCGCATCGCGCAATGCCTTGGCATCGAAGCCCTCCAGCCGCGAAGCCAGCACGCGGATGCCGTTGACGTCCTGCGCCGAGCCCGCCAGATCGGCGGTGGCACCCGAGGCCGCCTTGGCCTTGAGGGTCTCCACCTCACGCTCCAGCTTCTTCTGCCGCTCGGTGAGGGCGCGGATCTTGTCGACCACGTCGTTGGCATTGCCACCCAGCAGTTCGGCCGCCTGCTCCAGTCGCTGCTCTTCGGCATCGACATGATCCAGCGCGCCCTGCCCGGTCACCGCCTCGATGCGGCGAACGCCCGCGGAGACGCCGCCCTCGCTGACAATCTTGAACAGTCCGATGTCGCCGGTCCGGCCCACGTGCGTGCCGCCGCACAGTTCGGTGGAGTAATCCCCCATCCGCAACACCCGGACGTGCTCGCCATACTTCTCGCCGAACAGCGCCATCGCACCGAAATCCAGCGCTTCCTGCATGCCCATGTGATGCACTTCGGCTTCGTGGTTGGCACGGACTTCCGCGTTCACCCGCCGCTCGACCTCCGCCAGTTCCTGCGCACTGATCGCCTGGAAATGCGAGAAGTCGAAGCGCAGGCGATCCGGTGCCACCAGCGAACCCTTCTGCTGCACGTGGGTACCCAGTACTTCGCGCAAGGCGGCGTGCAGCAAATGGGTCGCCGAGTGATTGAGGATGGTGGCCGCACGGCGCTGCGCGTCCACGCTCGCGCCAATCCGATCGCCCACCTTGAGGCTGCCGCGGGTCATCCGACCCACGTGGCCATGGAACTGGCCGGCAAGTTTCTGCGTATCGGCCACCGCGAATTCCGCGTCGGACCCGACCAGACGACCGACATCGCCGACCTGACCGCCAGACTCGGCGTAGAACGGCGTGCGATCCAGGATCACCAGCGCCTCGTCGCCGCTTGCGACCGTGTCGACCGGGCGACCTTCCTTCAGCAACGCCACGACGCGCAGATCACCCGCGTCCAATTGCTCATAGCCAAGGAATCCGGTCGGCTGCAGTTGCGCCACCAGATCCGCGGGCAGGCTGGCGCTGGACGCGAATTTGCCCGCGGCGCGCGCGGTTTCGCGCTGCTGCTCCATCGCCGTCTCGAAACCGGCCATGTCCACGGTCAGGCCACGCTCACGGGCGATGTCGGCAGTCAGATCGACCGGGAAACCGTAAGTGTCGTAAAGACGGAAGGCATCGACGCCGGGAATCACGCCCTGGGCGCGTGCGGCGATGTCGTCGAAGATGCGCATGCCCGAATCCAGTGTCTCGGCAAAACGTTCCTCTTCGGCTTTCAATGCACGTTCGACCAGTTCGCGCGCGGCCGGCAATTCGGGATAGGCGTCGCCCATCAGCCCGGACAGCGTGCCCACCATCTTGTGGAAGAACGGCTGGCGCACGCCCAGCATCCAGCCATGGCGCAGGGCGCGGCGGATGATCCGGCGCAGCACGTAACCGCGTCCCTCGTTGGAAGGCAGCACGCCATCCACGATAAGGAAACTGCAGGCGCGGATGTGATCGGCGATGACCCGCAGCGACTTGTTCTCGCGATCCTGCGTGGCGGTCAGTTCGGCGGCCTTCTCGATCAGCGCCTGGAACAGATCGATTTCGTAATTGCTGTGGACGTGCTGCAGGATGGCGGTCAGGCGCTCCAGGCCCATGCCGGTGTCCACGCAAGGTGCCGGCAGCGGCACCAGGGTGCCGTCGGGCTGGCGGTCGAACTGCATGAACACCAGGTTCCAGATCTCGATGAAGCGGTCACCATCCTCGTCGGGCGAGCCTGGCGGACCACCCGCGATATGGTCGCCGTGGTCGTAGAAGATTTCGGTACACGGGCCGCAGGGGCCGGTGTCGGCCATCTGCCAGAAATTGTCGGAAGCGAACGGCGCGCCCTTGTTGTCGCCGATGCGGACGATCCTTTCGGCCGGAATGCCGATGTCCTTGTTCCAGATCTCGAAGGCTTCGTCGTCGGTGTGGTAGACCGTGACCAACAGGCGTTCCTTCGGCAGCTTCCAGACCCCGGTCAGCAGCTCCCAGGCCCAGGCGATGGCTTCCTTCTTGAAGTAATCGCCGAACGACCAGTTGCCCAGCATTTCAAAGAAGGTGTGATGGCGCGCGGTATAGCCCACCGAATCCAGATCGTTGTGCTTGCCGCCGGCGCGCAGGCAGCGCTGCACGTCCGCCGCGCGCACGTAACTGCGTTTCTCCGCGCCCAGGAACACGTCCTTGAACTGGACCATGCCCGAGTTGGTGAACAGCAGGGTGGGATCATTGCCCGGCACCAGCGGCGCCGACGGCACGATGGTATGGCCCTTGCTGTGGAAGAAATCGAGGAAGTCCTGGCGGATCTGGCGGGTGCTGATTTTGGGGGAGCTGGTCATCTGGCTGGCATTGGCTGACGGGCGCATCCGGACGCCGCGTCCCCCACAGATGCGGGCGCGGGCCGGTCGAAGCAACCCAATGCCTTAGATTAACAGGCCCGGCGGGTTCAGTCCTCCCAGTCCAGCCGGGTCGCCGCGCGGACGCTGCCGCCGTCGAATCCTCGCCGGATCAGGAAGTCGGCGGCCTTGCGCCGCCCCTCCAGGTCACTCAAGCCGCCCGGACCGAAACGGCGGCGGACGAGGTCGCGCGCCGTTTCGGTCCAGTCGCCATCAAAAGTGTCCATGGCCGCCGCGATGGCTTCGCGATCCAGCCCATGGGTGGCCAGCTCCGCTCGGATGCGGAGTGGCCCATAACCGTTGCCGGCCCGACTGCGGACCAGCAACTCCGCAAACCGGCGGTCATCCTGCCAGCCTTCTCCGGCCAACCGTTCCACCACCGCCCTGGCCTCTTCCTCGGCGACGCCACGGGAGGCCAGCTTGCGTTCCAGCTCCCGCCGCGAATGTTCGCGGCGGGTCAGCAACCCCAGCGCCCGTTGGACCGGGGTCTGCTCGGCCCGTGGTCGCCGCCGTCGCGGCGTACCCGGCTCCTCATCACTGCTCATCATTCCACCTGTCAAGCCGGAAGGCCGGTCCCTGTTCCGGGTCGTTCTCCCCGCCGAACGATTCAGTCATCCTGAGCCGCGTCATCGCCCTCGCTACGCGAGGCTTCGGCCGGCTGGAACTTCTCGCGCAGTTCGCCTTCCAGTCTGGCTGCAATCTGCGGATTCTCGCGCAGGAAGGTCCGCGAATTGTCCTTGCCCTGACCAATGCGTTCGCTGCCGTAGCTGTACCAGGCGCCGGCCTTCTCGACCAGCTTGGCTTCCACGCCCATGTCGATCAGTTCGCCTTCGCGGCTGATGCCCTCGCCATAGAGGATTTCGGTGACGACCTGCTTGAACGGGGGCGCCAGCTTGTTCTTGACGACCTTGATCTTGGTCTGGTTGCCGATGATCTCGTCGCCCTTCTTGATCGCGCCGATGCGGCGGATGTCCAGGCGCACGGAGGCGTAGAACTTCAGTGCGTTGCCGCCAGTGGTCGTTTCCGGGCTCTGGCCCGGCATCATCACGCCGATCTTCATGCGCAGCTGGTTGATGAAGACCACCAGGGTGTTGGATCGCTTGATGTTGCCGGTCAGCTTGCGCAGGGCCTGGCTCATCAGGCGGGCCTGCAGGCCCGGCAGCTGGTCGCCCATCTCGCCCTCGATTTCCGCCTTCGGCGTGAGCGCGGCGACCGAGTCGATGACGACGATGTCGATGGAGCCCGAGCGCACCAGCATGTCGGCGATTTCCAGCGCCTGTTCACCGGTATCCGGCTGCGACACGAGCAGGTCATCCACATTGACGCCCAGCTTGGCGGCATAGATGGGATCCAGCGCATGCTCGGCATCGATGAAAGCCGCCGTGCCGCCCTGCTTCTGGCACTCGGCGATGGCCTGCAGGGTCAGGGTCGTCTTGCCCGAGGATTCCGGTCCATAGATTTCCACCACGCGGCCCTTGGGCAGACCGCCGATGCCGAGGGCGATGTCGAGCATCAGCGAGCCGGTCGGAATCACTTCCATCGGTTCGATCACACGGTCGCCCATGCGCATGACCGAGCCCTTGCCGAACTGGCGCTCGATCTGGGTCAGGGCCACGGAAAGGGCGCGCTTCTTGTTCTCGTCCATCATCGGTTCCTCAGAAGAATCAATCGTTGAATGCAAGGCTAGCGGGGGCGGATCGCACAGGCTGCGACAGTCCCGGGGAATCTGAAATTAAGGCCGGTGACCGCAGGTCAGCCATCAGGAAATCCGATGCCATGGCGTCGGACAAACCCGCGGAAACGTGTCGGCATGTCACCGATTGGGCCTCACCAGGCCGCAATAAAGGCCCTCGATGGCGAAATCCTGGTCGGGCTGGACCTCGATGGGGGAATAGTCCGGGTTGCGCGGCAGAAGGCGGATCCGATCCTTGCCGACCTTCAGCAGCTTGACCGTGATTTCGTCATCGATCCGGGCCACCACGATCTGTCCCGACCGTGCGTCCCGGGTCCGGTGCACGCCGATCAGATCGCCATCGAATATGCCCTCGTCCCGCATCGAATCGCCCTTCACGCGCAACAGGTAATCCGGTGCCGGGGCAAAGAAAGCGCGATCCAGCAGGACATAGTCGTGATGGCCGGCGTCGGCGCCAATCGGCGCACCCGCCGCGACCTGGCCAAGGACCGGAATCCGCAGTCCGTCCTCGTTGGCGGACGGGAACGCCAGTTCCGGCTGCGGCAGTACCGGCGCCTTGAGCAGCCGGATGCCGCGGGCGCGGCCCGGCAGCCGCTCGATGGCGCCGGCCTGTTCCAGGGCCTCCAGGTGGTACTGCGCCGCCCGTACGCCCTTGAAGCCGAAAGCCCGGGCAATCTCGGTCTGGGAGGGAGGCATGCCCTCGGCCTCGATGCGCTCGGCGATCAGGGCAAGGATGGCTTGCTGGGTATCGGTCAGGTCCATGGTTAGTAGTATTACTACTAACAAACCGGCTTGGCAAGCCCTCCGGGATCCTGGAACTCCCGCTTCCCGGCCATCCCGCGCCGGGCTCAGCGCTTGCGGCCACTCCGCCAGATCGACAGCACGATCCAGACCCCGGTCATCGCCGCGAACACGAAACCCAGCACGCCCATCGCCATGAGCCAGCGGTTGGAGGTACCGCCCCCCACGCTGTTCATGACGATGGAGGAACCGATGATCAGCGCGGCGGTGACGACGCCGATGGTCAGCCGGTTGGCGGCGCTGTTGAGCTGGTCGCCGAAGGCTTTCAGCGAGGTGATGTCGATTTGTCCGCGCAGGCGGCCCCGGCGCGCGGCCTGCAGCAACCGGCGCAGATCGCGTGGCATGTCCCCGACCAGATCCAGTGCCCCGGACAGGCTGCGCCGGCCGCGGCGGGCGACCGCGCGCGGCGAGTAGCGATCCAGGATGGCGCGTTCCAGGTAGGGGCGCGCCTCGCTGGCCATGTCGAATTCCGGATCCAGTTGCCGGCCCAGACCTTCCAGGGTCAGGAACGCCTTGATCATCAACGCCAGATCCGGCGGCAGGCTCAGGCCATGCCGGCGCAGCAGCGCGGCCACGTCGGTGAGCATGGCCCCCATCCTCAGTTGTTTCAGCGGCACGCCGCGATAGCGATCGGTGAACACGCCGACGTCCGCCTGCAGGCGGGTTTCATCGACCGACGCATCACCCTCGGTCCAGTCGAGCAGGATGTCGGTGACGGCTTCCGGGTCCTCGCCGACCAGTCCGTTGAGCAGGCGGGCCACCTGGAAACGGCGCTGTTCGGACACCCAGCCGACCATGCCGAAATCGATCAACCCGATGCGCCCGTCGCGCAGGTAGAAGATGTTGCCCGGATGCGGATCGGCATGGAACAGGCCATCCACCAGCACCATCTTCAGCACGATCGCCGCACCGGTGCGGGCGAGCGCATGGCGATCCAGGCCGGCCGCGTCCACCGCCGCCAGATCGCAGCCGGGAATGCCGTCCACCCAGTCCTGCACGCTCAGGCGCTCGCTGGTCCATTGCCAGTGCACTGCGGGAATCATCACCTCGGGATGATCCTGGAAATTGAGGGCGATGCGTTCGGCGTTGCGACATTCGCCGGCGAAATCCAGCTCCGCGCGCAACGAAGCGGCGAACTGCCGCGCGATGCCGACCGGGTGGTAGCGGCGCAGATCCGGTACCTGGGCCTCGATGATCTCGGCCAATCGCGCCAGCAGGCGCAGATCCGCCTCGACCACTTCGCGGATGCCGGGCCGACGCACCTTCAATACCACCGCGCGGCCGTCATCCAGCCAGGCGCGATGCGCCTGTGCCAGCGAAGCGGCCGCAAGCGGTTCCGGATCCAGCCGGGCGAAGACGTTTTCCGGAGCGTCGCCGAGATCCTCGATCAACTGCGGGCGGATCACCTCGTAGGGCAACGCCGGTACCGCGTTCTGCAGCCGGCTCAGTTCCGCTATCCATTCGGACGGCAGCAGATCGATGCGGGTGGCCAGCACCTGTCCGAGTTTGACGAAGGTCGGGCCGAGGGTTTCCAGCGCGCGGCGCAAGCGTTCGGGCGGCTCCATTCGCAGCGCGTCCTCCGCATGCTGCCAATGCAGGAGTCGGCCGGCTCGTTCCAATGCGCCGGCCAGGCCGATGCGGCGGACCATGTCGCCGAAACCGTTGCGGATCAGGACCGAGGCGATTTCCTGCAACCGCCCCAGATCGCGTACCGCTCCGAGGGTTTCCCACATCAGCGTCACCCTTCCCTGCCCACCCGCGCCATCACAGCCTTTCCAGCCCCTGCAGCGCGGCCGCCACCGTCTGGCGCCGGACCGCATCGCGATCGCCATCGAACAGGAACACCTCCGCGCGCGCATAGCCGCCGCGGCGCTTCCAGCCGATCCAGACCGTTCCCACCGGCTTGCCTTCGCTGCCGCCGCCCGGGCCGGCGATGCCGGTCACCGCCACGGCCACGCTCGCGCCGGAATTGACCAGCGCGCCGGACACCATCTCGATGACCGTCTCGCGGCTGACCGCGCCATGGGTTTCCAGAGTCTGCGGACGCACGCCCAGCAAGGCCTGCTTGGCTTCGTAGCTGTACGCCACCATGCCGCTGTCGAACCAGTCCGAGGAACCGACGATGTCGGTCACCGTCTTGGCGATCCAGCCGCCGGTACAACTTTCCGCGGTCACCAGGTGGTCGTGCTCTGCGCGCAGGCGATCGCCGATCAGTTCGGCCTGCTGGCGCAGTTCGGCGTCGGAAGGAGTGGCGGCCACGGTCGACATCGGCAAGGCTCGGGGGGAGAAGCCCCCGTTTTAGCCGAATTCGGCGCCCCTGTCTGCCCGCCATCGGCACGCGCCCGCCCGGAACCGGGCGGGTGCGTGCGTCCAGCCAGCGAAGTCGCCGTGCTTCAGTACGTCACACGCAAAGTCACACCGTAGGTGCGCGGCGCGCCGAGGAACGCATTGAACGAGTTGGTCGGATCCCCCGGCGTCGGCGAGAAGTTCTGCAGCGGGGCGTCGAAGCCGACCTGCTGGTAGGTCTCGTCGGTCAGGTTCTGTCCCCACAGCTCCACCATCCAGCGCTTGCTCTTCGCGCCGAAGCCGATGCGGGCGTTGACCAGTGTGTAGCCCTCCTGGATCTTCTCGATGTCCATGTCCGAACCGGTGTTGTGCTCGGAGATGTATTTGGCGCCGATGTTGAAGCGGCCGATCAGGCTGCTGCCGAAATCCCATTGGTAGGTCACCGAAGCCGAGCCCGACCACAGCGGTGCGAAGCTGATGTGGTTGCCCGGCAGCTTGTACAGGGTACCGCCGGGAGCGACGAATTCCGAAGTGGGTTTGTCATCGCCGTAGCGGGTATCGGCGTAGGTCAGGCCGGCCTGCAGCATCAGGCCATCCAGTCCGGTCTGCCACAGCACTTCGGCGTCGATGCCCTTGGAAGTGACCTTGGGAATCGAACGCACCACATAACTGGTGCCGAGGAAACTGTTGAGCTGGAAGTCGGTGAATTCCTGGTAGAACAGGGTGCCGTTGAGCAGCAGGTTGCCGTCGAGCCAGGTGGACTTGGCGCCGAGCTCGTAGCTGTCGACGAACTCGCCCGGGAACGAGGTGTCCCTGACCGGCAGGATGCCGGCGGTGCCGCTGGACAAACCCGTGTTCGACTGCACGCGGTCCAGGTTGAAACCACCGCCCTTGTAACCGCGCGCGCCGGACAGATAGGTCATCAGGTGGTCGTTCCAGCGGTAGGCGAATTTAAGCGTGCCGGACCATTCGCTCTCGGAGCGATCCTGCCGGGTATGGCGGCCGTTGTGGGCGACGTTGGCCCACGGCAGGCACATGTAGCCGATCGCCGTCGGGGCAAGCTGCTGCGCCACGGCCTGCGGAATGCCGCGCGCCATCAGCGCGCCCACCACCCGTGCCGGGGTGCCCAGTGCGGCCGCGCAGCCCAGGCTGCCGTTCGGATTGGTATAGACCGAATCCAGCTCCTTCTTCTCGTGGGTGTAGCGCAGGCCGAGCGTGATCGCCAACTGGTCGGTGGCGTGCCAGGTATTGTTGGTGAACAACGCGGCGGTCCTGGCGTTCTGGTTGTAGGTGTCGTGCGCGCCTTCGCTCTCGCCGGGAAACACGCTGCCGAACGGGCGTCCGGTGGCCTGCGACGCGAACGTGAATGGATTGGCGGTGTTGACGGTGATGCCCAGCGGCGCGAGCTGGCGGGCGAACAGACTCAATAGCGCGGTGGACAGGTAGGTCTCGTAGTGCCGGCCGATCATGTACTGGTCGTGGCGCTCCAGATCCTCGTCCGAGTAGAAGAAGCCGAGCATCCAGTCGAGCTTGTCGGTACTGCCGGTCAGGCGCAGCTCCTGGCTGAAGGTCTTGAACTTGGTCGAGGAGTCATCGAAGTTGTTGCGCCGGTACAGCAGATCCGCGCCACTGAAATCGAAGTCCAGCGCGTTGACCGATTGCCAGTCGCGCGCGGCGGTGATCGAGGTCAGCGTCGCTCCGTTGAACCAGGGCGTGTTCCAGTCGATCTGGGTGGAGAAGCCCTTGTCCAGCACGCTCTGCTCGGTGCCGCGGTTGCTGTAGGCCAGGCGCCGCTCCGGATCCGCCACCGGGATGATCGCGCGCCCGGCGCCGCCGGCCAGCGCGTCGAGGATGTTGGCGGTCAGGCCACGCACGGTGGTCACGCCGACGCAGCAGTTCTCGTCGCGGCGGGTGTAGTCGGCGATGAAGGTGAAGTCCAGATCGTCGTTCGGTTCCCACAGCAACTGCGCGCGCAGGGTGCGGAAGTCGCGGTTGCTGTCCTCACGCCGCGTGCGCGGTCCGGTCCCGGTATTCACATCGGTCACGCCGTCGCGGGTGCGCTTGGCGGCATAGATGCGGAAAGCGGCATGGTCGCTGATGGCGTCGTTGTAGCCACCGGAAATGCCGAACTCGCCGTAGTTGCCGAAGGTCAGCTCGCCCTCCGCGCTCTGGGTGTAGCTCGGGCGGCGGGTGATGACGTTGATGACGCCGGCCGAAGTGTTCTTGCCGAACACGGTGCCCTGCGGCCCCTTCAGCACCTCGATGCGCTCCAGTTCGCCCAGGTCGCCGAAGCCGACACCCGTGCGCGGCCGGTACACGCCGTCGATCACCACGCCCACGGCCGACTCCAGGCCCGCGTTGTCGCCGTTGGTACCGACGCCACGGATGCGTGCCGTGGTCTGCGATTCGTTGGTGGTCGAACTGACATGCAGGCCCGGCACCAGCAGTTGCACGTCCTTGATGTCGGAAACGCCGGCGTCCTGCAGCAGTTGCTCCGGCAGCGCCGTCAGCATGATGGGCACATCCTGCATTGCCTCCTCGCGCTTTTGCGCGGTGACCGTCATGGTCGCCAGCGTGGTCGCCTCCTCGTCGGGCTTGGCCTGGGATGGCGTGGCTTCCTGCGCGTGCAGATTGGCGGACAGTGCGGCGAAAATGGCGAGCGCGAGTGCGCGATGCTGCGGTTTGGCGACGACCATGTGTTCCCCTCCCCGGGTCATGTCGGATGTGATCAATCGACTGCGATATTCGGACCTGCCTTGCGACTGCTGATTTCATTTGCGCGCTCGTGGCGCGCCCCCTGTGCGAGGGAAGCTAGCACCCCTCACCGCGACGAAGCATTTTGCAGCGCACCCATACGCAGAAAGCGCATCCTGCACGGGGAAATAAGCACGACCGTGCGGAAAATCGATTACCGCCCTTCCGGGAAAGTGTGGAGTCGCCCCGCCCGTTATCGGTCGGAAACCGGCCAGGGTTCGGACGACAACAGATCCATCCGCAACTCGCCATCGCGCCGGAACGTGCACATGAGACTGAATTCGCGCGGGCGGCCCTCGCGGTCGGTGAATGTCATCGGCAGGGCGACCGTCCATGCCGAGTTCGCGTCGATATCCGGGATGGCCACCGGCTCGGACGCATCGTTCAATCCGGTGCCTTGGTAGTACACGGAATCCGGTTCCCGATGGCGTGCGCGAAGGAACGGACCAGCGGCTTCCCGGCAGGCCGCCATCGCCCCGTGCTGGTCAAGCCGGGTTCCGCTATCGGGACTTTCGTCCGGACTGTCCGACGACCAGGATGGCGTGCTGGCCAGCAACACAGCGACGGCCGAACAAACCGCCAGCAACAGACGCGGGAACATTGGACTCGATGCACTCGGGATGGGTAAGCAAGAGTAGCAACCGCCTGTCCCGCGCACGCGCTTCCGGATCAATGTGAACCAACATCCGTTACCTCCTCGAATCACGCGGTCCGACGTGCTGTCGGGCGGCGACGTCACCTGCCATCGTCCCTGCCGGGTTGTCCCGAGCGCGGGAGGTCATCTCCCTTGATCCGGCGCGATCCCATAAACTCGCGTTCATTCCTTTCGCCCGGCACTGCGCGGTCCCCCGCGACGCCATGCCCATGGACTTGGCCCGCGGCGCCGGGTTCCCAGGTCCGCAGTGCGCTTTCCAGAAGATCCCATGAAGCAGGACAAATCGCAGGAACACACCCCCCTGATGAGACAGTTCTTCGCCGCCAAGGCGGAGTATCCGGATCTGCTGCTGTTCTTCCGGATGGGGGATTTCTACGAACTGTTCTACGACGACGCCCGCAAGGCCGCGCGGCTGCTGGACATCACCCTGACCCAGCGCGGCAATTCCGCCGGCGCGCCCATCCCGATGGCCGGCGTGCCGCACCACGCCTACGAGGGGTACCTGGCCCGGCTGGTGGCGATGGGCGAATCGGTGGCGATCTGCGAGCAGATCGGCGATCCGGCCCAGACCAAGGGGCTGGTCGAGCGCAAGGTCGTGCGGGTGGTCACCCCGGGCACGGTCACCGACGAAGCCCTGCTCAACGAACGCCGCGACACCCTGCTGATGGCGATCGCGCGTGGCCGCAAGGGCTACGGCCTGGCCTGGGCGGATCTGGCCGGTGGGCGCTTCGTGGTCAATGAGGTCGACGGCGAGGATGGCTTGGAGGCGGAACTCTCGCGCCTGGAGCCCGCCGAGATCCTGCTGGCGGACGAGGACGGTTGGCCCGACTTCGTGCGTGGCCGCCATGGCCTGCGCCGGCGCGCCCCCTGGCTGTTCGACCCGGAAAACGGACGCCGCCAGCTGCTGCAGTTCTTCCAGGTCCGCGACCTCAACGGCTTCGGCATCGAACAATCGCCGCTGGCGACCGGTGCCGCCGCCGCCCTCCTCGGCTACGTCGAGGAAACCCAGAAACAACGCCTGCCGCACCTGGGCGCCATCCGCACCGAATCGGCGGGCGACGCGATCGCGATGAATGCGGCGACCCGGCGTCATCTGGAGCTGGACAGCCGCGTCGATGGCGATACCGGCAATACCCTGCTCGGCGTGCTCGACACCACCATCTCCCCGATGGGCGGCCGCCTGCTCCGCCGCTGGCTGCATCGCCCGCTGCGCGACCGGCGCGTGGTCGGCGAGCGCCATCAGGCGGTGGACAGCCTGATCGAGAACGGGCTGGACACCCCGTTGCGCGAGCGCTTCCGCGCGCTGGGCGACATGGAACGCATCCTTACCCGGGTCGCGCTGCGCTCGGCCCGTCCCCGCGACCTGTCCACCCTGCGCGACGCGCTCGCGCTGCTGCCGGACATACGCCAGACCCTGGCCGGCGATGCCGCCAGTTCCACCCGCCTGGTGGCATCGCCACGCCTGTCCGAACTGGCCGCCGAACTGGGCGAACATACCGACACCGCGACCCTGCTGGCCCGCGCGGTCGCGCCGCACCCGGCACTCAAACTGGTCGACGGTGGCGTGATCGCCGACGGCTTCGATGCCGATCTGGACGAACTGCGCCGCCTGAGCACCCATGCGGATCAGTTCCTGGTCGAACTGGAAGCACGCGAACGGGAAAGCAGTGGCATCGCCACCCTCAAGGTCGGCTACAACCGCGTGCATGGCTACTACATCGAAATCAGCAAGGGTCAATCCGAGCGCGCGCCGGTCCACTACACCCGGCGCCAGACGCTGACCAATGCCGAGCGCTACATCACCGAGGAGCTGAAGAACTTCGAGGACAAGGTGCTGTCGGCGCGGGAACGTTCACTGGCCCGCGAAAAGGCGCTGTACGAAGGCCTGCTGGATGCGCTCAACCAGAACCTGGAGCCGCTCAAGCGCTGTGCGGCCGCACTCAGCGAACTGGACGTGCTGGCCGGTTTCGCCGAACGCGCGCAGACGCTGGACTGGTCGCGACCGGCTCTGGTCGCCGAACCCGGCCTGCGCATCGAACGCGGACGCCATCCGGTGGTCGAGGCGGTGCGCGCGGAACCGTTCGAACCCAACGATCTGAATCTGGACGAACAGCGCCGGATGCTGATCATCACGGGCCCCAACATGGGCGGAAAATCGACCTACATGCGCCAGAACGCGCTGATCGTGCTGCTCGCCCACATCGGCAGTTTCGTGCCGGCGGCGCGCGCGGAGATCGGGCCGATCGATCGCATCCTCACCCGCATCGGCGCCGGCGACGATCTGGCGCGCGGCCAGTCGACCTTCATGGTCGAGATGGCCGAAACCAGCTACATCCTCCACCACGCCACCGCGCAATCGCTGGTGCTGATGGACGAGATCGGCCGCGGCACCTCCACCTACGACGGCCTGGCCCTCGCGGACGCGGTCGCCCGCCATCTGGCCAGCCAGAACCGCTGCTACACCCTGTTCGCCACCCACTACTTCGAGCTCACCGCGCTGGCGGATGCTTCCGTCGAGGGCGGCGAGAGCGGCATCGCCAATGTCCATCTCGACGCGGTGGAACACCATGATCACGACCGCGGTGACACGCTGGTGTTCATGCACGCGGTGAAGGACGGTCCCGCCGATCGCAGCTTCGGCCTGCAGGTGGCCGCACTCGCCGGCCTGCCGCGCGCCACCGTCGCCCAGGCGCGCCGGCGGCTGGCCGAACTGGAACAGCGCGGGCGCGAAAGCCATGCCTCGGCAATGGCGCCGCAATCCCTGGATGCCCCCCAACAGATCGGCCTGTTCGCGCCGGTGCCTTCGGCCGCCCAGGAAGCTCTGGCCGCGCTGGAGCCCGACGAACTCACCCCAAAGCAGGCGCTGGAAGCGCTGTACCGGCTCAAGAGCCTGCTCTGAAATTCCTCCCGGGGCGCTTGGATCCGATGCCGCGATGTGCGGCATCGTTTGCGTTGGCGCCAACAACATGCGCGTAACGCGAGCCGCGTATCGTGACCCTGTCGGGTCTTCCTGCTGCCGCAGCGCACCATTGAGGTGCGCTATCGGATTGTTCGTCACAAACGATTTTCATTAATCGCCGAGCCTGCCTAGTCTGGCCGTGTCTTCTCATCGCCAACGGAAACGCCAGCCATGAACACGTCCGTGCTCCACCGCCCCGTCACGACCCGCGCTGCCTCGCTTCGACGACCGCGTTGACCTGGACGCGCCGTGCCCGGCCCACCACCGTGTGGACGCCAACCAAGTCTTCCTTTTCCCCATGACGCGCAGGCTGCCGCAGCCCCGCTCATTGGAACGTTTCTTCTTCCTTCTTCCGCCGCCGCCCAAGGAGCATGTCCATGAATCTCGAAACCGCCAAATGCCCGTTCAACCACAGCGTCGGCGGCGGCACCAGCAACCGCGACTGGTGGCCCGAACAGTTGCGTGTGGATCTGCTGCACCAGCATTCGTCCAAGTCCGATCCGATGGACAAGGATTTCAACTACGCCGAAGCCTTCAAGCGCCTGGACTATGACGCGCTGAAAAAGGACATCGCCGCGCTGATGACCGATTCGCAGCCCTGGTGGCCGGCGGATTTCGGCCACTACGGTCCCTTGTTCATCCGCATGGCCTGGCACAGCGCCGGTACCTATCGCATCGGCGATGGGCGTGGCGGCGGTGGACGCGGGCAGCAGCGCTATGCCCCGCTCAACAGCTGGCCGGACAACGTCAGCCTGGACAAGGCGCGCCGGCTGCTGTGGCCGATCAAGCAGAAATACGGCAACCGCATTTCCTGGGCCGATCTGATGATCCTCACCGGCAACGTCGCGCTGGAGACCATGGGCTTCAAGACCTTTGGTTTCGCCGGTGGCCGCGAGGATGTGTGGGAGCCGGACCTGGACGTGTACTGGGGTTCGGAGACCGCATGGCTGGGCGGCGACAAGCGCTACTCGGGCGAACGGGATCTGGAAAACCCGCTGGCCGCCGTCCAGATGGGCCTGATCTACGTGAATCCGGAAGGCCCCAACGGCAACCCCGATCCGGTCGCCGCCGCGCGCGACATCCGCGAGACCTTCGCCCGCATGGCGATGGACGACGAGGAAACCGTCGCCCTGATCGCCGGCGGCCACACCTTCGGCAAGACCCACGGCGCGGGCGAGACCTCGCACGTCGGCGCGGATCCGGAAGCCGACGACATCGTCGCCCAGGGCCTGGGCTGGCGCAGCACCCACGGCACCGGCTTCGCCGGTGACGCGATCACCAGTGGACTGGAAGTCACCTGGACGACGAAACCCACGCAATGGAGCCAGGACTTCTTCAAGCACCTGTTCGGCTACGAATGGGAGCTGACCAAGAGCCCGGCCGGCGCGCACCAGTGGAAACCCAAGAACGGCGCGGGCGCCGATACGGTCCCCGATGCCCATGACGGCGCGAAGCGGCGCGCGCCCAACATGCTGACCACCGATCTGTCGCTGCGCTTCGATCCGGCCTACGAAAAGATCTCGCGGCGCTTCATGGAGCATCCGGATCAGTTCGCCGATGCCTTCGCCCGCGCCTGGTTCAAACTGACCCATCGCGACATGGGACCGCGCGCGCGCTATCTCGGCCCGGAAGTGCCAAGCGAGGAACTGATCTGGCAGGACCCGGTGCCGGCGGTGAACCACCCGCTGATCGATGAAGCGGACATCGCCGCGCTGAAGAAGAAGATTCTCGAATCGGGCCTGTCGATTGGCGAACTGGTGTCCACCGCCTGGGCGTCGGCCTCCACGTTCCGCGGTTCCGACAAGCGCGGCGGCGCCAACGGCGCACGTGTCCGCCTGGCGCCGCAGAAGGATTGGGAGGTCAACGAACCCGCGCAGCTGGCGAAGGTGCTCAAGGTGCTGGAAGGCATCCAGGCCGGCTTCAATGGTGCGCAATCCGATGGCAGGAAAGTCTCGCTCGCGGATCTGATCGTACTGGGCGGCGCGGCGGCGGTCGAAGAAGCCGCCAGGAAAGCCGGCCATGCCGTCGCGGTGCCGTTCTCGCCGGGGCGCACCGACGCCACGCAGGAGCAGACCGATATCGCATCGTTCGCGGTGCTGGAACCAGCTGCGGACGGCTTCCGCAATTATCTGAAGGGCAAGTACAGCGTGCCGGCCGAGTCCTTGCTCATCGACAAGGCGCAATTGCTGACCCTGACCGCTCCGGAGATGGCCGTGCTGGTCGGCGGCCTGCGTGTCCTGGGTGGCAACGTCGGGCAGACGACGCATGGTGTGTTCACCGATCGCACGGGCGTGCTGAGCAACGATTTCTTCGTCAATCTGCTCGACATGCGCACCGAGTGGAAGGCCACCTCGGACAACGAGACGGTGTTCGAAGCACTCGACCGCAAGACCGGCGAGCGCAAGTGGACCGGCACCCGCGTGGATCTCATTTTCGGTTCGCACTCCCAGTTGCGTGCCCTGGCCGAGGTCTATGCCAGCACGGACGCGAAAGAGAAGTTCGTGCGCGATTTCGTCACCGCCTGGGCCAAGGTGATGGAACTGGACCGCTTCGATCTGCGTTGAACACAAGGCTGGCCGGTGTCGGCCTGGGGCCCCGCGCCCCCCGTCCGCTCCGGCCTTTCCGCCGGGGCGGACGGTTTCCTTCCGGGGAGGGGATGGCCCGTCTTCTCCCCGGGTTAACCACCGGCGTCACAGTTTGGCGCTAGCATCGGTGGTTCCAACCCGCGTCCAGGAGGACGGCCGTCATGAGCAACCAGTCACTCGCGCAAGAACTCTTCGCCCAGCTCCAGGGCGCGCCGTTGCAGCAGGTCTCCCAGCAGCTTGGTCTCGGCCAGGCCGAGGCGTCCGGCGCGGTCGGCGCGGCGTTGCCGCTGCTGATGGGCGCGCTCGGCCGCAACGCGGAGCAGCCGCAGGGCGCCGAGGCGCTGTTCGGTGCGCTCCAGCGCAACCACAGCGGCCTGGATATCGGCAGCGTGCTGGGTTCCGTCCTGGGTGGCGCGTCGACGCCTGAATCCAACGGCGCGGGCATCCTCGGCCATATCTTCGGCGGCAACCAGCCGCGTGCGGAGGCCGGCCTGGGCCAGGCCACGGGCCTGGACAGCAACCGCGCCGGTCAGTTGCTCAAGATCCTCGCCCCGATCGTGCTGGCCTTCCTCGCCCAGCGCATGAGCCAGGGCGGCCAGGATTCGCCCGGCGCGCTCAGCCAGGTACTGGGCCAGGAGCAGCAGCAGATCCGCCAGCAGGGTGGCCTGGGCGGCGGCCTGCTCGGCGCGGTGCTGGATCAGGATGGCGACGGCCAGCTGGGTCTGGGCGATCTGCTGAAGGTCGGCAGCGGATTCCTGGGTGGCGGTCGCTGACGGGCAGAGCCGGGCTTGCCCGGCTGCTTTTTCCTTTTTCCCGATGCCGCCAAACGGAGCAAGCTCCGCTCTACATCGTCCGTAGAGCCGGGCTTGCTCGGTTTGCCTTTCCGCGATACGCCTCGGCGGAGCACGCTCCGCTCTACGTGATCACGTCGCGTCGATGTCGCCCAGCGCGCGGATCAGGCGGCGCGCGCGTTTGTCCGGTTTCGACAGCGGCGCCTGGTAGCCGGTGCGTTCGGCGCGACGCGTGGCGGCGGCGGCTTCGCGACGTTGCCGCGATTCATCGCTTTCACGATACAGCGCCTGCGCCACGGGCGCGGAGCCTCGCTGCTCGCTCAATCCTTCGACACGGATGCCATAGGTGTCCTCGCCACGCACGACCTTGAGCTCATCGCCCACACGCACGATGCGCGAGGGCTTGGCGCGCTGCCCCGCCACGTCCACCTTGCCGGTTTCCACGGCCTGTTTGGCCAGGCTGCGGGTCTTGTAGAAGCGCGCGGCCCATAGCCAGATATCGAGACGAACGCCAGGCGCGGCGACAGGTGAATCGGAGCTCATCGGATCAGGGTTTGCGTGGCAAGGGATGGCTCAAGGGAACGGTGACGGTGTGCTGGCCGGCGTCCTGGCAGGCCTTGGAAACATGGTAGTCGCGCACGGCCTGCCGCTGCTCCTGCGTGACCTTGTCCGGCAACGGTTGCTGGGCGGCGGCGCGCAGTTCGTCGGCACACCACGGATACGGCAGATCCGACCGGGTATCCAGGGTCATCGCATCGCCACCGGCGCAGCCAGCCAACACGCCCGCCAACAGAGCCACGCTCCATCGCCCACCGTGGAAGCCACGCATCGTCACGCTCCGCGGCGCCGGGAATGAGGACACAGTCTGCATCGGCGAATCCGCCTGCGCCACAAACGCAAACGGCCACCCGAAGGTGGCCGTTCAGCGATGGCGCCTGCGAGTGGATTACTCGGCGGCGGCGGCCAGACGCGCCTTCTTGGCGGCGGCGTTGGCGGCCAGATCTTCCTTGATGCGGGCGGCCTTGCCTTCCAGATCGCGCAGGTAGTACAGCTTGCCCGAACGAACCTTGCCACGGCGCTTCACTTCCACCGAGTCGATGGAGGCGCTGTGGGTCTGGAACACGCGCTCGACGCCGTAGCCGTGCGAAATCTTGCGCACGGTGAAAGCGGAGTTCAGGCCGGCGTTCTTCTTGGCGATGACCACGCCTTCGTACGCCTGCACGCGCTCGCGGTTGCCTTCCTTCACCTTTACGTTCACGACGACGGTGTCGCCGGGACCGAAAGCGGGCAGCTCACGCTGGATCTGGGCGGCTTCGAATTCCGCGATGATGGACTTGTTGAGACTGCTCATGGTGGCACCGTTCTGTATGCGTGGGTGTGTCGTTCGACAGCAATGACTGATGCAGTCGCCGTATTGCGCTGCACGATATTGTTATGGGGTTTCCGGCCGGTCAGGCGCTGGAAGCCCGCCATCTTACTGATTTTTCTTGGCTCTGGCTAGCTTTCGTCCTGCCCGTCCCGGGTGGCCCGGAAGGCCGCCAGCAGGGCCCGGTCGGCCTTGGACAGGGTGGTCTCGTCCAGTAGGTCCGGCCGCCGCAGCCAGGTCCGGCCCAGCGACTGCTGGCGGCGCCAGCGGGCGATGGCGGCATGGTTGCCGGAGCGCAGGACGTCCGGGACGTCCCCCAGTTCCGGATGCTGGGCCGGGTGGGTGTAGTGCGGGCAATCCAGCAGGCCGTCGTTCTCGAAACTGTCCTGAACGGCTGATTCAGCATCCCCGAGGGCCCCGTCCTGCAGGCGGGCCACCGCGTCCACGACCACCGCCGCGGCCAGTTCGCCGCCGGACAGCACGTAGTCGCCAATCGAGATTTCCTCGTCCACTTCGGCATCCAGCAGGCGCTCGTCCACACCCTCGTAGCGGCCGCACAGCAGGATCAGGCGCGGTCGAGCCGCCAGTTCGCGGACCTTGCGCTGGGTCAGCGGCTGGCCCTGCGGGCTGAGATAGATGACTGGCGCCGGTGCGGAATCGGCGGCGCGGGCCGCCGCCAGGCAGGCGCGCAGGGGCTCGATCATCATCACCATGCCGGGACCACCGCCGAACGGACGGTCATCCACCCGCCGGTAGCCGCCCTCGGCATGGTCGCGCGGATTCCAGCCCTGCAGGGTCAGCAACCCGCGTTCCTGGGCGCGCCCGACCACGCCCACCGCCGCGGCCTGGGCGATGAACTCGGGAAACAGGGTCAGGACATCGATGCGCATGGAAAGCCCGGAGGGGAAAGGCAAGAATCGGGAGCCGAGTATTGCCCAGCCCCGACAGCGGCTCCAGCGATCAGAACTCGGGATCCCAGTCGACCGTGATGCGCTGGGCATCGAAGTCGACGGATTGAATGACATCGGGTTCGATGAAGGGAATCAGGCGCTCCCGCTCCCCCTTCACCACCAGCACGTCGTTGGAACCCGTGGAGAACAGGTGCGAGACGGTGCCGAAGTCCATACCGTCGATCGTCACCACGCGCAGCCCTTCCAGATCCACCCAGTAGAACTCGCCGGGTTTCGGCGGCGGCAGCGCATCGCGCGGGACCAGGATTTCAATGCCTCGCAGCGCGTCGGCCGCATCGCGATCGGTGATGCCCGGCACGTCCGCGATCAGGTGCTTGCCGGAGGCCTTGCCGCGGACGCCCGACAGCTCACGCTCGGCACCGGAGCCCTCGCGGAGAATCCAGGGCTGGTAGCGGAAGATGGCGTCGCGCGGTTCGGTCCAGGATTCCAGCTTGACCTGTCCGCGCACACCGAAAGCGCCCGCGAAGCGGCCCAGCAGGATGGTCTTGCGGGGACGCGGCGGGCGCTCGTTATCCATGCGTCAGCGTGGCCGCGCCTCGGGGCGCGGCCTGACGATTCAGGCCGAAGCCTTGGTGGCTTCCTTGTACAGGTTGCGGACCTTTTCGGTCAGCTGCGCACCGTGGCCCACCCAATGGTCCACACGGGCGATGTCCAGCTCGATGCGCTTCTCGTTGCCGGAGGCGACCGGGTTGTAGTAACCCACGCGCTCGATGTTGCGGCCATCACGGGCGCTGCGCGAGTCGGTGACGATGATGTGGTAGAAGGGGCGCTTCTTGGCGCCGCCACGGGTAAGGCGGATCTTGACCATTGCTTTATTTCCAGTGTTGCCCAGTCGCCAGGATGGCGAGGTAAGCCGGCTATTCTAAGCCATTGAACGGCGGAAGGAAACCGATCCTAGGCGGGGATTTCCCAGGGCTGGCTGGCCAGCGCCGCGCCCAGGCGCCCCAGGAAGGCCGGATCGGTCGCATAAGCGGCCTCGTCGATGCCCCGGATGGCCTGCAGGCCGCTGGCATTGGCGGCGAACGCGGCCTGGAAGTCCCCCGCTTCGGCCAGGGTGACCGGCCGCACCCGCTGGGGAATGCCCTGCTCCGCCAGTCCGGCCTGGAGCAGTTGCTCGCAGGTCCCGCGCAGGGCCGGCGCCTCGGGCCACACCACCACCTCGCCGTCCCAGAACCCCAGGTTCCAGATGGAACCTTCGCTGAGGGTTCCGTCCGGCCCGACGAACAGGGCGTCGTCATAGCCGTCGAGCAGCGCCTGCCGCCGATAGTGGAACAGCGGGAAGGTGCCGACGTGTTTCAAGTGCGGCTGCGACCGCTGGAAGGGATACGACTTCACCCGCAACGCCGGCTTGTTGTCCGCGGCGGCGGGTCCGAGGGTGATCAGCACGTCCGGCGTCACCGGCCGCAGTGGCTGCCGATAGTCGAAATCGCGGGCGAACACGGTGAATCGCAGCGAGGCGTCCGTCGGCCCCGCGCCCAGCGCGGCGCGCAGTTCGGTGACGATGCGCTCGCGTCGCAGCTCGGTGCCGAACAGCTCGCGGGTGGCACGTTGCAGCCGGACCACATGGAAGTCCAGCCCCTGCACCGCCCGGTTGCGCACCTGCATCGCGGTGAAGTGACCGTAGTTCACCACCGCCAGCGCGCGCAGCGCGTCGGCGTCGGCGGGCTGTCCGTTGAGCAGGGCGATGGGCATGGTTCCGTCTCAGCCGTTGTTGTCGAACACCACTATGGGAACGACGTCGGTCGCGATTCGACGGCAGTGGAACATCCGGGATTTCGCGACCGACGTCGCTCCCACGGGAGGAGGCATCAGGATCAGCGGAACGGCAGACCGCCGCGCGCGCCCATCATGCCCTTCATGCCGCGCATCAGACCCTTCATGCCGCCGCCGGCCATCTTGCTCATCATCTTTTCCATCTGCTGATACTGCTTCATCAGCTTGTTGACGTCGGCCGGCGTGGTGCCGGAACCGCGGGCGATGCGCGCGCGGCGCGAGCCGTTGAGCAATGCCGGATTGCGGCGCTCCTTCTTGGTCATCGAGCCGATGATGGCGATCATCCGCGGCACTTCCTTGCCCTGGCTGACCTGCTGCTTCACGTGGTCGGGAATCTGGCCCATGCCCGGCAGCTTGTCGATCAGTCCGCTGATGCCGCCCATGTTCTGCATCTGCTCCAGCTGATCGCGCATGTCGTTGAGGTCGAACTTCTTGCCCTTGGCGACCTTGGCGGCGAGCTTCTCGGCCTTCTCGCGATCGACGTTCTGCTCGACCTGCTCCACCAGCGACAGCACATCGCCCATGTCGAGGATGCGGTTGGCCACCCGCTCCGGATGGAACACGTCCAGGCCATCGGGCTTTTCGCCCACGCCGATGAACTTGATCGGCTTGCCGGTGATGTAGCGCACCGACAGCGCGGCGCCGCCGCGCGCGTCGCCGTCGGTCTTGGTCAGCACCACGCCGGTCAGCGGCAATGCTTCGCTGAAGGCCTTGGCGGTATTGGCGGCGTCCTGGCCGGTCATCGCGTCGACCACGAACAGCGTTTCCACCGGCTTGACCGCCGCGTGCAGCGCCTTGATCTCGGTCATCATCGCCTCGTCGATCGCCAGGCGGCCGGCGGTGTCGACCAGCAGCACGTCGACGAACGACTTGCGCGCATCGTCAATCGCGGCACGCACGATGGCTTCCGGCTTCTGCGAAGCCTCGGACGGGAAGAACAGGACATCCACCTGCTCGGCCAGGGTCTTGAGCTGCTCGATCGCGGCCGGGCGGTAGACGTCGGCGCTGACCACCATGACCTTCTTCTTGCGGCGTTCCTTCAGGTGCTTGGCGAGCTTGCCGACCGTGGTGGTCTTGCCCGCGCCCTGCAGGCCCGCCATCAGGATGACCGCCGGCGCCGGCACGTTGAGGTTCAGATCGGTCGCCTGCGAACCCATCACCGCGGTCAGCTCGTCGCGGACGATCTTGATCAGCGCCTGGCCAGGGGTGAGCGACTTGAGCACTTCCTGGCCCACCGCGCGCACCTTGATGCGCTCGATCAGGGCCTGCACCACCGGCAGCGCGACATCGGCTTCCAGCAGGGCGATGCGGACCTCGCGGGTGGCTTCGCGGATGTTCTCCTCACTCAGGCGGCCACGGCCGCGCAGCCGCTCGATGGTGCCGGAAAGACGCTGGGTGAGGGACTCGAACATGGGGACGGAACCTGGGAAAACGGACGCGGATTATAGCCCGGCGGGGCGGGAGGTCCCGGCGCGCGGCTTTCCCGCGCCCGCCGCGCTGTTCCCGCTTCCGGCCCTATGCGACACTTCGCCGATGACAATCGTTCTCATCGCCATCCTCGGCTACCTGACCGCCACCGCCCTGCTGGTCCGCGCGGCCGCGCAATCGGCGCTGGACGCGCGGCGGGGCTGGTTGTGGCCGGCGCTGCTCGCGGTGATCTTGCATGGCGGCTACCACCTGCTGGTGGCCTGGCGTACCGCTGGCGGGCCGGACATGCATTTCTATTCGGCGCTGTCGCTGGTCAGCCTGGGCATGGCCGCGCTGACCGCGCTGGCTGGCGCGCGCGGCCGGATGGCGACGCTGGGCGTGGTCGCCTTTCCGCTCGCGGCGGTGCTGCTGCTCGCCTACCACGAGTTCGGGCACGAACCCTCCCCCGGTCTGGACTGGCGCCTGCAACTGCACGCCTGGATGGCCCTGCTGGCCTACGCCACGCTGGCGGTCGCGGCGCTGCTGGCGATCATGCTGCTGGTCCAGGAACGCGCGCTGCGGCGACGCCAGTTCCATGCCTGGCTGCGCGCCCTGCCGCCGCTGACCGAGCTGGAAGATCTGCTGTTCCGGACCATCGCGGTCGGTTTCGCCCTGCTCACCGCCACCCTGCTGACCGGCGTGCTGTTCGTGGAGAACCTGCTGGCCCAGCACCTGGTCCACAAGACCGTGCTCAGCGTGCTGTCCTGGCTGGCCTTCGGCGCGCTGCTGGTCGGCCGCTGGCGCTACGGCTGGCGCGGCAGCAAGGCCGCCGGCTGGACCCTGTTCGCGATGGCCCTGTTGCTGCTGGCGTTCTTCGGCAGCAAGTACGTGCTGGAACAGGTGCTGCACCGCGCCTGAGCACTCAACGGCGGTACCGCCGCCATGTTCGTCGTCGTCGCAGCCGGGTTCGTCGCCCGGCGCCGGCTTCCATCGGATCCGCCCGCTTTCCCGCATCCGCCCTCGCTATGGTCGCGTCTTCCGCCGTCAAGGAATGAACGCGCATGGCCGCTTTGAATGCTGCTCCCCACCCTCCCCGCCGCTGGCGCTGGCTGCGGCGGCTGTGCCTTGTCATCGCCGCGCTGGTGCTGGCGGCAATCACCTGGGATGTCGCCAGTTACGATGCACGCCCCTGGCTCGCCGATTACCAGCGGCTCAAGCGCGACATGGCGCAGGGCTACGCGAACCTGGACTGGATCGCCGCGCACCGGCGACTGGACCTGGCCGCGCTGGATCGCGACACCACCGCCGCGCTGAACCGTGCGCATTCGCGCGTGCGCGCCTTCCTGGCACTGCGCAGTTTCGTCAAACGTTTCGGTGATCCGCATCTGCGGCTGGAACCGGCGCAGCGCCCTGCGCCGCAGCCGCTCGCCTCCAGCACGGATACCGCGACCGAACCTGCCGATCCCGTGGCCGGCGCCGACTGCGAAGCCGCCGGCTACGAAAAGGACGAACACGACTTCATCCTGCCATTCGCGACGCTGCCCGACTGGCGCGCGTTGCCGGGCAAGCACTTCCCCGCCGGCCGATTCGGCGACGTCGGCGTGCTGCGCATCGCCCAGTTCGGCGAGCAGCGTTACCGGGCCGCCTGCCGGCAGGTGTTCCAGGCGGGCATCGGCCAACGTGCCTTGCAACTGCGGGTGCGCGCATACCTGCAATTGGAACTGGCCCGCACGCTGGCCGCCCTGCATGCGGGCGGTGCCCGCCGCCTGCTGGTCGACGTGACCGGCAATGGCGGTGGCAGCGAATGGGTATCAGAAGTCATCACCCTGCTCGCGCCGCGCGAACTGGCGCGTTCCGCACCGCGCATGAGCGCACCGGCCTGTGATCGCGGCCGCGTCTGGTACGGCGATACCGAATGTCCGGTGCTGGCGCCAGAGGGTGAACGCGAACGGCTCCCCGGGCGCGGCGCCTGGCCCGGTCGCGTTTTCATCCTCGCGGATCACGGCACCGCTTCGGCATCGGAAGACCTGGTCGCCTGGCTGCAGCAGGACAAGGCCGCCACGGTTCTCGGCGAACGTACGCTCGGCGCGGGGTGCGGTTATGTCGACGGCGGCGGGCGCACCGCCTTGAGCGTGGCGCCATTCGACGTGGTCATGCCCAATTGCGCGCGCTTCCTCGCTGATGGCACCAACGAAATCGAAGGCATCGCGCCCGACATCGCGATCGCCCTGCACGATGGGGATGGCATGCAGCGCCTGCTCACCGCGCTCGCGCAACCCGCTCTTCGCGCGACGGCGGCTACTCCGCCGCCTCCAGCGCCTGCGACAGCCGTTCCACCGCGATCACCTCCAGCCCCTTGAACGTGCCCGATTTGGGCGCGTTGCCCTTGGGCACGATGGCGCGTTTGAAGCCATGCGTGGCCGCCTCGCGCAGGCGTTCCTCGCCGTTGGGCACCGGTCGGATTTCGCCGGACAGGCCGACTTCGCCGAACGCCACGGTCTTCTCCGCCAGCGGTCGATCCCGCAGCGACGACAGTACCGCCAGCAGCACCGGCAGATCCGCCGCGGTTTCCTGTACACGGATGCCGCCGACCACGTTCACGAACACGTCCTGATCGCCGACCACGATGCCGCCGTGGCGATGCAGCACGGCCAGCAGCATCGCCAGCCGGTTCTGTTCGAGACCCACCGCGACGCGGCGCGGGTTGGACAGTGGCGAGGCGTCCACCAGCGCCTGCACTTCCACCATCAGCGGGCGGGTGCCTTCGCGGGTCACCAGCACGCA
This sequence comes from Pseudoxanthomonas sp. 134C1, assembly GCF_057773065.1. Taxonomy (NCBI): domain Bacteria; kingdom Pseudomonadati; phylum Pseudomonadota; class Gammaproteobacteria; order Lysobacterales; family Lysobacteraceae; genus Pseudoxanthomonas; species Pseudoxanthomonas sp. 134C1. Next base: position 318,441 of record NZ_JBYMTH010000002.1, read on the forward strand.
GCTGCCGGGCTGCTGCGCGCTGCTGCCGGACAGGAAGATCGCCGAAGGATTGGAGACTTCCTTCAGGCCCTTCTCGCCCATCGCGAAGACGCCCAGCTCATTGACCGCGCCGAAGCGGTTCTTGAATGCGCGCAGCAGGCGGAAGCGGCTGCCGCTCTCGCCCTCGAAATACAGCACGGCGTCGACCATGTGTTCCAGTACGCGCGGGCCGGCGATGCCGCCTTCCTTGGTGACGTGGCCAACCAGGAACACGGCGGTGCCGGTTTCCTTCGCATAGCGCACCAGCCGCGCCGCGCTCTCGCGCACCTGGCTGACCGAACCAGGCGCGGCGGTCAGCGACTCGGTCCACAACGTCTGCACCGAGTCGGCCACGATCAGCCGTGGTCGCGCCGAGGACGCATGCTGGAGGATGTTCTCGATGCCGGTTTCGGCCAGCGCCTGCAGGTTGTCCAGCGGCAGGTCCAGGCGCACCGCGCGTCCGGCCACCTGCGCCAGTGATTCCTCGCCGGTCACGTACAGCGCCGGAAAACTGGCCGACATCTTCGCCAGCGCCTGCAGCAGCAGGGTCGACTTGCCGATGCCGGGATCGCCGCCGACCAGCACCACCGCACCCTCGACCAATCCACCGCCCAGCACGCGATCGAACTCGCCGATACCAGTGCTGACCCGCGCTTCCTCGCTGTGGCGGACATCCTTGAGCGCGGTGATCTTCGGTGCGTCGGCCTTGCCCGCCCAACCGCTGCGGCGGGTCGCGGGTGGGCCGGCGGCCGCTTCCAGCGCGATCTGGGTCAGCGTGTTCCAGGCATTGCATTCGCCGCACTGCCCCTGCCATTTGGTGAATTCCGCGCCGCACTCGTTGCAGACATACGCGGTCCTGGCCTTGCCCATCGTCTCGCCTTGCCAAACTGGAGGCCCTCAGGATACCGGAGCGGGATCGCAGGGATGGAGACGCGCTTGGAGGGGGGCATCCCGCGGAAATCCCCCGTCGGCCGCCGCGCGGCCGCCCGCCCCCTTTTCCAGGCGCTTCTCAACAGCCGAATGGCTGATCAAGGGGGTCAAGAAAGCAGCCTTTCGAACTCCGAGCGTTCGTATTCCTGACCAAAGAAAGTGCTGAGGGAACCCCGTTTCTGCCTCCCCCTTGATCAGCCATTCGACTGTTGAAAGCGAAAAAGGGATTGAGGGGGATTTGCTTCCCCACCCGCCACAATGCGCAACCCGGGTCAACGCCGTCCCGGCAGGCTGTCCCCGCGCCCCGAGGAACCCCGGACCGAATGAAACGCCCCGCCACCCGCCGCAGCTACGCCGCCCGCATCGAGAAAGTGGTCACCCACCTGGTCGCCCACCTCGACCAGCCGCTCACCCTCGAGCACCTGGCGGAGATCGGCCACTTCTCGCCCTATCACTTCCACCGCATCTATCGCGGCGCGATGGGCGAAACCGTGGCCGACACCCTGCGGCGCATGCGCCTGCATCGCGCCGCGGTCGAACTGCGGCACGGCACGCGCTCGCTGTCGGCCATCGCCGGCCGTTGCGGCTACGGCAGCGCGGCGGCCTTCAACCGGGCATTCGCGCAGGCTTACGGAATTCCTCCGGGCGCATTCCGCCAGCGCGGCATGGAAGCGACGCTTCCGCCGCGCCCCGACCTGTCCGAACCCGAGGATTTCCCCATGTACGACGTCAGCATCCAGACCTTCCCCGATCTCACGGTGGCTGCCCTGCCCCATCGCGGCAACTACCAGGATATCGGCGAGAGCTTCGAGAAACTTGCCGCCTGGTCGGCCGGCCAGGGCGTGCCGCCGCAGGCGCGATCGTTCGGCCTGTACTACGACGATCCCGAAAGCGTGCCCGCCGACGCGCTGCGCTCCGATGCCTGCGTGGAAATCGCCTCGACCGCCGCCGTGCAGGCGCCGTTGCGTCCGCTGACGATCGCCGGCGGCCGCTACGCGGTGCTGGTCCACGTGGGACCGTACGCGGAACTGGATCGTCCCTATCGCTGGCTGTTCGGTGAATGGCTGCCGGCAAGTGGCGAGGAAGCCGCCGACGCGCCGGTGATGGAGGAATACCTCAACGATCCGCGCAGCGCGCCACCGAGTGAATGGCGCACGGCGATCTGCGTGCCCTTGCGCTGAGCGGCATTGAATGGCGCGGCGGCGACACCGCCGCCGCGCCTTTGCGCCTCAGCGCGCCTTGTACAGCTCGGCCAGCCGATCCGGCTTGCCAGCGATGCGTTCCAGATGCGGATATTGCAGGCCGTCGAAGTACGGGACGCGTACCGTCTCGATGCGGTCGAAGCGCTTGACCACTAGTTCGATTGGCGCCTTGCTGTCCTTGGCCGCGGTCACCGCGTCCTTCAGCGCCTCGGCGCTGTACTCGCGCCCGTTGACGCCCAGCAGGGTCATGCCCGGCGCCAGCCCGGCGTTGAACGCCGGACCATCCCAGCGCACGTCGCCGAGCACGCCCGCGCCGCTGGCGGACAGTCCCAGCGAATAGGTCAGGTTCGCATCCTTCCGCTCGCTTTCCATTGCCTTGAACGCATCGCTGGGCTTGTCGGTGTAGACCAGCTTCCAGCCCGCCGCTTCCAGTCCGCCGATCAGCGGACCATGCCCATCCACGCGCAAACGCAGGAACGCGGCCCAGTCGAACGGCGCGATGCCGTTGAGGGTGGCGACGATGTCGTCGAAGGTATACGGATTCACCTCCCAAACGCCGTTGTCCATGCCGAAGAACGCCTTGGCGAAATCGTCGATGGAACGCTTGTTGTGGCTCAGTTCGCGCAGCTTGCCGTCCACTTCCAGCCAGATCATCTGTCCGCCTGAGTAGTAGTCCTCGCTCATCTGGTAGTTGCGGAACGGCAGCGAGCGGCGCGAGGCGATGGTCGGATCGTTGGTGGTGTCCTGGATGTTGCGCCAGGCCAGGCCAGGGCGGCCGCGGTCGTAGACGCCGGCCACCAGTGCCAGCGAATCGCGCGCCTGCTCCTGGCTCCACAGGCCCGAGCGCGCGGCCAGTACATGACCCCAGAACTGGGTCTGGCCTTCGTACAGCCACAGCAGGCTGTCCCCCATCGGCACGTTGAAGCTGGGGGTGGCCAGATCCGCGCCACGGCGGTACTTGCCGTTCCAGGAATGGTTGAACTCGTGCGGCAGCAGATCCCGGCCCTGCCAGGTCTTGTCCCAGTCGGTGAAATAGCCGCGCTCGCCGCTGTTCTCGCTGGAGCGGTGGTGCTCCAAACCTATGCCGCCCAGCTTGTCGGTCAGCGCGAGCAGGAATTCGTAGTGATCGAAATGGCGCGCGCCGTAGAGCTTGCTGGCCTGGGTGACCAGCGCCTGATGCGCCTTGATGTGCTCGGGCTTGGCTTCCAGATCCTTGGCTTCGTCGGCGAACACATTCAGATGCACCGGCTGTTTGGCGCCCGGATCCAGATCGATGCGCTTGTAGTGCTTGCCGGCGAACATCGGCGAGTCGACCAGATCGTCAAAGCGGATCGGCTTGAAGCAGACCGTGTCGCCATTGCGGGTATCGGTGGTCAGCGCGGTGGCGTACGACCAGCCCTGCGGCAGCTTCACGCAGGCCTGCGCCTGCACGTTGCGACTGTAGTACCCCGCCGGATACAGCGAGGTGGAATCCCATTGCAGGTTGAGCATGTCCGGGGTCATCACCACCCGCCCCTGCGATCCCCCCTGCGAGGACAGGAACTGGAACTCGGCGGTCACTTCACTCACGCCCGCCGGCACTTCCACGTGGAAGGCATACACGTTGAACTGATCGCGCACCCACGGCAGCCGTTGGCCGTTGGCGGTGATCACCAGGCCCGCCATCTTTTCGATGGGACCGGCCGGCGAATGCTTGCCCGGCAGCCACTGTGGATACAACAGGGTCAACCGCCCCGCCTGCGCCGGAATGGTCTCGCGCACGCGGAAGATGCGGCGATTGAGATCGGTGGCGTCCACTTCGATGCGCAGTTGCCCGTTGAACGGTACATCCTTCGGCGCGGGCACTTCGTCCGCCCGCGCGGCGGACGACGCCAGTCCGGCCAGGGGCATCAACAGAGACAACGAGACGGCAAGGGCAAGTGGCTTCATCGAGGGTTCCACGAAACGGTAACCGCCCGATGCTAAGGGCTGGGTCCGGACGGGTCCGTAGGCCATTGGTCATGGTCGCCGTGACGGACTACCCTACCGTCCATATCCGCCCCGACAGGAGTTCCCATGGCAGAGTGGATCTGCACCGCCTGCAACGCCAGCAACGAAGAGGAATTCAACATCTGCTGGCAATGCGGCACCGGCCATGACGGCACACCGCCCGACCCAGCGTTCGACCGCGGCCAGGAAACGCAGCACGAATCTTTTCGCATGTTGCAGTGTCTGCGCTGCGCCTCACCGCTGAAGCTGGTGGGCATCAGGAAATTCCATGAAGGCTCCCGTCTTCCGCCTTTCCTGCTAGGCGAACTTGGCGAACTGCTGGTCAATCGCGAACAGTTTGAGATCTATAGCTGCAGCCACTGCGGAAAAGTCGAGTTCTTCCTGCCGCAACGCCCCTAGTGATGTATTCATGGCTGAGTCAAGAACGACAACTTGCGTCGACTCTAAAGAATCCTCCAAAGAGCAAGAGCCCTCCATTCCTTCGCAATTTAGCTTCGTCGATGGCGAGAAAATAAGGTCCGGAGAAGCAAACAGGAGCTCTTCTTCTGTTTTTGAAACGTACTTGCTAAAAGAAAGACAACCATAATAAGAAAATTTAGTGCTCTGTCGGCAGCACACAAAATCCATCAAATAAATGAGATTACCACCCTATTCACCATTACAGATAGCACCCTTATCCGGATATCTGGCCAGACACCACTCAATCCATTTATCTCTATTCTCTTGACGCTCTTGAGCCGTCGCGCCGTTGTACACAAAAACAAAGCTTTCACCCGTCATCTGACTCAAAATGGCAGCCAAGGCATCATGCGTCACCTCAGGGCCATAGTGACGGACACCCTCGAATGCATCCGACGCCCTGTTCTGAAGGTTAATTTCCCGCGCCGCCAGCGGTCGCATATCACCAAGATGGCCAACAAGATATGGCGCCACCTGGTTCCCAAGGGACTCCAATTCACCAAATGCCTTTTGCGCTGCCTTTTCTGATCTAGCCATCTTATCGACAAGCCTGGAAACGCTGCTCTGCAAAGATTCATTATCACGAGCACTGGCAAAATCTGGAAACAGGAACAGCGCAAGGATCACAATATAACCATGCGCAAAAAAATCACTCCTCACTTCACCCCAAATACTCAACCACTCCCTTGCCAAGGATAAATCGGGAATAACACCCCCTGTCATGCGAAAGAATAATTTAGTTTCCGAAATCATCAAATCCCACTACCAAAAGCAAGAAAACAGTCATGGACCCATATGCCAAATTCACTTAGCAACCACCAAGCGGGACAGTTGTGTAAATTTTTCACTCCAATTCCTAGCACCTATCTGCCTTTCAGGATTCACCAACTACACACCGTCCACACTTCATCCATGCACTCACTCCGCCAAGCCATCACTAGTCGAGCACAACTTCATAGTAAACCGTCCTTTCCAGCGGCCTATCGTACTCAAGCAAACTAGAAACTGTTCTAGAAATAACCCGAGTATCATCAAATTCAATGTCGACGCGATAACTTTCCGACTGATTACCTCCCGTTAAAACTAACTTTGCCCCCTTACCTGAACCAACAATTCGCCCAACCCTCAAGTCCGCGAGATCGGAGAAAACGGAAGTCGGAATAATGATTCTCCTCCCATTCACAAGAATGCCAATTTTCTTTACCCCACTGCATTGATGCACGTTTCCAGCACACAATGCCGCCCTAGCATCAGCACCCCCAATGCTGATGGAATCAATATTTGCGTTTACATCCATCCCTTCGACATTTGTTCTCATCGTGGTAGTTCCGACTACCTTAATCTGAACATCTCTATTTTTTTTCCCGGCACGCCCTACCTGCCAAATGGAAATTAGCGCCAGTGTCAACAATAATTTCCTCATTGTTCACCCAATTCGTAACTAGAAAAGAATGGAATCGTGTTGATGATTAGTGGATCTTCAACAACTAGTTCGGAATCACCGCTCTTCCCGATTTGATCGCGAACATCTCGATCAAATATCATGCACCCTTCAGAAGCAGACCGATTTCGCCTGCCATTGTCTCCATGAATCAAGAATCCCGCACGACCATGCATGCTATTTGATGGCACCGGCGTCAACCTCATTGAGGCGCGCAATCGCAACCCGCTGCCTGTCACATTATCTTGTTGCCGTTCGATCCTATATGTTCCTGTAGGAATCGGACCAACACTGTTTACCTCCTGCATCGATGGATTGTTTACGCCGCTCCCATGCCCGGCATATCCACTTGCCACGTAAACTCCGTCGTGAGTCAGTTCACCCGTCCTTGAGTTGTATCGCCAAGTCAGCCCCATCGGGTCGATAAACAACAAAGGATTACCATTGGCATATCCATAGGTATTCATTCCACCAGTCAAGCCAATCGGATCGGATTGCGTGTACCGTCCTAGTCGAGAGTCATAGTACCGATTGATGTTGTACCAGAGCCCGCTCTCCTGATCGTAGTATTGCCCAGGGAACCCGATATTTAGCCCCCCTACACTGTCCAGTGTCACTTTTCGGTCGAAAGCGAAGTTGTTTGCTCGCCATACCACCGCCTTCGCGCTGTTGGTTGCAATCTCCGGTCGCCCCAAATGATCACCGTGGATGTAGTACAACTGTCTCCCACGCAGCATTCCTACCAACTCACCACCGAACCACAAGTAGTTGGTCCATTCGCCGGTGCTCTCCTTTCGTTCTGCCAGCAGCGCACTGCCCGAGCCGTATATATAGCGGTAGCTCCCGTGACTGGGGGTGGTCTTCCAGACCCTCTCGTTGAACGCGTTGTAGCGGTAGCGGGTGGTTCCCGCCGCGAGATGGATGGTGGAATAGTTGGGTTCCGCCTGATTGATAGCGATATCGCGCATCACGCTCGCCATCCGATTGAAGGCATCATAGCCGTAGGTTGCCGTAGATCCCCCCCAGGACTGGGAGCTTCGGTTGCCTATGCTGTCATGGATGTAGCCATGGGACGTCATGGTGCTGATGCGATTGCTTTTGGGATCTACCGTCAGACTTTCGTCCCATGTCCATGTGTGACGTGTCTTGTTGCCATTCGCGTCGTATTGGAAGTACTGATTTCCCACCCCTGACGTAAAGCTTGTGAGCCTGCTCAAGGCATCGTAGCTGAAGTTCTGCGTCAGATTGGGGGCAACGTAGTTCACGATTCTGATCACATCGTCGACCGCGTTATACGCCATCCCCTGGCTCTGCAGCGTCTCTCTCTCATTCATGGTTGCAACTTCGGTCACTCGGCCATCGCCCGCCACGTACCCTTGATCCAGGGACAGGCGACGTGTCAGGCCATTGCCATATGCCCAACCAATGGGCAATCCGAATGCAGTGTATCCAGCGCCTTTGATGACATTGCTGATCACGCCGCCTACGTTGATGGTCATCGATTTCAGCTCTCCTTCCGCGTAACCGTAGCCCACGGCGGAACCATCCGGATAGGCAATGGCATTGGTGCGTCCAAGGTTGTCGTAGTAGTAGCGGCTCCAGTGATCCGCCTTGATTCCGTTGAACGAAGCTATTTCGCGACGAATCGCAACACTACCCTCAGGCGTGTAGGCATAGTGAAGCGCGTACTCCGGGCTGCTCGTATCGCACAGACGCCCTTTCCCATTGCTGCACCAATCGTAGCCAAAGGTTTGGGTGCTTCCGCCGCCAGAGGCACTTATCAATCGACCGGCACTATCGTACGTGAAAGTGGTCGTGGCACCGTTGGCCCTGCGCATCCCCACCCTCAGACCTGCATCGTTGTACGTAAAAATTGTTGTGCCAGTGTCAGGACTGGTCTGGGACCAGACTTGTCCGAATCCGTCAGGGGCATAGGTCGTGGCGTTTCCTTTGGGATCGATGATCTTCCCCACTCTATCGGCGTTGTTGTACTCGGTCCTCGTCACCCCTTTGGCTGAATTCGTCTGTGTAATGAGCCGATTGAGTTCGTCATACCCATAAGTGGTCGTTCTGTTGATTGCATCCGTAATGGTCTTGAGATTTCCATTTCCGTCATAGGTGATCCGAACATGTTGGCCGTTGTTGCCACGAATGGCGCGAACACGGCTTAGTTCATCATATTCATAGAATGTCTTTTTCACCGCGCCCAGCATCATTCCAACAATGGGGCGCACAGTGGTGCGACCAATGATCTCTGCGGTTACGTTGGACGCGGGATCCCTGATGATGGTCCTATAGTCATAGGCGGTGGAACTCTTTTTTCTGTACTCACCTACCAGGCGGCGGGCTGGGTCGTACAGGTAATGATGCGATGTCCCGTCAGGATAGCTTGAGTACTCGAGCAGGCCGTTGGCCCCATAGAAGAATCCTGTCGTCGACGCCACACCATTGATATGAGTAGTCATCTTGATCAGACGTCCACGGGCGTCGTAGACGTAGTCTCTGATATCGCCGTTCGGCCCCATGAATCTGCCAGGCAAACCCATGCCATTCATACCGGAATAGATCGTCTGATGGCCAAGCGCATCAGTGGCGCGGACTAGCTCTCCCTTCTGCGTGTACTCAAATACCAATTTCCCCCGCCCGCGCGTTGATACCTCCATCCTGGCGACCAATCCATTGGCATGAAACTGGTAGCCGTAGAGAATCGTCCGAGTCTGGTTGGGAACACCAAAGGGACTTAAATTCTTTTCCGTAATCGAAGAAATCCTGCCTGATGATGTGTATGTATAACTTCTTGACCACTGTCCCGGACGCGTCTCGGTGAGCATTCGGTTCCGTGGTGGTGCATCCCAGGTGTAGAAGGTGGTCCGCTCCGCCTTTGTTCCTACCGCCTCCGCGACTTTTATCAGTTGCCCGGCCCCGTTGTAGTCGTAGTCACGCATGACACCATTGTTGTCGACCAGGACGTCATACTTACCAAATCCACTGTATGTGTAACTACGCACTGATGCAGAACAATTCGCTGACGCGTGCCCGGTGGTTTCCTTGATCTGCATGCCATCAATTACGTGAGTTGATACCCTTCCCAAGGGATTTGTTTCAACCACTTTGACGACATTCCTGTCCTTGTCCTCGGTATAGACAAGCCGGGTCCGCTCCACGCCACGCGCGTGTTCGCTGAGGACTGCGCGCCCCGCTGCATCGTAGGCGAACGTGGAGTAACGCACGCCGTTATAGGACTTCCCCACCAGGTATATCCTCCCGGGGACAGAGGAAAAATGATAGGTCAGCACATCGGCGACCGTGCCAGGATAAGAGACAGTCGCCTGCGTTGTCGTGTTTGTGTATGAATACTTCGATCCTGCCGGGTCGACGACAGAAGAGACCTGCCTGCCAGTCCAGAAGAACTGGATGTAGCGTCCATTGGAATGGGTAACCCGTTGCAGTTGCATTCCCTTGTCGCCACCGTAGGTATAGGTCCAACTGATACCATTCGGGTTCGTCTCCTTGAGGATTCGACCTTCCCCTGTGTAGTGCTCGGTATTCTCACCATCTATCCTGAGAACCCACCCCGTAGCTTCGGATCCGGTAATGGGATACATCTCGTTGGGTGTTCCAAAGCTCCATTGATAGACCAGCACCTTGCGACCATCGGGTCTTTGCGCATAGATCTGAACCAGACGGGTTCCAGTTCCATTTTCGTGTCTAAGAATCAGCTTCTTGTCGAAGTTGCTCAGCCAGTTGTATCCGAAAATGCCTCTGTCATTGATGCCTTGGTTCCAGCTTCTTTGCAGATAAAGCCCTTTTTCTTCAGGCAAAGAGAAATCAACATCAGTTTCAACCTTGTTCCCAGTCGTGATCGTTACCGGATTCCCACGCAGCGATTCGCATTTCCCCTGGAAGGATCTAGCGTCCGACACTGGCGGCGAGTACACAATCGACTCAGCCCATCTTGAATCTCCCAGGTCATGGAGTATCCACTCACGAGGCTGATACCCATCATTCCTGCCATCCGCTCTAGCCTTGCCCTGTTCCAAGATCCGAAAGAGGTGACGCCGTCCAAGTCAGTGGTCTGAGCAGACGCTGGTGATCCGAAGGAACTCCAGAACAGAATGAGCAACAGCATGGGTACTACCATCCTGAAGCCAACCAGGAGCCCCGCTTTTTTTCCTCTTGCCCATTGAGCACCATGGCTGTGAGGGGCGGGGGTGATGTTTCTTTGATATGTCGTGTCCATGCGCATCCCCATTTCTCCAGAAAGGGTCGGCATTGGCCGACCCTTTCTGTCTATAGGGAGCGCGCTGGTACAGGAATCAGAATCTTCCTAAAAAAGAGCGCGCGGCCTCGGGGCGCCGTTTGCAGGACACTTCGTATGGACAAGTTCCCGATCCTGGGAAACTACGCACGAAGCATGTATTGCCGCCTGACTCGAGAAATAAATCTGGAACTCGCCAGTCAATCCATGAAAGTCTCGGTCTTCCTGCAACTCTCCGTGCAGGGTCACGCTGTCGCCATACACGCTTCCGGCCCATCACCAAAAACAAAACCCCGCCGGAGCGGGGTTCTGTCTTGGACTGGTGCCGGAAATAGGAATCGAACCTACGACCTACGCATTACGAATGCGCCGCTCTACCAACTGAGCTATTCCGGCGGAGCCGCGAATTTTAGTGGGCAGTCCGGAGTCGGTCAATTGGTCGGATGCAAGTGGTTGATACAAAAAGGGTTCTGATATCGACGGCTTGGGCATCCGCAGGACAGGCGCCCTCATCAGCGATGCTCAGAGCCCACAGGGCGACGGCAGCACCGGATTCTGTTCCTTCACGTTGTCGATGTGCGCCACTTTCTTGCCGCGCAGGCCGGCGACCTGGGCTTCCACGTCGGCGGTGGACAGGGCGACGCCTTCCTGGAAGAACACCCAGTCGATGTCTTCCTGGTACTCGCGCATTTCCGGGGAGTCGACCGGGCCCAGCGAGCCGTCCGCTCCCTTGGGCATGAACCACAGGTTGAAGTTGATCGACATGAAGTCTTCCGGATACACGGCGCTGTTGTGTTCGGAGAACAGCTGGCCGTCGACGTAATAGGTGACCTTGTTGTCGGCAACGGTCAGCACCAGCGTGCGCCAGCCGGCGTAGCTGCCTTCCTTGCGGGAGAACTCGTTCACCTTGGTCCAAGGCTCAAGCTGGAAGGTTTCCCAGGTGGTGGTCCACATCGCCGGCTTGGTGTTCTCGCCCCAACCGCCGTTGGGCAGGTACTCGAAGTCGGTTTCGCTGTAGTCCTTGTCCATCGGCGCCTTCAGCGGGCTGATGGCATAGAAGGTCTGGATGACTTCATCGCCATCCGGGCCGTAGCTCGGTTCGTCGCGGAAGAAGATGCGTGCGGCGTAGGTGCCTTCGCGGTACTTGCGGGAGTGGCAGAACTGGGTCTGGCGGGTTTTCTCGGGGGTGCCGTTGGTGACCGAGCTCATGCGGACCGCGCCGCCTTCGGTCTCCGGAATGTCCGCATGGAACGTCAGGCCATCACCCGACCACGTCGCGCCCTTGATGCCGGGGTGACCGGTTTCGGTCCGGACCTTCCAGCCGTTTTTCTGGAACGCGGCGAAATCCGGGTAGCTGAAATCATCGAAGAAAACCGGTGCCGTGGTGGGCGCCGCAGCGGTCGCGTCGGCCTTGGCTTCCGCAGGCGCGTTTGCCTGATCCGTGGCCGTTCCGGTTTTTGAACCGCAGCCGACAACGGCAAGCGATGCAGCGAGCAGGCTTACGACGAAAATACGATTCCGCGCCATGTTCCCTTCCCTCTCCTGGATGATTCGTGATGGATTGAAGGGGGCGAATCTGGCGCATTGAGGACAACGTTGTCAAATGATCGGCGCAGCCTTGCATGCGGCGTTGGAAGCAGTGCTTTCTTGCGGAAGTACACCTGACACGATCCAAAATCCTGCTCTGGATACGCGCGCGCAGATCAGCTTCGCAGTCCGGATTCGCTTGTTTCTCTAATTGCCCATTCGATGGAAACGGAATGACTCATCTTGTCGCCAATGGACGTACTCGCCTGACTCTCGAGACAACCAGCAAGTCAAGACAGGAAAGCGCGCGGGGCATCCCGCCGATGGCAAGTGTTGCTGATGTCGGTCCCGGGTGAAGAGAGCATTGGCCAGGCATTACGCCAACCGCGAGTGATGGGAAACGTTCACTGAAAGCGCCCCCATCCCAGCCTTCCCCCGCAAGTGGGGGAAGGGGCAGAAGCGGCCACGCAGGGAATCCGCGCGACGCGCTCAGCTGACCAGTTGCAGCCGCAGTTCCTTGGGCAGGGCGAAGACCATGTTTTCCGGTTCGCCGTCGAGCTCGCCGATGCGGCCGGCGCCGAGATCGCGCAGGCGCTGGATGACGCCGTCGATCAGGATGTCCGGCGCGGAAGCGCCGGCGGTGACGCCGATCCGCTGCTTGCCCTGCACCCAGGCCGGGTTGATCTCGTGTGCGCCGTCGATCAGGTAGGACTCCACGCCGTCGCGCTCGGCCAGCTCGCGCAGGCGGTTGGAATTGGAACTGTTCGGCGAGCCGACCACCAGCACCAGATCGCATTGCTTGGCCAGATCGCGCACGGCGTCCTGACGATTCTGGGTGGCGTAGCAGATGTCATCGTTCTTCGGGCCCTGGATGGCCGGGAAGCGTGCCTGCAGGGCCTGGATGATGCCGATGGTGTCGTCCACCGACAGCGTGGTCTGGGTTGTGTAGAACAGGTTGTCGGGCTGGCCGACTTCCAGTTGCGCGACATCGTCGATGTCTTCGACCAGATAGATGCGGCCGGTGCTGCCCTCGCGACTCCACTGGCCCATGGTGCCTTCCACCTCGGGGTGGCCCGCGTGGCCGATCAACACCACATCGCGACCGGCGCGGCAGTGGCGGGCCACTTCCAGATGCACCTTGGTCACCAGCGGGCAGGTCGCGTCGAATACCTTCAGGCCGCGGCGATCGGCTTCAACGCGGACCGCCTGCGAGACGCCATGCGCGCTGAAGATGACCGTGGCGTTGTCCGGCACTTCGTCCAGCTCTTCCACGAACACCGCGCCGCGGTTGCGCAGATCGTCCACCACGAAGCGGTTGTGCACGACTTCGTGGCGCACGTAGATCGGCGCACCGAGGGTCTCGATGGCACGCTTGACGATTTCAATGGCGCGGTCGACGCCGGCGCAGAAGCCGCGGGGGTTGGCGAGCAGGACATCCATGGCGGTGATTTTACCGGAGCCGGCGGCGTTAACGGTGAATCGGCGCTTCCGGCCCGGAATCCCCTTCACCCTGCCCTGGCTCAAGCCTTGGCCGGCTTGTTGCGCTTGCCCTCGAACAGGCCGAACAGGGCGATGCCGATGGCGCCGGCGACGATCGCCGAATCGGCCAGGTTGAACGCCGGCCAGTAATGGTCGCGCCAGTACCACTGGACGAAGTCGATGACATGGCCGTGGATGAGGCGGTCCACCACATTGCCCAGCGCGCCACCGATGACCAGCGAGTACGGCAGCGCCTGGCGCCAGTCGCCGCGCGGGGTGCGGCCCAGCCAGAAGGTCAGCAGGCCGCAGATGCCGATGGCGAGGGCGGTGAAGAACCAGATCTGCCAGCCGCCGGCGCCGCTGAGGAAGCTGAACGCCGCGCCGGTGTTGTAGGTGCGGAACCAGTTCCAGAAGCCTTCGATGACCGGCACGGCGGTGTACTCGGGCAGCGAGGCCAGCACCCAGGCCTTGGTCCACTGGTCCAGGCCGATGATGACGGCCGAAAGCAGCAGCCAGATCAGGGCGGTGGGTTTGACGGCGGTTTGGGTCATGGGTCGGGTCGTGGTTTCTGGAGGGGTGAGTATGCCGGGTAAGACGGTCTGGTTAGGTCGCCTGATGCCCTTCTACAGGGTGTTTGGAAGAAGGACCGAAGGCTTCAGGCCGGGCCGACCGGGGAGGCACTCCGGGAAGGGCTGGCTGGAGGGGGGCTGACTTGCGGGCTTTGGTGTTCAAGTCCCCGGGTTCCGGATGGGTACTTCGGAATCATCGCGCCGCCCCCATCCGGCGCTGCGCGCCCCCTTCCCCCGCTGGGCGGGGGAAGGGAGTCAGTCAGAACCAGCGACGGTCTTCGCCGGGGCCATCGACGTTGCTGGCGCAGCGGCCGCACAGTTCCGGGTGGGCCGGGTTGGCGCCGATGTCGGCGCGGTGATGCCAGCAGCGCACGCACTTGGCCTTGTCGGTCGGCTGGGCCAGCACGAACACCTCGTCCGCGTCCACCGCGCCGACGCTGACGTCGCCGCTGATGAAGAAGAAGCGCAGTTCCTCGGCCAGCGGCTGCCACTTGGCGGCGAGCGCGGCGTTCACCGACACCGCAATTTCCGCCTCCAGCGCCGCACCGATCTGACCGTTGGCGCGCATCGGCTCCAGCACCTTGGCAACCTGCTCGCGCAGGGCCAGCAACTGATCGAAGTCTGCTGCCGTCAGGGGGGCGTCCGCCGGCAGCGGCGACAGGCCGTCGTACCAGGTGGCGAACAACACGTTGCCGGTGCGCTCGCCGGGCAGGTAGCCCCACATCTCGTCGGCGGTGAAACTGAGCACCGGCGCGACCCAGCGCACGAACGCTTCGGCGATGCGGTACATCGCGCTCTGCGTCGAGCGGCGGCCGCGCGAGTCCTCGCGCATCGTGTACAGGCGGTCCTTGGTGACGTCCAGGTACAGCGAGCCCAGATCCACGCTGCAGAAGTTCAGCAGCGCCTGCACGATCTCGGCGAAGTCGTAGCGATCGTAGGCGGCCTTGATCTTCTCCTGCACTTCCCAGGCGCGGTGCACGATCCAGCGATCCAGCGCGACCATGTCCTCCAGCGGACGCAGGTCGCGCGCCGGATCGAAGCCGTGCAGGTTGCCCAACAGGAAGCGCGCGGTGTTGCGCAGGCGGCGGTAGGCGTCGGCGTTGCGCTTGAGGATCTCCTGCGACAGCGACATCTCGTTGCTGTAGTCGGCCGAGGCGATCCACAGGCGCAGGATGTCCGCACCCAGGTTCTTCATGATGTCCTGCGGCTCAATGCCGTTGCCGAGCGACTTGGACATCTTGCGTCCATGCTCGTCGACGGTGAAGCCGTGGGTCAGGCACTGCCGATACGGCGCGTGCTTGTCGATGGCCACGCCGGTGAGCAGCGAGGACTGGAACCAGCCGCGATGCTGATCCGAGCCTTCCAGGTACAGATCCGCCGGCTTGCCCAGACCGCGCTCCAGCAGCACGCCTTCATGGGTCACGCCGGAATCGAACCAGACATCGAGGATGTCGGTGATCTTCTCGTAGTCGCCCGCCTCGTCGCCGAGAAGCTCGGCCATGTCCAGGGTGTACCAGACATCGACGCCACCCTGCTCCACGCGATCGGCCACGGCCCGCATCAGTTCGACGCTGCGCGGATGCGGCTCGCCGGTTTCGCGGTGCACGAACAGCGCGATCGGCACGCCCCAGGTGCGCTGGCGCGAGATGGTCCAGTCCGGGCGACCGTCGACCATGCCGGCGATGCGCGCCTCGCCCCACTGCGGGAACCAACCAACCTGCTTGATCGCCGCCTGCGCGTCGCGGCGCAGATGCGCCTGCTCCATCGAGATGAACCACTGCGGAGTGGCGCGGAACGCGATCGGCGTCTTGTGCCGCCAGCAATGCGGGTAGCTGTGGGTCAGCCTGGCGAACGCCAGCAACGCGCCGCTGTCGCGCAGCACTTCGACCAGCGTATCGTTGGCCTTCCAGATGTGCAGGCCGGCCAGCGCGGTCTTGCCCGCCGGCGGCGTGGACGGCAGGTACACGCCGCGGCCATCGACCGGGTTGAGCTGGCCGGTGGTGTACTTGTCGATCAGGCCGTAGCGCTGGCCGACCACGAAGTCCTCCTGGCCATGGCCGGGCGCGGTATGCACGGCGCCGGTGCCATCCTCGGCCGACACATGGTCGCCCAGCAACACCGGAATCTCGCGCTCGGCATAGAACGGATGCGACAGCACCACGCCCTCCAGCGACGAACCGGCGGTACGTGCGTGCACCATCGCTTCATTCACGCCGTAGCGTTGCAGCGCGCGCGCGGCCAGCGCGTCGGCCAGCACCAGCCAGCGGCGCCTGCCGTGGTGAGCCGGTCCCTCGACCAGCGCGTATTCCAGATCCGGACCCAGCGAAACCGCCAGCGAAGCCGGCAGCGTCCACGGCGTGGTGGTCCAGATCGGCACCGCCACTTCCACGTCGTCGGGAACCTCGACGCCGAATGCCGCCGCCAGCGCCTTGCGATCGCGCACGGTGTAGGCGACGTCGATGGCCGGCGATTCCTTCTCCTGGTACTCGATTTCCGCCTCGGCCAGCGCCGAGCCACAATCGAAGCACCAGTGCACCGGCTTCACGCCGCGGGTCAGGTGGCCGTTGGCGACGATCTTGGCCAGCGCGCGGATCTCGTTGGCCTCGAAGCGGAAATCCAGGGTCTTGTACGGGTTGTCCCAGTCGCCGATCACGCCCAGGCGCTTGAAGTCCTTGCGCTGCAGATCAATCTGCGACTCTGCGTACTCGCGGCACTTCTGCCGGAACTCGACCGCGTCAAGCTTGACGCCGACCTTGCCGTATTTCTTCTCGATGGCGATTTCGATCGGCAGGCCGTGGCAGTCCCAGCCCGGGATGTACGGCGCGTCGAAGCCGGCCAGGTACTTCGACTTGACGATGATGTCCTTGAGGATCTTGTTGACCGCGTGGCCCAGGTGGATCGCGCCGTTGGCATACGGCGGGCCGTCGTGCAGTACGAACAGCGGGCGGCCCTTGGCGTTGGCGCGCAGCTGCGCGTACAGGCCGTCGGTTTCCCAGCGCGCCAGGGTGTCCGGCTCACGCTTGGGCAGATCGCCACGCATCGGGAAATCCGTCGCCGGCAGGTGGAGGGTGGCTTTGTAGTCCTGGCTCACGCCGTTGCTCGTTGGTTGTCGTTTGAAAGAAGAGCGCGCGCCTGTTCGGCGTCGCGGTGCATCTGCTCGGTCAGGCTGGGCAGATCGGGGAATTTCAGTTCGTCGCGCAGTTTGGCGACGAACTCGACTTCGATGTGGCGCCCGTACAGGTCGCCGGCGAAATCGAACAGGTGCGCTTCCAGCAGCGGCTCCACACCGTCCACGGTGGGACGGGTGCCGAAACTGGAGACGGAAGCCCACGGCTGTTCCGCCACGCCGTGCACCCAGGTGGCATAGATGCCCGACAGTGCCGGCGTCTTCGGAAAACGCAGGTTGGCGGTGGGAAAACCAAGCGTGCGGCCGAGCTGCTGCCCGCGCACGACCCGCCCGCCAATCGCATACGGCCGGCCGAGCAGGTGCGCGGCATCGGCGAAGTCGCCCTGCTTCAGCGCTTCGCGGATGCGGGTGCTGGAGATGCGCTCGCCCTGCGACTGCACCGCTTCGATTTCGTTGGCGGCAAACCCCAGTTCGGCGCCCATCGCCTGCAACGACGCCAGATCGCCACCGCGCCGGTGGCCGAAGCGGAACTCCGGTCCGATCCAGACTTCGCGCGCGGACAGCCGTTCCACCAGCATCCTGCGGACGAAGTCCTCCGCGCTCATCGCCGCCATCGCCGCGTCGAAGCGCAGCAGGCCGACCACATCGGCACCCAGCTCGCGCAGGCCTTCGACCTTGGCGCGGGCCAGGGTCAGGCGGGGCGGCGGGTTCTCCCGGGCGAAGAATTCGCGCGGCAGCGGTTCGAAGGTCAGCGCCACCGCGTCCATGCCCAATGCGCGCGCGCGCGCGGCCGTGTGGCGCACCAGCGCCCGGTGACCGCCATGCAGGCCGTCGAAAGCGCCGATGCAGACCACGCTTCCCCGGGGACTCAGCGGTCCACCGTCGACGTCACGAAACAGCCTGCTCATAGATTCCTGGTTGGGGGGCCCGCCATTGCGGGCGGGCCGGCGCGAAACGCGCGAATCCCGAAGTATAGCCGTCCTGTCCGGTCTCAATGCCCCCGCAGATCGCGCGGGCGGATGCCCTGCAGCCACAGCAGCGCCGCGTACAGCGCGCCGCCGCTGCCCACCAGCACCGCCAGCCGCCAGCCGCGCTCCCACCAGGCCCAGTCGGACCAGTCCGGCCAGACCCAGCGCAGCGCCAGCACCACCACGGTCATCGCCAGCGAGGCCAGACCGATCTGGCGCAGGAACCGGCCCCAGCCCGGCTGACGCCGGTAGACCCCGGCCCGGCGCAGGTACCAGGCCAACTGCACGGCGTTGGTCCAGCCGGCAATGGCGATCGCCAGCGCCAGCAGCGCGTGCGCGCCCGGAACATGGGCCAGCGCGTCCAGGTACCTGCCGTCGGCCTTGGCCAGCGCGGCCTGGCCCACGTCGGTGAACATCAACAGGCCGGCAAACAGCAGAATTGTGGCGCTGGCGTTCACCAGCACCGACACCACCGCCGACTTCACCGGCGTGCGGGTGTCCTGGCGCGAGTAGAACGCCGGCGCCAACACCTTGACCAGCAGGAAGGCGGGCACCGCGGTGGACTGCGCCATCAGGCTCCAGCTGCTCATCCGCGCATGGAAGGCGGTGAAGTTGTGGTACTGGAACAGCGTCGCCATCAACGGGCCGGCGCACAGGACCAGGCCGATGCAGGCCGGCACACCGATCAGCAGGCACAGGCGGAAGCCCCAATCCAGTCCCTTGGAGAAACCTTCCGGATCAGTCGCGGCATGGCGGCTGGACAGGTGCGGCAGGATGACCGTGCCGATCGCCACGCCGAACATGCCCAGCGGGAACTCCAGCAGGCGATCGCTGTAGTACAGCCAGCTGACGCTGCCGCTCAGCAGGAACGCCGCCGCCCAGGTGTTGAACAGCAGGTTGAACTGCACCACCGAGGAACCAAACAGGGTCGGCACCATCAGCGTCATGATCCTGCGCACGCCGGCATGGGCCAGGCCCAGTTTCGGACGCGGCAGCAGGCCCAGCTTCGCCAGCGCGGGCAACTGGAAGACCAGTTGCAGGATGCCGGCGATGAACACGCCCCAGGCCAGCGCCATCACCGAACCGCCCATCAGCGGCGCCAGCCAGAACGCCGCCGCGATCATCGACAGGTTCAGCAGGATCGGCGACAGCGCCGGAATCGCGAAGCGCTGGTAACTGTTGAGGACACTGCCCACCAGCGAGGCCAGCGAAATGAACAGCGCGTACGGGAAAGTGATGCGCAGCATCTCGGTCAACATGTCGTGATGCGCGCCGGTGTATTTGGACGCGATCACGAAGGCCAGTTGGGGAGCGAACAGGAACACCAGCGCGGTCACCACCACGAGCGCCGCAGTGAGGGTGCCGGTGACCCGGTCAATCAGTTCCCTGACCGCCTCCGGGCCGTGCTTTTCCTTGTACTCGGCCAGGACCGGCACGAAGGCCATCGAGAACGAGCCTTCGGCCGAAAGCCGGCGCATGAAATTGGGAATCCTGAACGCGATGAAGAAGATATCCATCGCGGCCGTGGCGCCGAACACGGCGGCATAGACCTGGTCCCGGACCAGCCCGGACAGCCGGGACAGGAAGGTCATGGCGCTGAAAACGGCGGTGGAACGCAGGAGCCGATTGCCGCTCATCGGGCGGCCTCCCCTGCCGGCTGACCCAGGTTGACGCAAGCCTCTGAATAGTCCATACTTTTTTGTCTATTTTCCCGTAACCCCATTATCCCAGCTTTCAGGAACCCATCGTGGCCAATATCAAGTCCGCCAAGAAGCGCGCCAAGCAGACCGTCGTGCGCAATGCGCGCAACTCTGCCCAGCGCTCCATGCTGCGCACCGCCGTCAAGAAAGTGCTCAAGGCGCTTGACGCCAACGACGCCACCGGCGCGCAGGCCGCTTTCGCCGTCGCCCAGCCGATCCTGGATCGCTTCAGCTCGCGCGGCCTGATCCACAAGAACAAGGCTGCCCGCCACAAGAGCCGCCTGACCGCCCGCATCAAGGCGCTCCAGGCCGCCTGACCAGGCGTCCACGGGAAAGCAAAAAAACCCGGCTCCGGCCGGGTTTTTTGTTGCCCGGAATCCAACCCCCTCCCCCGCCCGCGGGGGAGGGTTGGGGTGGGAGCGGGGCGAAGCCGAGCGGTCTTGAGCGGACGGATGCATGTAAACATCCGACGCCTGCCTCATTCGAAACATTGTCGGCTGGACGCT
Source organism: Pseudoxanthomonas sp. 134C1 (assembly GCF_057773065.1). NCBI lineage: Bacteria > Pseudomonadati > Pseudomonadota > Gammaproteobacteria > Lysobacterales > Lysobacteraceae > Pseudoxanthomonas > Pseudoxanthomonas sp. 134C1. The sequence continues at coordinate 338,614 of NZ_JBYMTH010000002.1, forward strand.
TGTCACGAGTTCCGGCTTGCCCCCATCCCGGCCTTCCCCCGCATGCGGGGGAAGGAGCGAAGCGGGGGGCGTCGGCGCGGCTGGCTCAGCCGGCATTCCGGGCCTCTTCGGCCTCTTCGCGCTGGCGATCGAAGAACGCCATCACGTCCTGCATGATCGGCCAGGTGCCTTCGCGGGAAATCGCGGAGATCTGATACCAGGGATGCATCCAGTCCAGCTCCGCCACGATCTGCTCGGCGCGCTCGCGGGCCTCGTCCTCGAACATCAGGTCGGCCTTGTTGAGCACCAGCCAGCGCGGCTTCTCCAGCAGCTCCGGATCGTGCTTCATCAGTTCCTGCTCGATGGCGCGGACCTGATCGGCCGGGGCGATGCCTTCCACCCCGCCCTCCATCGGTGCCATGTCCACCAGGTGCAGCAGCAGGCGGGTGCGCTGCAGGTGGCGCAGGAACTGCGCGCCCAGGCCGGCGCCGTCGGCGGCGCCCTCGATCAGGCCCGGGATGTCGGCGATGACGAAGCTGCGGTGCGCCTCGACGCTGACGACGCCCAGATTCGGATAGAGGGTGGTGAACGGATAGTCGGCGACCTTCGGCGTGGCCGCCGAGACTGCGCGGATGAAGGTGCTCTTGCCGGCGTTGGGGAAGCCCAGCAGGCCGACGTCGGCCAGCAGCTTCAGCTCCAGCTTGAGCAGGCGCTGCTCGCCTTCCTCGCCTGGTGTCGCCTTGCGCGGGGCGCGGGTCACCGAGCTCTTGAAATGCATGTTGCCCAGGCCGCCCTTGCCGCCCTTGGCGACCAGCAGGCGGTCCCCGTGGAGAGTCAGGTCGCCGATGACCTCGTCGGTCTCGACATTGGTGATGACGGTGCCGACCGGCACGGTGATGGTGAGATCCTCGCCGGCCTTGCCATACATCTGCCGGCCCATGCCGTTCTCGCCGCGCTGGGCGCGGAAGTTCTTCTCGTGGCGGAAATCGACCAGCGTGTTGAGGTTCTCGTCGGCGATCAGCCAGACGCTGCCACCGCTGCCGCCATCACCACCGTCCGGTCCGCCCAGCGGGATGAACTTCTCGCGCCGGAAGCCGATGCAACCGTTGCCGCCGTTGCCGGCGATGACCTGGATTTCCGCTTCGTCTACGAGTTTCATAAGTGCCGGGAATCGGGAATGGAGAATGGAGAATCGAAAGCCGGCATGGAGGCTGGAGAGTTTATCGGACTCGCGGCGATGGCCGCGGAATTCACGGGGCGCTCTTGCATCTCCCCATTCCCGATTCTCGATTCCCTATTACCGGACTTTCAAAACGAAAAGCCCCGCACGCGGCGGGGCCCTTCGCTACGTGTGCGCGGCGCCTCAGGCTTCCGCGACCACGCTGACGGTGCGGCGCTTCTTCGGGCCCTTGATCGAGAACTCGACCTTGCCATCGACCAGCGCGAACAGCGTGTGATCGCGACCCAGGCCGACGCCCGAACCCGGATGGAACTGGGTGCCACGCTGACGGACGATGATGTTGCCGGCGTCGATCGCCTGGCCACCATAGACCTTCACGCCCAGCATCTTCGGATTGGAGTCGCGGCCGTTGCGCGAGGAGCCTACGCCCTTTTTATGTGCCATGACTGATTCTCCTTACTTGTTGATGCCGGTGATTTCGATTTCGGTGTAATGCTGCCGGTGACCCTGACGCTTCATGTGGTGCTTGCGGCGGCGGAACTTGATGATGCGGACCTTGTCGGCGCGGCCGTGGCCGACGATCTTGGCCGAGACGCTCGCGCTCTTCAGCGCGTCGCCCAGGGTGACGCTTTCGCCGTCGCCCAGCATCAGGATGTTGTCGAACATGACTTCCTTACCGGCTTCCGCATCGAGCTTCTCGACGCGCAGAGTCTCGCCCTTCATCACGCGGTATTGCTTACCGCCGGTGACCAGAACTGCGTACATTGGTGAATCCTCTTCTGTAGTTATTCTCTTGACCCGACCACCATCGAGGGCGGTCAGAAGCGGAATTGTAGGGCTTTCAGCAGCTTAGGGTCAAGTCGCCTCCCTTCCGGAACCGAAGCGGTCCGGTTCCGGCCCATGCCCGCCTCCAGTCGCAGGTCCTGAGACCCCCTCCGGCTCCACTGGCAGGCGGATGGCCGCGGGAGCAGGCAACGGTGTGAACAGGACCGGAGCAGCGTTCCCGACCGTCCCCGCCGGGCCTTTCCTGGTGGCGATTTGCCCCCAAATAACGGAATCGCTACGCTGGGCGATTCGCTGGCGCGACCGGGTCGCGCCGGCGGATCCGGAGCCCCTTCCCTCCCTTTTCTGAACAGGCCACCCCACGGCATGGACAGCATCCGCATCCGCGGCGCACGCACCCACAATCTCAAGAACATCGATCTCGACCTGCCCCGGGACAAGCTGATTGTCATCACCGGGCTGTCCGGTTCGGGCAAGTCCTCGCTGGCGTTCGACACCATCTACGCCGAAGGCCAGCGCCGCTACGTCGAGTCGCTGTCGGCCTATGCCCGGCAGTTCCTGTCGGTGATGGAAAAGCCGGACGTGGACCACATCGAGGGTCTGTCGCCGGCGATCTCCATCGAGCAGAAGTCGACCTCGCACAACCCGCGCTCGACGGTCGGCACCATCACCGAGATCTACGACTACCTGCGCCTGCTGTACGCCCGCGTCGGCACCCCGCGCTGCCCGGACCACGGCTACCCGCTGGAGGCGCAGACGGTCAGCCAGATGGTCGACCAGGTGCTGGGTCTGGACGGCGAGCAGCGCTACATGCTGCTGGCGCCGGTCATCCGCGAGCGCAAGGGCGAGCATGCCCAGGTGTTCGACCAGTTGCGCGCGCAGGGTTTCGTGCGCGTGCGGGTGGACGGGCAGTTGCATGAAATCGACGCCGTGCCGCCACTGGCCCTGCGCCAGAAGCACACCATCGAGGCGGTCATCGACCGCTTCCGTCCGCGCGAGGACATCAAGCAGCGCCTGGCCGAAAGCTTCGAGACCGCGCTGAAGCTGGGCGACGGCATGGCCTCGGTGATGTCGCTGGACAAGCCGGAAGGCGACCCGTTGCTGTTCTCGTCCAAGTATTCCTGCCCGGTCTGCGACTACTCGCTGCCGGAACTGGAACCGCGCCTGTTCTCGTTCAACTCGCCGGTGGGCGCCTGCCCGACCTGTGACGGCCTGGGCGTGGCCCAGTTCTTCGATCCCGCGCGGGTGGTGGTGCATCCGGAACTGTCGCTGGCCGCCGGCGCGGTACGCGGCTGGGATCGCCGCAATGCTTACTACTTCCAGCTGATCGCCTCGCTCGCGAAACACTATCGCTTCGACGTGGACGCGCCCTGGCAGTCGCTGCCGGAGAAAGCCCGCCAGGCGGTGCTGTACGGCAGCGGCGAGGAAGTCATCACCTTCACCTATCTCACCGAATCCGGCGGCCGCACCCAGCGCAAACATCGCTTCGAAGGCATCGTACCGAACCTGGAACGCCGCTACCGCGAGACCGAATCGCCGGCGGTGCGCGAGGAACTGGCCAAGTACATCAGCGAGCAGCCCTGCCCCGACTGTGGCGGCGCGCGTCTGAACAAGGCCGCGCGCAACGTGTTCGTCGCCGATCGCCCGCTGCCCGCGCTGGTGGTGATGCCGGTGGACGAAGCTCTGTCGTTCTTCCGCGGCTTGGCCCTGCCCGGCTGGCGCGGCGAAATCGCCGCCAAGATCGTCAAGGAAATCGGCGAGCGGCTGGGCTTCCTGGTCGATGTCGGCCTGGACTACCTGACCCTGGAACGCAAGGCCGACACCCTCTCCGGCGGCGAGGCGCAGCGCATCCGCCTGGCCTCGCAGATTGGCGCCGGCCTGGTCGGCGTGATGTACGTGCTGGACGAACCCAGCATCGGCCTGCACCAGCGCGACAACGAACGCCTGCTCGGCACCCTCACCCGCCTGCGCGACCTCGGCAACACCGTGATCGTGGTGGAGCATGACGAGGACGCCATCCGCGCGGCCGACTATGTGCTGGACATCGGTCCCGGCGCGGGTGTGCACGGCGGCGAGATCGTCGGCGAAGGCAGCCTGCAGGACATCCTGAAGGCGCCGCGTTCGCTGACCGGCCAGTACCTGTCCGGAAAGCGCAGCATCGAGGTGCCCAAGGCCCGCCACAAGGCCAACCCGAAGATGATGCTGCACCTGCGCGGCGCCAGCGGGAATAACCTCAAGAACGTGGATCTGGACATCGCCTCGGGGCTGTTCACCTGCGTCACCGGCGTATCCGGTTCCGGCAAGTCCACCCTGATCAACGACACCCTGTACGCGCTGGCCGCCAACGAGATCAACGGCGCCTCGCACAAGCCCGCGCCGTACCGCGAAGTCGTCGGACTGGATCTGTTCGACAAGGTGGTCGACATCGACCAGTCGCCAATCGGCCGTACCCCCCGCTCCAACCCGGCCACCTACACCGGCCTGTTCACTCCGCTGCGCGAGCTGTACGCGCAGGTGCCGGAAGCGCGCGCGCGCGGCTATTCGCCCGGGCGCTTCAGCTTCAACGTGCGCGGCGGCCGCTGCGAGGCCTGCCAGGGCGATGGCCTGATCAAGGTCGAGATGCATTTCCTGCCGGACGTGTACGTGCCCTGCGATGTCTGCCACGGCAAGCGCTACAACCGCGAAACGCTGGAGATCCTCTACAAGGGTTTCAACATCAATGACGTGCTGGAGATGACCGTCGAGGATGCGCTGAAGCTGTTCGAGCCGGTGCCGTCCATCGCCCGCAAGCTGGAAACGCTGATGGACGTGGGCCTGAGCTACATCAAGCTGGGCCAGAGCGCGACCACGCTGTCCGGCGGCGAGGCGCAGCGCGTCAAGCTGTCCAAGGAACTGTCGCGCCGCGACACCGGGCGCACGCTGTACATCCTGGACGAGCCGACCACCGGCCTGCACTTCCACGATATCGAGCACCTGCTGGCGGTGCTGCACAAGCTGCGCGACGAGGGCAACACCATCGTCGTCATCGAGCACAATCTGGACGTGATCAAGACCGCGGACTGGGTGGTGGATCTGGGCCCGGAAGGCGGCCACCGTGGCGGACGCATCCTGGTCAGCGGCACGCCGGAGGACATCGCGGCCCATCCGGATTCGCACACCGGCCAGTTCCTGGCCAAGCTGCTGCCGGCGAGCAAGGCGCCCAAGGCCAGCAAGCCGGCCGCGGTCGCCAAGCCCGACGTGCTGCCGCCGCGCAAGTCCGACAAGAAAAAGACCGCGAAAGCCAAATGAGCACGACGCCCGAGAATTCCTCCGAACGAAAGATGCTGGCGGCGATTCCGATCAGCGTGCGCTGGCGCGACATGGACAGCATGGGCCACGTCAACAATGCCAAGTACGTGTCCTACCTGGAAGAGGCGCGCGTGCGCTGGATCCTCGACATCCCGGGTGTCTCGATGACTGATCGCATCGCGCCCGTGGTCGCCGCCAACAACATCAACTACCGGCGACCGCTGACCTGGCCGAACGACATCCTGGTCGAGCTGTACGTGGATCGGCTGGGCACCAGCAGCGTCACCATCGGTCATCGCATCGTCGACCAGAATGGCGTGCTGTACTGCGACGGCAACGTGGTGGTGGTGTGGATGGATACCCACACCGGCAAGAGCGCACCGCTACCGGACGCCGTGCGCAACGCGTCCGTTTGACGGCCTCATTGATCATCCCTGTGGGAGCGACGTCAGTCGCGAATGCTCTTCGCAGGCTCGAAAGGCATCGCGACTCACGTCGCTCCCACAATCAAGCGGTCCTCATCATCAAAACGCGCTGACTCCGAAGGGAGCCCGCTTACGGTGCCGCCTTGCGCACCTCGAAGGTCACCGGCAGGCTGCGGCCATCCTTCAGCTTGAGCGTGATCACAGGCTTGTCGCCTTCCTTCACCGGCGCATAGGGCTTGTACAGCATCAGGTGCAGGCCGCCCGGCTTGAACTCGACCGACTTGCCAGCGGCGATCGGCAGGGTTTCCAGTTCGCGCATCCTGTTGACGCCGTCGACCTGACGCGATTCGTGCAACGAGACCTCGCTGAACGCCAGGCTGTCGGCACCGGTGATCTCCGCCGCCTTTGCACAGGCGTTATCGATGCGGAGAAACCCGGCCATCATCGGCATGGCCGGCGACGGCGGCAGCCGTATCCACGCCTGGCGGGCCGTGGGCAGACATTCAGCGGCATGGGCGGAGGCGCTGCCGACCAGCAGCAGCGCGGCGGACAGCAGGGCGGATACATGGCGGTGATTCATGCGCCTATCATAGGCCCACACGCCCTTGGAGCAGATGAATGTCTTCGCCGATCGAAACCCGGGACCATGGCAGCGTCCGCGAGATCCGGCTGGCCCGGCCGCCGGTCAATGCCCTCAACACCGAACTGTGCCGCGCCCTGATCCACGCGGTCGACACCGCCATGGGCGATGGCGTGCACGGCATCGTGCTGGCCGGCAATCCGAAGATATTCTCCGCCGGCATGGACGTGCCGTACCTGCTGTCGCTCGGCGAGAACCGACATGCGCTCATGGATGCCTGGCAGGCGTTCTTTGGCGCCGCACGCGCGCTGGCCGATTCGCGCATTCCGGTGGTCGCGGCCATCGGCGGCCATGCGCCAGCGGGTGGCTGCGTGCTGGCGCTGTGCTGCGATTACCGGGTGATGGCGCGCAGCGCGGATCCGGCGCGCCCCTTCGGCATCGGCCTCAATGAAACCCAGGTGGGACTGGTCGCTCCCGAGGGCATCCAGCGGTTGATGCGCCGGCTGGTCGGTCCGCATCGGGCCGAACGCCTGCTGGTGGCCGGCGAGATGGTGCCCGCCGAGCGTGCACTGGAGTTGGGTCTGGTGGACGAACTGGCCGACCAGGATCAGGTCGACGCGCGCGCGCTGGCCTGGCTGGAGAACCTGCTGCGTCTGCCCCACCACCCGATGCTGCAGACCCGCGCCATCGCCCGCCGCGACGTGGTGGAAGCGATGTCGCCGGAATTCATCCAGCTGGATCGCTTCATCGACGCGTGGGACGCCCCCGACACCCAGACCGCGCTGAAAGCGCTGGTGGACAAGCTGAAGAAGTGACGCGTGCCGGTGGCCTCCCCAGGCCACCGCATGTCTCGTCAACGCACCCAAACCTCCACCCGTTCGTTGCGGTAGCGCGCATCGGCGCCGTCGCCCCCGATCAGCAGACGACTCGCGCCCATGCCGATGGAGCGCTGTACCGCGATGCCCTGCTTGACCAGATGATCGGCGACCGCGTCGGCACGCTGGTTGCTGCGCACGGTGGCAATCAACCGGTTGCTGCCATCGTCATGCGAGAAGCCGACCACGGTCACCTGGCGCCCGCGATTCTGTGGCAACCGAAGATAGGCGGTCAGGCGCTCCATGTCGTTGGCGCCACGACTGTCGAAGAATGTCGTCAGCGAGGCCGGATTGAAACGCAGGCTCACCGGCAGTCGCGCGGTACCCGTGACCGCCTGTCCGTAGGGCTGTGCGGGATCCGGCACGCGCGGCTGCGTCGCCGGACGCAGGGTCACCGCCAGGAAGCCGGCACGCTCCACCGCCCGCTGCGCATCCCGGCCCACCGCGTACTGGGCGAAGCTGCGGCCCAGCGCGGACATCAAGGGTCCGCCATAGAGGCGATAGCGCCGCACCAGCGGATAGTCCTCGCTCATCACGTTGATACGGGTGGGCAGGACCGCGATGCCGCCATCGGCGATGGCGAGCGTGCGAGTGCCCGGCGGAATGGCACTGGCCACACCCACCACCGCGATCGCATCCGGATCCGCCGCTACTTCGCGCGCCGCCTGGGCAAGCGTCGCATGCGTCCGCGCCGAGCTGGCCACCGATGCGGTTCCCAATACCCGTTCGCGCAGGAAATCCCGGTTTCCGCCCGGTACGCGCCCCAGGTGCAGGTGGATGGGCGCATTGCGTCCCCCAATCATCGACCAATCATGGACGCGACCGCTCACCACCTCGCGCAGTTGCGCCACCGTCAGCCGGCGGACGGGATTGCGTTCATTGACCACCACCGCCAATCCATCGACGGCGACCACGAATTCCTGTTCCGGTGATTCGATATCGCCCAGTTGCCAGGCCGCTTCGCGTTCCGCCGCCAACGGTGCGCGCGCCAGCATCGCGATCTCCGCGTTGCCCTCGATCAGATCGTTGAATCCCGCCGCAGAGCCGCGCTTGTCCACTTCGACAATCAGCGGCACGCCATCGCGCACCGCGCGGATGTCGGTGCGCAGCGGTGAAGCCGCCTGCCGGCGGATGCCGGTGTAGCCGATATGGCGGAGCCAGGATTCGACCATCGCCGGCACCAGCGCGTCGCCCAGCGTATTGGAGCCATGGATGCGCAGACGCTCGGTGGAGCCATCATCCTGCGCGGACGCTGGCGGACACGCCAGCAACAACAGGCACATCGCCAGTGCGAAGCGCGGCAAACGGTGCAACATCGGTCATCCCCCTGTGAAGCGCGGGAGAGTGACCGCGGACGGTTACAGGGCGATGACGATCCGGTCCGCGTCAGGATGCGGTGCGTTCGACCGGTCGCGAGGAGTCGGTGATCCAGCCGCTCCAGGAGCCCGCATAGACACGCGCGCCCGGCAATCCGGCATGTTCGAACGCCAGCAGAAGATGGCACGCGGTCACGCCCGATCCGCACATCAGCACCAGATCGTCCGGCCGGCGTCCGGCCAGCATCGGCGCCAGTTCCGCGAGGAGTTCGGAGGATGACTTGAATCGGCCATCACGCAGGTTGGCGCCGAAGGGGCGATTGATCGCGCCAGGTACATGGCCCGCCACCGGATCGATGGGTTCGACGTCGCCACGGAAGCGCTCGGGCGCACGCGCATCGAACAGCCAGCCGCTGTCTTCGTCGAGGCGCCGGCGCACTTCGTCGGCGTCGGCGATGAGCCGCGCATCGAATCTTGCGGGATACGCCGGCAGGGGGATGATCCCGCCGGGTTCCGCCGTCTCCGGCAAGCCACGCGCACGCCACGCGGCAAACCCGCCATCCAGCACCGCAACCCGCCGGTGTCCCAGCAGCCTCAACATCCACCACAACCGTGCGGCGGCCATGCTGCCATCACCGGCGTCGTACACCACGACCTGATGATCAGGTCCGATGCCCCACTCGCCCAACTTGCGCGCGAAGGCGGCATCGTCGGGCAGCGGGTGGCGGCCAAGATCCCGACGCGAAAGGTCGGACAGGTTCTCGTTGAGATCCGCATGCGCCGCACCCGGCAGATGCGATTGAAGATAGGCCTGCCGGCCCGCGGCCGGATCCATCAGGGCAAAGCGCGCATCGACGAGCCGCAGGCCGGGATCACCCAGCACCGCGGCCAGTGCGTCCACGTCCACCAGCGTCGTCCAGTGCATCACGCGCCCTCCAGCCGTTGCCTCAGATTGAACAGGATCGCCGCAGTGGCGCCCCAGATGCGCTGACCGGGCCAGCCATACTCCAGGACGGCGCGACGGCGGCCGCGATAGTCCACTTCCACCCGGCGCAGGTTGGCCGGCGCCATCAGGTAGTCGAGCGGCACTTCGAACACGTCCGCCACTTCGCCCGGTTCGGGCGTGGCGACGTAGGTGGGGTCGATCACCGCCACCACCGGCACGACCCGGAAGCCGCTGATGGTGGTGAAAGGATCCAGGAAACCCAGCGGCGCGATCTGGCCGGCGGGGATGGCCAGTTCCTCCCAGGTTTCGCGCAACGCGGCGGCGACCACGCCCGCATCGGCCATCTCGATACGTCCGCCGGGGAAACTCACCTGTCCGGCGTGGTGTCGCAGGCCGTCGGTCCGCTTGGTCAGGATGACCTGCGTGCCCTGCGGGCGCGGTACCAGTCCGGCCAGCACCGCGGCTTCCGCCGGTTCGCCCGGCGGCAGCAGGTCCAGCAGTTCTTCATGGTTCCAGCCACGCGCGGTGGGGATGTCGTCCAGCGGATGCAGCACATGCCGCAACCTCGCCGCCTCGGGCAGCCGCTGCTCGAACGGCAGCCGGCCCTGCTCGCGAGCGGGCAGCACCGATTCCATCAGACGGAGGCGTTCGTCATCGTTCATTCGGGACCAGCGGGCGATCTCGGCGGTCGTTCGCAGACAGCCTTCGCACAGCCCGTCATCACCCAGGGTACAGACGCCGATGCACGGGCTAAGCACGGCGCGGAATGCGGAATTCATGAACCTTCATGCCTGCGCAGCCTAGCGCGAAAACCGCGCACGTGCCGCGCAAAACGCACTACGCCGGCCTGGTGGCCGGCGTAGCGGGACTGCGGGAAGAACCAACTACCTGGATTACTTGGTGCTGAGCAGCTTGATCTCGAACACCACCGCCACGTTCGGCGGGAAACCCGTGCGCGGGTCGGCGCCATAGGCCTTGTCCGGCGGCAGCGCGACTTCCCACTTGGCGCCGGAAGGCATCTGCAGCAGCACTTCACGCATGGCCTGCATTTCGATCTCGCTGACCTTCACGTTCGGCATCTGCTGCGCCGGACGGGCTTCCGCCGGCTTCTGGCCGAACGGATACGGACCGGCGACTTCCAGGCTGACGGTGCTGGCCTGGGTCGGCTTGGCGCCGGCACCGGCTTCGATCACGCGGTACTGCACGCCGCTGGGCAGCGACTGCACGCCCGACTTCGCCTTGTTCTGGGCCAGGAACTGATCGCTCTTGGTCTTGTTTTCCGCGGCGACCTTGTCGTACTCGGCCTTGGCCGTCTGCGCGCGCTGCTGTTCGCGCTTCTGGAAAGCTTCCAGCGCGGGCTTGAGCTGGTCGGCGGTCAGCGCCGGCTGCTTCTTCGCATACGCGTCCTGGAGACCCTTGATGACCGTGTTGATGTCCAACTGCTCGCCACGTCCGGTCAGCTCCGCCAGGTTGTTGCCGTAGTCGTAGCCGAAGTAATAGCTCAACTTGCCCTTCTCGGACGTGGTGTCCTGAGCCAGGGCGCTACCGGCCATGGCGAATGCCGCGACAGCGACCACTAACGAACGCAACTTCATCAACGATTTCTCCAGGGTGGTGGTACAGGGCGGGCGTACCGCCTCGAATGGACGCGCTAGGATAACGGTCAGTGCGCTTAACCGCCACTGACAACCGCCGGGTACGACCGAAGGGGCGGCCCAATAGTTCAATTTCACTTAAAATTCACGAATTTACCGGGATTCCGCGCATGTCCGACACCCCCGTTTCCGTCGCCGACCAGGGCGCCATCCGGCGCATCACCGTCAACCGGCCGGACAAGCTGAATGCTCTGAACGCGGCCACCCTGGACGCCCTGCTCGAGGCTTTCGAGGCCGCCGCCGGCGACCTGGCGGTGCGGGTGGTGGTGCTGACCGGGGCCGGTCCCAAGGCGTTCGTGGCGGGCGCGGATATCGCCGAGATGTCCGCCCTCAGCGCGGTCGAGGGGCGCGACTTCTCCCTGCGCGGCCAGCGCCTGATGCGGCGCATCGAAACCCTGCCCAAGCCGGTGATCGCGATGGTCAACGGATTCGCCCTGGGCGGCGGGCTGGAACTGGCGATGGCCTGCCACCTGCGCATCGCCTCGGAGAACGCCAAGGTCGGGCAACCCGAAATCAATCTCGGCCTGATTCCGGGTTTCGGCGGCAGCCAGCGGCTGCTGCGCCTGGCCGGCCGCGCGGCGGCGCTGGAGCTGTGCCTGCTGGGCGCGCCCATCACCGCCGAACGCGCGTACCAGTTGGGCATCGTCAACAAGGTGGTCGCCGCCGATGCACTGGAAGCCGAGACCCTGCAGTGGGCAGAACAGCTGGCGCAGGCCGCGCCGCTGGCGCTGCGCGGCAACCTGGACGTCATCCATGTCGGTGGCGAGTGCGCGATCGAGGAAGGACTGCAGTACGAATCGGCGCAGTTCGGCCTGATGTTCTCGACCGAGGACATGCGCGAAGGCACGCGTGCGTTCCTGGAACGCCGCAAGCCGCAGTTCGCGGGCCGCTGAAACGGCCATGGGCGAGGCGTCTTCCTCCTTCTGCCGGCAGGTGGCACGCGGGGACATCCTGCTGGCGCTGCTGGCGCGGGACGATCTGGATGCCGCCATCAATGCCGGGCTGGTGGAGGTCGCGCCCTGTTCCGCTGACTGCACGTGCGTCACCGGACTGGCGCCCGTCTGGGATGCCCAACGCAGGTTGCGGGCCGCATGGGAGGCGCGCGGACGCCATCTCGCGCGCCAGGCACGGCTGCGCCGGCGCACCGCCGAACGCGACGCCCGGCGTGCACCGGCGCCAGCGACGCCGCAGGCGCCCCGCCCTTCACTTCCCCCTTCCGCCGCCGCCATCCTGGCTCGTGCAAAGGTGCGCGCGGCGGGAAAAAGCGGTTCCGAACCGCCCGAAGCCCAATAGAACGCATGACCGAACGCCGCAAACGCCGCAGCCGCACCCTGAGCAAGGCCGAGGTGCAGGAACTGTTCTCGCGCCTGCGCGAACTCAATCCCAAACCCACCACCGAACTGGAATACAGCAGTCCGTTCGAACTGCTGGTGGCGGTGACGCTGTCGGCGCAGGCGACCGACGTCGGCGTCAACAAGGCCACCCGACGGCTGTTTCCGGTCGCCAACACGCCGGAGAAGATCCTCGCCCTCGGCGAGGAGGGACTCAAGAAGTACATCGCCACGATTGGCCTGTTCAACGCCAAGGCGAAGAACGTGATCGCGACCTGCCGGATTCTGGTGGATCAATATGACGGTGAGGTTCCGCGCTCGCGCGAGGCGCTGGAGGCGCTGCCGGGCGTGGGCCGCAAGACCGCCAATGTGGTGTTGAACACCGCCTTCGGCGAACCGACCATGGCGGTGGACACCCATATCTTCCGTGTCGCCAACCGCACCGGGCTGGCGCCCGGCAAGAACGTGCGCGAAGTGGAGGATGGCCTGTTGAAGACGGTGCCGGCCGAATTCCTGCACGACGCCCATCACTGGCTGATCCTGCACGGGCGCTATGTCTGCAAGGCGCGCAAGCCGGATTGCCCGCAGTGCGTGATCCGCGATCTCTGTCGCTATCCCGACAAGACGATTTGAGCCGGGATTCGGGATTCGGGATGGGGCCAGCCGGGGGAGATCTGTGGTCCCGAAACGCAATCCCCGCCGCCCTTTTTAAAAGGGACAGGCAAAAGCCAGCTCTTCTCGAATCCCCAATCCCGAATCCCCAGTCCCGGCCCCCATTGCCATCGAACTGTCATCCCGACGAAATAAGACAGCGTTGTAACAATAACGCAACTTTCACCAATTAGCCTGCGCAGCGTCTTCCACACCTGCCCCAAGGGCTAACCCAATGAAACTCTCCCGCAGCACCCTGACGCTCGCTTTGCTGGCCGCCGTCGCCGCGCCTGCCGCCCAGGCCGAGATTCCGATCGACGTGATTGGCGGTTCCGAAGTCTCGTTCGAAGGCCTGGTGCAGGCCGACTTCTACAAGTTCGATACCGACACCATCGATTATGGTGCCGATTCGGCCTCGGATCTGGATGGCAAGGACTATCTGAACGAGCTGCGTCGCGCCGAGCTGGTGCTCAAGGGCAAGGGCCCGGGCAACATCGAATGGGTGCTGGGTTACGACGCCAAGGACGACAAGTTCCTGGACGCCAACGTCAAGTACAAGATCGGCGGCAACGCCAACCACTTCCTGCAGATCGGCCAGTTCAAGCAGCCGGGCGCCACCCTGGAAGAGCTGTCCAGCACCAAGAACAACGACTTCATCTCCAAGTCGTCGATCACCAACTCGCTGGGCACCCCGCGCCGAGTGGGCCTGCAGTACAACATCGGCGACGCCAACTGGGGCGTGACCGCCAGCTTCTTCGGCCGTGAACTGACCCGCAACCGCGAGCACGGCGGCGGCTACTCCGCCCGCGGCTACTGGGCCCCGATCAACGAGACCGGCAACATCCTGCACCTGGGTCTGTCGTACACCGACAAGGACACCGACGGCGACGTGATCCGCCTGCGCGCCCGTCCGATGGCCGACATGGTCCCGACCCGCTTCGTCGACACCGGCAGCAGCGGCCTGCGCGCCAGCGACCGCAACAGCGTGCTCGGTGCCGAGGCCATGTGGGTCAATGGTCCGTTCAAGCTGCAGGGCGAATACATGAAGACTGACGTGAAGCGCTACGGCAGCTTCGACGACTTCAGCGGCGACGGCTTCTACGTGTCGGGCCTGTGGAACATCACCGGCGAGACCTGGGGCTACAAGGCGGGCGTGCCGACCACCGGCCTCCCGGCCGATCCGGTCAAGGGCATGTGGCAGGTGGGCCTGCGCTACGACACCATCGATCTGACCGACGGCGCCGTGGTCGGCGGCGAGATGGACAGCTGGACCGCCGGCGTGAACTGGTACTGGCGCTCGAACTTCAAGTTCATGCTGAACTACGTCGCGGTCAAGCAGGAGAAGGGCGTGCTGAAGGACGACCCGAACGTGGTCGAAGCCCGCCTGCAGTTCTACTGGTAAGCCGAGCGCTTTCCAGCCATTCGCGGAGGGCGCGGCGCAAGCCGCGCCCTTTGCTTTTTCCTGGGTTCCCGCCCTGTTCGCAAAGGCCGCCTGCCCCGCCTGCACGCTCCCGGCCGCCTGTCATCCCGCTGTCATGAAGACGACATGGCGCTGTCACGCAAACGTCGTGAAATGCACGCCGACGGCACACCGCGCCGTGACACCACTCCCAGGAGCCATCCGTGTTCAACTCGTTCAAGACCCGCGTCGCCGTGCTGGCCATCGCCGGCGTGCTTTCGGCCCAGGCCGCCGCCGCCGACGTCACCGGCGCCGGCGCGTCGTTCGTCTACCCGGTCATGACCAAGTGGTCTGCCGACTATGCCAGGGCCACCCAGAAGAAGGTCAACTACCAGTCCATCGGTTCCGGTGGCGGTATCGCCCAGATCAAGGCCGGCACGGTCGATTTCGGTTCGTCCGACGCCCCGCTGAAGCCGGACGAGCTGGCCAAGTTCAACCTCGCCCAGTTCCCGTCCGTGATCGGCGGCGTGGTGCCGGTGATCAACGTGCCGGGCGTGGCCTCGGGCGCGCTGAAGCTGGACGGCGATCTGCTGGCCGACATCTTCCTGGGCAAGGTCAAGATGTGGAACGACCCGCGCATCGTCGCGCTCAACGGCGGCGTGCAGCTGCCGGCGCAGAAGATCACCGTGGTCCACCGTTCCGACGGTTCGGGCACCACCTTCAACTTCGTCAACTACCTGTCCAAGGTCAGTGGCGAGTGGAAGAGCCAGGTCGGCGAAGGCACCTCGGTGCAGTGGCCGACCGGCATCGGCGGCAAGGGCAACGAGGGCGTCGCCGCCTACGTGAAGCAGATCAAGGGCGGCGTCGGCTACGTCGAACTGTCCTACGCACTGCAGAACAAGATGGCCTATTCGCGCCTGAAGAACGCCGCCGGCAACTACGTGCTGCCCAGCGACGAGACTTTCTCCGCCGCCGCCGCGAGCGCCGAATGGGGCAGCGCCAAGGACTTCTACCTGGTGATGACCAACGCCCCGGGCGCGAACTCCTGGCCGATCACCGCCACCAACTTCATCCTGGTCAGCAAGCAGCCGAAGAACCCGGCCGGCACCAAGGCCACCCAGGAGTTCTTCAGCTGGGTTTACGCCAACGGTGATGGCCAGGCCAAGGCCCTGGACTACGTCCCGCTGCCGGATCCGCTGGTCAAGCAGATCGAGACCTACTGGTCGCAGAACCTGAAGTAATCCCCTCCCCGATCCCGGCCGCGTACCCCTCTCTCCCGCGCGGTCGGGATCTCCTTCTCAAACCTCCTGGCATTTCTTGACGCGGGCCGCACGGCCCGCTTTTTTTTTGCGCCGGGAAGTCCCCTCGCCCTGGCGCGATGCCCGTCCGCCGCATCCTCGCGAAGCCATGGCGAAGGGCCCTTGCCGGGTGCCATGCCCCCTCTCCGGGACGCCGGAAATCGGACGCCGGCCACAGTGTCATCACGCTGTAACAAAAACATCATTTCATAGCGCCATGACACAAACCGCCCACGTTATGGAGCCCGCCATGTCCTTCGCTTCGCCGGTCCGCCTCGCGGCCCTCGCCATCGCCGCCGCCCTGTTCGTCGCCGGTTGCAAGCCCGCCTCCGATGCCCCGGCCACGACGGGCGCCACCCCGGCCGCCGATGGCGCCGGTACCGGCGCCGCCAAGGTGACCGCCGAAATCACCGGCGCGGGCGCGTCGTTCATCTATCCGCTGATGGCCCGCTGGTCCAGCGACTACAACCAGAGCACCGGCGCCAAGATCAACTACCAGTCGATCGGCTCCGGCGGCGGCATCGCCCAGATCAAGGCGGCCACGGTCGACTTCGGCTCCTCGGACAAGCCGCTGTCGCCGGAAGAACTGGCGCAGGCCGGTCTCGGCCAGTTCCCCTCGGTCATCGGCGGCGTGGTGCCGGTGATCAACCTGGCCGGGATCGAATCCGGCCAGCTGAAGCTGAGCGGCCCCGTGCTGGCCGACATCTTCCTGGGCAAGATCACCACCTGGAACGACCCGGCGATCGCCGCACTCAACGCGGGCCTGAAGCTGCCGGCCGAGAAGATCAACAGCGTGCACCGCTCCGACGGCTCGGGCACCACCTTCAACTTCGTCAACTACCTGTCCAAGGTCAGCCCGGAGTGGAAGAGCAAGGTCGGCGAAGGCACTTCGGTGAACTGGGCCGGCGGCGTCGGCGGCAAGGGCAACGAAGGCGTGGCCGCCTATGTGCGCCAGTTGAAGAACTCCATCGGCTACGTCGAGCTGGCCTACGCCGAACAGAACAAGATGGCCTACGCTTCGCTGCAGAACGCGGCCGGCCATTTCGTGCAACCGACCGCGCAGAGCTTCGCCGCCGCCGCCGCCAGCGCGGACTGGGCCAGCGCCAAGGACTTCAACCTGGTGATCACCAACGCACCGGGCGCGGAGGCATGGCCGATCACCGCGACCAACTTCATCCTGGTCTACAAGCAGCCCAAGGACGCGGCACGTGCGAAGAACACCCTGGACTTCTTCAAGTGGGCCTACGAGCAGGGCAAGCCGCAGGCCGAACAGCTGGACTACGTGCCGCTGCCGCCGGACCTGGTGAAGCAGGTCGAGGCCTACTGGGCCGCGGAAATCAAGCTCTGAGCCGCCTGCGCGTGGCCGCCTGAACGCGGCCGCGTCCCCCGCCCACGCAACGCCGGCCCGGACCCTCCGACCGCATGAATACCGCCACCCTCCCCGCTTCACTGATCGATCTGCGTACCGCCCGCGATGCGCGCGCCGATCGCCTGTTCCGCTGGACACTGACCGCCGCGGGCCTGTTCGTCCTCGTTTCGCTGATCGCCGCCGCCCTGTCGATGCTGTGGGGCGGCCGCGAAGCCCTGCAGACCTTCGGCCTGGGCTTCTTCACCAGTACCGAATGGAACGTGGGCACGCGCGAGTTCGGCGCGCTCGTGCCCATCTACGGCACCCTGGTCAGCGCCACCATCGCGATGGTGATCGCGGTGCCGGTCAGCTTCGGCATCGCGCTGTTCCTGACCGAGGTCGCCCCCACCTGGATGCGCGGTCCGGTCGGCATGGCGATCGAGCTGCTGGCGGGCATCCCTTCGATCATCTACGGCATGTGGGGCCTGTTCGTGCTGGCGCCGCAGCTGAGCGAATACATCTATCCGTGGATCGACGAGAACCTGGGCCAGATTCCCGGCATCGGCGTGCTGTTTTCCGGTCCGCCACTGGGCATCGGCATGATGACCGCGGGCCTGGTGCTGGCAATCATGGTCATCCCGTTCGTGTCCTCGGTGATGCGCGAAGTGTTCCTCACGGTGCCCGGCCGGCTCAAGGAATCGGCCTACGCGCTCGGCTCGACCCGCTGGGAAGTGATGTGGGACATCGTCCTGCCCTACACCCGCTCGGCGGTCATCGGCGGCGTGTTCCTGGGCCTGGGTCGCGCACTCGGCGAAACCATGGCGGTCACCTTCGTCATCGGCAACGCCTACGCCATCAGCGCGGCATTGCTGGAACCGGGCACCTCGATCGCGGCGACCATCGCCAATGAATTCGCCGAAGCCACCGACCCGCTGCATCGCGGCTCGCTGCTGCTGCTGGGCTTCACCCTGTTCCTGCTGACCTTCATCGTGCTGGCCGCCGCCCGCCTGATGCTGCGCCAGCTCGCCAAGCGCGAGGGCAACTGACATGTCCGCCTCCCTGTATACGTGGCGCAAGGTCAAGAACGTCGTCGCGCTGACCCTGTCCATCGCCGCGGCCATCTTCGGCCTGATGTGGCTGGTCTGGATCCTCTGGACCACGATCACCAAGGGCCTGGGCAGCCTGAACCTCGACCTGTTCACCATGATGACGCCGCCACCGAACGAACCCGGCGGCCTGCTCAACGCCATCTTCGGCAGCGTGGTGATCAGCCTGTTGGCCATCGTGCTCGGCACGCCGATCGGCATCGCCGCCGGCACCTACCTGGCCGAGTACGCCAACAAGCATTGGCTGGGCGAAACCATCCGCTTCGTCAACGACATCCTGCTGTCGGCGCCGTCCATCGTGCTGGGCCTGTTCATCTACACCGTCATGGTCGCGCAGATGGGCCATTGGTCGGCGCTGGCGGGCGCGGTCGCGCTGGCCTTCATCGCCCTGCCGGTGATTGTCCGCACCACCGACGAGATGCTGCGGCTGGTGCCCCAGCAGATGCGCGAAGCCGCGCTGTCGCTGGGCGTGCCGCAGTGGAAGGTGACCACCCAGGTGCTGCTGCGCTCCGCCCTGCCCGGCGTGGTGACCGGCGTGCTGCTGGCGCTGGCGCGCATCAGCGGCGAAACCGCGCCGCTGCTGTTCACCGCCTTCAACAACCAGTTCTGGAGCGCCGACCTGATGCAGCCGATGGCCAACCTGCCCATGGTCATCTACCAGTACGCCATGAGTCCGTACGACTCCTGGAACTCGCTGGCCTGGGCCGGCGCGTTCCTGGTGACCGCGCTCGTCCTGCTGCTCAGTCTGTTGGCCCGGACCATCCTCCTGCGAAACAAGGTGACCCATGAATGACGTGGCCCGTATCACGGTCGCGACCCCGCACCGCGAACTCGACACCGGCACGCCGGCGCGAGTGAAGCTGGCGGCCAAGAACCTCGATTTCTACTACGGCGGCTTCCATGCCCTCAAGGGCATCAACCTGGAAATCCCGGAAAAGAAGGTCACCGCGCTGATCGGCCCGTCCGGCTGCGGCAAGTCGACCCTGTTGCGGATCTTCAACCGCATCTATTCGCTGTACCCGAAGCTGGAAGCCAAGGGCGAGGTGCTGCTGGACGGCCAGAACATCCTCGACCCGAAGTTCCCGATGAACCGGCTGCGCAGCAAGGTCGGCATGGTGTTCCAGAAGCCGGTGCCGTTCCCGATGACGATCTACGAAAACGTCGCCTACGGCATCCGCCACCATGAGCGTATCGGCAAGGCCGACATGGACGTGCGCGTGGAGCAGGCCCTGCGCCAGGCGGCGCTGTGGGAGGAGGCCAAGGACAAGCTGAAGCAGAGTGCGCTCGGACTGTCCGGCGGCCAGCAGCAGCGCCTGTGCATCGCCCGCGCGGTCGCCCTGCGCCCGGACGTGATCCTGCTGGATGAACCGACTTCCGCGCTGGACCCCATCTCGACCAGCAAGATCGAGCAGCTGATCGAGGAGCTGAAACAGGACTACACCATCGCGATCGTCACCCACAACATGCAGCAGGCCGCGCGCGTGTCCGACTACACGGCCTTCATGTACCTGGGCGAGCTGATCGAGCACGATGCCACCGCGACGATCTTCTCCAAGCCCAGCAAGCAACAGACCGAGGATTACATTACGGGACGTTTCGGATGAAACGCCCCGCGGGATCGGAGATTCGGGACTGGGGATTCGCAAGCGCGATTTCCCGCCCCTCCCTGCTCCCGCCCGCTGCATCGAATCCCGACTCCCCAATCCCCAATCCCGGCTCCCAACCATGAACACCCAACCGCACGAGCACATTGTGAAAAGTTACGACGAAGAACAGCGCCGGCTGGTGACAGAAATCGTGCGCATGGGCGAGATCGCCGTAGCGCAGCTGGAAGCCGCCCTGGACGTCATCGAACGCCGCGACGACCGCGCCGCCCAGCGCATCATCGCCAACGACGAGGCCATCGACACGCTGGAGCAGCAGATCAGCCATGACGTGATGCATCTGGCCCTGCGGGGACCGATGGCCCGCGACCTGCGCGAGATCCTCGCCGGCCTGCGCATCCCCGCCGACATCGAGCGCATCGGCGACTACGCCGCCAACGTGGCCAAGCGCTCGATCGCCCTCAACGTGTCCCCGCCGATGCCGCAGATCACCGGTCTGCGAACGCTCGGCAAGCTGGCCGCGCAGCAGGTCCGCGAAGTGCTGGTGGCTTACCAGAACAACGACGATGCCCGCGCCCTGCAGGTCCGCGAACGCGACGCCGAGCTGGATGCGCTGTACACCGCGCTGTTCCGCGAGCTGCTGACCTACATGATGGAAGACCCGCGCAACATCACCCCGTGCACGCATCTGCTGTTCATGGCCAAGAACCTGGAGCGCATCGGCGACCATGCCACCAACATCGCCGAGAACGTGTGGTTCCTGATCCACGGCGACCAGCCACTGCCGGCCCGCGACAAGCGCGACGACACCAGTACCACCGGCGCGGTCTGATCCCGCTCCAGGGATGAACGAAGGCTGACCCGATCCGGGGGCGGGCGAATCCTTTCGCCCGCCCCCTTTCTCTTGATGGCTGGCGGACATGGCGCGGACGCGCGATGCTGGCCGACGGAGAACGACGGATGAGTGGAGCAGCCACCGCTAGCATCGAGGACCTGACCGCCGCGCGCGACGGCGACGCGGCCGCGTTGCAGCGCGTGCTCGCCATCTCGCGGCAGGATCTTCGCCGTTACGCCGAGTACCACTGCGTGATCAACGACGCCGAGGACGCGGTGCAGGAAAGCCTGCTGCTGGTATCCCGACGGATCGGCGATCTGCGCGCGGTCGAGGCGTTCGCCTCCTGGCTGTTCCGCATCGTCAAGCGCGAATGCAACCGGCTCAAGCGCGGCCTGCGACGATTGGCCGGCGAGGCCATCTCGGAAGATCTGCTGCCGCCGATCCGTTTCGAACCCGTGGAACTGGGCCACGACGTCGCGCGCGTCCTGGAAACGCTTCCAGCCCACTATCGCCAGATCCTGCTGCTGCGGGATCTCGAAGGCATGACCATCGAAGAGCTCGCCGCACACCTGGCGCTGAGTCCGCAGGCCGTCAAATCGCGGCTGCACCGGGCCCGCGCGCTGGCCCGCGAATACCTGCGCGACGACCCCACACTTCCCTAACAACGCCGGATTACACTGGCGCCCCCTGCCGTGCGGAACCCCCGCACCTCAACTGGAGAAACTGCAATGTCCAAGTCCAACCAGAAGCCCGTCGCCCTCGCCATGTGCACCGCGCTGGCCGGTGGCATCGTCCTCGCAGGTTCGGCTTTCGCGATGGAACCGCTCTCGCAGGGCTACCTGCTCGCCGCCCAGGATGCCAAGGCCACCGACGCCAAGACGGCCGAAGGCAAGTGCGGTGAAGGCAAGTGCGGCATCGAGAAAGCCGACACCGACAAGGACGGCAAGATCTCCAAGGCCGAGTTCGACACCGCCCATCCCGGCAAGAGCGACAAGTTCACCGCCATCGACACCAACAAGGACGGCTTCATCGACGCCGCCGAGGCCAAGGCGCACCACGAGGGCAAGTGTGGCGAAGGCAAGTGCGGCGGTGACAAGAAGGACGGCGCCAAGGCCGACGGCAAGGCCGCGCACGAAGGCAAGTGCGGCGAAGGCAAGTGCGGCGGCGCGGCCTGACACAACCGGCCTGCGTTCCTGCCCTCCCCCGCCCGGGGGAGGGTGATGGCCGGCCCATCGTTTTCCCGCTGCCCACGTGGTGTCCTTGAATCGTTCCCCCGCGCCCGTTTCCGCCGGCCTTGGCCTGCGGCGCGCGCTGCTGGATCAACTGCTGGCCGCAGCGCCCGGCGATTTCGATTTCCTCGAATGCGCGCCCGACAACTGGATCGGCGTGGGTGGCCGTCTCGGTGAAGCCCTCGATCGGCTGTCGGCGCGCGTGCCGCTGACCTGTCACGGCCTGTCGTTGTCGCTGGGCGGCGTCGAACCACTGGACGACACCTTCCTCGCGCGCACCCGCCGATTCCTGGATCGCCATCAGGTCGCGCTGTACAGCGAACACCTGAGCTATTGCGCCGACGACGGTCATCTCTATGACCTGATGCCGATTCCATTCACGGAGGAAGCGGTGCATCACGTCGCCGCCCGCATCCGCCAGGTGCAGGATGCGCTGGGCCGGCGCATCGCGGTGGAGAACGTGTCCTACTACGCGGCGCCCTACCAGGCGATGGATGAAGTCGATTTCGTCAACGCGGTACTCGATGAAGCCGATTGCGATCTACTGCTGGACGTCAACAACATCCACGTCAACGCGATCAACCACCGCTACGACGCGCGCGCGTTCCTTGCGCGGATGCCATCGCTACGCATCGCCTCGTACCACGTCGCCGGCCATTACGACGAGGCCGACGATCTGAAGATCGATACCCACGGCGCCGACGTGAAGGAAGATGTCTGGACGCTGCTGGCCGACGCCTACCGCCTGCATGGCGTGCGCCCGACGCTGCTGGAGCGCGATTTCAATTTCCCGCCGCTGGCGACCCTGCTGGCCGAACTGGGGCGCGTCCACACGCTGCAGGCGCAGGCTTCGCCGCGCGAGAGCGCGCATGGCTGAACACCTGCGCGAGCAGCAGTTCGCGTTCGCGCGGCACCTGCGCGATCCGCAACGGCATCCGGCGCCGCCCGGCATCGAGGATCGCCGCATGGCGATCTACCGGGATCTGTTCTTCAACAACATCGACGCGCTGCTGGCCGGGAATTTCCCGGTGATCCGGCAGACCCTGGGAGATGCGGACTGGCGCGACCTGGTGCGCGGGTTCTATGCGCGGCATCGCAGCCACACGCCGCTGTTCCCGGAAGTGGCGCGCGAGTTCATCCGCTTCCTGCAGGATTGTCCGGTCCGCGAAGATGCGCCTTGGCTGGCCGAGCTGGCGCACTACGAATGGGTGGAGCTGGCCTTGCAGATCAGCGACGAGCCCGCCCCCGGCCATGATCCGGACGGTGATCTGCTCGATGGGATACCGCTTACCTCGCCGCAGGCCTGGGCGCTCGCCTATCGGTGGCCGGTGCCACGCATCGGACCGGATTACCGGCCGGCCGCGCCGCCGACCGCGCCGACCCTGCTGCTGGTCCGTCGCGACGCGGACCATGCGATCCGTTTCGCGGATCTGTCACCGCTGGTATATCGCCTGTTCGAACTGCTGGGCGAGCGCCGCCTGAGCGGGCGCCAGGCCCTGCGGCAACTGGCGGCGGAAGCCGGCGTGGCGGCCGACGACGGGTTCATCGCCCAGGGCGGGGCGATGCTGTCGCGGATGCGCCACGAGGGCAGCCTGCTGGGCACCGCCCTGCCCGGCTGAGGCCTCGCCGGGCGGCCATCGGCGCCGCTCGTTTTTCGATCTCCGTTCCGGCGCATCACGCCCCTCCGCGTTCATCCGCGCGCAGCAAAAGCGTCGCCGCGCTCTGCTACCCTGTCGCCCATGAATGCCGCCGAGTTGCCCGCCACCACCCCCATGGCCCGCCGCTTCCGCGGCTATCTGCCGGTGGTGGTCGACGTGGAGACCGGCGGTTTCGACTGGAACCGGCACGCCCTGCTGGAACTGGCGGCGGTACCCATCGAACTCGACGAGAACGGGCTGTTCGTTCCCGGCCAGACCACGAGCGCGCATCTGCATCCCGCTCCCGGACTGGACATCGATCCGAAGTCGCTGGAAATCACCGGCATCGTGCTGGATCATCCGTTCCGTTTCGCCAAACCCGAGCGCGAAGCGCTGGATCACGTGTTCGCCCCGGTGCGCGCGGCAGTCAAGCGGCATGGTTGCCAGCGCGCGATCCTGGTGGGCCACAACGCGCACTTCGATCTCAATTTCCTCAATGCCGCGGTCGCCCGGGTGGGCCACAAGCGCAATCCGTTCCATCCCTTCAGCGTATTCGACACGGTGACCCTGGCCGGCGTGGCCTATGGGCAGACCGTGTTGGCGCGCGCGGTGCAGGCCGCCGGTTTCGACTGGAGCGCGGAGGACGCGCATTCGGCGGTATACGACGCCGAACAGACCGCGCGGCTTTTCTGCAAGATCGCCAACGCCTGGCCTTCGCCGGTCTGATTCCTCGCCCGCGATGCGCCCGGTGCTTCTTTCAAGCCGGAGCATGCGATGTACGAAGCAATCCTGGGGTGGCTGCATCACCTGACCTGGCTGGGCTTCCTGCTGTACTGGATCATCAGCGCGCGCGGCACCAAACCGGTCGTCCGCGCCGAACCCCTGTGGCTGCGCCTGTGCGCCTACTGGTTGCCGCTGGCGCTCGCCGTCGTGCTGCTCGGACCCGGCGAGTGGTTTGGAGACAGCCTGTTGCAGGAGCGCTTCGTCCCGAAAAGCGCATCGGTCAAGATCGTCGGCCTGCTGCTGACGCTGGCGGGGCTTGGCCTGGCCTGTTGGGCACGGTTCCTGCTCGGCCGCAACTGGAGCAGCGAAGTGCAGATCAAGCGCGACCACGAATTGATCCAGGCCGGCCCCTACCGCCATGTGCGCCATCCGATCTACAGCGGGCTCCTGCTCGCCGTTCTCGGCACCGCCATCAAGGTGGGGGACTGGCGCGGCCTGCTGGCGCTCGCCATCGTCGCCGCCTCGTTCTGGTACAAGCTGCGCCACGAGGAGCGCTGGCTGCGGGAACGCTTTGGCGAACCCTATCTCGCCTACCAGCGCCGCACCCGCGCGTTGATTCCGGGACTGTTCTGATGCACGTGCGCATCGACATCTGCCACGCCGACATCACTACCCTGGCGGTGGATGCGATCGTCAATGCGGCAAACAGTTCGCTGCTGGGCGGCGGTGGCGTGGACGGCGCAATCCATCGCGTCGCGGGACCGGCGCTGCTCGCCGAATGCCGCCTGCTGGGTGGCTGCGAGACCGGCGACGCGAAGATCACCGGCGGCCATCGGCTGCCCGCGCGCCACGTCATCCACACGGTCGGTCCGGTCTGGCGCGGCGGCGATCATGATGAATCGGCCCTGCTGGCTTCCTGCTATCGCCGCAGCCTGCAACTGGCATGCACCCATCGCCTGCGCAGCATCGCGTTTCCCTGCATCAGCACCGGCATCTTCGGCTTTCCCGCGGAACCGGCGGCGCGGATAGCGATCGATGCCGTGTGCACGGAATCGGAAGAGGACGGAATGCCCGACCTCGTCCTTTTCTGCTGCTTTTCCACCGGTGACCTGGCGATCTACCAGCGCCTGCTGGCAGCCGGCTGACCCGCGCGAAGTCGCCGTCGCGGGCCCGTCAGCCCTCGCCTGCGCCTGGCTCATGCACCGACGCCCGCGTGGTCATCGCGGTGCCCGCGGAGGCCAGGATGATCGCGCCGATCGCCAACCATTGCATTCCGCTGAGCTGCTCGTGCAGGAACAGCAGGCCGGACATCGCGCCGAAGGCGGGTTCCAGACTCATCAGCATGCCGAAGGTACGGGTCGGCAGCCGCGTCAGCGCGACCATTTCCAGGCTGTACGGAATCGCCGTCGACAGCAGGGCAACCGCCAGTGCGACCGGCAGCAACGCCGGCGACAGCAGATCGGTGCCGGCATGCGCGATGCCGAACGGCACCGCGACCGCGGCAGCGATGATCGAGCCCAGCGCCACCGTCTGTGGTCCGTGCTCGGCACCCGCCTTCTGCCCGAACAGGATGTACAGGGCCCAGCACAGGCCCGCGCTCAAGGCGTACACCACGCCCAGCGGATCCAGCGTCTGGCCCTGACCTTTCGGCAGCAGCAGCAGGCCGGCGACCGCGAGTCCCACCCACGCGACATCGCGCAGGCGTCGCGATCCGAACAGCGCGACCGCCAGCGGGCCGGTGAATTCCAGCGAGATCGCGATGCCCAGCGGAATGGTTTCCAGCGCCTTGTAGAACAGCAGGTTCATCAGACCCAGCGACGCGCCGTAGACCAGCAGCGCGGGCCAGTGATCGCGCTCGACCCGGACCCGCCACGGCCGGAACGCCACCGCCAGCAGCACGGTCGCCACGCCCAGGCGCAACGCGGTCGCACCCGCGGCGCCCACGGCCGGGAACAGGCTCTTGGCCAGCGAGGCGCCGAGCTGGATGGAGGCCATCGCAATCAGCAGCAGACCAATCGGCAGCCACAGCGAATGATGGGAAGAGGTACGGACGGTGTTCACGGCATGACCTGCGATCGCCGGACCGACCGGACCAGCGCTTGAGCGGAATAAGTTGGTGCACTATATTGCACACTGGCAGCTTAACCGCTGTGCAACATATTGCGCAATGGGATCCGCATGAGCGTTCTGGAGCACGTCGCCGAAAACATCCGTCGCCTCCGCCAGGCCGCCGGCCTGAGCCAGCAGGCACTGGCCGAGGCCGCGGACGTCAGCCGACGCATGCTGGTGGGCATCGAATCGGGCGACGCCAACGTCAGCCTCAACACCCTGGACCGGATCGCCGAGGCGCTGGGGGTCAAGTTCGCGGATCTGGTCCAGGCGCCCGTCGGCGCCAGCCGCGAGCGCATCGAGGCGCTGGCCTGGAGCGGCCGTGACCCGGCCTCGCAGGCGGTCCTGCTGGCCAGCGTCCCGGCCCGCGGCGAGGTCGAGTTCTGGTCCTGGACCCTGACACCGGGCGAGCGCTATACCTCGTTCGCCGATCCCGCGGGCTGGCACGAGATGTTCTATGTCATCGAAGGCTGCCTGACCCTGGAGTTGCCGGACGGCGAACAGCGGATCGGTGCCGGCGATTTCTTCGTCTTCCCCAGCGATCGCGATTACGCCTACCGCAACGACGGTGCCGCCCCGCTGCGTTTCATCCGCAACGTCGTGCACTGAGTCCGCGCGGTCAGCTCAGCGCGGACGGATGCCGTACTTCGCGAGTATCGCGCGGACGCGATCCAGCGGAATCGCCTCGACCGTCTGGCCGTTGCCGTGCGTGGTGGTGGCCATGAACAACGAGTTGTAGATCGCTTCCTCGACCGCCTCGGTGGTGGCCTGGAACACCGCGCTCATTTCATCGTTGGCCAGTTCGGTGGTGGTCCGCCGGGGTTCGCCGAACCGGCGACGCACCGACTCGGCGGTGGAGAACGCCAGCGCGTAGTCGCCGCTGCCGTTGGAGGCCGAACTGCCGGTCCTGCCCAGTCCCATCATCGCGCGTGACGCCACCCGCCCGAGATTGCGATCGCCGAGCGGCGCGTCGGTGGCGATGACGATGATGATCGAACCATCGCCGCGATCATCGGCCGGACCGGAACCGGCTCGATGGGACGCGACCGCTTCCTGGAAGGCGAACCGATCCAGTTCGCGGCCGACCGGCGTGCCCTGCACCTGCAGCACGCCGCCGAAGTTGCTCTGCACCAGCACGCCCACCGTCCAGCCACCGAGCGAGGCCGGCAGTTTCCGCGACGAGGTGCCGATGCCGCCCTTCCAGCCGAAGGCGACCGTGCCGGTACCGGCGCCGACGCTGCCCTCCTGCACCGACCCGTCGGTGGCACCGTCCAATGCCGCGCGCACCGCTTCGGCCGTGACCGGGCGGCCGCGGATATCGTTCAGGCCACCATCGTTGGTTTCGCCGACGATCGGATTGATCGATTGCACCTGATGCATGTCCGGCTGTTCCAGCAGCCACGCCGCCATCGCGTCGGCGGCCTTCCAGACGCACAGCGTGCAGGTCAGCAGGATCGGGGTCTCCAGTTCGCCCAGTTCGTTCACCTGCGTGGCGCCGACGAACTTGCCGAAGCCGTTGCCGACATGCAGCGCCGCCGGGACCCGCGAACGGTAGGCGTTGCCGGCGTGCGGCAGGATCGCGGTGACGCCGGTGCGCACGCGTTCGCCTTCGCTCAGGGTGACCTGCCCCACCCGCACGCCGGCCACGTCGGTGATCGCGTTGCGGGATCCGGTCGGGAATATCCCGGGCGCGACGCCCAGTTCACGGGCGCGGACGCGTTCGTTCGATTGCGCCGTCGCGGGAACGGCGGCGGCGAGAAACAGGAGGGCCGCGATCGGCAGCCACGGGAACAGGGAGCGGGAGGAGGCGCGCATGGCAGTCATGCGCGCCATCCTATGTCGTTCCCCTCGGCCGGGGCTACAGCCGCTGGCGGACGGCCTCGAACAGGGTGACGCCGGCGGCCACCGAGACGTTGAGGCTTTCGATGTCGCCCGGCATCGGAATCTTCACCAGCCCATCGCAGTGCTCGCGGGTCAGCCGGCGCAGGCCATCGGCCTCGCCGCCGAGCACCAGCGCGACATTGCCGCGCAGATCGGTGGCGTACAGGGAGGCATCGGCCTCGCCGGCCAGCCCGTAGATCCACACGCCCTGCTTCTGCAGATCACGCAGGCAACGCGACAGGTTGGTCACCGCGACCACCGGAATGCGATCCGCGGCGCCCGCCGACGTCTTGCGCACGGTCGCGTTGACGGTGGCCGACTTGTCCTTCGGAATCACCACCGCGGTCACTCCGGCCGCCGCCGCGCTGCGCAGGCAGGCGCCCAGGTTGTGTGGATCCTGCACGCCGTCCAGCACCAGCAGCAGCGCCTTGCCTTCGGCGGCCTCGACCAACCCTTCCAGCTCGTTCTCGTCCCAGGTCCTCGCCGCCGCGTAGCGCGCGACGACGCCCTGGTGACGCACGCTGCCGCCCACGCCATCCAGCGCCTGCGCGGTCACCCGGCGCACCTCGATGCCCTTGCGGCGCGCGTTCTCCTCGATTTCGGTCAGGCGCGCGTTCTTGCTGCCGCCCTCGACCAGGACTTCGCGCACGTGATCGGCATCATTCTCGATGGCCGAGGCCACCGCGTTGACGCCGACGATCCATTGGTTCTGTTTGCTCATTGTTGATTGGGGATTCGGGAGTGGGGATTCGGGATTCGGACGGGAAGATCCGGGCACGCGGCGTTCGCCTTGCGACGCTCCCGCGAATTCCCCACCCCCACTCCCGAATCCCGGCTGTTCAATATGGCTGTTTCTTGCGTTTCGCCGGCTGGCCGCGTGACGGCGGCGGCGGCGCGCCCTGATCCGCCTTGTCCTCGACCAGGCGGAAGTCGATCTTGCGTTCCTCCAGGCTGGCCTTGAGCACGATGATGCGCACCCGATCGCCCAGCCGGTACTGCTTGCCGCGGCGTTCGCCGGACAGGGTCTTGCGGACCGGATCGAAGTGGTAATAGTCGTGCGGCAACTGGGTGACATGGACCAGGCCATTGACCTTGGACTCGTCCAGCTCGACGAACAGGCCGAAGCTGGTCACCCCGCTGATGACGCCGTCGAACTGGCCGCCGATGTGCTTTTCCATCCATGCCGCGCGGTAGCGCTCGTCGACCTCGCGCTCGGCCTCGTCGGCGCGGCGCTCGCGTTCGGAGCACTGCAGCGCCAGCGCGGCCATCTCGTGTGGCGGGTACTGGTACTTGTCCGGCTTGCCGCCCTTCAACGCGTACTTGATCGCACGATGCACCAACAGGTCCGGGTAGCGCCGGATCGGCGAGGTGAAATGCGCATACGCCTCCAGCGCCAGGCCGAAATGACCGACGTTGTCCGGCGAATAGACCGCCAGGCTCTGGCTGCGCAGCAACACCGATTCCAGCAGCGCCGCATCCGGACGCTCGCGGATTTTCTTCAGCAGGCGGGTGAAATCACGCGGCTGCACCTTGCCCCAGGGCGGCAGGCTCAGCTTGAACTCCTTGAGGAACTCCAGCAGATCCTCGAACTTGGATTCCGGCGGCTTGTCGTGGATGCGGTAGGGCGCTGGAATGTGCTTCTGCAGCAGGTACTTCGCCGCTTCCACGTTCGCCGCGATCATGCATTCCTCGATCAGCTTGTGCGCGTCGTTGCGCTGGAGCATGCCGGCCTGGGTGACCTCGCCGCGGTTGTCGAGGACGAAGCGGACCTCGGAGGATTCGAACTCGATCGCGCCGCGCTGCTGGCGCGCCTTGGCCAGGACCTGGTACAGCTGGTGCAGACGCTCCACCTGCGGCAGCTGTGCCCCGACCTGCCGCTTCGCTTCCTCGTCGTCCAGGCCGACCGAGTTCCAGACCTGGGTATAGGTCAGGCGTGCATGCGAATTCATCACCGCTTCGTAGAACTTGGAGCGGGTGACGTGACCGTCGTGATCGATCTGCATATCGCAGACGAAGCACATGCGATCGACCTTCGGGTTCAGCGAACAGATGCCATTGGACAGCGTCTCCGGCAACATCGGCACCACGAAACCGGGGAAGTACACCGAAGTCGCGCGCTTCTGCGCCTCATCGTCCAGCGGTGTGCCGGGACGGACGTAGTGAGACACGTCGGCGATGGCGACGATCAGCCGGAAGCCGGTGCGGTTCGCCTCGCAATAGACCGCATCGTCGAAATCCTTGGCGTCTTCGCCATCGATGGTGACCAACGGCACCGCGCGCAGATCCACCCGCCCATCCAGCATGCCTTCTTCCACCACCAGCGGTACGGCGGTGGCCTCGGCCAGCACCTGCGGCGGAAACTCGTGGGGAATGTCGTGACCGTGGATGGCGGCTTCCACCACCAGCGAGGGCGTCAGCTTGTCGCCCAGCACCGCCAGGATCCGGCCGATCGGCGGACGACGCGCGTCCGGCGCCTGGGTCAGCTCGCAGACCACCAGTTGGCCGTCGCGCGCGCCCTGGGTGGCATCCGGCGGAATCTGCACGTTGCGCTGCACGCGCTTGTCGTCCGGCGCCACGTAGGCGATGCCGGCTTCGAAACCGAACCGTCCGATCAGGCGGGTCAGTCGATGTTCGAGCACCCGCGCGATGCTGCCCTCGCGACGGCCGCGGCGGTCGATGCCGGTGACGTTGGCGAGCACGCGATCCCCGTGCATCACCTTGCGCAT
This sequence comes from Pseudoxanthomonas sp. 134C1, assembly GCF_057773065.1. Taxonomy (NCBI): domain Bacteria; kingdom Pseudomonadati; phylum Pseudomonadota; class Gammaproteobacteria; order Lysobacterales; family Lysobacteraceae; genus Pseudoxanthomonas; species Pseudoxanthomonas sp. 134C1. Next base: position 369,518 of record NZ_JBYMTH010000002.1, read on the forward strand.
CTCATAAGGCGGCAGGAACAGATCGTCGCCGCCGGCATCCGGACGCAGGAAGCCGAATCCATCCGGATTGGCGATGACCACGCCGGCCACCAGATCGGTCTGCTGCACCGGCGCGTAGCCGCCACGGCGGTTCTGCACGACCTGGCCGTCGCGCAGCATGGCCGCCAGGCGTTTGCCCAGCGCATCGAAACGATCCGGCGCGGTCAGGCCCAGCCGGGGAGCGATTTCTTCGGCGGTCTGCGGACCTTCCGACGCTTCCAGCAAGCCGAGGATGGCCTCGCGGCTGGGAATCGGGTTGTCGTAGCGCGCGGCCTCGCGCGCGGCATGGGGATCGGTGAAGGAGGACGAACCGCGTCCGCCCGGCCGCGGGCCCCGTCCGGACGACGGTTTCGGCACCGCGGCCTTGCCGCGCGACGGTGGCAGATCCGGCATCCAGGGCGGGAGCGGGGCTTTCTTTCGCGGACCACCCGGCGCGGCGCCCGCGCCGCCCCTGCCACCCTTTCCGGATGCGGCCTTGCCGCCTTTCCTGGTTGTGTTTTTGCTCATGCGGCCATGTTACACCCCGCCTGAATGCCCGCCGCCAGAAAACAACCGTTGACAAAGCCGGGCATGACCTCCAAAATTCGCGGCCTGCACACCTCGCCCAGGTGGCGGAATTGGTAGACGCACTAGTTTCAGGTACTAGCGGGTAAAACCGTGGAGGTTCGAGTCCTCTCCTGGGCACCACTGCAAACCGGCGGAATCCGCCGACACGAAACCCCGCTCCGGCGGGTTTTTTTGTATCTGTAACCATGACTTCCGCCACTGTCACGGCCGCGGGCCGCGCGTGAATGTGCGCTTTCCTCAGGGAGAGAAGGACATGATCAAGGCATTCGGCAAGAAAGCGGGACTGTTCGCTTCGGCGATGGCGCTCCTGCTCGTGGCATTCACGGCGTTCGCACAGCGCGCCGACGGCAACATCAACGGCGACGCATCGCCCGGCGACAAGGTTTATGTCAGCAACACCGGCACCGGCCTCAAGCGCGAAGCCGTGGCCGGCGAAGACGGCAAGTACCGGTTTCGCGCACTTCCGCTGGGTACCTACCAGGTGAAGATCGTCCGCGGCGAGGAGGATGTCCTCAACGCCACCGTGACCCTGCGTCCCGGCGGCACCGCACGACCGCCGACCCCCGAGGCAAGCGCGCCTGAAGCGGGCGGTGATTCCGCGCCGGCACCGGCACCTCCCGCGGGCGGCTGACGCCCCGGACTTCCGCAAGGCCCCGCATCGCGGGGCCTTTTCTTTTGCGGCATGGATCAGGCCGTTGACCGGTAGAATTGCCGGATTGGAACAAACCGCAGACCGACGCAACCGATGAGCGACACCATCCGCACCTCTTTCCACGGCTTCGAACAGATCCCCCTGCGCGAGTACGCCGAGCGGGCCTATCTGGACTACTCGATGTACGTGGTGCTGGACCGCGCCCTGCCCTTCATCGGCGACGGCCTCAAGCCGGTGCAGCGCCGGATCATCTACTCGATGAGCGAACAGGGGCTCAGCGCCGCCTCCAAGCCGAAGAAGTCCGCGCGCACCGTCGGCGACGTTATCGGCAAATACCATCCGCATGGCGACAGCGCCTGCTACGAGGCGATGGTGTTGATGGCGCAGCCGTTCTCCTATCGTTACCCGCTGATCGAAGGCCAGGGCAACTTCGGTTCTCCGGACGACCCTAAATCGTTCGCGGCCATGCGCTACACCGAAGCCAAGCTGACGCCGATCGCCGAAGTCCTGCTGGGCGAGCTGGGTCAAGGCACCGTCGACTGGACTCCCAATTTCGACGGCACCCTGGAAGAGCCGACCTGGATGCCGGCGCGCCTGCCGCACCTGCTGCTCAACGGCACCACCGGCATCGCCGTGGGCATGGCCACCGACGTCCCGCCGCACAACCTCAACGAGATCGTCAGCGCCTGCATCCGCCTGATCGATGATCCAGACGCCACGGTCGCGGATCTGTGCGAGCACGTGCACGGACCGGACTATCCCACCACCGCGGAAATCATCACGCCGCCGTCGGATCTCCGGGCGATGTATGAAACCGGCAACGGCAGCGTGCGCGCACGCGCGACCTATGCGAAGGAAAACAGCAACCTCGTCATCAACGCGCTGCCTTACCAGGTCTCGCCCTCCAAGGTGATCGAACAGATCGCCACCCAGATGCGCGCCAAGAAACTGCCCTGGCTAGAGGACATCCGCGACGAGTCCGATCACGCCAACCCGGTGCGGGTGGTGCTGATTCCGCGTTCCAACCGGGTCGACATCGAACAGTTGATGGGCCACCTGTTCGCCACCACCGACCTGGAGAAGAGCTACCGGGTCAACCTCAACATCATCGGCCTGGACGGGCGTCCGCAGGTCAAGAACCTGCGGACGCTGCTGACCGAATGGCTCAGCTTCCGCTACGAAACCGTCACCCGCCGGCTCAAGCACCGGCTGGAGAAGGTCGATCGCCGCCTGCACCTGTTGGAAGGCCTGCTGATCGCGTTCCTCAACCTGGATGAGGTCATCCGCATCATCCGCACCGAGGACGAGCCCAAGCCCGCGCTGATTGCACGGTTCAAGCTGACCGAGGACCAGGCCGACTACATCCTCGACACCAAGCTGCGCCAGCTGGCGCGGCTGGAGGAAATGAAAATCCGCGGCGAGCAGGACGAGCTGGCCGCCGAGCGCGAAAAGCTGCAGTCGATCCTCGAGTCCAAGGCCAAGCTGAAGAAGCTGATCAAGGACGAACTGACCGCCGACGCCAAGAAGTTCGGCGATGCCCGGCGTTCGCCGCTGGTGCGGCGCGAAGCGGCGCAGGCGCTGGCGGAAACCGACCTGGTCGCCTCCGAGCCGATGACCGTCGTGCTGTCGGAAAAGGGCTGGATCCGCGCGGCCAAGGGCCACGACATGGATGCCGCCTCGCTCTCCTACCGTGAAGGCGATGGCCTGCTGGCGGCGGTGCGCTCACGCAGCACCCAGCAGGTGGCATTCCTGGATTCGGAAGGTCGCAGCTATTCCACCGGCGTGCACACCCTGCCCTCCGCGCGTGGCAATGGCGAACCGCTGACCGGCCGCTTCTCGCCGGCGCCGGGCGCCTCGTTCCAGGCCCTGGCCAGCGGTGACAACGACAACCGGCTGGTCCTTGCCTCCTCGCATGGCTATGGCTTCGTCACCCGCTTCGAGAACCTCACCGGCCGGCAGAAGGCCGGCAAGGCGATGTTCAACCTGACCACCGGCGCCCGCGTGCTGCAACCGGCCACCGTGGCGAATCCCGAGACCGATCGCATCGTCGCGGTCACCAGCGCCGGCCATCTGCTCGCTTTCCCGATCAGCGAACTGCCGGAGCTCGACAAGGGCAAAGGGAACAAGATCATCGACATCCCCAAGGCCAAGCTGGGTACCGAGCGGGTCGTCGCCATCGCCGCGGTATCGCCGGGCAATACCCTGCAGGTGCGCAGCGGCCAACGCACGATGTCGCTGTCCTTCAAGGATCTCGACGCCTACCTGGGTGCGCGCGCCACGCGTGGCGGGCTGCTGCCGCGCGGCTGGCAGAAGGTCGACGGGCTCGGGGTGGAGTGATGCAGCCGGAGTTCTGGCTGGAACGCTGGCGCGAGGGCCGCATCGGTTTCCATCGGGAAGACGTGATGCCGCTGCTGGTCCAGCACTGGCCGGCACTGGCGTTGCCCGCTGGCGGGCGGGTGTTCGTGCCGCTGGCCGGCAAGTCGCTGGACATGATCTGGCTGGCGGCGCAGGGACATCCCGTGCTCGGTGCCGAGCTGTCGCCGCTCGCCGTCCAGCAGTTCTTCGAGGAAAACGGCCTGCATCCGCAGGTTGCGGATACACCGGCCGGCCAACTGCACGCGGTCGATGGCATCGCGCTGATGCTGGGCGATGTATTTGCCCTGGATGCCGCCACCCTGGCGACATGCGACGCGGTCTACGATCGCGCCGCGCTGATCGCGCTGCCGCCGGAGCTGCGCGCGCGCTACGCGGACGAGGTTTACGGTCGCCTGCCCATCGGCTGTCTCGGCCTGCTGATCACGCTGGAGTATCCCCAGCCGGAAAAGAACGGTCCGCCATTCTCGGTCGATGAAGCCGAAGTCCACCGTCTGTTCACCGGGCGCTGGGACATCGAGCGGCTGGAGCGCCGCGACATCCTGGCCAACGAGGCCGGCTTCCGCGCCGAGGGCGTCACCGCCCTGCACACCGCGGTCTACCGGCTGCGCAGGCGCGCCTGAAAAAAAACACCCCGGCGTCGCCGCCGGGGTGCATCGCATCTTGCGGTGAAGTCACTCAGCCGAGGGCTTCTGCGCGAGCCGCGCGGTCAGGTAGTTCTCAAGACCGATGCGCTTGATCAGGCCCAACTGCTGTTCCAGCCAGTGCGCGTGATCTTCCTCGGTGTCCTTCAACTGGGTCTGCAGAATCTCGCGGCTGACGAAGTCACCGTGCTGTTCGCACAGCGCCACACCCTTGGCGAGATTGGCGCGGACCTCGTATTCCACTTCCAGATCCCGCTGCAGCATCTCCTCGACCGTGCGTCCCGCGGTGAACGGCGTCGGGCTCATGTCCGGTTCACCCTCCAGGAAAAGGATCCGCCGCAGCAGCGCGTCGGCGTGTTCGGTCTCCTCCTGCATTTCATGGTCGATGCGTTCGTAGAGCGCGATCAGCCCCATGTCCTCGTAACGACGGGAATGGATGAAATACTGGTCACGCGCGGACAGTTCGCCACGCAGCAACTGCTTGAGGTAGTCGACGACTTCGGGATGGCCTTTCATGGGTTCAGCTCCTTGCAACTGCGCGCATGATGCCCGAACCCGCGCGCCGGTGTTCTAATCGGAATCAGTCGCACTCGCAGCCGCTTTCGCGGCCCTTACAGGGCCGCGTTGTGCACGCCCGCCACCGCCCGCCCGGACGGATCGGCCGCCGCCGCGAAGCTGGCGTCCCAGGCGATGGCCGCCGGCGAGGAGCAGGCGATCGATTTGCCGCCAGGCACGGTCTCCGCACAGGCCTGGCCGGGATAGAAACGCTCGAACAGGCTGCGATAGTGGTATGCCTCCTTGGTCAGGGGCGGATTGATCGGGAAGCGCTTGTCCGCCGCCGCCAGTTCGCGATCGCTGACCTGGGCCTCGGCATGCGCCTTCAGGCCATCGATCCAGCCATAGCCAACGCCGTCGCTGAACTGCTCCTTCTGCCGCCACAGGATCGCGTCCGGCAGATAACCCTCGAATGCCTCCCGCAGCACCGCCTTCTCGATCCGGCCCTTGCCGGCCATCTTGTACTGCGCGTCCATCCGCATCGCCACATCCAGGAACTCGACGTCCAGGAACGGCACGCGCGGCTCCACGCCCCAGGCCATCATCGATTTGTTGGCGCGCAGGCAGTCGTAGTTGTAGAGCGCATCCAGCTTGCGTACCAGTTCCTCATGGAACTCGCGCGCGTTCGGCGCCTTGTGGAAATAAAGGTAGCCGCCGAAGATTTCATCCGACCCTTCGCCCGACAGCACCATCTTCACGCCCATCGCCTTGATCCGGCGCGCCAGCAGGAACATCGGAGTGGAAGCGCGGATGGTGGTAACGTCGTAGGTCTCGATGTGGCGTATGACCTCCGGCAGCGCGTCCAGCCCTTCCTCGAAGGTGTATTCGAATCCGTGATGCACCGTGCCCAGGGCCTGCGCGGCCACTTCGGCGGCGGCCAGATCCGGCGAACCCTTCAGACCGATGGCAAAGGAATGCAGGCGCGGCCACCAGGCCTCGGAACTGTCGTCGTCCTCCACCCGGCGACGGGCGAACCGCGCCGCCACCGCCGCAACCAGCGAGGAATCCAGGCCGCCGGACAGCAGCACGCCGTACGGCACGTCGGTCATCAGCTGGCGATGCACCGCGCGCTCGAACGCCTCGCGCAGCTCCTCGCGGGTGACTTCCACGCCCTGCACCGCGTCGTAGCTGCGCCAGGTCTTGCCGTAGTACGGCTTCAGCTCACCGATGGCGCTGTCGTAATAATGCCCCGGCGGGAACTGCGCCACGTCCGCGCACAGATCCGCCAGCGCCTTCATTTCCGAGGCCACGCACAGGCGACCTTCGCGATCGTGTCCCCAGTACAGCGGGCAGACGCCAATCGGATCACGCGCGATCAGGAAACGGCGCGCGGCCACGTCCCACAGGGCGAACGCGAAAATGCCATTGAGGCGATTGAGGAACGACTCCGGCGCGTCTTCGCGGTACAGCGCGTTGATGACTTCGCAATCCGACCCGGTCTGGAAGGCATAGGGCTGCCGCAGTTCCTTCTTCAGTTCGCGATGGTTGTAGATCTCCCCGTTCACCGCCAGCGCCAGGCCGCCGTCGGCCGAGCGCAGCGGCTGCGAACCGCCGGCCGGATCGACAATCGCCAGGCGTTCGTGGACCAGGATGGCGCCGTCGTCCAGATGGACGCCGCTCCAGTCCGGGCCACGATGGCGTTGTCGCTGGGAAAGCTCCAGCGCCTGCCGGCGCAGGGCGGTGGCGTCGTCACCGGCCTGCAGGCCGAAAATGCCGAAGATGGAACACATGGGAAAACTCCTGGGAGACGTGGGGTGTTGGGAGGGGTGGTTTGCGAAGGGCGAAAAAAAAACCCGCATCTCGCGATGCGGGTTTTCTGTGTCCGGCTGGTACTTCTATGCCTAGTCGCAGACCCGCAGTGTCCACGCGCGATTATTCGCGCGCGCATTGTTGCGGCGGTTCGAATTGTTCGCGGTGGCGGTGGCGAGACGAAGCATGGAAGCGACCCTAACCGGTCCCGGCGGGGTTTGGCAAGTCCCGTCTCCGCCCGTTCCCATCGTTTCAGCCGCAACCATTTCCGGACCTTTCAGGCGGCCGGCAGCAAGAGCCGCTCCAGCAACCGCTGGTAGAGGCCCGGAAGCGCTTCCAGGTCGGCCAATGCGATGTTCTCGTCGACCTTGTGGATGCTGGCGTTGACCGGCCCGACCTCGATGCATTCGGCACCCAGCGGGGCCATGAAGCGCGCGTCGGAGGTGCCGCCGGCCGTACTCTCTTCCGGCGGCGCGCCGGAAAGCTCGGCCAGCACCTGTCGCGCGGTGGCGCGCAGATGGCCTTCCGGGGTGTAGAACGGCTCGCCGCCCCGATGCCAGTGGATGCCGTAGTCGAGTTCGTGCCGGCGCAGCACGGCTTCGATTTCCTGTTCCAGGCGGGCAGCCGTCCAACTGGGATTGAAGCGCAGGTTGAACACCAGCTTCAATTCGCCCGGAATGACGTTGCTGGCGCCGGTGCCGGCGTTGATGTTGGAGATCTGCAGGCTGGTCGGCGGAAAGGTTTCGTAGCCGTCGTCCCAGGCCCGCGCGGCGAGTTCGACCAGCGCCGGCAGCGCCTTGTGAATCGGATTGAGCGCCTTGTGCGGATAGGCCACGTGGCCCTGCACGCCACGCACGCTCAAGGTACCGGTGAGCGTGCCGCGGCGGCCGACGCGCAGCAGATCCCCCAATGCTTCCTTGGAGGAAGGTTCGCCGGTGATGCACCAGTCGATGCGCTGACCGCGCTCACGGAAGGTTCCGGCCACCAGTTTCACGCCGTCCAACGCATCGCCCTCCTCGTCCGAAGTCACCAGCAGCGCGACCGTGCCGGGGTGATCGGGGTGTGCGTCGACGAAACGCTCCAGCGCGATCGTGCACGCGGCCACGCTGCATTTCATGTCGGCGGCGCCGCGTCCGTACAGCACACCGTCACGCACCGTCGGAATGAACGGGTCGCTGCTCCAGGCATCCAGTGGACCGGGCGGCACCACGTCGGTATGGCCCAGCAGTACCAGTACGGGCGCGCCCCGCCCATGCGTGGCCCACAGATTGTCGACGTCGCCGAAGCGCAGCGATTCGCAATGGAATCCCGCGGAAGTCAGGCGTGTGGCCAGCACCTGCTGGCAGCCTGCATCGTCCGGCGTGACCGAATGGCGACGGATCAGTTCGCTGGAAAGCTCGACGACGTCGCTCACTTGCCGACTCCAAACAGCTTCTTGAAACCATTGTCACTGAAGCCCTGTGAAAACAGGGTCTCACCACCTTCCTCGCGCACGACCACCGGCCGGCGGATCAACTGCGGGTATTCCTTCAGCAGCAGCTTCCACTCTGCCTCGGAGCCCGGCGATTTCCGGTTTTCCGGCAACTGCCGCCAGGTCGTGGAGGACTTGTTGATCAGACCGTCCCAGCCGCCGGCCTGCTCCGCCCATCCCTTCAGCACCTCGGGCGCCTGCCGGTTGTCACGGTAGTCGACAAAGCTGTGGGCGACGCCGAAGCGATCCAGCCATTTGGTCGCCTTCTTGCAGGTATCGCAGTTCTTCAGTCCGTACAGGGTCGTGGTCATGCTCGGTCCTTGTCATCGCCGCGCCGGCACCGGATTGCCCGCATGCCATTCACGGCGGAAAGACGGGCGGACGCCATCCGCGCCCGCCCGAAACGGGAAGGTGATCAGTCGGCCAGGCCGCGCAGCAGCTCGTTGACGCTGGTCTTGCTGCGGGTCTTCTCGTCGACCTGCTTGACGATCACCGCGCAGTACAGCGAGTGCGAACCGTCGGCCGCCGGCAGCGAACCGGACACCACCACGCTGCCTGGCGGCACATGGCCGTAGGTGATTTCCTTGGTCATGCGGTTGTAGATGCGGGTCGACTGGCCCAGGAACACGCCCATGCCGATCACGCTGTGGTGGCCGACCACGACGCCTTCCACGACCTCCGAGCGCGCACCGATGAAGCAATGGTCCTCGATGATCGTCGGCGAGGCCTGCAGCGGCTCCAGCACGCCGCCGATGCCGGCGCCGCCGGACAGGTGGCAGTGCTTGCCGACCTGCGCGCAGGAACCGACCGTGGCCCAGGTATCGACCATGGTGCCCTCGCCCACGTAGGCGCCGATGTTGACGAAACTCGGCATCAGCACCACGTCCTTGCCGAAATGGCTGCCGCGACGGGCGATCGCGCCCGGCACCACGCGCACGCCGAGCTTGCGGAAATCCGCCTCGTCGAAAGCGCCGAAGCGTGATTCCACCTTGTCCCAGAACGGCGCGGGATAGGCCTCGACCAGTTCCATTTCGTTGACCCGGAAATACAGCAGCACCGCTTTCTTCAGCCACTCGTTGACCTTCCAGCCGCCCTTGCCGTCCGGCTCGGCGACGCGCAGCTTGCCGTTTTCCAGGCCGTCGATGGCGCGCTCGACCGCAGCGCGGGTGGAGCCTTCGATCTCGATCGTGGTCAGTTCGGCGCGGCGTTCGAACGCGCTCTCGATGGTCGACTTCAGTTCTTCGATGGCAGTGGCTTTCTTCGGGCTCATCAATCCGGGTTCCTTGGGGGAGTTTTCGTCAGTGGGTTTCGAGCCCGGCGCGCAACGCATCGCGCAGGGCCTGTTGCTGTTCTTCCGACGCCAGCGGCATGTCGCGCTCGTCGGTGATCTGGAAGATGTCCTCGGCGCGCTCGCCGAAGGTCGCGATGCGCGCATCGTGCACGCGCAGGCGTTGCGCTCGCAGCACCTGGGCCACGTCCGACAGCAGACCCGGGCGGTCCGGCGCGATCAGACTGAGCACGGTGCGCCGTCCGTCCGGAGTCCGGCCGAACTCGAAGCGTGGCGCGAACCGGAAGTGCCGAAGCTGGCGCGGCAGCGCGCGCCGCGACGTGCGCACCTTGTCGAGCGCGCCGGCCAGGGCGACGCTCAGGCCATGCTCGACGTCGGCGGGATCGCGGGTGGCGTAGCTGTCGGCGGGCAGCACTTCGAAGGTATCGAACACCGTGCCCTGCGGCCCGACCAGCACGCGCGCCTGGTGGATGGCGTAGCCCATGCGATCGAGCGTGGCGAGGATCGCGGCGAACAGGCCGTCGCGATCCGGTGAATGCACGAACACTTCCATCGCATTGGCGTCCTCGGCGATCAGCCGCGCACGCACGCGCGCCTCGCCGGGCCCAAGACCGCGCAGCGCCTCGGCCTGCCAGGCCAGTTGCTCGGGCCGGAAGCGCAGGAAACTCTCTTCCGGCATTGCCGCGAACAGGGCATCGGCGTCCCCGTCTCCGATGGCGTGCAAGCGCAACAACACGCGCACCGATTCGCGTGCTTCGGCCAGTCTCGCGTCGACGTCGACCGGATACTCCAGCCCCTCGCGCAGCACCCGGCGGGTGGCGAAGTAGAGATCCGCCAGCAACCGGTCCTTCCAGGCGTTCCACAACTTGGGGCTGGTGCCGGCGATGTCGGCGCAAGTCAGCAGATACAGATAGTCCAGTCGCTCGCGATCACCGATCAGGCGGGCGAATGCATGGATGACGTCCGGATCCGAAATGTCCTGTTTCTGCGCGGTCACCGACATGCGCAGGTGCTGTTCGACCAGCCAGGCCACCAGATCGGTGTCGGAAGCGCTCAGGCCATGCGCCGCGCAGAACTCGCGCGCGTCGACCGCGCCGAGCTCGGAATGATCGCCGCCGCGGCCCTTGGCGATGTCATGGAACAGGCCCCCCAGCAGCAGCAGTTCGGGTTTGCGCAGGCGCGGCCAGACCTCGTGGGCGATGGAGAAGCGTTCGTCCGCGCGCCCGGAGGAGAACGTGGCGAGGTTCTTCAGCACCATCAGGGTGTGCTGATCCACGGTATAGACATGGAACAGATCGAACTGCATGCGCCCGGATACCCGTGCGAACGCCGGCAGCCACTGCCCCAGCACGCCCAGGCGGGCCATCCGGGTCAGCGTTTCCACCGCGCGCGGCCCACGCAGCAGGCCCATGAACGCATCACGCTGGGCGGTCGTCGCGGCCGGATAGGCGGTCAGCTTCGGCAATGATTCGGCCAGCGCGCGCGCGGTGAGCGAATGCAGCCCGCGTACCTGCGGCTGCGCGGCCCACATCGCGAACAGGGCGAACACCTGCGAAACGTCGCGCCGCGGCCAGGCCGGGTCCCGCGCGGCCAGGTAGCCGCGACGCAGCGCGAATGCGTCGTCCAGCGGTTCCGGCAAGGCTTCGCCGTCAAACTGTTCCTCGAAACGCTGCAGCAGGCGATCGCTGATGCGGCGGACGATCGCCGCGCTCCGGTAGAAGCCCTGCATCATCTTCTCGACGCCCAGGTTCTCGGCGTCGTCGTCGAAGCCCAGGCGCTGCGCGAGCGTCTTCTGGAAATCGAAGCGCAGGCGTTCCTCGGGGCGTCCCGCGATCATGTGCAGGCCATAACGCAGGCGCCCCAGCGCGCGACGCTCGCGCGCCAGCGCCGCGGCTTCGTCCGGCCCCAGGTGGCTCATGCCGACCAGCGGCTCCAGATCCCGCACGCCGAACGTGCGCAACGCCATCCAGCCCAGCGTATGCAGATCGCGCAATCCGCCCGGGCCATCCTTGATGTTCGGTTCGAGGTTTTCGGAGGTGTCGCCGAAGCGCGCGTGGCGGACACTCATTTCCTCGCGTTTGGCGAGGAAGAAATCACGCGCGGGCCACACCCGCCCGGCCGACACCGCATCGATCAGGCGGGCCTCGTCGACCGGTTCGGCCACCACCGGCCGCGCCTCGATGAGCGCGGTCAGCACGGTCTGGTCGGCCGCGGCTTCGGTGCATTCGGCGGCCGAGCGCACGGCATGGCTGATCGGCAGGCCGGCATCCCACAGCAGCGCGAAGAAACGCGCCAGCGCCTCATGGTGGCGCGCCTGGGCGGATGCTTCGGCCAGCACCAGCAGATCCACGTCCGACTGCGGAAACAGTTCGCCGCGGCCATAGCCGCCCACCGCGAACAACGCCATCAGGCTGTCGGCGGGAATGCAGCGCAGCCATGCATCCCTCAGCAGGTGATCCACCCCGCGCGCGCGCAGGGCCAAGATCCGGTCCATGCCGTCGCCATGATCGAAGCGCTTGCTCAACCGCGCATCGGTGTGCCCCAGCGCGGCGCGCGCGGCGGCCGACCAGGCGCCATCGTCCGCGCTTCCGGCGCCGATCCCCGTCAGCCGCGGCAGTGAATCAGTCGCGGCCTGGGGACTGCTCACAGGTCGTTGTCGTCGCCCGGCAGGCGGGTCAGGATCTCGACGCCGTCCGCGGTCACCGCCACGGTGTGCTCCCACTGCGCCGAGAGCTTGCGGTCCTTGGTGACCACGGTCCAGCCATCGGGCAGCACCTTGGAGAAGCGGCTGCCCTCGTTGATCATCGGCTCGATGGTGAAGGTCATGCCCGGCTTCAGCACCACGCCATCGCCGGCGCGCCCGTAGTGCAGCACTTGCGGCTCGTCGTGATAGACCTTGCCTATGCCGTGGCCGCAGTACTCGCGCACCACGCTGAAGCGTTCGGCTTCGGCGTACTGCTGGATGGCGTGGCCGATGTCGCCCAGGGTCGCGCCCGGACGGACCGCGCGGATGCCGCGGAACATCGCCTCGCGGGTGGTGTCCACCAACCGCTTCGCCATCACCGACGGCGTGCCGACGAAGTACATGCGGCTGGTGTCGCCGTGCCAGCCATCCTTGATGACGGTCACGTCGATGTTCAGGATGTCGCCGTCCTTCAGCACCTTGCCCTCGCTGGGCATGCCGTGGCAGATGACATTGTTGACCGAGGTGCACACCGTGGACGGGAACGGAATCCGCCCGTGGCCGCCGCCGTAACCAATGTTGGCCGGGATGGCTTTCTGCACGTTGACGATATGATCGTGGCAGATGCGATCCAATTCGGCGGTGGTCACGCCCGGCTTCACGTGCGGCGCGACGATCTGCAGGACCTCGGCGGCCAGCCGGCCGGCGATGCGCATCTGCTCGATTTCTTCGGGGGTCTTGAGGGTGATGGCCATGCCCAGGATTATCGCCGATTTCGCCCCCCTTTGAGCGCCCGACAGGGGGTTTGTTGCGGGCAACTCATTGTTCCCGCTATACTTCCGCGGCTTGGTCGGACCCTGTCCGTCCAGGCTGCCCACGCCGGGCGTCACCGGCGAATCCACACCTGCTGCCAACCTCCGTGCCGGGGTGCCTGAAAACTCCTTTGGGATCATTCCCTTAGGGTCGAAGGTTCGGACACGGAAGCCGCAGGGAGGCCCAACCCCGGAACCCTGCCCTCGCGGGCAACCGCCATCCCATTCCCGGCGGCGGGTTCCACGTTCATGGAGTTCAAGCAATGCCCCAAGTCACCATGCGCCAGATGCTGGAAGCCGGCGTCCATTTCGGCCACCAGACCCGTTACTGGAATCCCAAGATGGCGCCGTACATCTTCGGCGCCCGCGGCAAGATCCACATCATCAACCTCGAGAAGACCGTTCCGCTGTTCAACGACGCGATGAACTTCCTCTCGGGCGTGGCCCAGAAGCGTGGCACCGTGCTGTTCGTCGGCACCAAGCGCAGCGCCCGCGAAGCCATCAAGGAAGAAGCCGAGCGTTGCGGCATGCCGTACATGACCCAGCGCTGGCTGGGCGGCACCCTGACCAACTTCGCCACCGTGAAGAAGTCGGTCGCCCGCCTGAAGGAACTGGAAGCCGCCGAAACCGACGGCACCTTCGAAAAGCTGGTCAAGCACGAAGTGCTGGGCCTGCGCCGCGAGCGCGACAAGCTGGAAGCCTCGCTGGGCGGCATCAAGGACATGAACCGCCTGCCGGACGCCCTGTTCGTCATCGACATCGGCCATGAAGACATCGCCATCAAGGAAGCCAAGAAGCTCGGCATCCCGGTGATCGCGGTGGTCGATTCGAACTACGACCCGGCCCTGGTCGATTACGCCATCCCCGGCAACGACGACGCCATCCGCGCCGTGCAGCTGTACGCTCGCGCCGCCGCCGACGCCGTGCTGGAAGGCAAGGCCGCTTCGCCGAACGCCGCCACCGTCCGCGAGGAAGAGTTCGTGGAATCGGACGAAGAAGGCAAGGGCCGCCGCGCCCCGGCCAAGAAGGCCGGCAAGAAGGCCGACGAAGCCGCCGCCGCCGAGTAATCGCGCTGCAATGCCGCCGCGCCACAGTGCGCGGCGGCAAACGATGCCTACAGGCGGGCCATGACCCGCCTTATTCAATCCGTCGGCGGGCTCCCCGCCCGCCCAACGAAATCCGCAAATCGAGGTAATCCCGTGGAAATCACCGCTTCCCTGGTCAAGGAACTGCGCGAGCGCACCGGCGCCGGCATGATGGAGTGCAAGAAGGCGCTCACCGAGAACAACGGCGACATCGACGTGGCCGCCGAATGGCTGCGCAAGTCCGGTCTGGCCAAGGCTGACAAGAAAGCCGGCCGCGTGGCCGCCGAAGGCCGCATCGCGGTCGCCCAGGACGGCGGCAAGGCCGTGCTGGTGGAGATCAACTCCGAAACCGACTTCGTCGCCAAGGACGGTAACTTCGTCGGCTTCACCGACACCGTCGCCCAGGTCGCCCTGGCCTCCGGCGCCGCCGACGCCGAAGCCCTCAAGACCGCCAAGCTGCCTTCCGGTGAAACGGTCGAGGAAGCCCGCGCCGCCGTCATCTCCAAGGTCGGCGAGAACGTGCAGGTCCGTCGCCTGGTCCGTGCCGACAGCAGCAACAACGTCGCGGCCTACGTGCATGGCGGCCGCATCGGCGTGCTGATCGAGGTCAAGGGCGGCGACGCCGAACTGGCCCGTGGCCTGGCCATGCATGTGGCGGCGATGAACCCGCCGTACATCAAGGCCGCCGACGTGCCGGCCGACTTCGTCGCCAAGGAAAAGGAAATCGAGCTGGCCAAGATGTCCGACAAGGACAAGGCCAAGCCGGCCGAGATCCTGGAGAAGATCATCAGCGGCAAGATCGCCAAGATCGTCAACGAGGTCACCCTGTACGGCCAGCCGTACGTGCTGGACACCAACCAGACCGTCGAAGCGGTGCTGAAGGCCGCCGGCGCCGAAGTCGTCAGCAGCCAGCGCCTGGCCGTGGGCGAAGGCATCGAGAAGGTGGTGGAAGACTACGCCGCCGAAGTGATGAAGCAGGCCGGCCTGGCCTGATTTCCTCCTTCACGGAGCATCGGAAAAGCCGCGGGAAACCGCGGCTTTTCTGTTTGGGCGACAACGGCTGGGCCCGCTTCCGGCGCTGGCATGCCGTCGTTTCGTCCGTCTGGCGGATTCATCCCTAAACTTCTCCACCGCCCGGCCGATAGCGAGGCGAGGGTGGCTGGAACGCCGCCGCCAGAAGACAAGGTCCAGCCGCGAGCGATGCGAGCCGAACTCGAAGCCAAGCTTTCCTGCTGCCGCGATCTGCCCTCTCCGCCGGGAGTGGCGATGCGGATCCTCGCGCTCGCTCGCGACCCGGACGTGGTGATGGCCACCGCTGCCGACACCATCGGCCTGGACGCGGCGCTGACCGCGCGCATGCTGCGCATCGCCAACTCTCCGCTCTATGCCAGCCGGCGCCGGGTGGAGAATCTCAGCCAGGCGCTGACCCTGCTGGGCCTGAACGCCACCCTCACCCTCGCCCTGGGCTTCTCGCTCTCGTCCGGCATGCGGACCCGGCACCACGACGAGCCGGGCGAGGAAAAGGTCTGGCGACGCAGTGTCATCACTGCACTGGCCAGTCGCCTGCTCGGCGAGCAGATCGGGCAACGACGGCTCGAGGAACTGATGCTGGCCGGCCTGCTGCAGGACATCGGCGTGCTGGGTCTGCTGCAACTCGACCGCAAGACCTATGCCCCGCTGCTGGCCAGCAGCCCGGACAACGACACCCTGTTGCGCCGGGAGCGCGAGCACTTCGGCAGCGATCACGCCGAGGTCGGCCACTGGATGGCCCGCCACTGGAACCTGCCACCGCTGCTGCTGGAAGCCATCGGCGCCAGCGAATCGGCCGAACCCGGCTCCCCGTTCGAAGCCTGCGTCGCGGTATCCGGGCACCTGGCCGATCTGTGGCTGCTGGAGGACACCTCCGCGGCGCGCCTGCGCGCCTTCGATGCGGCGCACCGGCTGCTGGACATGGATCCGGTCACGATCGACGGCATCATCGAGAAGATGACCGGAATGCTGCCGGAAATCGCCACCATGTTCGAAGTCCGTATCACCCAGCCACGCCGCATCGCCGCGCTCCTGCAGGAGGCGCGCGAACTGCTGGTGCTGCGCAACCTGCGCGAGATCCAGGACGCGGCGCGGGCGCGCAAGGATGCGGACGAGTTCGAGCACCGTGCGCAGCGGCTGGCCGAGGAGGCGCGCCGCGATCCGCTCACCGGCGTCTACAACCGCACCCAGTTGGAAAGCGTGCTCGAGAAGGAATTCGAGACTTCGTCGCGGCACGGCTGGCCGCTGTCCATCGCCTTCGTCGACCTGGACGATTTCAAGAAGATCAACGACGGCTGGGGCCACCTGGTCGGCGATCAGGTCCTGCGCGGGTTCGCCTCCACCCTGCAGAAACACCTGCGCAGCAGCGACATCGTCGCCCGCTACGGCGGCGAGGAGTTCCTCATCGTCCTGCCCGGGACCGACGAGCGCGCGGCGCTCGGCGTGATGCGGCGGATCCTGACCGAGGTGGGCCAGGAACCGATGACCCGCGTGGACGGCAGGCCCCTGCACGTGACTTTCTCCGCCGGCCTGGCCACGCACGGCGCGCTCGAGCAGTTCGCCCACGTGGACCAGCTCCTGCAGGCCGCCGACGAGGCGCTGTACGGCGCCAAGCGCGAGGGTCGCAACCGGGTGGTGGCGGGCTTGGTGGAACAATGAACCCGGCATCGCCGCGGCGCCCGGCTGCGGTCCTTCGCGGACGGGACGACTGACGTCGGGGCGGCGCTCGGCTAGAATTGTTTCGTTTGCCCACGCCGAGAGCCCCCATGACCGCACCCCTCGCCTATCGCCGCATCCTGCTCAAACTTTCCGGCGAGGCGCTGATGGGGTCCGAGGACTACGGCATCGACCCGGTGGTGATCGGGCGAATCGCCCGCGAGATCATCGAGGCGCGCGAAGCCGGGGCCGAAATCGGCCTGGTCATCGGCGGCGGCAACATCTTCCGCGGCGCCGGCCTGGCCGCCGGCGGCATGGACCGGGTGACCGGCGATCAGATGGGCATGCTGGCCACCGTCATCAACGCGCTCGCCATGCAGGACGCGCTGGAGAAGCTCGGCGCCAAGGTCCGGGTGATGAGCGCGCTCAAGATCAACGACGTGTGCGAGGACTACATCCGCCGACGCGCCGTCCGCCACCTGGAGAAGGGCCGCATCGCGATCTTCGCGGCGGGTACCGGCAATCCGTTCTTCACCACCGATTCGGGCGCCGCGCTGCGTGCGATCGAAATCGGCGCGGATCTGCTGCTGAAGGCCACCAAGGTGGATGGCGTCTACGACAAGGATCCGAGCAAGCACGCCGACGCCACGCGCTACGACCAGCTGACCTACGACGAAGTCATCGCGCGCGACCTGCAGGTCATGGATACCGCCGCGTTCGCGCTCTGCCGCGACAGCGATGTGCCGCTGCGCATCTACGACCTGTCGGTGCCCGGCAACCTGATGCGCATCCTGCGTGGCGAGAACATCGGCACCCTGGTGAAGGGCCGCGGCTGACGCTGCCCCGAATCCCCAATCCCGGCTGTAATAGTGTCCGCCGCGTCCGCGCGGCACCCTTTGCGGCATGGGACATTCACACGGTTCGCACGCCCACGCACACGGTTCGGCTACCCGGACCTTCGCGCTGGTCACTCTGATCAACCTGGCCTACACGGCGCTGGAAGCGGGCTACGGCTTCCACACCAATTCGCTGGCACTGCTGTCCGATGCGCTGCACAACCTGGGCGACGTGCTCGGGCTTGGCCTGGCCTGGGCCGCCGCCGCGCTGGCGCGGCGCCCCCCCACCGGCAACCACACCTACGGCTGGCGACGGGCCACGCTGCTTTCGCCACTGGCCAATTCCATCCTGCTGATGGTGTTTTCCGGAGCCCTGGGCTGGGAGGCGGTTCGCCGTTTCAGCGCACCACCGCAGATCCCCGCGACCCCGGTGATCGTCGTCGCCGCCATCGGCATCGCCATCAATCTGGGCGCAGCCTGGCTGGTCAAGGACGGGCATGCCCACGATCTCAACAAGCGCGGTGCCTTCCTGCACCTGGTCGCCGACGCGGCCGTCTCGCTGGCGGCCGTGGTCGCCGGGCTCGGCATGCTGGCCTTCGGTTGGGCCTGGCTGGACCCGGCCACCGCGCTCCTGATCGGCATCGTCATCGCGATCGGCACCTTCGGCCTGCTGCGGGACAGCTTCAACGCCGCCATGGACGCGGTCCCCAACAGCATCGACCAGGCCGAGGTTCACGCTTTCCTGGCCGGCCAACCGGGGGTGCAGGCCGTCCACCACCTGCATATCTGGCCACTGGGTGCCGGTGAAATCGCCCTTACCGCGCACCTGGTGAGGGCGGAGAACGAAGATCACGACCTCTTCATCGACACCACCGTGCACGCACTGGACAATCGCTTCGGGATCAACCACGCGACCCTGCAGATCGAACGAGGCAGCCAGTGCGGCCACGATCTGCATGATGCCGCACCGCACCATTCCCACTGATCCGTCCCCGGTTCCGTCGCCGCGGAGCCCGCAAAGGAGCCTGGAACGCCTATAATCGGGCGTTTAAGGATTGCCACGGGACCCGTGATGCTCAACGACATCAAGAAAGACGCGCAGGCGCGCATGACCAAGAGCATCGAGGCCTTGCGTCACACCCTGGTCAAGGTACGCACCGGTCGCGCCTCGACCGCCCTGGTCGAACACCTGAAGGTCAATTACTACGGATCCGACGTTCCGCTGAGCCAGGTCGCCACGGTCGCCGTGTCCGACGCACGCTCGCTCACGATCACCCCGTGGGAAAAGCAGATCGTCGGTGCCGTCGAGAAGGCCATCCTGGCGTCCGACCTGGGCCTGACCCCCAATACCGCGGGCACCACCATCCGCCTGAACCTGCCGGCCCTGACCGAAGAGCGCCGCCGCGAACTGTCCAAGGTCGTCCATGGCGAGGGCGAGGACACCAAGGTCGCCATCCGCAACATCCGCCGTGACGCCAACCAGCAGGTCAAGGATCTGCTGAAGGAGAAGCAGATCACCGAGGACGAGGAGCGTCGCGCGGAAGAGGAGATCCAGAAACTGACCGACAAGTCGATCAAGGACGTGGACGACGTGGTCAAGGCCAAGGAACAGGAACTGATGGCGGTCTGAGGACTGCCATGTCCCCTGTCAGACCCGGAATTCCACGCCACCTGGCCGTCATCATGGACGGCAACGGGCGTTGGGCCGAGCGCCGCAAGCGCCCGCGCGTGATCGGCCATCGCGCCGGTGCGCGCGCCGTCAACGTATGCATCGACTTCTGCCTGGAACGCGGCATCGAGGTGCTGACGCTGTTCGCCTTCTCCAGCGAGAACTGGGGCCGGCCGGAGGACGAAGTCGGCGCGCTGATGAAGCTGTTCCTCAACGCGCTGGACCGCGAAGTCGACGAGCTCGACCGGCGCGGTGTGCGCGTGCGTTTCATCGGCGAACGCGATCGCTTCCCGCCGGCGATCCGCCAGCGCATGGAAGCGGCCGAAACGCAGACCGGAGCCAACGCCCGGTTGACCCTGGTCATCGCCGCCAGCTATGGCGGTCGCCAGGACATCGCCCAGGCGGCGCGGGCGCTCGCGATCGAGGTGGCGGCGGGCCGCCTGCGCCCCGAGGACATCGACGAGGCGGCGATGGATCGCTGCGTCGCCCTGTCCGACCTGCCGCCGCCGGATCTGTTCATCCGTACCGGCGGCGACCACCGGGTCAGCAACTTCCTGCTGTGGCAGCTGGCCTACACCGAACTGTGGTTCACCGAACTGCTGTGGCCGGACATGGATGCGGCGACCCTGCAACGCGCGCTGGACGACTATGCCGGACGCGAGCGCCGCTTCGGCCTGACCAGCGCCCAGATCGCGCAAGACGCGACGGAGAGTACTTCCGCATGACCCAATCCGGCGGCACCAAGATCCGCGTGATCGCGGCGTTGACGATGGCGCCGATCGCCATCGCGGCCATCCTCCTGCTGCCCACCCCGTGGCTGGCCGCGCTGGCCGCGCTGGTGTTCCTGGTCGGCCTGTGGGAATGGTTCAAACTGGCCGAAATCGACGACACCCTGCCGCGCACCCTGCTGCTGGTCGCCAACCTGCTGCTGATGGTGCTGCTGGTCTGGGCCTCGGCCGGCTCGCCGGATCTGGTGCCGCTGAGGCTGGTATCGCTGCTGGGCGTGTTCTGGTGGGTGCTGGCCCTGTTGTGGCTGCGCTTCTTCAATTTCGCCTCCGATCACGAGACCTGGGCGCGCGGCTTCAAGCTGGCGGCGGGCACCCTGGCGATCGTGCCGGCCTGGTGCGCGCTCTGCCTCATCCATGCGGGCCAGCCCTATGGCCATCGCTGGCTGTTCGTGGCCTTGGCGATCGTGTGGGCCGCCGACAGCGGCGCGTACTTCGCGGGCCGCCATTTCGGCGGACGCCTGTTCGGCAGCCGCAAACTGGCTCCGCGCATCAGCCCCAACAAGACCATCGAAGGCGTGTTCGGCGGCGTGGCCGCGGGCCTGCTGGTGGCGCTGGGCGGCACGTTCTTTGCCGGCGCCGGTCTGATCGAACTGCCCTACGTGCTGATCGTGGCGGTGGCGACGGTGCTGTTCTCGGTGGTCGGCGACCTGTTCGAAAGCCTGCTCAAGCGCCACGTGGGTGCGAAGGATTCCGGCGACGTCATCCCCGGCCATGGTGGCGTGCTCGACCGCGTGGACGGCGTACTGGCCGCACTGCCGATCTTCGCGCTGGGCAAGGAACTGTTCGGGTTCTGACATGACCGCCAGCACCACGCTCCAGCGGGTGGCCGTGTTCGGCGCCACCGGTTCCATCGGTGCTTCGGCGCTGGACGTGAGCGCGCGCCATCCGCAGCGCCTGCGGGTGACCGTGCTGGCGGCCGGCAGCCAGGTCGAAGCATTGCTGGACCTGTGTCAGCGGCACCGCCCCCGGCACGCCGTCATCGCCCGCGAGGATCTGTTCCCCGCCCTGCGCGACGGCCTGCGCGAACGTGGCGTGGAGACCGAAGCCCACGCCGGAGTGGCCGCGCTGGACGCGCTCGCGGCTGGCGATGCCTGCGACACGGTGGTCGCCGCCATCGTCGGCGCGGCGGGCCTGTCCTCGACCCTGGCCGCGGCGCGCGCGGGCAAGCGCCTGCTGCTGGCCAACAAGGAATCGCTGGTGCTGGCCGGTGAACTGATGACGCGGGCCGCCGACGCCGCCGGCGCGGACATCATTCCGATCGACAGCGAACACAACGCCATCTTCCAGTGCCTGCGTTCACGCCAGGCTAAGGGCGATGTCCGCCGCATCGTCCTGACCGCCTCGGGCGGGCCGTTCCGCGGCCGGCGCCGGGCGGAACTGGCGGATGTCACGCCGGCTCAGGCGGTCGCCCACCCGAAATGGTCGATGGGGCCGAAAATCTCCGTCGATTCGGCGACGCTGATGAACAAGGGCCTGGAACTGATCGAGGCCCACCACCTGTTCGACCTGTCCGGAGACAGGCTGGGCGTGCTGGTGCATCCGCAGAGCCTGGTGCATTCGCTGGTGGAATTCGTGGATGGCTCCACCCTCGCGCAACTCGGCCTGCCGGACATGCGCACCGCGCTGGCGGTGGGTCTGGGCTGGCCCGACCGTATCGATTCCGGGGTCGCCGGGCTGGACCTGCTGACCCAAGGGCGGCTGGACTTCGAGGCGCCGGACACGGACGCCTTCCCATGTCTGCGGCTGGCCTGCGAGGCACTGGACGCGGGCGGCACCGCGCCGGCCATCCTGAACGCCGCCAACGAAGTGGCCGTTTCAGCCTTTCTTCAGGGCAAAATCCGTTTCCTATCCATTCCCGTGCTGGTCGAGGAAGCCCTCGCCGCGCTGCCCGCCGCGCCGGCGGATTCGCTGGAGGCGCTGCTGGAAGCCGATGCACGGGCCCGACGGATCACCGAAACCACCATCGCAGGTCACGCCGCCCGTGCTTGAGCGCCCTTTCACAACCCGTGAGCGGTTCCGATGAGCGAGGCGCTGGGCTCCCTGCTGTGGATGATCGTCGCCATCGGCGTGCTGGTCACCTTCCATGAGTTCGGCCACTACTGGGTCGCCCGCCGCTGCGGGGTGAAAGTGCTGCGCTTCTCGGTCGGATTCGGCCGCCCGCTGTGGTCGCGCCGGAATCGTCATGGCACCGAATTCGCGATCGCCGCCATTCCGCTCGGCGGCTACGTGAAGATGCTGGACGAGGCCGAAGGGGACGTCCCGGCCGAGGAACTGCCCCAGGCCTTCAACCGCAAGCCGGTCCTGCAGCGAATCGCCATCGTCGCGGCCGGCCCGATCGCCAACCTGGTCCTGTGCGTGGTCCTGCTCTGGGCGATGTTCGTCATTGGCCGTCCGGACTATTCCGCCACCCTGGGACCCACCACCGGCATCGCCGCCGCGGCCGGCCTGCACAGCGGCGATCGCATCGAGGCGGTCGACGACCGGACCATCAATACCTGGATGGAAGCCCTGCAGACCCTGACGCTGGCCGCGATGGACGGCCGCGATGCGCGTCTGCGGGTCGTCGATGCCGACGGGAACGAGCAGGATCGGACCCTCGCCCTGTCCCGGCTGCCGGTCGGGTTCAACCAGGAAAACATCAGCGGTGCCGCGGGCTTGTCCTGGCGGCACCTGCTGCTGCCGGCAACCGTCACCGCCACCGCCCCCGGGAGCGCCGCCGATGGCGTGCTCCTGCCCGGCGATACCATCACCGCGGTGGATGGCCAGCCCGTGCGCCAGTTCGGCGACCTGTATCCGCTGGTCAGCCAACTGGGCGAACGCGGGGGCCCGGGCATGATCGAGGTCGATCGCAAGGGTGAACGGCACGCTTTCGAGCTCCAGCCCCGGAAATTCCGGGATCCCGCCAATGGCAAGGAAGCCTGGGCGCTGGGGGTCGAGCCACCGAAGTCACTGCGGCCGGCCGAATACGACGCCCTCCAGCAGTTCGGGCCCATCGCCGCGTTCCCGGCCGCCCTGCGTGAAACCGGCAAGATGACCGCCGACTCGCTGGGCATGATCCGGCGCATGCTGACCGGGCACGCCTCGGTCAAGAACGTTTCCGGCCCCATCACCATCGCCCGGGTCGCCAACAACACCGCCAAGCGGGGCGTGGCCTGGTTCCTGTACTTCCTGGCGTTGGTGTCGCTGAGCCTGGCGATTCTCAACCTGTTGCCCATCCCCGTCTTGGACGGCGGACACCTGCTGTATTACCTTATTGAGTTGGTCAAGGGCAGTCCGTTGAGCGAACGCAGCATGGCTGCCGGGCAATACGTCGGCCTGGCCCTGCTGGCGGGCCTGATGGGTCTTGCGTTCTACAACGACATCCTGCGTCTGGTGACTTGATGCTTTTGAACTTTCTTGTGCCGGTCTGCTCAAAGCCCGCCAGCCCCCAGCATGACTCTTCCCGGCAACCGCCTGCAGTGCAGGCGCGCCACCTATCGGATGTGATGATGACGCGACAGCCCACCCGCCGCCTGCTCGCCCTGGCCCTGGCCTCGGCCCTGACCGCCCCCGCCTGGGCGCAGACGGCCCTGCCCCCCCTTGTCGCGCCCACCGAGGCCGAACCGGGCAGCTTCACCGCCAGCGACATCCGCATCGATGGCCTGCAACGCATTTCCGCCGGTACGGTCCTGACCTACCTGCCGATCGAGCGTGGCGACACGGTCACTTCATCCCGCGTCGGCGACGCCATCCGCGCGCTGTACAAGACTGGCTTCTTCCAGGACGTCCGGGTGGATCGCCAGGACAACATCCTGGTGGTGACCGTGGTCGAACGCCCCGCCATCAACAAGCTGACCGTCACCGGCAACAAGGACATCAAGACCGAGCAGCTGATGACCGGCCTGAAGGACATCGGCCTGGCCGAAGGCGACACCTTCGATCGGCTCAGCCTGGATCGCGTGACACAGGAACTCATCAAGCAGTACAACAACCGCGGCAAGTACAACGTCGAGATCACCCCGACCGTCAGTCCGCTGGACCGCAACCGCGTCGACATCACCATCGCCGTCAAGGAAGGCAAGGCGGCCAAGATCCGCCATGTCAACGTGGTCGGCACCGAGAAGTTCCAGAACGAGGACATCCTCAAGACCTGGGAATCCAAGGAGCACAACTGGCTGTCCTGGTACCGCCGCGACGACCAGTACTCCAAGGAAAAACTCTCCGGCGACATGGAGAAGCTCAACTCCTGGTACCTGGACCGCGGCTACGTCGACTTCAGCATCGACTCCACCCAGGTGTCGATCAGCCCCGACAAGCGCGACATGTTCATCACCGCCGGCATCACCGAGGGCGAGCAGTACAAGGTTTCCGAGGTGAAGGTCACCGGCGATACCGTGCTGCCCCAGGAAAACGTCGAGCGCATGGTGATCGTCAAGCCCGGCCAGATCTTCTCGCGCCGGCTGCTGGAAATCACGTCCGACGGCATCACCGCGACCCTGAGCAACATCGGCTACGCGTTCGCCCAGGTCAACCCGATTCCGTCCGTCGATCGCGAAAAGCGCACCGTCTCGCTCAACTTCCAGGTCGTCCCCGGACCGCGCGTGAACGTCCGCCGCATCGTCTTCAAGGGCAACGCGCGCACCTCCGACGAGGTCATGCGCCGCGAGATGCGCCAGTTCGAGGGTTCCTGGTATTCGCAGGCGGCCATCGATCGTTCCAAGATCCGCCTGCAGCGCCTGGGCTACTTCGAGACCGTGGACGTCGAGACGCCAGCGGTTCCCGGCACCAACGACCAGGTCGACGTGGTCTACACGGTCAAGGAAACCACTTCCGGCAGTTTCGTGTTCGGCCTCGGCTATTCGCAGCTGTCCGGCATGACCACCTCGATCCAGCTGTCGCAGAACAACTTCCTCGGCAGCGGCAACCGGGTATCGGTCGAGGCCCAGCGCAGCGACTACCTGCAGCGCTATTCGTTCTCGTTCCTGAATCCGTTCTTCACCGACGAGGGCATGTCGCTCGGCTACAACCTGTGGTGGCGCGAGTACGACTACTCCGACTTCAACGCCGCCCAGTACTCGACCACCAGCGCCGCCGCGCAGGCGGTGCTCGGACTGCCGCTGACCGAGACCGACAGCGTGTCGCTGCTGTTCGGCATCGATCGCAACCAGATCAACTACAACATCTACACCCCCGCGCAGATCATCGATTACATCAACGCGATCGGCCAGCGTACCTTCCACGCCTGGCGCACCGAAATCGGCTGGGCGCGCGACACCCGCAACGACTATTTCATGCCCACCGCCGGCACGTACCAGCGTGTGTCGGCTGAAATCACCCTGCCCGGCTCGACCGTCGAGTACTACAAGCTCAACTACGAGTTCTCCAAGTACTGGCCGATCACGCCGTCGCTGGTGCTCAACACCCGCTTCGACTTCGGCTACGGCGACAGCTGGGGCAGCGATTCGTCGCGGAATGTCTGCAGGATGCTGCCTACCGATCCGTCCATTCCCGGCGAGGCCAATCCGGCGGCCGCCACTGACGGCACTGGACCGTGTGCACCGGGCTCCGTCCTGGATCGGACCCTTACCGCCACCGGCCTGCCGTTCTTCGAGAACTTCTACGCGGGCGGTGTGCGTTCGGTCCGCGGCTTCAGCGACAACACCCTGGGCCCGCGTTCCGAGGTCACTCAGGGTTACTGGCGCGGCCAGCCGCTCGGCGGCTCGCTGAAGACGGTGGGTTCGCTGGAAATGTACTTCCCGCGCCTGTTCGACTCCAACGCGGCCCGCATTTCGGCGTTCTTCGACTTCGGCAACGTGTTCGACGGCTACGACAACTTCGATGCCGGCGAACTGCGCGCGGCCGCGGGCGTGGCGCTGCTGTGGCGTGCGCCGGTCGGCCCGATTTCGATCAGCTACGCCTTCCCGCTGAAGAAGAAGGATGGCGACGAGATCGAGCGCCTGCAGTTCACCTTCGGCGGCGGCTTCTGATCGCGAGCCCGTGCGTTGACGGGCCACACCATCGCCCCCCGTATGGTGTAGCCCGCGTTTCCCGCGCCCCGTCGGCGCGGCGATGAGACGGAGCGAGGCGCTACAATTGCGCCCCATGACCGTGTCCCCCCTTACCGCCGCCGCGCTCGCCGAGCGCTTCTCGCTGGGCCTGCACGGCGACGGTGACATCGCCGTCGACGGCGTCGCCACCCTGGCCCGGGCCGGCCACAGCCAGCTCGCCTTCCTGGCCAATTCCCGCTATCGCTCCCAACTGGCGGAATCGGCCGCCGGCATCGTGGTATTGCGCGAGGACGATGCCGCGGCGGCACCCGGCACCGCCCTGATCGCCCGGGATCCCTATACCGCTTTCGCCAAGATCGCGGCGCTGTTCGAGCAGCGACCTGCGCATGCTCCGGGCATCCACCCCAGCGCGGTGATCGACCCGTCCGCGCGGGTATCGCCGGGCGCGCATATCGGTCCGTTCGTGAGCATCGGCGCACGCGTCGAAATCGGCGAAGGCTGCATCATCGGACCGCACTGCGTGATCGGCGATGACTGCGTGGTCGGTGCCGGCAGCGAGCTGATCGCCCGGATCACCCTGGTCACCCGGGTACGCCTGGGGCAGCGCGTGCTGATTCACCCTGGCGCGGTGCTCGGCGCCGACGGGTTCGGCCTGGCGATGGACGCCGGACATTGGATCAAGGTGCCGCAGCTGGGTGGCGTGGTGGTGGGCGACGACTGCGAGATCGGCGCCAATACCACCATCGATCGCGGCGCGCTCGACGATACCGTGCTGGAGGAAGACGTCCGGCTCGACAACCAGATCCAGATCGGCCACAACGTCCGCATTGGCGCGCATACCGCGATGGCCGGTTGCAGCGCCGCCGCCGGCAGCGCGAAGATCGGCCGCTACTGCCTGATCGGCGGAGCCGCCGGCGTCCTCGGCCATCTGGAAATCTGCGACCGCGTGGTCATCACGGCGATGTCGCTGGTGACCAGTTCCATTCATGAGCCGGGCGAGTACTCGTCCGGAACGCCTCTCACCGACAACCGGACCTGGCGCAAGAACGCCGCCCGTTTCAAGCAACTCGACGCACTGGCACGCCGCGTGCTGGCCGCGGACAAGGAATGAACATGACCGAACCCGAAGTGAAGCTGCCCATCGACGTCGTCACCATCCAGAAGCTGTTGCCGCACCGCTATCCGTTCCTGCTGGTGGACAAGGTGGTGGAGTTCGAAGCACACAAGCGCATCGTCGGCATCAAGAACGTGACCATCAACGAACCGTTCTTCCAGGGCCACTTCCCCGGCCATCCGGTGATGCCCGGCGTGCTGGTGATCGAAGCCCTGGCCCAGGCCGGTGGCGTGCTGACCCAGATCTCGCGTGGCCTGTGCGGCGGCGATCGGTTGTTCTACCTGGTCAAGGTCGACAACGTGCGGTTCTCGCGCATGGTGGTGCCGGGCGACGTGCTGGAACTGCATGTGGAAATCAAGCGGGTGATCCGCAACATGACCCTGTACACCTGCGTGGCCAAGGTCGCCGGCAACGAGGTCGCCAGCGCCGAGGTGCTGTGCGCCGAGACCCCGGCATGAGTACCGACATCCACCCCAGCGCGGTGATCGATCCGAACGCCCGCCTGGGCGCCAACGTGCGGGTCGGTCCCTTCAGTCTGGTCGGCGCCGGGGTCGAAATCGGCGACGGCACCGTCATCGGCCCGCATTGCAGCGTCATCGGCCCGACCCGGATCGGTCGTGACAATCACCTGGTGGGCCACGTTGCCGCCGGCGGCGACCCGCAGGACAAGAAATTCGCCGGCGAGCACACCGAACTGGTCATCGGCGATCGCAACATCGTCCGCGAATTCGTCACCCTCAACCGCGGCACCGGCAGCGGCGGCGGCGTCACCCGCATCGGCGACGACAATCTGCTGCTCGCCTACACGCACGTCGCCCACGACTGCGTGATCGGCAACCACTGCGTGTTCTCCAACAACTCGACCCTGGCCGGACACGTCACCGTCGAGGACTGGGTGATCATGAGCGGCTTCTCCGGCGCCCACCAGTTCTGCCGTATCGGCGCGCATGCGTTCATCGGCATGGGCGCGCTGGTCAATGGCGATGTGCCGCCGTACACGATGGTCGGCAGCGATTCGCTGGGCCGGCCGCGCGGCATCAACAGCGAGGGCCTGAAGCGTCGTGGCTTCGACAGCGAGCGCATCAGCGCAATCAAGCGCGCCTACCGCACCCTGTACGTGGCCGGCCTGCCGCTGGCCGAGGCCAAACTGCAACTGGCCGAACAGGCGCAGTCCAGCGATGACGTGCGCGCGCTGCTCGATTTCATCGAGCGCGGCGAGAGGCCGCTGCTGAGATGAACCCGCCGGCACGACGGCCGCGCATCGCGCTGGTGGCCGGCGAGGCCTCCGGCGACGGCCTTGGCGCCGGTCTCATCGCGGCGCTGCGCGAGCGCTGTCCCGAAGCCGAGTTCGCCGGCATCGGCGGCGATGGCATGCGCCGCGAAGGCTGCCAGACCTGGTTCGACGCCGGTGAGCTCGCCGTCATGGGCCTGTCCGAGGTACTGCGCCATCTGCCCCGCCTGCTGAAGCTGCGGCGCGCGTTCCGCGAGCGCGTGCTGGCCTGGCAGCCGGACGTTTTCATCGGCATCGATGCACCCGACTTCAACCTGGGCGTGGAGCGCTGGCTCAAGCAGCGCGGCATCCGCACGGTGCATTACGTCAGCCCCTCCGTGTGGGCCTGGCGCGAGAAGCGTGCGCAGAAGATCGGTGCCAGCGCCGACCGCGTGCTGTGCCTGTTCCCGATGGAGCCCCCCATCTACGCCCGCCATGGCGTGGATGCGCGCTTCGTGGGGCATCCCATGGCCGATGACATGCCCCTGCAACCGGACCACGCCACGGCCCGCCGCGCGCTGGATCTGCCGGCGGAAGGCCCGGTCCTGGCGCTGTTGCCCGGCAGCCGGCTGGGTGAGATCCAGCGGCTCGGGCCGCCGTTCCTGGAGGCGGCCCGCCGAATCGCCGCCGAGCTGCCCGGCCTGCAGGTCTGTGTCCCGGCCGCCAATGCGGCGTGCCGCGGACTGCTGGAAACGCTGCTGTCCGACCCGCGCCTGGCGGTGCCCAACCTGCGCCTGCTGGATGGGCATGCCCGGACCGCGCTGTACGCCGCCGACGTCGTGTTGCTGGCTTCCGGCACCGCGACCCTGGAAACCATGCTGGCCAAGCGGCCGATGGTGGTCGGTTACAAGGTCGCGCCGATGACCTATCGCATCGTCAAGGCGCTCGGCCTGCTGAAGGTGGAGCGCTACGCGCTGCCCAATGTGCTGGCGGGCGAGGATCTGGCGCCGGAACTGATGCAGGACGACTGCACGCCCGACAAGCTGGCCGATGCCGTGCTGCATTGGTTCCGCGCACCGCAGGCCGCCGCCGCCCTCCAGCCCAGGTACCTGCATCTGCACGAGCAACTGCGTCAGGACGCCTCCGCGCGCGCGGCCGATGCGGTGATGGAACTGCTGTCATCCACGCCGCGCGCCGTCGTCGGCTAGGATCCTCCCCATGCTGCCGGTCGACTCCCTGTTTCCCGCCCCCGTGTTCCGCCTGGTTGCCGGGGTGGATGAAGCGGGCCGCGGCCCGTTGGCCGGGCCGGTTTCCGTCGCGGCGGTGATCCTGGATCCGGATCGCCCCATCGACGGCCTCAACGATTCCAAGCAGCTGACCGAAACCCAGCGCGAGACGCTGTACCCGCTGATCATCGAACGCGCGCTCGCCTGGCGCGTCGAGTTCGTGCATCGCGAGGAAATCGACCAGCTCAACATCCTGCAAGCCACGATGGAAGGCATGCGCCGCGCGGTCCGTGCGCTGCAGCCGGCCGCCGAACTCGCGCGCATCGACGGCAACCGCATTCCCGCACGCCTGTCCTGCCCGGCCGAGGCGCTGGTGGGCGGGGATCGCCTGGATGCCGCGATCATGGCGGCTTCGATCCTGGCCAAGGTGACACGCGATCGCGCGATGGTCGAATTGCACGCGCAGTTCCCGCAGTACGGCTTCGCCAGCCACAAGGGCTATTCCACGCCCGAACATCTGTCCGCGCTCACCCGGCACGGACCCTGCCCGCAACATCGCCGCAGTTTCGCGCCGGTGCGGGTCGCGCTGGAAGCACACGGCATGCGCTGAGCGCGGAGTTCCCGCGCCATTGCCACCACCGGTCGGATGAACAGGACGCCCTGTCCTTGGTCACGCCCACTTCCAGCAGGCGAAACCATCGCGGCAAGATCGCACGCTGTCGTGGCATCTCCCCGGGAGCAATGCCGCTGCTTCACGGATCACGGTGATGCGCACCGGCCCCCGACGGTCACGCGAGAACTGCCATGAACCTGCGCCGACACAATACGATTCCGGATCCCGTCTCGCAGTCGTGCGACCGGCCATCCCGGCCCACCGCCGATGGCGATCGCCTCCACCCACGCCTGGATGCGCTCGTGCGCGCGCTCTGTCCGGACGCGCCACCGGTGGGGGTCGACTGCCCGCGCCGGATCGCCGCGCTGCTGGAGGACGCCACCTGGGAATGCGATCCCGCCGTCCGGTCGGGACTGACCACCGTGATGGCCCGGATTCACGGCACCGACGACCCCGGGGCGCCACTGCCGATGGATCTCTCCTGGCCCGATCTGTCCCGTGAAATCCGGGCCCATGGCGATTTCCTGCGCCTGCGCGAGTTGGAATCCAGCCTGCGGCACGCACCGGTCGGCGGTTTTCCGTTCGACCGCCATGACTGGGAACACGCCCGCGATGAGGAATCGGCCCTGCGCGAGCACCAATGCCACGTCCGCGAGGCCAGCTACGCGCCCACGCCATCCGAGGTGTTCCGCATCCACTGAGCCGGTGTTGGTCGCTTGCCACCGCCGACCATGACCCGCCTCGCACCCGGCCGGTGACCGCACCGGCCGGGCCCGGCGGCGATGTCAAGCCTTGCCCCTCCCCACCCCCGCCGGTAACCTGCCCGGACAGTCTTCCGAGCCGGCATGTCCTCCCGCTTCGTTCATCTCCACCTGCACACCGAGTTCTCGATGGCGGATTCAATTATCCGCGTGCCCGAGAAACCGGATCAGGCCGACCCCAAGAAAGCCAAGCAGGCCAACCTGCTCAGCCGCGCGGTGGAACTGCGCATGCCGGCGCTGGCAGTCACCGATCGCAACAACCTGTTCGCCCTGGTCAAGTTCTACAAGGCCGCCGAGGGCATCGGCATCAAACCGATCGCAGGCGCCGACGTGCTGGTGGCCGAAGGCAACGAAACACCGTGGCCGGTAACCCTGCTGTGCCGGGATCGCGAAGGCTACCTGTCGCTGTCGCGCCTGCTTACCCGCGCCTGGATGGAAGGCCATCGCAACGATGGCGTCGCCATCGAGCCGCAATGGCTGCACGAGGATCGCCAGGGTCTGTTCGCGCTGATGGGTCGACAGAGCCATGCCGGCCGTCTCGCGCTCAGCGGGCGGCATGAACTGGCCGAACAGCATCTGGCCGAATGGCAGCGCAGCTTCGGCGAGGATCTGCACCTGGAGCTGACCCGCACCCAGCGCGAGGGCGAGGAAGCCTTCAACGCGTTCGCGCTGCACGCATCGGCCAAGCGCGGCCTGCCGGTCATCGCCAGCAATGACGTGCGCTTCCTGTCGCCGGACGACTTCGATGCGCACGAGGCGCGCGTGTGCATCGCCTCCGGCCGCGTGCTGGACGATCCCAAGCGGCCGCGCGAGTACAGCGCCGAGCAGTACATGAAGTCGGCCGAGGAGATGGCCGCGCTGTTCGCCGACGTGCCGGACGCCATCGACAACACCCTGGCGCTGGCGCAGCGCTGCAACATCGAGATGCGGCTGGGCACCTACTTCCTGCCCGCCTATCCGGTGCCCGAAAACGAGACCCTGGACAGCTGGATCCGCAGCCAGGCCCGGGCCGGCCTGGAAGAACGGCTGGAGAAGAACCCGCTCGCCCCGGGCAGGTCCCGCGAGGACTACGTCGAACGACTGGAATTCGAGCTCGACACCATCATCAAGATGGGCTTCCCCGGCTACTTCCTGATCGTCGGCGACTTCATCCAGTGGGGCAAGAACCACGGCATCCCGATCGGCCCGGGTCGCGGCTCGGGCGCCGGCTCGCTGGTGGCGTGGGCGCTGAAGATCACCGATCTGGATCCGCTGCCCTACAACCTGCTGTTCGAGCGTTTCCTCAATCCGGAACGCGTGTCGATGCCCGACTTCGACATCGACTTCTGCATGGATCGGCGCGACGAGGTGATCGACTACGTCGCGCGCAAGTACGGCCGCGACCGGGTCAGCCAGATCATCACCTACGGCACCATGGCGGCGAAGGCGGTGGTGCGCGACGCCGGCCGCGTGCTGGGCTTTCCCTACGGCCTGGTCGACGGCGTCGCCAAGCTGATTCCCAACATCCTCGGCGTGACGCTGAAGGATGCGATGGGCGAAGGCAACAGCGAGATGTCCTCGCAGGAACTGATCGATCGCTACAACAACGAGGACGACGTCCGCGATCTCATCGATCTGGCGCGGCAGCTTGAAGACCTGACCCGCAACGCCGGCAAGCACGCCGGCGGCGTGGTCATCGCTCCGTCGCCGTTGTCGGACTTCTGCCCGCTGTTCGCCGAACACGACGAGGGCATGCTGGGCCGGAACCCGGTCACCCAGTTCGACAAGAACGACGTCGAGGAAGTCGGCCTGGTGAAGTTCGACTTCCTGGGCCTGCGCACGCTCACCATCATCGATTGGGCGGTCAAGGCCATCAACCGCCGCCACGCGCGCGCGGGCGTACCGCCGGTCGATATCGCGACGATTCCGCTGGATGACGCCGCCACCTATCGCCAGGTCTTCGCATCCGGCAACACGGGCGCGGTGTTCCAGTTCGAATCCTCCGGCATGCGCCGGCTGCTGAAGGACGCCAAGCCCGACCGCTTCGAGGATCTGATCGCGCTGGTATCGCTGTACCGACCCGGCCCGATGGACCTGATTCCCAGCTTCGTCGACCGCAAGCACGGACGCGAGGAAGTCGAGTATCCCGACCCGCGCACCGAAGCAATCCTGAAGGACACCTACGGCATCATGGTGTACCAGGAGCAGGTGATGCAGATGGCGCAGATCGTCGGCGCCTACTCGCTCGGCGGCGCCGACCTGCTGCGTCGTGCGATGGGCAAGAAGGTGCCGGCGGAAATGGCCAAGCACCGCGAGATCTTCCGCGAAGGCGCCGGCAAGGGCGGCGTCGACGAGAAGAAGGCCGACGAAATCTTCGACCTGATGGAGAAGTTCGCCGGCTACGGCTTCAACAAGTCGCACGCAGCCGCCTACGCGCTGGTGTCATATCAGACCGCATGGCTGAAGTGCCACTACCCGGCCGAGTTCATGGCCGCGGTGCTGTCCTCGGACATGGACAACACCGACAAGGTGGTCGGCTTCCTGGACGAAGCGCGCGGACTGTCGCTGACCGTGCTGCCGCCGGAGA
This sequence comes from Pseudoxanthomonas sp. 134C1, assembly GCF_057773065.1. Classification (NCBI taxonomy): domain Bacteria; kingdom Pseudomonadati; phylum Pseudomonadota; class Gammaproteobacteria; order Lysobacterales; family Lysobacteraceae; genus Pseudoxanthomonas; species Pseudoxanthomonas sp. 134C1. Next base: position 402,891 of record NZ_JBYMTH010000002.1, read on the forward strand.
TCAATCACTCGGACTACATGTTCGAGGCGACCGACCCGCGCACCATCCGCTACGGCATCGGCGCGATCAAGGGCGTCGGCCAGGGCCTGTGCGAGACCATCGTCGCCGAACGCCAGCAGGGCGGTGAATTCCGCGATCTGCTGGATTTCTGCAAGCGGGTCGACTCCTCCAAGCTCAACCGGCGCGCGCTGGAAGCGATGGTGAATGCGGGTGCGCTCGACGCGCTGGGCCGCAACCGCGCCTCGCTGATGCTGCAACTGCCGGAGGTGCTCAAGGCCACCGATCAACTGGCCAAGGAACGCGCGGCCGGACAGAGCTCTTTGTTCGGCGGTGGCGGCGATGCCACGCCGGCGCTGGAAGTGGTGCTGACCGAAGTGGACGAATCGCCACTGAGCCAGTTGCTCAATGGCGAACGGGAGACGCTGGGACATTACCTCAGCGGTCATCCGATGGATCCCTATCGCGAGGATCTGCGGACCCTGGTCGGCAGCGACCTGGGTGATCTGGAGAAACTCTGGAGCAACCAGTCGCCGGGCGAGAAGAAGGGCTGGCGCCCCGAAGTCAGCGCGCTCATCGCCGGCCAGGTGGTCGGCGTGCGCCGCAAGGGCGACAGCCAGGTGTTCGTGCAACTGGAGGATGGCCGCGGCCGGATCGAGTGCAGTGCGTTCTCCGACGCGATGGCCGAGTTCGGGCCACTGCTGACCCGCGACCGCATCCTGATCATGAAGGGCGGCCTGCGCGAGGACGAATTCAACGGGGGTTTCAGCCTGCGCATCCGCCAATGCTGGGATTACTCGCAGCTGTGCGCGCAGCAGGCGCAGCGGCTGTCGCTGCGGCTGGATCTGCGCGAGCCGGGCCTGTGGTCGCGGGTGGACGCGCTGCTCGCCCGCCATCGGCCCGGCAATACGCCCCTGCGCCTGGATCTGGTGCTGTCCTCCGGCAAGTCGGCCACCGCCGGGATGCTCGACGTCAATGGCAATCTGTCGGTACGGGTCGACACCGAACTGGTCGACGCGCTCCGGGCCACGCCCGGCGTGCGCGCGGTCAAGCTGGCGGTGGGCCGCCCCTGGACGCAGAACCACTGAGCCCGGTTTCCGGGCTCCGGACCGTACTACACGGCTCGGTATGGAGCCCCCGGCTGGGATAAACTCCCCTCTTTCCGGCCCATGGCCCGCTTGATGAATCCGAACTACCTCGATTTCGAACAACCCATCGCCGATCTGGAAGCGAAGATCCAGGAGCTGCGCAACGCCAGCGCCGGGCCGGCGGTGAATGTCGATGCCGAAGTCCATGCCCTGCAGGACAAGCTGCGCGTCCGCACCGCCCAGATCTTCCGCGACCTGACCCCATGGCAGGTCTCCCAATTGGCCCGCCATCCGGCCCGCCCGCATACCCTCGACTACGTACGCGTTATCTGCGACGAGTTCCAGGAGCTGGCCGGTGATCGCGCGTTCGCCGACGACAAGGCGATCGTCGGCGGCCTCGCCCGCATCAACGGCCGCTCGCTGGTCGTCATCGGCCACCAGAAGGGCCGTGACACCAAGGAAAAGATCAAGCGCAACTTCGGCATGCCCAAGCCCGAGGGCTACCGCAAGGCGCTGCGGTTGATGAAGCTCGCCGAGCGCTTCCGCCTGCCGGTGCTGACCTTCATCGACACGGCTGGCGCCTGGCCGGGCATCGACGCCGAGGAACGCGGCCAGTCCGAGGCGATCGCCCGCAACCTGCTGGAAATGTCGGAATTGAAAGTCCCGATCCTCTGCACCGTGATTGGTGAGGGCGGTTCCGGCGGCGCGCTTGCCATCGGCGTGGGTGATCGCACCCTGATGCTGGAATACAGCACCTACTCGGTGATCACCCCGGAAGGCTGCGCCTCGATCCTGTGGAAGTCCGCCGACAAGGCCAAGGACGCCGCCGAGCAACTCGGCCTGACCGCCAAGCGGCTGCATTCGCTCGGCTTGGTCGACAAGGTGGTGCGCGAACCGATCGGCGGCGCCCACCGCAATCCGCGCCAGACCGCGACCCGCCTGAAGGCCGTCCTGCTCAACGAGCTCGACGCGCTGGAACAGATTCCGGTGGAACAGCTCCTGCAGCGCCGCTACGAACGCCTGCGCGGCTACGGGGCCTACGAGGCCGCCTGAGGACAAGCGCGATGACCTGGCAGAAATGGATATCTGCCCTGCTGCTGGTGCCGGTGCTCGGCTATGTCCTGCTGTGTCTGGGTGTGTATCTGTGGGGCGCCGGCGCGCTCCCCGCGGACCGGCAACCCAACCGACAGTTCCCCTCACCGCTTCTGCGGACCCAGTATCTGGCCAGCGAGGGCATCCGGAGCGCGGACGGCGTCCGCCTGAATCCTCTGACGGTATCGCTGTACCTTTTCCGCGAGCAGTCCCCGGCGTGGAATGATCTGCGGCTTCCCGCCCATGCAGGCCGGGCCTTGGTGCGCCGCTCGGCCACCCCGATCGGCGGACTGCGGCGGCACGCCGCCGAGCTCGCCGCGATGATCCATGTCAGTCGCGCATGGTCGGTCGACGAGCAGATCGCCACCGTGTTGAACGAGGGCTCCTTCGGCCGCGATGCGCGTGGCCTGACCGCCGCGGCCAATGCCTGGTACGGACAGTCTCCGGAGGCGCTGCGACCGGAGGAATCACTGGCCTTGCTCGTGCTGACGCGGGGCCCCTCCTTCTACGACCCGCGGTGCCGGCCTGGCCGCTTCAACCAACGCTTTCGTCTCCTGTCCACGCGCCTCGACATCGCGGACAAGGATGCCGCACTGGCGCGCGCACGCGAGCGCCTGCGTCCCGTTGCCTGCGGCGACCGTTCCGTACCCACCGCCGCTTTCATTCCTCTTCCCGTCTCCAGCATTTCCTCATGAGCCCGATCATCATCCTGTCGCTGATCCTGCAGGTTGCCTGCTGTGTGCACGTCGTGCGCACCGGGCGACCGCTGTACTGGGTCTTCATCCTGTTGTTGTTTTCCTACATCGCGGTGCTGGTCTACTTCATCGCCGAAGTGCTGCCGGACCTGCGCCACAGTCCGTCCGCTCGCCGTGCCGCGCGCAGCGTCCGCTCGCGTATCGATCCCGAGCACGAAAAGCGCAAGGCGGATCGCAAGCTGGGCCTGTCGGATACGCCGGAGACCCGCCGCCAACTCGCTGAAGAATGCCTGCGCAGCGGGGATTTCGCGCGCGCCGAGGATCTGTTCGCCAACGCCCTCAAGGGCCTGTACCGCACGGATCCTGATCTGATGCTCGGCCTCGCCAGGGCCCAGTACGGACAGGGCAAGGCGCGCGAGACCCGCGAAACGCTGGATGCGCTGATCGCCGCCAATCCCGGCTTCCGTTCCACCGACGGCCACCTGCTGTATGCGCGCGCGGTGGAGGATCTCGGCGATCCGTCAGCCGCCCTGCACGAGTACGAAGTGGTGGTGCAGGGCTATCCCGGCGAGGAAGCACGGGCCCGCTACGGGCTGCTGCTCAAGCGCCAGGGCAACCTGGCGCAGGCCAGGTCGGTATTCCAGGAGATCCTGACCCGTTCCGACGCCCTCCCGCGGTACTACCAGCGTGACCAGCGCGAATGGATCGCCCTGGCCCGCAGTGAGCTGGCGAGCCTGTCCTCGTCCTGAGTTGCCGCGACGATCCGCCGCAGGCGCGGGTGTGCCGGCGGCGCTAGGATGCATGGGCCGGCATCGGCCGGCTCATCGGGGGAATACGATGGATCTGCTGCGTCCATGGTGGCTCTTGCCGCTCATCCTGTTCGTCCTGCCGATCGTGGTCGGCCTGTTCTACAACCGCCTGCGCTGGCACCGGAATGGCGTCAACCAGAACTGGGTTCTGGGGCTGTTCGTGAGTGTCTGCTGGCTGGCCGCCATCCTCGTCATCCTCGACAAGCTGCGCTGAGCCGCGGGCCTGCCCGCTAGACTGGGCGGCATGTTCGTCCTGCCGCCCCTGCCCGCCGACGCGTCGTCCCTGCTCATCGGTTTCAGCGGTGGGCTGGATTCGACCGCGCTGCTGCATCGTCTCCGGCATGACCGGACATTCCGCGACCACGATCTGCGGGCGATTCACGTCCATCACGGCTTGCAACCCGCGGCCGACGACTGGGTCGCGCACTGCCAGCGGATCTGTGATGCCTGGGCAGTTCCGCTGGCGGTGGCGCGGGCGGAGGTTTCCAGCCACGCCGGCCAGGGTCTGGAGGCGGCGGCCCGCCACGCGCGCTACACCGCGTTCGCCGGAGCGATGACACCCGGCGCCGTGCTGGTGACCGCCCATCACCTGCAGGACCAGGCGGAAACCTTTCTGCTGCGCGCGCTGCGCGCTTCCGGCGTGGACGGTCTCGGGGCGATGCGCGACTGGCGCGCCTTCGCAGCGGGCTGGCATTGGCGTCCCCTGCTGGAGATTCCGCGCGCCGTGCTTGAAAGCCATGCCCGGCAGCACGGTCTTGACTGGATCGAGGATCCCAGCAATTTGCACGCCGTCCACGATCGCAATTTCCTGCGCCAGCAGGTGATGCCGCTGCTGGAACAGCATTGGCCGCACGCATCGGCCGCGCTCGCCCGCAGCGCCGCGCTCGCCCGTGAAAGCGCCGGCCTGCTGGATCAGGAAGACGCGCATGCGCTGGCGATGACGCGCACGCTGGATCCGTCGGCATTGTCGGTCACCGCCCTGCTCGCGCTGCCCCCCGCGCGCCGGGCGCGCCTGTTGCGCCGCTGGCTGGACGAACGCGCATTGCCGCCGCTCCCCGCCGAGGGTGTGCGTCGGATCGAGCGGGATCTGCTGCCTGCGGCGGCGGACGGTGAAGCCGAATTCGCGTGGCAGGGCGCCATCGTGCGCCGCTGGCGCGATCTGCTGCATGCCAGTCACGCCCAGGCGCCGCTGCCCGCCGGTCGGGACGTCGAGTGGGACACCCGTTCGCCGCTCAGGCTTCCCAGCGGCGATGTCCTGGTCATGGAAGGCGCCTCCTGGCCGGCTCCGCTGCGCGTCGGCGCACGGCACGGAGGCGAGCGCCTGCGCCTGCCGGGCCGCTCCCATACCCATTCCCTGAAGAAGCTGCTGCAGGCCGAGGGGATTCCACCGTGGGAGCGCGCGCTGCTGCCCCTGCTGAGGGACGCCGACGGCGAACTGCTGGCCGCCGGCGACCTGTTGCTGGGCGCGCGCCTGGACGCATGGTTGCGGCAGTCGGGCGCCACCCTGCGCTGGCAACGGGCGGGCTGACGGGTGAGCGTCTGAACGCCGCGCGTTGACCTTCCCGCGGCAGCTCCGCACACTTTCCCGCATGGCCAAGAAAAACACCCCCGACGCGTCCCCGGTGGCGAACTTCGAGCAGTCGCTGGAAGAACTCGAACGCCTGGTCGATCGCATGGAACACGGCGAGCTCAGCCTGGAGGACTCGCTGGCCGCCTATGAACGCGGCGTCGGCCTGTATCGCCAGTGCCAGGCAGCGCTGGAACAGGCGGAGCTGCGGGTGCGCCTGCTCAGCGATCCCGCCAATCCGGACAGCGCCGAGCCGTTCGCGCCCCTGCCCGATGGCAACTGAGGCCCGCTTCGCGGCCTGGGCCGCACGTACCGAAGCCACCCTCGACCAGGTTCTGCCGTCCCCGGACCAGGCCCCCGGCCGGCTCCACGCCGCCATGCGCCACGCCGTGCTGGGCGGCGGCAAGCGGATGCGTCCATTGCTGGTCTATGCGGCCGGCGCCGTGTCCGGCGCGCCGGAGGCGCTGCTCGACGCGCCCGCCGCGGCGGTCGAACTGATCCATGCCTACTCGCTGGTCCACGACGATCTGCCCGCCATGGACGACGACGACCTGCGCCGCGGTCGTCCGACGGTGCATGTCGCCTTCGACGAGGCCACCGCCATCCTCGCCGGCGACGCCTTGCAGACGCGGGCATTCGAGGTGCTGGCGCGGGCCTCCGCCGAGGCCGACATCCGCCTGGCCTGGGTACAGGCGCTGGCCACCGCATCCGGCGTCGCCGGCATGTGCGGTGGACAGGCGCTGGACATCGACGCGACCGGCCGCCAGCAGAGCCTCGACGAACTGGCGCGCATGCATGCCTGGAAAACCGGCGCGCTGATCCGCGCGGCGGTGCGGCTCGGCGCCCTGGCAGGCCGCGCCACGCCGGAAACGCTGGAGCGCCTGGACGGATTCGCCTCGTCGCTGGGCCTGGCCTTCCAGATCCGCGACGACATCCTGGATGTGGAAGGCAGTTCCGAGCAGCTCGGCAAGACCGCCGGCAAGGATGCCGCGCAGGCCAAGTCGACCTATCCGGCCCTGCTGGGCGTGGACGGCGCCAAGGCCCGGTTGAACGAACTGGACACCGCGATGCGCGACGCGTTGGCTCCGTTTGGCGAAACCGCCGACGCCCTGCGCGCACTCGGCGAACTGGCGGTGCGCCGAACCCACTGATCGGCGGGCGACACCGCAATGAAAAAGGCCCGGTCAGACCGGGCCTTTTTCTTCGACTCGTGAACTTCGCTTACTTGATCAGCCGCAGCGTCAGCGGGTAGCGGTAGGCTTCGCCGTTGTTGGCCTTGATCGCGGCGATGATGGTGAACACCAGCCAGGCGATGCCGACGATCACCATCAGCGGCAGCGTGATCAGCGCGCCGATGCCCAGCGTCACGATCGTGAGCAGGAACAGCACCAGGAAGATGATGCCCACGGTGATGTTGAAGTTCAGCGCTTCCTTGCCCTGATCATTGACGAACGGCATGGTGTCCTTCTTGACCAGCCAGATGATCAGCGGACCGATGAAGCAGCCCAGGCTGCCGGCCCAGCCGGAGGTGACGATGCCGCCCACCAGCGCCGAAAGATGGGCGAACAGGGCCCACTGCCTTTCTTCCGCGCTGGGTGCGCCGGAGGCCGGCGGCGGCGGCGGTGTGGTGACGTTCTCGAACTCGCTCATGCGTGTATCCCCATTCCTTGTTGACGTTGGTGGTATGGAACAACCCCGGGCGCCACTTTCGGGGCCCGGGCGATCCCTGTCAAGACACGTCAGTCGGCGCCGGCAACGGTCATGCGTCCGAGCAGAATAGAGCCGCAGGCCACGTGCGAACGCGGATCCACGTCGCTGCCCACCGCCTCGATACCCGCGAACATCTGCTTGAGATGGCCGGCAATCGTGATGCCGTCCACAGGATGACTGATCTCCCCGTGTTCCACCCAGAACCCGGCGGCGCCGCGCGAATAGTCGCCGGTCACCGGATTGACGCCCTGCCCCATCAGTTCGGTAATGACCAGGCCTCGGCCCATGCCGCGGACGAGTTCGTCAAAGCCACCGGCATTGGCCGCGACGTCCAGGTTGTGCACGCCGCCGGCGTTGCCGGTGCTCTGCAGGCCCAGCTTGCGCGCCGAATAGCTGCCCAGCAGGTAGCGTTCCAGCACGCCCGCGCGCACCAGCGGCGCCTCGCGGGTGGCCACGCCCTCGGCATCGAACGCGGCCGAACGCCAGCCGTGACGCAGGAACGGACGCTCGTCGATCGAGAACCAGTCCGGGAAGATGCGCTGGCCGGCGTGATCCAGCAGGAAACTCGCCCGCCGGTACAGCGCCGAGCCGGAGACGGCGCCCAGCAGATGGCCCACCAGCGAACGCGCCACCTCGGCGGCGAACAGCACCGGATACTCGCCGGTGGCGACCGTGCGCGGCTGCAATCGCGCCACCGTGCGTTCGGCCGCGCGACGGCCGACCGCCTGCGCCCGTTCCAGCGAGGACGCATCCAGCGCGGTCGTGTACCAGCCGTCGCGCTGCATGCCATCGCCTTCGCCGGCGATCAGCGCGCAGCCCAGGGTGTGCTGGGTGCTGCGCTCGCGCCCGATGAAACCATGCGAATTCGCGTACACCGAAAGGCTTTCCGAACTGCCCACCGAGGCGCCATCGGAATTGCCGATGCGGCGGTCGGCTTCGCGCCCCGCGTTTTCACAGGCCAGGGCCAGATCCAGCGCTTCGTCGGCCTGCACGGGCCAGGGGTGCCAGAGATCGAAGTCCGGGAAGGCGGTCGCCATCCGGTCCGCGTCTGCCAGGCCGGCCGCCTCGTCATCTTCGGTGTAGCGGGCGATGGCGCAGGCCTGCTCGACCGTGGCCTCCAGGCTCTCCTCGCGCAGATCGGCGGTGCTGGCACTGCCTTTGCGCCGGCCGAAATAGACGGTCACGCCGATGCCGCGGTCGCGGGTCGATTCGACCGTCTCGACCTCCCCCAGCCGCACGTTGACGTTCAGCCCGCGCTCCTCGCTGCAACTGACCTCCGCCTGGCTGGCGCCGCGCGTGCGGGCGGCCGCCAGCAGGCGCTGCGACAGCTCGGCGAGGGTGTCCAGCCGGGCCAGACTGTCGTCGGCGGAAACGGTGATGGCGTTCAATGGCTTATCCTTATGCGATGAAGGAAGCCGGAAAACCCGGTTTCCCCCGTGAAAGATGTCCCGGCGCGCCGAACAGGCGCCGCCGCGTGACCGGCAACCGAGATCGACCATGCGCGGACGCGACCCCGAAACCGGCGAATTCTATAGCCCCAGCCGCACCCAGCAGCGCGAAGACGCGCTGGAGGTGCGCAGCCTGGCCGAACAACTGGTGGCGCTGACGCCGGCCCGCCTGGCCAAGCTGCCGATTCCCGAAGACCTGATGCCGCACATCCTGGAGACCCGGCGCATCACCTCGCACATCGCGCACAAGCGGCAGCTGCAATACCTGGCCAAGCAGATGCGACGCGAGGACGATGAAGTCCTGGCCGCGATCCGCGACGCGATGGACGAAGGCGGCGACGCGGCCCGGCGCGAGGCCGGGCAGTTGCACCGCGCCGAGCACTGGCGCGAACGCCTGCTCGCCGACGGTGACAGCGCGCTGGGCGAACTGCTGGAAGAGTTCCCGCAAGCCGATCGCCAGCGCCTTCGCCAGCTGATTCGCAACGCCGGCGAGGAACGCGCGAAGAACAAACCCCCGCATGCGTTCCGCGAGCTGTTTCGCGAGATCCGGGAATTGTTCGCCGACGCGGAGGGCGACGACGCGCCCGGCGGCACGGACACCGACGAAGACTGAGCCGCGTGCCGGCGCCCGCGTGGCGCCGTCCACCCGCCCGCGGTTCACGCGCGGGTGCCGCCCACCGTCAGGCCCTCGATCAGCAACGATGGCTGGCCGACGCCCACCGGGACGCTCTGTCCGTCCTTGCCGCACACGCCGACCCCGGCGTCCAGCGCGAGATCGTGGCCGACCATGCTGACCTTCTGCATGGTTTCGGGACCGTTGCCGATCAGGGTCGCGCCCTTGACCGGCGCGGTGACCTTGCCGTCCTCGATCAGATAGGCCTCGGTCGCCGAGAACACGTACTTGCCGCTGGTGATGTCGACCTGGCCGCCGCCGAAGTTGACCGCGTACAGGCCCTTCTTCACCGAGCGGATCATCTCTTCCGGATCGTGCTGCCCGGCCAGCATGTAGGTGTTGGTCATGCGCGGCATCGGCAGGTGCGCGAATGATTCGCGGCGGCCATTGCCGGTGGGCGCCATGCCCATCAGGCGCGCATTGAGCGTGTCCTGCATGTAACCGACCAGCACGCCGTCCTCGATCAGCGTGGTGCAGTTCGTTGGCGTGCCTTCGTCATCGATGTTGAGCGATCCACGCCGGCCCGGCAGGGTGCCGTCATCGACGATGGTCACGCCGGGCGATGCCACCCGCTGGCCCATGCGGCCGGCGTAGACGCTGGTGCCCTTGCGGTTGAAGTCGCCTTCCAGGCCATGGCCAACCGCTTCGTGCAGCAGCACGCCCGGCCAGCCCGCGCCCAGCACTACCGGCATCACGCCGGCTGGCGCGTCGATGGCGTCCAGGTTCACCAGCGCCTGCCGCAGCGCTTCGCGCGCCAGTTCCTCGGGCCGGCCATCGCCGAGCAGCTCGGCGTAGGAATAACGCCCGCCCATGCCCGCATAACCGGATTCGCGGCGACCACCCTGCTCCACCAGCACCTGCACGTTCAGGCGCACCAGCGGGCGCACGTCGGCGGCGAGCACGCCGTCGCTGCGCGCCACCAGCACCGTGTCCAATCCACCGGAGAGGCTCACCGTCACCTGTTGCACGCGCGGATCCGCGGCGCGCAGGAATCGGTCCACCGCACGCAGCGCTTCCACTTTGGCGGCGTTGTCCATCGCATCGATGGGATCGTCCGCACCGTACAGCGCGCGTCCGCCGCCCCGCACCAGCGCGCGCGGCGCATGCGCCGCGCCGTCCCGGGCAATCGCGCGCGCCGACCGCGCGGCGTCGAGCAGCGCGACCGCGTTGATATCGTCGGAATAGGCAAACCCGGTCTTCTCGCCCGAGATCGCGCGCACGCCGACACCTTGTTCGATCGAGTGGGCGCCATCCTTGACGATGCCGTCCTCCACTGTCCAGCTCTCGCGCCGGGCGTGCTGGAAGTAGAGATCGCCGAAGTCGATCCCGGGCCCGAGCAAGGCGCCGAAGGCACGGTCCAGGCCGTGCTGGTCGAGTCCGGCAGGCAACAGAAGGCGGGTTTCGGCAAGCGTCAGTGATGCGGTCATGGCAGGAAGATGGGGGTGGAGACGAAGCAGCGCAAGGCGGATGGAACCCTGTTCAGGGCAAGCCGGCATGCACGGGGGACGGCGATGCCTGTTCGCGGGATTGCTCGCGTGAAACGGCTTCCACCTTGGGTTGTTTCCACGGGCCGGTCACCCGATAGGTCTTGGCGCCCATCTCGCCCAGCGGGCGCTTGAGCACCGCGTTGGCGACGGCACCGACCGCCGCGCCGATCGGACCGGCCGCGACCGCGCCGACCGCGGTCAACACGTTGGCCGATTTCGGCAGCACGTCGACCACCTGATCGAACTGTTCCGCGCGCAGGTCGGTGGTGCCGCCGATGCGGATCTCCGCGGCGGGACCATCGATCACCAGCGCGTCGGTGCGTGCCAGGCCATTGCCCAGCGTGACCTTGCCTTCCATCCGGTTGAAGGCGAAGCCCTTGGAGAAGAAGTCGCTGAAGTCCAGGGTCAGGCGGCGGCGCAGTTCGGCCACGCTGAGCAGGCCGAGCACCCGCCCGGCGCCCGGCTCGAGCTCCAGCAGGTGGCCGTCGCGCGCATCCACGCTGATGCTGCCTTCCAGTTCGCTCAGCCGGAACGCGCCGGGACTTCCTCGCCAGCCGGCGGTGGCTTGCAGGATGCCGTGACCGCCGCGGATCCGACTGCCATAACCGGCATCGGCCAGCAGCGCGCCGAAGTCGCGGCTGTCGACCTTCGCCTGCAGTTGGGTCCGTGCATGCGCGCCGCGGCCCAGCCAGGTACCCGCCACGTCGATGGCGTGTTGTGGAGAGCGCAACTGCAGCTGTTCGATGTGCATGCCGGCAGGCAACTGCCGCGTGCGCAGTCGGGCGCTGCCGAGCTTCGCCTCGCCGATGCGCAGTTCGTCCACGTCCAGTGACAGCGGCGGGATCCCGGCGGGATCGACGCCGTCGTCGGCAGCGGGCGCGGGTGCGCCGATCGTTGCCGGACCGCTGCCCGAGGCACTGCCGCGCGTCGGAGACGCGGCCACCGAAGTGCCCGCAGGCGAAGCGTTCTGCCAATGCAGTCGAGCCAGCCGCCCCACGATGGCCCCCCCGCGCGTGTCCGGCACCAGCAGGCCGCCGGACAGTGCCGGTCCTTCCAGGGTCACCGCCAGCGCATTGGGCGCCGGCGCCAGCTGCAAGCGGGTGTCAGGGAACACCGAGCCGATCAACAGCAGGCGCGCGGCGGTGATGTCGACGTGGCGCAGCGGCAGCCCGCTGGCGTCACCGTCACCGTCGCCGCCCTTGAACAGCGCGATCCAGTCCAGCGCGTCCAGTTGCCGGGTGCGTCCGCTGACGATCAGTCCGGAAGCGGGCGGCGCCTCGGCGACGGTGTCGCTGCCCAGCACCACCCGCACGCCGGTCTGCTGGCCGTTGTTGCGCGCGCGCAGGGCCAGGCGCTGGCCGAACGCGACTTCGATCTGCCCGCTGCCCAGCGGCATCGAGGTCCGCACCACCGTCGGCAAGGCGGCGAACGCCGGTTTCTCCAGCGGCGCGGGCAAGCTCAGCGCGGTGCCCACCAGTTGCGAGCGCAGTTGCAGCTGGCTCGGTGCGTCGCTGGCCGCGCCACGCGGAATGGTGACGCCGACATTCCAGTCCGAACGCCCGTCGACGTACGGCTTCAGCCACGCCATTTCCGGTGCGCGATCCAGCAATTCCTTCGCGTCCAGACGCGCGGCGAGTTCGGCTTCGAAGGCGTGCTGCGGATCCCGCACGCCAGTGCCCGCACGCAGCGACAGCATCCCGGGCTGGCCCTGCAGCATCACCTTCATCGGTTCGGAAGCGAAGCCGCCATTGTCATAGCGGGCCCTGCCGGTGACATCGGTGAACGCGAGATTCCAGCGCTTGCCGGCCAGCTTGGCGGTCGTCAGTTCCACCTCGCCTTCCAGCCGCTGGCGGGTGGGCGAATCCTTCTTCAGGGGCTGCACCAGATGGAACGTGGCGTGCGCGCTTCCGGAGGCTTCCAGATCGGACAGCGTCTCGCCATAGGTTTTCTGCAAAGCGCTCTGACGCAGCATCGCCAGCAACCGGCCCGCATCGGTGCGGGTCACCGCGTCGACCCGCAGGTTGGACTCGTGGAAATCGGCGATGCCGGCACTGAACTTCTCGACCGCCACACCGCCCAGACTGCCGCGTCCGTCCAGGGAGAATCCATTGCCGATGAAGGCGATGTCAGCATCCACCTGTTCCAGCGCCGGCCAGTCCTGCTGGAACTTGAACTGCCCGCCATTGATGCGCGCGACCGCCTCGAAGCGACCGTTGTGCTGCGTGAACGGCCAGTCATCGAGATCGCCGGATACGATCGCACGGCCATGATTCACCTGACCGCCGACCAGCGCGGCGTTCAGCCAGTCCACCGCCGCCTTCGGCATCTGATGATGGATCCAGAATCCCCTGGCGGCCGGCACCTGGGCCTGATCGAGATCCGCGGCCAGATCGATCCAGGGTCGGGTGCCATCATTCTGGAACCACATGCCGCCGCGCATCTGCGCGCCGTAGTCCTTGCCGCGCACCCGCAGCGCGGGCGTGCCCACCCGCCAGCCCGCACCTTCGCGCCAGCCGACGATCTCGCCATCCAGGGTGACGTCGTGGACCACGCCGAAACCACTGGGCCAATCGAACCTCAGGCGCGACGCGGGTTTCAGGCGCAGGCGCATGCCGTCGGCATCGCCCTCGAAATCACCGGCCAGTCCGCTCAGTCCCGGCGCATGACCGACCGGAGCGAACCCGACTTCCACGACCTCGCCGCGCCCGCGCAGGCCACCCTGTCGATTGCCGGCGATTTCCAGATGCGCCAGACGCGCGGTGGGCCGCGCCTGGCCGAGCCAGCGCCGCATGTCATCGTCCACCCGATCGCTCAAGCCCAGTACGGCGAACAGCGGCGCGGCATCGATCTGCTGCGCGACCAGCGCCAGATCGCGCCCCCCGGCCAGCAACAGCCCATCCAGGGTCTGCGTGCGGTCATTGCTGCCGACCCGCAGCAGCGGTGCGTCCAGCCGCCAGCCACCGGTCGCCAGCCGCCAGCGCGCCCGACCGTCCAGCTGATCGAACGCCACCCTCGGCAGCGTGCTTCCGCCCACCAGCGGCGCGCCGCGCAGGCCCAGCTTCTGCACATGCGCCTCGGCGGTGACCATCACCACCCGGTGACGATGCAGCGATACCCAGCCCTGCAACTGGCCGTTGCCACGGTCGGCCACCACGCCGGCATACCGCAGCAGTGGCGACCATGCGCCGATATCCGTCGCGGTGACCTCGGCGTAGGCCCGGCCATCGCCCTTGCGGCGATCGAAATCGACCGCGACATTCAGCGGCGCGCTGTCCGCACGGATGCGCGCGCGCGCGCCGACACGCACGCGGTCGCCATTCACCCGCAGGCGCATGTCGATATCGGGCACCTGCAATTGCCAGCCGATGGAGGGCGCGTCGATGGCCAACCGGCCATCGATGATCTGCAGTTCGCCCAATCCTTCCAGACTGGACAGCGGATCCCCGCCGGGTTGCTGCTGTCCCGGCAGTCCACGCACCGACCAGACGCCATCGTCGGCACGCTGGAGGGTCAGCGACAAACCACGCAGGCGCAGCTCGGTGAACGAATGCCCCGGCAACAGGCCGCCATACATCGAGACCAGCACCTCGGCCTGGCCGATGCGGACACCGCCATCGCCTTCGCCTATCCGCAGCCCGTCCAGTTGCAGCAGCGGACCACGCCGTGTCCATTGGGTCTGCACGTGATCGAACGCCACCGACCGCCCGGCGCGTTCGCTCAGCCACGCGGCGACGCGCTCCGGATGGCGTTCGGCCAGTGGCAGCACCTGGCTGGCGATACCCAGCACCACGGCCATGCACACCAGCACGATCGCGATGCCGTAAGCGGCACCACGACGGGCCAGACGCAGGCGGCGGCGCATCGGGGTCGGCATCAGGCTTTCGCCGGGAATGGAGAATGGGGAATGGGGAATCGGCAAGGCAAAAGCCGCACGATCCTTGCCTCTCGCATGTGGAAACCAGTGCCGTTCAAGCGCGACGCGCCCTCACGATTTTCGATTCCCCATTCCCGATTCCCCTCAAAGCAGCACGACATCGAACTGCTCCTGCAGGTATTGCTCGTCCGCCTGGAAGCGGATCGACTTGCCGAGGAATTCCTCCAGTTCCGCCACCGACTGCGACTCCTCGTCGGTGATCCGCGCCACCACCTTGGGCGAGGCGATCACCAGCAGGCGCGCGGCCTCGAACTGGCGCACCGCGCGGGTGATCTCGCGGAAGATTTCATAGGTGACGGTTTCGGCGGTCTTGATGCTGCCGCGGCCACCGCATTCCGGGCACGGCTCGGACAACTGGCGCTCCAGGCTCTCCACCGTGCGTTTGCGGGTCATCTCGACCAGCCCCAGCGGCGAGAACTCGTACACCGTGGTCTTGGCGTGATCGCGCGAGAGCGCCTTCTCCAGCGTCCGCAGCACCTGGCGGCGATGCTCGGGATCATCCATGTCGATGAAGTCGATGATGATGATGCCGCCCAGATTGCGCAGGCGCAGCTGCCGCGCCACCGCCTGCGCCGCTTCCAGGTTGGTGCGGTAGACGGTTTCCTCCAGGTTGCGCTGGCCGAGGAACGAACCGGTGTTCACGTCGATGGTGGTCATCGCCTCGGTCTGGTCGATGACCAGATAGCCGCCGGACTTCAGCGGCACTTCCTTGTCCAGCGCGCGGCCGATTTCGTCTTCCACGCCATACAGATCGAAGATGGGACGTTCGCCGCTGTAGTGCTCGATGCGTTCGGCCAGCACCGGCATGTACTTGGCCGCGAACGCCTGCAACCGCTCGCTGGTCTCGCGCGAATCCACCCGCACCTTCTCGACATCGCGCCGCATCAGATCGCGCACCGCGCGCAACGGCAGTGTCAGGTCCTCGTAGATGCAGGCGCCGACGGCGGCATCGCGGCTGCGCTGTTCCACCAGCGCCCAGACCCGCGCCAGATACGAAATGTCCTCGGCGAGCGCCTCTGCCGGCTGGCCTTCGGCGTTGGTGCGGATGATGTAGCCGTGGCCACCATGCGTCGCGGCCAGATCGGTCACCAGTGATTTCAGGCGCTGGCGCTCGGCTTCGTCCTCGATGCGCGCCGACACCCCGACCACCTTCGACTGCGGCAGCAGCACCAGATAGCGCGAAGGGATGCTGATCTGGGTGGTCAGCCGTGCGCCCTTGCTGCCGATGGGATCCTTCACCACCTGCACCACCACGTCCTGGCCGTCGCGCAGCAGGTCCATGATGGGCACCGACGGCGGCGGCGGCAGCGGCGCTTCGACGGCCTCGCCATTGGCGACCGGCGCCGGTCGCACGATGTCGTTGGCATGCAGGAAGGCCGCGCGGTCCAGGCCGACCTCGACGAATGCCGCCTGCATGCCCGGCATCACCCGCTGGACCTTGCCCTTGTACAGGTTGCCGACCACGCCGCGGCGCCAGCCGCGTTCGATGTGCAGTTCCTGCAACATGCCGTTCTCGATGACGGCGACGCGGGTTTCGCGGGGAGTGACATTGACCAGGATTTCTTCGCTCATGTCACCGTCCGATGGAAGGAAAAAGAAGGGAAGCGGCGGCGATGGCCGTTTCCGGGAAATGGGGCGGAACAAGGGCGGGCGGCGCCGCGCCTGCCGTCATGCCAGCACTCCGAACGCGCGCAGCAGGCGCGCGGTCTCGTGCAGGGGAAGTCCCATCACGCCCGAAAAGCTGCCCGAAAGACGGGTCACGTACTGCTCGGCGCGTCCCTGGATGCCGTAGGCGCCTGCCTTGCCCATTGCTTCGCCGCTGCCGACATAGGCGGCGATGTCCGCGTCCGACAGGTCGGCGAAGCTCACCTCGGAAACGGACACCGCCTGCTCCTCGCGGGCGGCGCTGACCACCGACACGGCCGAAATGACCAGGTGGGTCCGCCCCGACAGGCGCCGCAGCATGGCGGCGGCATCGACGGCGTCGGCCGGCTTGCCGAACACTTCGTCGTCCAGGATCACCTCGGTGTCGGCGCCCAGCACCACCGCGCCCGGCACGGTCATCACCTTCAGCAGTCCGGCCCCGGCCTTTTCGCGGGCCACCCGGCGGACGTAACCTTCGGCGGGCTCACCCGGCTGGCGGTGTTCCGGAATGTCCAGATCAATGCGGCCGAAGTCCAGGCCCAGGCGGGTCAGCAATTCAGCGCGGCGGGGGGATTGGGAGGCCAGATGCAACATCGGGAAAGGATAACCTGAGGCGACTGACTGAACGCCGGTTGAGCGCTCCCGTGGACAGCGAAACCCGATTCGACTCACAACGCGTTCATCGTGTACTGAACACGCTTCATTCCCACTGGCCCCAAGCCACCGACGCATACAAGGAGAAACCATGCGCCACCACCCGCTCCGCCCCCTGCTGCTCGCCCTGTCCCTGGCCCTAGGAACCGTCACGATGACTGCCCAAGCGCAGACCGCTCCCGCCTACGCCGTGCCGGCCGACGGTACCCTGTTGAACGTCTCGGCGCAGGCCGAGGCCTCGCGCGTGCCCGACGTGGCGACCCTGTCCGCCGGCGTGGTCACCCAGGCCGCCGACGGCAACGCCGCCATGCGCCAGAACGCCGAGCAGATGGCCAAGGTGGTTGCCGCCATCAAGGCGGCCGGCATTCCCGAGAAGGATGTCCAGACCAGCGGCATCAGCCTCAACCCGCAGTACCGCTACGCCGAGAACGAGCCGCCGAAGATCACCGGCTACCAGGCCAGCAACACGGTCAGCCTGAAGGTCCGCGACATCGCCAAGCTGGGCAAGGTGCTGGACGCGCTGGCCGCGGTCGGCGCCAACCAGATCAACGGTCCCAGCTTCGAAATCGACCAGCCCGAGCCGGTCTACGACGAAGCCCGCCTTGCCGCGCTGAAGAAGGCCCAGGCTCGCGCCGAGACCTACGCCAAGGCGCTGGGCCTGCGGGTCCGCCGCATCGTCAGCATCTCCGAGGGCGGCGGCGGCTTCCGCCCGGTGCCGATGATGACGATGGCGATGGACGCCAAGGCCGGCCGGATGGAGTCCACTCCGGTCTCTCCCGGCGAAACCACCCTGTCGGTGAACCTGGACGTGGTGTTCGAACTGGGCCGCTGAGTCCAGCCATCCGCCACATCCGCAACGACGGCGCCCACGGGCGCCGTCGTCGTTTCCGGCGACCCGCTCCGGTTGGCGCCGGGCCGGGGCCTACGACCTTGGTCGCCCCCCTCTTGCGGCCACCACACAGCGGAGTACAGTCTGGAGGTGCGGCGCGGGGGAACGTTGCAACCCCACTTTCCGCGGCCGAGCGTTGTTCCTGTCACAGCCCTTCAGGAGGTGGACCATGGTTCGCGCACTACCCTTCCGCACCCCGACCCGTCTGGACATCGGCCGCATCCTGGCCATCGCCGCGGCCATCGCCCTGCACGTGTTCGCCCTCCTCCTGCTGCTGATGCCGATGGCGGCGCCGCAGATCGCGCAGATCGTCGAGCAGCGAGTGCCGATCCCCCTGCCGGCCGATCCGATTCTCCCGCCACCTGTGCCGCCACAGCCGGTTGAGCCCTCCACGGACAAGCGCGTCCCCACTCCGATGACGCCTCCGACGGTGGCCGCGCCGACGAACATTCCAGATACTGCTCCGGTCATCGATCAGGGCACGCTCGCGGCCACCAGCGATGTAGTCGATTCCGCCCCCACCGGCGATATCGGACCGGTCAATACTTCACCGATGGTCGGCTCCAGCCTGCAATACGTGAAAGCGCCGGCACCGCCGTATCCACGCGCCGAAGCCCGTGCCGGTATCGAAGGTACTGTCGTGCTGCGCATACTGGTGGATGTGGATGGCGCCCCGTTGGACGTGGTTATTGAAACCAGCAGTGGCAATCGCAATCTGGACCGCGAGGCGCGTCAGCATGTGTTGAAGCACTGGCGTTTCAAGCCCGCTCTGCGTGATGGCATTGCGGTGCAAGCCTATGGATTGGTTCCCATCGACTTCGTACTGCGCTGATTCCCACGTAGGCAAGACGATAAAGGCCCGCTTCGGCGGGCCTTTCTTCATGTTGGAATCCCTTGGCAAGGATACTCACAACGCGACGTGGCACCTTGTCCGAACGAATGTTCGCAACAGTTGTGATCACGGCCATTGAGGCCGGCTCAGGCCCGATGATACGGATGATTCGCCAGCATCGCCGCCGCCCGGTAGATCTGCTCGGCCACCACCAGCCGGACCAGCATGTGCGGCAGGGTCAGCGGGCTCAGTGACCACTTCTCGTGCGAGGCGGCCAGCACGTCGGCGGCGTGGCCTTCCGGACCGCCGATCAGGAAGGCGAGGTCCCGCCCCTGCCCGCGCCAGTGCTCCAGGCGTTGCGCGAGCTGTTCGGAGGAATACGGTTTGCCGGTGACTTCCAGCGCGACGATGTGGGCGTTCTTCGGTATCGCCGCGAGCACCCGCTTGCCTTCGTCCTCGATCGCACGCTGCGGATCCCGGCCCTTCCCGCGCAGGCCGGGTTCGATTTCCACCAGTTCGAACGGCAGCCAGTGCGACAGGCGCTTCTGGTATTCGGCGAAACCCTGCGCCACCCAGGCCGGGGCGCGTTCGCCGGTGGCGATCAACCTGCTCTTCATGCGGCAATGATACCGGTGCCACGCTTTCGTCGGGCCGCATGCAAGCGTCATGCCTTTGTCATCCGACGGTTACACGGAATGCCTAGCGTCACCGACTCCCCGCCAGCTGGAGTCGCATGATGACCATCTTCGATCCTGCCCGCCGCAACGTCCTCAAGGGCAGCGCCGCCGCCATGGCCGTGGGCGCCATGGGCAGTCTGGGCGCGCTGTATTCGCGCCAGGCCCTCGCCGCCACCGAATCGGTGCGCCTGTCCCCCGTTCCCAGCCGCTACGGTCCGATCGCACCGGTCGCCGACCGCACCACCGGCCTGCCGCTGCTGCAATTGCCGCGCGGCTTCAGCTACCGCTCGTTCGGCTGGAGCGGCGATCGCATGGACGATGGGCAGCCCTGCCCGGATCGGCACGACGGCATGGCCGTGGTCGCCACCCGGCTGGCGCATCGTGGTCGCGGCCACGGGCACGGACGGGGGCATGGCCACGGGCACGGTGGTCTGGAATACGTGCTCATCCGCAATCACGAACGCGGCGCGGGCGCTCCCATCCGCGCGCCCGGCATGTACGACACCGGTACCGTCGATGGCAGCCAGGTGGCCGGCGGCGGCACGACCACGCTCACCTATCGCATCGGCGATGGCTGGAACGCGCTGGAGCCCAGTCTCGGCGGCACCCTGGTCAATTGCGCGGGCGGCCTGACGCCGTGGGGTACATGGCTGAGCTGCGAGGAAATCAAGACCGACGCCACCTCCAGCACCGGCCGCAAACACGGCTACGTGTTCGAAGTGGATCCGGACAACGAACGCACCAGCGGCCGCCCGCTGGTGGGGTTGGGCCGTTTCAGCCACGAGGCGGTCGCGGTGGATCCGCGCACCGGCATCGTCTATCTGACCGAGGACGATCGCAACAAGGCCGGCCTGTACCGGTTCATCCCCAATGACCGCCGTGGCCGCAACGGCTCGCTGGAAAACGGCGGTCGCCTGCAGGCCGCGCGGGTGCGTGGCAAGCGCAATGCGGATCTCACCGTGGCCACCATCGGCGACCGATATCAGTTGGAGTGGGTCGATGTCCCGGAACCGGATCTGGACACCATCGCCGCTCCCGCGGGCTTCCCGGACATCTCCGCCGGCGAGACGCTGAGCGGTCCGTTCGCCCAGGCCTGGAGTGACGGCGCACTGCGCATGAGCCGTGGCGAGGGCATCTGGTACAGCTACGGCAAGATGTTCATCGTCGACACCAGCACCGGCGTCGACGAGCGCGGCCGCAAGGGCCGCGGCAATGGCGCGGTGTGGGTGCTGGATCTGTTCACCCAGCAGTTGAAGGCGCTGTTCGTCAGCGGCCATCAGCTGGCCGCGCACAATCCCGACAACATCACCGTCAGCGCGCGCGGCGGCGTGGTGCTGTGCGAGGACGGCGGCGCCAGCCCGGACGAATACGGCCCCGGCGCGCGCCTGATCGGCCTGACCCGCGCGGGCGAATCGTTCTACCTGTGCAAGAACAACGTGCAGGTGACCTCGACCGAGATTGCCAACGCCGGCAAGACGATCGCCGAGGACGACTATCGCGACACCGAGTTCTGCGGCGCGTGCTGGGATCCGTTGTCGCGCACCCTGTTCGTCAACATCCAGACCCCGGGCATCACCTTCGCGATCACGGGGCCGTGGGAGCGCGGTCCGCTGTAACGTCCGCATCCACCGGATACGACAACGGCGCCTTTCGGCGCCGTTGTTTCATCGCGCAAGCGGAAGCCGCCTACAGGCGATCTTCGGCACCGGTCTCGACTTCGTCATGCTCCGGCGGCTGATCGCCCACCGTCCACAACCGCTCCAGCGCGTAGAACTCGCGCACGCGCGGCAGCATGACATGAACGATCACGTCACCCAGATCCACCAGGACCCACTCGGCCTCGCGCTCGCCTTCCACGCCCAACGGCATGACATCGAGCTTCTTGGCGAACTTGACCACTTCGTCGGCGATCGACTTGACGTGGCGGGTGGAGGTGCCGGAGGCAATCACCAGGAAATCGGCGACGCTGGACTTGCCGCGTACATCGATTTCGACGACATCCTTGGCTTTCAGTTCTTCGACCGCCGCATGCACGTTGGCGAGCAGGACCGGTACGGCCGGCGGGGGGCTGGGAAGGCGGGTCTTGATGACTTGTGCTTGGCTGGACAAAGGTCTGGTGACTCCGGGAACTCGGGCGTGATTATACCGGACCGTCCACGGCCGCCGACGTGAAGTACAGCCGTTCGTCCGCGATATAGGCGGCCACGGCGGGCGGGACCAGATCCTCCCAAGGCCTGCCTTCGGCGATTCGCCGGCGCACGTCGCTGGCCGACTCCGGCTGGAGTGGCTGGTGCAGGCGGTGTATCCGGCCGGCCGGAGACGCACGCAGATCACCTGCGCCGCTGGTCCAGCGGCCGGCGAGTATGGCGGCGAGTTCAACCGGCAACTCGCCGTCCAACGGGCTGCCCGGACGCTCCGCCACCACGAAATGGGCCAGTTCGAACAGCGCCCGCCACTCGTGCCAGGACGGCAACCCGACCAGGCTGTCGGCCCCCACCAGCCAGGCAATCGGCGTCCGCGCGCCGAGTTCACCACGCAGTTCGCGCAGCGTGTCGACGGTATAGGACCGGCGTCCGGGATGGCGCAGCGCGCGCCGCAGTTCGCGCCGATCCACATGCAGGCCGGCCTCGCCGTCGATGGCCAGTTCCAGCATCCGCGCCCGCTGCGCGGCGTTGGCACCGGGCGGCGAGCGGTGTGGCGGATCCGCGGCCGGTGTCAGCGCGATCAGCGTATCGAGTTCGTCGCGGGCGGCGCGGGCGATCGCCAGGTGTCCGTTGTGGACCGGGTCGAAGGTGCCGCCATGGAAGAGATGGAGCATGCGAAGTCTGGACTGCCCGCCGGGGGTCGGAACCAGTGTGCGGGGATCGCCGTCACCGGGAAAGCCCCCGGCTCAGGCCACCAGCAGGCGCACCGCGCGCGCCTCGGCCACGGCCAGCAGCAGGCGCTCCATCGCGACCCAGGCATCTCCGGGCGCGCGTCCCTTGGCGATGCGATCGATGCGCGAAGCCTCGGCGACGAAACGCTCCCAGCGCTGCGCGGCCGCATGCCGTTGCAGGGCGCGCTTGAACGGCGCCTGTTTGGACTCCCAGATGCCCTGGGCCTTCATTTCCGCGGCCAGGTTGCCGCCCGCGGCCTGCACCCTCGCCAGGTGGGCGGTGCGCAGCAGTTCCTTGACCACCATCGGCATCAACCCGGCGACTACTTCGCCTTCGGCACGCAGGCCGGCCAGCATCCGCGACACCTGCGGTCCCTGCCCCGCCAGCATCGCGTCGGTCAGGCGGAACACGTCGTAGCGGGCGGCGTCGGCCACCAGCGATTGCATGGCCTGCGCCGACAGGCTTTCGCCCTGCGCCAGCAAGGCCAGCTTGTCGATTTCCTGCGCGGCGGCCAGCAGGTTGCCCTCGACGCGCTCGGCCAGGGTCTGCACCGCATCGCGGTCGGCGCGCAGGCCGCGCGCGCGCAGGCGGCTTTCGATCCAGCCGGGGAGTTCGTGCGGCTTGATCGCCCAGGCAACGGCGATGATCCCGATCCGCGCGATCGCATCGGCCCATTTGCCATGGTGCGCCTTGGACCACTCGCCCGCCGTGATCAGCAGGACGACATCCGGCGGCGGGTTCGCGCAGAACCGGCTGATGACCTCGGCGCCGTCCTTGCCCGGCTTGCCGCTGGGCAGGCGCACTTCGACCAGGCGGCGTGCGCTGAACAGACTGGGGGCGTTGAAACTGGCATCCAGCTGGTCCCAGTCGAAATCGCGGCCGTCGGCGTCGAAGACCTCGCGCTCGCCGATGCCCTGCGCGCGCGCCTGCGCACGCACCGCGTCGGCGGCTTCCAGCACCCGCAGCATTTCGGGCCCGGCGATCAGGTAGGCCGGGCACAGCGGCTCGTCGGCGCGTGCGGCGATCTGCTCGGGCTTAAGTTCCATCGGCCGGCTTGACCATCTGGCCGGCGCGCACCACGCCGTCGACGCGGCGCAGGATGGACGCGGACATTTCGCGACGCAGTTCGTCGGCCAGGATCTCGCGTTCGGTGGTGGTGCCGGTGGCGTTCTCGGGCGGCGACACGTAGTCGCGCGACAGCTCGACGACCTGCTGCGGCACCAGATCGGTGCCGTCGGCCTTGCGGAACACGAACACCACCGCGTAGCGCAGGCTGAATTCCTGGGCGCGGCCCAATCCGTCCACCGCGATTGGCAGATTGCCCCAGCGCTCGGAGACGATCACCAGCTCGGCGTTCCTGGGCACTGTTTCTCCATTCGCGCGGGCAGCCTTCTGCGCCGCCAGTTCCTCGGTCGTCGGGGTCCGCGCGTCCGCACCGGCCACCTGCAACCCGCGCACCAGCTTGTAAGCGAGGTCGCTGTAGGTCGCGGAGGAGCGGACCAGAACCGGTCCCAGATCGGAGGGAAGCGCGATGCGATTGCGCAGATGGAAACCGCAACCTGCCAGCAGCAGGGCCAGGGCGGCGGCGACAACGAGTCGGGTTCGAATCATGGGCGAAGTCTGGACGAGGCCGCGGAAGGCGGCAATAGCCTAGCCCGACCGCAGGTGAATACCGGTGACGGCGTTGCCCCGTTTCACGCCCACCGGCGGCCGGCGCCGCGGCGCTGGATGGCCGGGACAAGCCAGGACCTGCGGGATTCCGCTGACATCCAGGGACGTTTCGCCCCGCCACGATCCCGGCTTTCGCCGGGATGGCGGAGCCGAAGACCGCGGCTGAGGAGCCGCGGAACGGAACCGTGGCCGGTGATCAGCCGGCCACGATGTTGACGATCTTGCCGGGCACGATGATCACCTTGCGGATGGTCATCCCTTCCAGGAACTTGGCGGTGTTCGGTTCGGCCCGGGCCAGCGCCTCGACGTGCTCGCGCGCGGCGTCGGCGGCGACCTCTATGGTGCCGCGCAGCTTGCCGTTGACCTGCACGGCCAGGGTCACCGAGTCGCGCACCAGCGCGGCCGGGTCGACCTGCGGGAAGGTGACGTCTTCCAGCAGGGTTTCCGGATGGCCCAGCGCCTGCCAAAGCGCGTGGCTGGCGTGCGGGGTGATCGGATTGAGCAGCAGCACCGCCGCTTCCAGCGCTTCCTGGCGCACGGCGCGACCATTGCCGCTGGCGTCGTCGAACTTCGACACCGCGTTGGACAGTTCCATTACCGCGGCGATCGCGGTGTTGAAGCTGTGACGCTTGCCGTAGTCGTTGCCGACCTTGTCGATGGTCTCGTGGGTCTTGCGGCGCAGCGCCTTCTGTCCGGCGGTCAGCGCAGCCAGCTCCGCGGCCGGCGCCTGGCCGTCGGCGACATGCTTCTGCACCTGGGTCCACAGACGACGCAGGAACCGCGCCATGCCCTCGACGCCGGCCTCGTTCCACTCCAGCGACTGCTCCGGCGGCGCGGCGAACATCGAGAACAGGCGCACCGTGTCGGCACCGAAGCGATCGACCATCGCCTGCGGATCCACGCCGTTGTTCTTCGACTTGGACATTTTCTCGACCGCGCCGATCTGCACCGGCGCGCCGTCCGCGCGCAGGGTCGCGCCGTTGATGCGGCCGCGCTCGTCACGCTGCACGTCCACGTCGGCCGGGTTGATCCAGTCCTTGGAACCGTCCGTGTTGTCGCGGTAGAAGGTTTCGGCGATGACCATGCCCTGGGTCAGCAGGTTGGTCGCCGGTTCGTCGCTGTCCACCAGCCGCGCGTCACGCAGCAGCTTGTGATAGAAGCGGAAATACATCAGGTGCAGGATCGCGTGCTCGATGCCGCCGATGTACTGATCCACCGGCAGCCAGTAGTTGCCGCGCTTGTCGACCATGTCCTTGGCGCCCGGCGAGGTGTAGCGCGCGTAGTACCAGCTCGATTCCATGAAGGTGTCGAACGTGTCGGTCTCGCGCTCGGCCGCGCCGCCGCATTCCGGACAGGTGGTCTTGCGCCATTCCGGATCCGCCTTGATCGGCGACTTCACGCCGTCCAGGGTGACGTTCTCGGGCAGCACCACCGGCAGCTGCGAATCCGGCACCGGCACCGCGCCGCACTTGTCGCAGTAGATCACCGGGATCGGGCAACCCCAGTAGCGCTGGCGGCTGACGCCCCAGTCGCGCAGGCGGTAGTTGACCCGGCGCTGGCCGCGGCCCTGGCGTTCGAAGCGCTCGGCCAGCGCCTCGAAGGCGCCCTGGTAGCCCAGGCCGTCGAATTCGCCGGAATTGACCAGTTCCAGATCCTCGCGGGTCTTGTCGCCGTACCAGTCGCGCCAGGTGGTCGGATCGTAGGTCTTCTCTTCCTCGTTGCGCGGCGACTTCAGCGCGATGACCTGCTGGATCGGCAACAGGTACTTGGTGGCGAACTCGAAATCGCGCTGGTCGTGGCCGGGCACCGCCATCACCGCGCCGGTGCCGTAGCCCATCAGCACGAAGTTGGCCACCCACACCGGCAGCTTCTCGCCGGTGATCGGATGCACGGCGCGCAGGCCGGTATCCATGCCACGCTTTTCCTGGGTTTCCAGCTCGGCCTCGGACACGCCGCCCTGCTTCAGTTCGGCCAGGAACGCGGCCAGCTCCGGATTGGATGCGGCCGCCTTCAGCGCCAGCGGATGCTCGCCGGCGATCGACACGAAGGTCACGCCCATCAGCGTGTCGGGACGGGTGGTGAACACGGTCAGCGCCTCGCTGCAGCCGTCCACCGCGAACTTGATTTCCAGGCCCTCGGAGCGACCGATCCAGTTGCGCTGCATGGTCTTGACCGCGTCGGGCCAGCCCGGCAGTTCGTCCAGGCCGTCCAGCAGTTCCTGGGCGTAGTCGGTGATGCGCAGGAACCACTGCGGAATCTCGCGCTTCTCGACCACCGCGCCGGAGCGCCAGCCGCGGCCGTCGATGACCTGCTCGTTGGCCAGCACGGTCTGATCGACCGGATCCCAGTTCACCACCGAGTTCTTGCGGTAGGCCAGGCCCTTGCGCAGCAGGCGGGTGAACATGCGCTGCTCGTGGACGTAGTAGTCCGGACGGCAGGTGGCGAACTCGCGCGACCAGTCGATGGCGTAGCCCAGCAGCTTCAGCTGGCTGCGCATGTGATCGATGTTGGCGTAGGTCCACTTGGCCGGCGCGGTGCGGTTCTTGATGGCGGCGTTCTCGGCCGGCAGGCCGAACGCGTCCCAGCCCATCGGCTGAAGCACGTTGTGGCCGGTCATCCGCTTGTAGCGGCTGATCACGTCGCCGATGGTGTAGTTGCGCACGTGCCCCATGTGCAGCGCGCCGGACGGATACGGCAGCATCGACAGGCAGTAGTACTTGGGCTTGTCGGACTGTTCGTCGACCTCGAAGGCCCGGCGAGTCTCCCAGAACGATTGGGCGGCGGATTCGACGGATTGCGGTTCGTAGGCGACGGGTTCGGCAGCGGACATGGCGGACGTAGGCGGGAAAGGCGACGGCAAAGTCGGCAAGGGTACCGCAGTGCAGCAGGGGGCTCCACTCCGGAAGGTCACGGGCCGACTGGCGGATCCACGCCCGGAGGCTCCGCTACCATGGCCCGGACCCGCTCCGGAGACCCGCATGTCCCGTTCCGTCCTGGCTTTGGCCTTCCTGCTCGTCCCGCTATCCGCCACCGCCGCCGAACCGCTGGCGCTCCAATGTGAGCGGCTGTTCGAGTCACGCAGCGGCAAGCTGCTGTCGGCGCGGACGGTGGTGGTCCGCGAGGGCCGCGTCGCCGAGGTGCTGGAGGGCCGTGCGGAGGTTCCCGGCGCTCGCACCGTCGATCTGGCCGGCCACACCTGCCTGCCCGGCTGGACCGACCTGCATGTCCATCTGGGCGGCCAGTCCAATCCGCAGAGCTATTCGGAGGGATTCCGCCTGGATCCGGTCGATTTCGCCTACCGCTCGGTGGGCTACGCCGAAAAGACCCTGATGGCGGGATTCACCAGCGTGCGCGACCTCGGCGGTGAAATCGCGCCCCATCTGCGCGACGCCGTCAACCAGGGCCTGGTGAAAGGGCCACGCATCTTCGCCGCCGGCAAGTCCATCGCCACCACCGGCGGACACGCCGATCCCAGCAACGGCTACAACGACCATCTGGCCCATCTGATCGGCCCGCCCGGCCCGACCGAAGGCGTGATCAATTCCATCGACGACGCCCGCCAGGCGGTGCGCCAGCGCTACAAGGACGGCAGCGACGTCATCAAGATCACCGCCACCGGCGGGGTGCTCAGCTATGCCAAGTCCGGCGATGCGCCGCAGTTCACCGTGGATGAGGTCAAGGCCATCGTCGAGACCGCGCGGGATTACGGCTACAAGGTCGCCGCGCACGCGCACGGCACCGAGGGCATGAAGCGCGCGGTGCTGGGCGGGGTGACCAGCATCGAGCACGGCACCTACATGAGCGACGAGGTGATGCGGCTGATGAAGCAGCACGGCACCTGGTACGTACCAACGATCTACGCCGGCCGATTCGTCGCCGAAAAGGCCAAGGTGGATGGCTATTTCCCGGAAGTGGTGCGCCCCAAGGCCGCCCGCATCGGCGCGCAGATCCAGGACACCGCCGCCAAGGCCTACCGCAACGGAGTGAAAATCGCCTTCGGCACCGACATGGGCGTGGGACCGCACGGCGACAACGCGCGCGAGTTCATCTACATGGTGGAGGCCGGCATTCCCGCCGCCGAGGCGCTGCAGGCCGCCACCGTGCGCGCGGCCGAGGTCCTGGGCGTGGATGATCAGGGCGTCATCGAGGCCGGCAAGCGCGCCGACATCGTGGCGGTGCCCGGGGATCCGGTCGCCGACATCCAGCGCGTGCTCGACGCCGCGCTGGTGATGAAGGATGGGGTGTTGTTCAAGCAGCCCTAGCGCAGGCGCCCCGGGTCCAGGCAATCCTGAAGTTCCGGTGGCGCTGGCTCAGGTGGCGCCGGACGGACGCCGCCACGCGGCCCAGCCCGCCCAGGCGACCCACAGCCACCAGATCGCGAAGCCAAGCCGCTGGGCGATGCCGGCCGGCAGGACGTCGACGGCGAACAGCACCGTGAACAGCACGCCCGCCGCCGCCAGCACGCCAAGGCGAGACACGATCCACCAGTCGCTCCGGCCCCGCAGTCCCGCCGCCAACAACAACACGCCTGGCACGAATGCGACCCACCACAGCATCCACGCGGTGGCGTGGTAGCTGCTGCTGGCGTTGTGCAGATCCTCGGGGTCCAGCGGCAGCAATCCTTGGGCGACCACACCCAAGGTGGACAGGAGCAGCAGTTGCGCGCCGATCCGCACCATCCAGCCGGCATCGCGCGGCAGTCGCTGGCGCAGCGCCAGCATCGCCGCCGAGGCCAGCAATCCCGGCAGCATCAGGCCCAGCAGATTGAAGGCATTGGCATTCGGGATGCCCTTGGCACCCAGCACCGCGACCGGATGCGTCACGTGCGAATACCCCGCCAGCGCCCCCGCAAAGCCGACGAGGGTGGCGGTGAACAGGACCGCGCCGGCGATACCGGTCAGCGGCAACCAGCGATTCATTGCGTTTCCCAACGGAACACCTCTTCCACGCCCACGCCAAACGTCCGCGCGATGCGGAACGCCAATTCCAGCGAGGGCGCGTAGCGCCCCGCCTCCAGCGCAATGATAGTTTGCCGGGTCACTCCGCAGGCATCGGCCAGCGCCTGCTGGGTCATCTCGCCACGCTCGGTCCGCAGGCGGCGGATGTCGTTGGCGATCGGGGTTCCGGTCATCGGCGATCGCGCCAGTAGTAGACCGCGGTGACGGCGTACTCGCACAGCCAGCCCAGCATCAGGACCAGCACCAGCAGGTTGGCGAGCAGGAAATGGCTTGCCCATTGCAACCGGTGCGCTGGCGAAAAACCCAGCGTGACCGCCAGTCCGATCAGGCCGATCACCAGCACGCCATGTCCCCAGTGACCGGCCTGCCGCGCGATTTCGCGGTCCCGCTCGTCTTCCTGGATCCTGCCTTTCCAGCGCGAGGCCATCGCCTGTCCCAGCACCGCCCAGGCGATGCCCAGCATCACCAGGTTGCGGGCCACCGCGCGGGCATCGGCACTGTCCACCGCGCCGGGGCCGGCGAACAGATCCAGCTTGGCCACGAAGTACGCCACCGCCCCCAGCATGAAGGCGAAGCCGATGCGGGCGCGCCATTCACCCGGGGAGATCGCATGCTCCCCTTCGTCCCGCGCGGAGAACTGCACCAGGTACAGGGCTGCCCAGGCACTGGCGACGAGCAGGACCATGCCGAGGGGACCGGGGTCGAAACCGAGCACCTTCCCCGGTCCGGCCATCAGCAGCCACAGCGCGGCTCCCGCCACCAACATCACGCCATACCGGCCGATCGTCCGGCCCGGATGTCCCGTCATGACGTATCCCCCATCGAATGTAATGTAAACCTTACATTCGGTTCGGGACATGTCAAGTTCTTTTTACATCGTTACCGGGATCATCCCGGGAGTCCGGGCTATTCCTCCCATCCCGTCGGTCCCCCCGCCTGCTCGGCGTAGTTGGCGGCCACGTAGTCCCGGGCCAGGCTGGCCACCCGCGCCAGCATCGCGTTGTCGGCGCCACCGACGGTCCAGGCGCCGGCCATGCCGCGCGCGTGCTGGTAGAACTCGGGTTGGGCGACGACCTCGCCCGAGGCCGCGTCGGTCAGCCGCAGCCGCAGCAGGATGCGTGAACTGCCGGCGAAGGCGCCGGCGAAGAAGCGCTTGCCGCCACTGATGAAGCGCACCTTCTCGATGATCGGTTCGATCACCAGCGTCCGCGCGGGTTCGACCCGGACCGGTTCGGCATTGCGCTGGGCGACCCACTGGCCCAGTCCCTGCCGGAGATTGTCCTGCACCGAACCACGCGCCTTCTCGTTGGTCTCCTGCCCGGCGTAGGGGGCCGGCAATTGGACCGGCTTCAGTTCGAACCGGGCGTAGTGATCCAGTTGCACGGAAGGCGCCGCGTTGCGCTCGACGGATGGACGGATTTCCTCGCCGGCCCACGATGGGCGGAAAGCGCACAGGAGCAGGCCGGTGACGGCCAGGCGGAACAGGAGGTTCATGCGATGCGATCTCGGGTGGTGGATGGTCTGGCCGGGGCGATGCCGCCGTCGTGCTTGAAACCAACGACAACCGCCGCCATCTCAGGCCGCATCCGTCCACGACCGCCCTCTTCCCATGACCGAGCTGCCCCACGTCTTCGACGCCACCGCCGAAACCTTCGAAACCGAAGTCCTGCGCAAGTCGCTGGAAATCCCGGTCCTGGTCGACTTCTGGGCGACCTGGTGCGGTCCCTGCAAGACCTTGGGTCCCATCCTGGAAAAGCTGGCGGGTGAATACAACGGCGCGTTCCTGCTGGCGAAGGTGGACGTGGACAAGGAGCAGCAGATTGCCGCGGCCTTCCAGATCCGCTCCGTGCCGACCGTGTTCCTGGTCAAGGACGGGCAACTGGTCGACGGTTTCCCGGGCGCGTTGCCCGAAGGACAATTGCGCGAATTCCTCAAGCAGCATGGCATCGAGCCGGCCGTCGCGGCCGAGCCCGAGGAAGTCACCGAGCTCGCGCAGGATCCGCACGCCGTGGTGGTGGCCCTGCGCCACGCGGTGGAAGCGGAGCCGGACCGGGACGAACTGAAGCTGGACCTGGCCCTGGCGCTGTTGAAGACCGGCGCCGCGCAGGAAGCCGAGCAGTTGCTCGATGCCCTGCCCGCGAACCTGGCCACCGATGACCGCGCGGTCCGTGCCCGCGCCCGGCTGGGGTTCGTGTCGGCGCTCAAGGACGCGCCGCCGGCGGAAGTGCTGGCGTCGGCGATCGCCGCCAATCCCGACGATCTGCGCGCGCGCCACCTGCTGGGTGTGCACCACCTCATCGCCGGGGACGACGAGGCCGCGCTGGCGCAGTTCATCGAGATGCTCGGCCGGGATCGCGGCTATCAGGACGGCCTGCCGAAAAAGGCGCTCATCGACGCCTTCCGGGTCGTCGAGGACGAGGACCTCGTCGGGCGCTATCGCCGCCGGATGTCTTCGCTGCTGTTCTGATCGCGGGGCGGCTCTTCCGCTTCCGGAAGACTCCACTCGCCGGGCAAGTCCGGCGCTACACGTAGATCGGCGCCTGCTCGGCCGAGGCATGGCGCCGCAGGCGCGCCTGCGTGGGCGTCATCCCGTGCCGCCCCTTGAATGCGCGGCTGAAGGAACTCTGGCTGTCGAAGCCCGTGTACTCGGCGATGTCGCAGAACGCCAGGCCGGTCTGCTCCACCAGATGCAGCGCGCGTTGCAGGCGCATCCGGAGCGCGCACTCACTGGGGGTCTCGCTGAAGACGCTGTGATAGACCCGCGCGAGATGTCCGCGCGAGTAGCTCACCTGACTGGAAAGGCGGTCCATGCTCATCCGTTCGCCGTGATGGCCGCTGATGATCGCGTGACGGATGCGCAACAGGCGCTGCATCGACCAGCGCTTGCGTCGGTGGCTGCGACCGGGACAACGCTCGATCAGGGCGCGCAGCCCCTGTTGTTGCGCATGCATGCTTCCCGCCACCCCGAACACGCTGCGGGTGACGGTCGCATTGCCGTTTCGTCCATTGCCCCGCGTCTCGCCGCGCTCTCCGCTCCCCATGCTTTCCCGCGCCGCGCCGAGCATCGCCCTCAATGCTTCCAATCGCGCCACCAGATCCGGTGGACACGCCATCTCGTCCGCCAGCAGGTCCGCCATCACCTGCGGTTCGCAGCCGACGCGGATCCACGCTTCCACCGGACCACACAGGCACAGCCATCGACCATGGGCCCGCGCTCCCATCACCCGCAACGGACGGTCCCAGAGCAGGCACCGGCCCGCTTCGATGTCCCAGCGCAGCCGGTCGCCCGTGGCGCCGACGGAGCCTGAAAGGGGCACCAGCATGGACCACCACCCCGGTGGAAGCTCGAGGAACGCACCCGGCCTCGACGCGTGGATCAGATAGAGCGCGCATTCACCGGCGCGCGGCAGGACGATGTCGGATCCCTCCGCGTCCATCAGGACGACCCCGCACGGCTGGCCTGGCGGCTCCCGCCAGACGGATTCACGCGCGTGGAGGATTTCCGTCTCCGCTTCCAGTTCATCCGCAAAGCCCGTGTCGTCGCGCATGGCGCTCCACCCCGTCAAGACCCCCGCATGCTCTCCACCCGCCGTCGCGCCGACAAGCCGACGGTGACGAAACGCAAATCCACGGTGACGGACGTCATCGCGGCGCGTACCCGTACCGGGCTGACAAACACCGGACCGCAACGACGACGGCCGCCCGGAGGCGGCCATCGAAGCGGCACGGCAGGCACGCCGTGAACCCGGGTCAGAAGTCGTACTGCACCATGAAGCGCACGGAACGCGGCGGCTGGTAGGCCGTGGGCAGCAGATAGACATCCGAGGGCAGGCCGGTGTCCGGGTCCTCCGCCTGTTCGACCACCGACACCACCCGCTGCTTGTTGAGCACGTTGAACACGTCCACCTTGAACGACAGCCCCTTCGCCCAGGCGGGCGCGTAACGCAGATTGAGATCCAGCGAGTAGCTCCAGGGCAGCCGTCCCTTGGTACCGCGCGGCACCGCCACCACCGGACCGTTGAGCTCGCCGGTGTCGGGATCGGCCGACTGCCCCGCGGCGGTCGTGCCGCAGCGCATGAACGAGGATCCGTAGGGATGGAAATCGCCGTGGTACGGATAGAGCACGCCCAGACAGTTGATGGGCCGCCCGGACTGGACCAGCAGGTTGCCACCCACCGACCACTCGTCGGTGATCTCGTAGTTGCCGAACAGCTTCAGGCTGTGGCGACGATCATTGGGCAGATAGCCGAAGGTATCAGTGGTCAGTTCGAGGTAGTCGAAGTCCTGGGTGGCGTTGGTGTTCACCTGGCCGATGTCCGACTTCACGCCGCCTTCGGTATTGCCCTTGCTCTTGGCGTAGGTGTACGAGCCCTGCAGGAATACCTTGTCCCAGTTGCCGTCCAGGAAAATCTCCACGGCCTGGTACGAACGCTTGGCCTTCGGGGCCAGGCGATCGCCCTTGACGCGCACCTCGGTCAACTTGCCGTCGCCGTACAGATCGGTCAGGAACACCGCGTCCTTGCCTGGATTGAACATGCGGCAGTACGGGAAGCCGGCGCTCGGCAGCGCGGGGCTGCGGCCCTGGCCATCGAGCCAGCCATCGTCTTCGTCCAGATGGAAGCCCGCGGCCTCCAGGATCGCGGTGTAGTCGCAGTTGTCGTCGATCGCCGCCTTCAGCTTGCGGTAGATGCCGCGCACACCCAGTGACAGGTGATCGCCGAGCGCGGCCTGGAAGCCCAGGATGAATTCGTCCTGGTACATCGGATCCAGATCCTTGGCCGCCACGGTCAACGGATTCTTGGGCTCGCCGAACTCACCGTTGATGTACTGCAATTGGCCCGGCGGTCCCACCCGCGGCACCAGGCCGAGCGGCGCGCCGGTTTCCGGATCCACGCCGGTGAAGGTGAATTGCTGGCGGGTGAACAGCGACGCCGACGCGCCGCGGGTGGCCACGTCCGAGGTCAGCGGCAGCGCATAGCGGCCGGCGTTGCCGAACAGCTTGAAGCTCGAATCGCCGTTGACGTCCCAGGCAAAACCCAGACGCGGGCCGAACTGGTTGCTCACCTTCACGAAGGTGTTGCCGAACCCGTCGCGGTTGTCGAACGTGTCCCATCGGCCGCCGAGATAGGCGACGAAATTGTCGGTGACGTTCCAATTGTCCTGGACGTAGAGGGCGCGCTGCTTGACCTCGTTCACCGAGCCCTGGTTGACGATCTGCTCGCGCACGATGTCGGTGCCGTCGGCCAGGGTCGAATAGCGCCATACGCGGCCGCCTTCGGTCGACGTGCCCGCCACCGACTCGAAGTTGTCGATGTCCACGCCGAACTGCAGGCGGTGATCGCCCAGCAGCCATTCGGCGTCGATGCGGAACTGGTCGCGGGTATCGCCGGAGTCGGAGCGCGGAATCGCGCCACCGGTCAGGTTGCACTGGCTGGCGTACACACCGGTGGCCTGCTGGCGCGAGGATGGACGGGCATCGACGATGATCGGGCAACCGGTGGCGGGTTGGTGCAGATCGCCGTTGTAGCGGACATCGACGCCGGACGCCGTCCGCAGATACTGACCGCGCGAGAACTCGCCATGCCCGTACAGCGCCGACAGGGTGAAACTGTCAGTCAGGTAGCCGGTGTACTTCAGCACATAGTTCTCGCCACCCTGCTCGCCGTACGAGGTGCCGATCAGCGCCTGCCGATCAAGGACGCCGATCGTGTTGCCGTAGACCGTGGTCTCGGTGTCGGCCTTGTCGGAGAAGCCGGTGAATTCGAGCAGGTGGTTGTCGCTGATCTGCCAGTCCATCTTCAACAGCCAGGTCGGCGTCTTGACGGAGTTGTCGACGTTGGTGCTGGACAGCACGTTGCCCCACAACTTCTGCTCCTGCCGCTTGTAGCCGATCAGGCCGTAGGCGAACAGGCGATTCTGGATCAGCGCGCCGCTGGCCCACACCGAGCCTTCGACGTCCCAGGTGCTGTCGCGGCTGCTGTCCTGGCGCAGTTGCCCTTTCGTGCAGGCGATGTACGGTGCGGGGCCGCAGGCCAGCGGATTGGCCAGATAGGTGCTGCGGGTCTTCTCGCGCAGCGAGTCCGGGGTGTAGTAGACGCTCGCGCCGGCATGGAAGTCATTGCCACCGCGCTTGGTCACCTGGTTGATCACGCCACCCAGCGAACGCCCGAATTCCGCGCCGTAGCCTCCGGTCTTGACCTGCTGCTCGGCGATCGCCTCGAACGGCACCTGCGAGAAATTGAGGCTGCGGAACGAATTGGTGATGTTGAAGCCGTTGATGAAGTACTGGTTCTCGGCCACCGAAGAGCCACCGAACGAAGCCAGGTTGCCGAACGCCACGTCGCCGCGCACCGTGCCCGGCGCCAGCAGTGCCACGCTGGTGGCGTCGCGCGCCACCGGCACCTTGGCGATCTGTTCGGCGGTCAGGATGGTGGTGGACTCCACCGACGAAACGTCGATGGGATTGATGGAAGATCCGCCGACCACCGTGATGGTATCCAGGGTGGAAGCATCGCGCGCGGCGAAGTCGACGGTCGATGCCGTGCCGACGCTGACCGTCACGGTGCGGTTGCCGCCGCTGCCCGAGGTGATGGTGTATTGCCCGGTGGGCAGCGCGGAGAACCGGTAGCTGCCATCGCTGCCGGCGGTGATGGCGCGGCTGAAACCGGTGGCCGGATTGGTGACGGTGATGGTCTCGCCCGCGGCGGCGCGTCCCACGATCGCACCCGATGAATTGGACTGCGCGTGCACGCCGCCCGCGAAGCACAAACCCAGCGCGGCACACAGGGCGGTACGGCGCAGTCCTTTGGAGAGATGTTTCTGATTCCGGTGGTTGGTCATTGGCGCTCTCGGCAGTGAATCGGATGAATGGAGATGGACGTCGTCGGGACGTGCCGCGAACAGGCATGCGGGGCCCGGCGTCCTGCCGAAGGAAACTAACGGGAACTTCACAATGAAGTTGTGCATGGAAAACGAATTGGCGCGGCAGATTCCATCAGGAAGCGCGTATGCGTCGCGAAGACCGGATCCTGGTATAGGAGTCCATGCCTGGCTCCAACGGAGTGGCCGCGACAACGCGCATCGCCGCACAGCCATTTCATCGTTCGTGGATAACCGTCATCGGCACGACGACGGCAAAGTGGCTCACCCCGACCACTCCTCTCTCGGTCGAGTCAGGTCGACGAATTCGACAAGCGTCGCCCTCAACTGCCCGGCCCCCAGCCGGGCTTTTTTTTCAGCGCCGCCTTGAAAAGTAGCGCGCGGGAGAGTCGCCGAAGGCACGCCGGAACATGGCGATGAAATTACTGGGCGAGGCATATCCCAGCGCGTCGGCAACATCCGCGACACCATCGCCGCCCGCCAGCATCTCGAGCGCGTGGGTCAACTGCGCCTGCTGGCGCCACTGGGCGAAGGTCAAACCCGTTTCGGCAAGAATCAGACGGCGCATCGTCCTTGGGGACATCGCACCGAAAGCGGCCCAGTCGTCGAGTGTGCGCGGGCTGTCGGGTTCGGCCAGCAGCGCGCGCGTCACGCGCACCATGCGCGGATCCCGCGGCATCGGCAGGTGCAGCGATTCGCGCGGCGCGCGCGCGATCTCGTCACGGATGACGGCGGCAATCCGCGCCTGATCAGGCGCCATGGGCCGTTGCTTGTCCCAATCGGCCGCACGCCGCGCCAGCGCCTGCAGCACATCGCTGATCCCGATCACGCATGGCTGCGG
Source organism: Pseudoxanthomonas sp. 134C1 (assembly GCF_057773065.1). Taxonomy (NCBI): domain Bacteria; kingdom Pseudomonadati; phylum Pseudomonadota; class Gammaproteobacteria; order Lysobacterales; family Lysobacteraceae; genus Pseudoxanthomonas; species Pseudoxanthomonas sp. 134C1. The sequence continues at coordinate 439,312 of NZ_JBYMTH010000002.1, forward strand.
CGGCAATCCTTCGCAGGCGTCCGGCGCGACGAACAATGTCCATCCGCTCAACGTGCCGCTGGTGCTGACCTTGTGCGACACGCCACCCGGCATCCATCCGGCCCGATGGGGTGGAAGCAACCAGGAGCCCTGCGAGGTCTGCACATGGATCAGGCCGGCCTCGACGCAGAACACCTGGGCGCGTACATGGTGATGCCAGTCGTACTCCCGGGCGCCCAGTCGACGCCCGCCTCCCGGTGCCATGTCCCCGCGCGTGGCGATCAGCCATGGCCCCTCGCGCCATTCGCTGTAGTCCCTGTCATCCGTTTCCCGGGCAGTTTTGCGCTTGGCCATATTCCAGTACTTATAGGCCAGATACCGTTATCATTCCAGCACCGCCCGCGGCGATATTTCCCGGGCCAACCGCTCCGGACCATTCCGGAGACGTGACCGTCACTAGGCGGGCTTCCCCCGTCACGGTCGCACGCATGACCCACGCGCTCGCCCGCCACCTGCCGGCCGCCAGCCTCCGCGTCCTTCATTCATCTGGATACAGGAGACCCCCCATGACCGACGGTCGATTCCGCTTCGAGCTTCACGACGATTCCCGTTTTCCCTTCGTGCGCGCGACGCCCAGGGAGAAACAGGCTGGCGTCGCCTCCCAGTGGCAACGGGAAATGGAAGCGCTCATCGGGCGCGCGCAGCCGTTCGTGATCATCTTCCCGCCCGGTCATCACGCCGACCTGGAGCAGCTCGACGGCGACGCGATGCGTCAGGCCCAGGAAGAACGCAAGCAACGGGCGCTGTGGCTCAAGCGCAATCGGGACGTCCTCGCGGAATCCTGCAAGGGCATGATCACGATCGAACTGGATGCGGCCAGGCGCAGCGCGGAACGGGCCCGGGCAACCCAGTTGGAAAAAGCATTCGGAGTCCCGCTCCGTGTCGCCGACTCCGGAGACATGGCGGATGAACTGGCGGACGCTCTGCTCGAACAGCGCTAGGCGCCTCGGCACGGGGACGGATGGACAAACCATACCTATACGTATGGTAGGCTGGAAGCCCGTCCGTCCCCACGCCCGGCCATGAAAGCCTCCACCCTTCGCCATATCTTCAATGTCTGGCCGCCATTCCTGTTCAGTGGCATCCACGTCACCCGCATGGCCGACGACTGGCGCAGCGCGCGGGTGGAGATGCGGATGCGTCCCTGGAACCGCAACTACGTCGGCACCCATTTCGGCGGCAGCCTGTTCTCGATGACCGATCCGTTCTGGATGATCCTGGTGAAGGAATGCCTGGGCGGCGATTACTTCGTCTGGGACAAGGCCGGCGAGATCGAATTCGTCAAACCCGGCAAGGGCACCGTGCATGCCGAGTTCCGCGTGGACGAAGCCATGCTCGATGACATCCGCGCCGAAGCCGCCAACGGCGAGAAGCACCTGCGCTGGCTGCCGGTGGACGTGGTCGACGCGCAGGGCGAAGTGGTCGCGCGGGTCCGCAAGCAGATTTACGTGCGGCTGAAGCCGAGGGCGCGCGCGTGAGCGCGCCGGCCGCATCGCGGGCACGGGCCCGGCGGTGATCCGCCAGACGGCAGCGCCAGGCCGGGACACCCGAGCCCATCACCCCCGATCCGGAAGCTGGCGCCCCGCGTCGGGACGCTGGATGATGCGACCTTCCTTCTCCAGTACCTGACGCATGGACATCATCGACTGTACCTCCCTGGACGAAGTCCGCGCCCACATCGATTCGCTGGATCAGCGGATGGTCGGGCTTCTGGCCGAACGCGGCGCCTATGTGCAACAGGCGGCACGTTTCAAGCGGAACACCGACGAGGTGCAGGCGCCGAAACGGGTGGCGGCCATCATCGAACGCGTACGCGCACTGGCCATCGCGCAGGGCGGCAATCCCGAGGTGATCGAGGCCACCTATCGCGCCATGATCGCGGCCTTCATCGAAGCGGAATCGGCCGAGCACGCGCGGTTGCATACGCGCTGACGCCTCGTTCCACGCAGGCACGCGCGCCGGGTCGCACCGGCTCCCCGGAAGAGCCGCGGGCCTAGCGCAGCGCCTCCGGCACGGCGAGTTCCCAATAGGCTTTTTCGCCCGCGTCGAACAGCGGGATGCGCAGGCGGTCCTCCACCACTTCGATGTCCCGCCCCTGCCGCAACGCCACGGGCCTGGCCGCCACGCGCCGAGCCAGCGTGCGTCCATCGACTGGCTGCTCACGCAGCCACAGCAGCGTCGCCATCAGGTTCAGGCGTGCGCGCTGGTCCTGCAGGCGATGCTGGTAAGGCGCCATGGCGGGCCGACCGATGTCATTCAGGATGCATCCCATGCTGTTGGCGACGCACTCCAGCCGCAACCGCGCCGCCGGCGCGGGGACGGTCACCGGCTGATCCGCCAGGCGTTGGCGATGGGCCGCTTCGCCGCAGGGCCACGTCATGGTCTCGGCAATCATCGCCTGCGTGGCGTGCGGCCGGTACACGAACGGTATCTTCCTGCCGGTGGACGCTCCCCATGTCGCCGCTCCACCGGCGCCATCCCGTTCGAACATGGGCCGCGAAAATTCGAACTCGCGCTTGATCACCCTGCACATCGCGTCGTCCGTCAGGGGAGGCGGTTCGCGCAATGACCGGCAGGCCGCCGGCAACGGCACGTCCGCTGGCAGCTCGGCCAGCATCTGGCCTTGCAGTTCAAGCCAGCCACGGATCGCGGCATCGCCCAGCATCGCGTCGATCAGCAGATCCGGCTGCCGCATCCAGCGCCGCCAGGCGACAACGCTCCGGCAGGCACCCTCCACGCCACGCTCCCGTTCGCCGCGCACGAATGCCAGCGCCGCGTCGATACGCATGAGCGTGGCACCGTCACTCATCGCTGTAATGGCAAAGGGCATGTCGACCTGCATGCGGAACCGACTCCGGAGATAGTCGTTGTGTTCCAGCGCGTCCCGGCTTCGCTGCAACAATCCCGCATGCGCGGACAACAGCGCGGCCGCCTTGTCCGGGTCATCCCGCACGCGCCCCAGGCAATCCGGCGCGCGCAGTCCACAACCATGGTCGGACGAAGGCGGCAGTTTTTCTTCCCGATGTCCGGCTTCGGCGCCACTGACAAAGGGCTCGGCGGAAGCGGCGTCATCGGGCACCGCCGGGCGCTGGTTGAAGCGCGCCACATCCTCGGCCGCGATCCGCTCGCGCGCTTCCGCCGGCAGGTCATAGCGCAACAGCCAGACATCGGCGAAGGCATTTCGACCCGGCGGTTCCGGGACCGGAGCGGTGAGCATCGCCAGCGCCTGCTCCTGGGCGCGCGTGGGCCAGAACAGCCACGACACCGCGAACAGCGCCCCCACCAGCACCGCCAGCGCCAGTGCAGTCACCGACAAAAACTGCAAACTCCGTTTCATATCGCTCCCCACAGCGTTCTCCGGCCCAGCGTAGCAAAGCCCGCACGCCGGCCAGGCCAGGTCCTACAATAGCCGCCATGCCCCCCGACCCCGCCTCCCGCCCTTCCCTGCAGCGCCTGTTCCTGACCGGTCTGCTCACCCTGTTGCCGATCTGGCTGACCTGGGTGGTGGTCAAGTTCGTGTTCGTGCTGCTCTCCGATATCAGCAAACCCTTCGTCGGCCCCGCCTCGCACCAGATCGCCGCCTCGTTCCCGCAGGCGCTGGGCTGGTTCAACGCGCAGTGGGTGCAGAACACGATCGCCCTGGCCGCCACCCTGCTGGCAATCCTGGCGGTCGGCGTGCTCGCCCGCCGCGTGATCGGCCAGCAGCTGCTGCGCTGGTTCGAACTGCTGGTGCTGCGCATTCCGCTGGCCAGCACCATCTACACCAGCGCGCGCCAGTTGCTGGACATCCTGCAGACCAAGCCAGGCAGCACCCAGCGCGTGGTGTTGATCGACTTTCCGCATCGCGACATGAAGTCGGTGGGCCTGGTGACGCGGGTGATCCGCGAGGAAGGCACCGGCCGCGAGCTGGCGGCGGTGTACGTGCCAACCACGCCCAACCCGACCTCGGGTTATCTGGAAATCGTGCCGGTGGAACTGCTGACCCCGACCGACTGGACGGTCGATCAGGCGATGAGTTTCATCATCTCCGGCGGCGCGGTCTCGCCCGAATCCATGCCTTTCACCCGCGCGGGAGAGCGCTGATCGATGACGACGATGAATGGCCGTACCCTCGATGATCGCGCGGTACGGTTGTTCATCGCATTGGCGGCGTTCTTCTGCGTCAACGCGGTGCTGGCCGAGTTCATCGGGGTCAAGATCTTCGCCCTGGAGGACACCCTCGGCATCGCGCCGCTGGAATGGAACCTGTTCGGGCAGAGCGGCTCGCTCAACTTCACGGTCGGCACCCTGCTGTGGCCGTTCGTGTTCATCCTCACCGACACCATCAACGAGTTCTTCGGCCGTCGCGGCGTGCGCTTCATCTCTTGGATGGCGGTGGCGCTGATCGTCTATGGCTTCGTGTTCGCCTTCCTCGCCATCGCCACGGCGCCGGCCGGCTGGTGGGTCAAGGCCGCCGAGCACCAGGGCGTGCCGGACTACCAGGCCGCGTTCGCCGCGATCTTCGGCCAGGGCATGTGGTCGATCGTCGGTTCGATCATCGCCTTCCTGATCGGACAGCTGATCGACGTGGCGGTGTTCCATCGAATCCGGGCCGCCACCGGCGAGCGCATGGTCTGGCTGCGCGCCACCGGCTCGACCGCGATCTCGCAGCTGGTCGACAGCTTCGTGGTCATCTGGATCGCCTTCGTGCTGGGGCCGCAGAAGTGGCCGACCTCGCTGTTCCTGGCGGTCAGTTCGGTCAACTATGTCTACAAGATGCTCGCCGCGATCGCGCTGATTCCGCTGCTGTACCTGATGCGGCATGCCATCCGTCGCTACCTGGGCGAGGATCGCGAACGTCAGTTGCGGCTGGAAGCGGCGGCGGACTGATCGGTCGGACGCGGGACGCGCCCGCGTAGAGCGGAGCCTGCTCCGCTCCGTCATCCGCTCCGCCCTGCGCCCCCCGCCCGCAACCCGTTATGCTCCGGCTTCCATTCAAACCGGGGAGAGGCTGGATGAACCTGTCGCGGACCATGCGGATGCTGCCCTTGCTGCTGATGGCGACGCTGTCCCTGCCGATGAGCGCGCATGCGCAAGCCGGTGGTGCGGATGCCGGACGCGACGCCGCCATCGCCACCCTGATGCAGCGCTACGACGGTCAGTTGCCGGGCGCTTCGCTGCTGGTGCTGAAGGATGGCCAGCCGGTGGTCGAACGCGGTTTCGGCCTGGCCAACCTGGAAGATCGCGTGCCGGCCTCGCCGGAGACCAACTACCGCCTCGCCTCGGTGACCAAGCAGTTCACCGCCGCGAGCATCCTGATGCTGGCCGAGGACGGCAAGCTGAAGCTGGACGATCCGATCAAGCGCTGGCTGCCCTCGCTGCCGGCCACCGCCGACAGGATCACGCTCCGCCACCTGCTCAGCCACACCTCCGGCCTGATCGACTACGAGGACGCGATGCCCGCGGATCTGACGGGGCAGCTGCACGACATCGACGTGCTGCACATCCTGGAAGGACAGGATCGCACCTACTTCGCGCCCGGTACGTCGTATCGCTACAGCAACAGCGGCTACGCGCTGCTGGCGCTGATCGTCGGCAAGGCCTCGGGGCAGGATTTCGCCAGCTTCCTTCGCCAGCGCGTCTTCCTGCCGCTGGGCATGACCGACACGGTGGCGCTGGAGGAAGGCGTCTCCACCGTGGTCAACCGGGCATATGGCTACAGCGAAACCGATGGCCGCTGGGAACGCACCGACCAGAGTCCGACCAGCGCGGTGCTCGGCGATGGCGGCATCTATTCCTCGATCCGGGATCTGGCCCGTTGGGACGCCGCGCTGTATGACGAGCGTCTGCTGAAGAAGGCATCGCTGGATCTCGCCTTCAGCCATGCCACGCCAACCAGCGAACCGGACGTGCCCTATTACGGCTTCGGCTGGCGCATCAACGGCGATGCGGTCTGGCACTCCGGCGAGAGCATCGGTTTCCGCAACGTGATCGTGCGCTATCCGAAGGAAAAGCTCACGGTCATCCTTCTGAGCAATCGCAACGAACCAGAGCCCTATCGCACCGCCATCGCCATCGCGGATCTGTTTCGCGGGCGCTGAGCGTCACTTCAGATCGGCCAGGATCACGCGTGCCGCGTTATGCCCCGGCGCGCCGGTCACGCCGCCGCCCGGATGGGTGCCGGCGCCGCACAGATAGAGTCCGGGCACGGCGCCGCGATAGCCCGCCTGACCCAGCATGGGGCGGGCGCTGAACAACTGGTTGAGCGAAAGCGCGCCGTGGAAGATGTCTCCGCCAATCAATCCGAAGGTGCGTTCCAGATCCAGCGGGCTCAATGCCTGTCGACCCAGCACCGAATCGGCGAAGCCGGGCGCGAAGCGATCCACCGTGGCGATCATCCGGTCCGCGACTTCCTCGCGGTGATCGTCCCAGTTGCGTCCATCCGGCAGCACCGGCGCCACGTGCTGGCAGAACAGGCTGGCGACATGCCGGCCGGGCGGCGCGAGTGAATCGTCCAGCGTGGAGGGAATCAGCATCTCCACGATCGGCTCGCGCGACCAGCCGTACGCCAGTGCGTCGCGATAGGCGCGATCCATGTAGTCCAGGCTCGGCGCGAGGATGATGCCGGCGGTCAGGTGATCGCCCTCGCCCGGCAAGGCGGTGAAATCCGGCAGGCGCGACAACGCCACGTTCATGCGGAAGGTGCCGGAACCGCAACGCCAATTCGCCATCCGTTCGCGGGTCGGCGCGGGCACGTTGTCCGCGCGCATCAGTTGTTCGTACAGCAGCTTGGGATTGACGTTGGCGACCACCGCGCGCGCGCGCAGGATCTCGCCATCGGTGGTCACCACGCCGACCGCGCGTCCCTGTTCCACCAGCACTTCGCGCACGCCGGCGCCGGTACGCAACTCGGCGCCGGCCGCGCGCGCCGCACCGGCCATCGCCTGGGTGATCGCGCCCATGCCGCCGATGGCGTGGCCCCAGGCGCCCTTGACTCCGTTTACCTCGCCGAACACGTGGTGCAGCAGCACGTAGGCCGAGCCGGGTGTGTACGGACTGGCGTAATTTCCGACCACGCCGTCGAAACCGAACAGCGCCTTGACCGGTTCGCTCTCGAACCAGCGATCCAGGTACTCGCCGGCCGAGATGGTGAACAGATCCAGCAATTCCTGGCGCAGGGTCTCGTCCAGCGCATGCAGCTTCCGGCCCAGACGCGCCGTACGCAGCAGTTCCGGCAGCGCTTTCCACCAGCCGCCGTCGGTCAGGTTCGGCGGCGGTTCCAGCGCCAGTGCGCGCAGCACGTCGGCGATGGCGTCCAGCCGGGCCTCGTAGGCCGGCAGGCGTTCGGCGTCGCGGGCGGAGAATCTGGCGAACTCGGCGCGGGTCTGGCCACCGCCGGTCAGCAGGTAGCCGCCGTCCGGCAGCGGCAGGAAGTTGTTGCGCCGGCGCTCGACCACCCGCAGGCCATGGCGGGCCAGCTCCAGATCGGCGATGACCCGGGGCTGCAGCAGCGAAACCGTATAGGAAGCCACCGAATTGCGGAAACCGGGATGGAACTCCTCGGTGACCGCCGCCCCGCCCAGCACCCCGCGACGTTCCAGCACGGTCACCTTCAGGCCGGCCCGCGCCAGGTAGGCGGCGCAGACCAGGCCGTTGTGGCCGCCGCCGATCAGCAGCACATCGCGGGCCACCCCGCTCACGGCCGCGCTCCGGCCAACGCCCCACAACGGAAGCCGGGGCCGGTACCGGCCACTGTCCGGCGGCAGGCTCGCCTATAATTGTGACTAAGCACGCAAACTGGATGGCAGGGGACAGGCTTGGCGATCACGACGTTCGTCCGGAGGATGGGAATCCGCGCGGGGCTGCTGCTGGCCCTGGCGTCGGCCTGCGTCCCCGCATTCGCCGAGGACTGGATCTACCGGGTTCGGCCCGGCGACACCCTGTGGGATCTCGGTGGCGCCTATCTCAAACCCGGAGTCGACTGGCATCGGCTTCAACAGCATAACCATATCGCCGATCCCTACCGGCTCGCGCCTGGTCTTCGCTTGCGCATTCCGTTGACCTGGCTGCGTCAACAGCCGGCGCAGGCGCGGGTGATCGCGCTGGTCGGCAATGCCACCGCGGTCAGCTCCGCCGGCGCGGAGCGCCCCGTCAGCGAAGGCATGGAACTGGGCACCGGCAGCCGCCTGCTGACCGCGCTCGGCGCTTCGCTGAGCCTGCAGTTCGCCGACGGCTCCCGCCTGCGCCTGCGCGAAAGCAGCGAACTGGTGCTGGATCGGCTCACCCGCTATGGCCGCACCGGCATGGTCGACACCCGCGTGCGCCTCCAGCGCGGCCGCGCCAACAACGAGGTCCGACGCCTGCGCGGCGCGGGCGATCAATTCATTGTCGATACCCCCACCGCCTCTTCGGCCGTGCGGGGTACCCGCTTCCGCATCCATGCCGGCGAACAGGGAACACGTGCGGAAGTGCTGGACGGGCACGTCGCGGTGACCTCCGGCCGGCGCGCCACCTTGCTCAGGCCCGGATTCGGCACCCGTGCGCAGGCCGGCGATGGCGACCCGCTGCGGCCGCTCGCGTTGCTGCCCGCACCGGACCTGTCCTCGATCACCGCGCAGCAGGACAGCGTCCGCCCGCAATTCGCCTGGCCCGCGGTCGCTGGCGCCAGCGGCTACCGGATCCTGATCAGCCGCCATCAGGATTTCGCCGCGCTGACGGCCGATCTCGCCGTCGACGCTCCTTCGGTGACCGCGCCCGCGCTGGAACCGGGGCGGTATCACCTGCGGGTCAGCGCCATCGACGGCCAGGGACTGGAAGGCCGCGAGTCGGATGTCGCGTTCGGGATCGAGGGACGCCCGGTGCCGCCCTATGCCGTCGCCCCCGTGGCCGGCAGCCTGGTCCGCCAGGACCGTCCGGCGCTGCGCTGGACGCAGGCGCCGGAGGCCCACCGCTACCGCTATGAAGTGGCGGACAACCCCGAGTTCCGCAATCCCGTCGCGCAGGGCGGCGACGTGCGCGGAGAAGCGATCACCGTCTCAGAGCCGCTTGCCGCCGGCGCGTACTATTGGCGCGTGGGCAGCATCGATGCCCAGGGGAAGAAGGGGCCGTTTGGAGACGCCATCGAGTTCACGGTCAGGCCGCTCGATCCGATCGACGATATCGATCTGGACGAAGACGGCGCACGCGCCAGTGACATCACGTTCCATTGGCGCGCCGGCCAGCCTGGCCAGCGCTACCGCTTCCAGATGTCGCGTTCGCCCTCCTTCGAACGGCCGCGGGTGGACGAGGTGGTCGAACAGCCCGAAATCACCCTGCCCAAGCTCGCCGGCGGCACCTGGTACCTGCGCGCGCAGGCCATCGACACCGATGGCGAGGTCGGCGAGTTCGCTCCCGCCCAGAAGATCAAGCTGCCGTGTCGCCTGTGCCGCGTGGGCGTCGGCGCGGGCGCGCTGTTGATCCTGCTGAGCCTATGATCACTTCGCCCTCCACACCCAAGCCCAGGAGCCGCCTGCTGATCGCGCTGGGCGCGTCGGCGATCGTGGCCTGCCTGATCCTGACCGGACTGGTCGCCCGGATGGATCAGTGGCTCTACGATCAGCTGAGTCCCCTGGCCGCGGAGGAAGCCGACAACCGCATCGCCATCGTCGCCATCGACGAAAAGAGCCTCGGCGAACTTGGACGCTGGCCATGGTCGCGGCGCCAGCATGCCCGGCTGGTCGACGAACTGGGGCGCATCGGCGTGCGCGGCATCGGCCTGGACCTGCTGCTGTCCGAGCCGGCGCTGTTCGATCCGGAAGGCGACGCCCTGCTCGCCCGGGCGATGAGCCGGCACGGCAAGGTGGTGCTGCCGGTGCTGGCCGAGGCCACCCAGGTCAATGGACCGCTGGTGGAGCTGCTGCCGATTCCGGAATTCTCCGCCTCGGTCGCATCACTGGGCCATGTGGATCTGGCCGCGGACGACGATGGCGTGGTGCGCAGCGCCTACCTGCGCGCCGGCCAGGGCTCGCCGCGCTGGCCGGCGCTGGCGTTGGCCCTGAGCCAACTGGATCAGCCACTGCCCCAGAACGACGATCTGCCTGGAGAACGTCTTTCGGATCAGGAACAGGCGTCGCCGCAACGCTGGGTGCGCGACCATCGCGTGCTGATTCCCTACGCGCGGCCGCCCAACGGATTCCCCCAGGTCTCGTACACCGACGTCATCCACCAGCGGGTACCGGCCTCGTTGCTGCGCGGGCGCTGGATCCTGGTGGGCACCACCGCGATGGGCATGGGCGATACCGTCAAGGCGCCGGGCCAGCGCGGCGGGCGCGGACTGACCGGCGTGGAATACGAAGCCAACGTCCTCAACATGCTGATCCAGGGCAGCGCGATCACCCCGATGTCGCTGGGCGGGCAACTGCTGCTGTCGATCCTGCTGGTTTCCCTGCCCATGCTGCTGTGCGGCTTCGCGGCGTTCCGCCAGATCTGGCGGCCGGCGCTGGCCACCATTCTCCTGACCCTGCTGCTGTCCTTGCTGCTGCTGCAGTTCGCGCGCCTGTGGTTCCCCGCCTCGGCCACCCTGCTGGTGCTGGCCATCGGCGCCTCGGTATGGGTGTACCGGCTGATCCGCCGCACCCAGCGCGCCGCGCAGACCGATCCGTTGACCGGCCTGGCCAACCGCAACAAGTTCAACCACGCGCTTGAACAGGAACTGCGCGCGATCCAGCGCACCCACCTGCCGATGTCGCTGCTGCTGCTGGACATCGATCACTTCAAGCAGCTCAACGACAGCCAGGGCCATGCCAGTGGCGACGCCGTGCTGCGGTTGCTGGCGCGGGTGCTGCGCGGGCGCGCGCGGCGCCCACGCGACGTGATCGCGCGCCTGGGCGGCGACGAATTCGCGGTGCTGCTGCCGGAGACCTCCGCGCAGGCGGCCGCGACCATCGCCACCACCATCCATGTCGATCTGGCCAACCTGGCCGCGCGTACCGAGCGTGCGCTCGATGCGCCACCGTTCACCGCCAGCATCGGCATCCACACCACCCAGGCCGGCGACACCCCGGACGCGGCCGAAGTGTTCGAACGCGCCGACGCCGCGCTCTACCAGGCCAAGCAGGCAGGTCGCAACCGCAGCGTCAGCCACGCCGCCGCGATGCCCTGAGGGAGGTCGCGGCCGGACGTCAGACGTCCAGCCGCATCCCCGGGCGCGCCAGTTCCGCGCTCACCCCGAAACGCTCGCCCAGCTCACCGGCCAGGGCCTCGCGCGCGCGATCCTCGCCATGCACCAGCACCACCGGTGGCGAAGGTTCGAAACCGCCGTACCACGCCAACAGCCCCTGCTGATCCGCATGCGCGGACAGGCCACCCACGGTGTGGCACTGCGCATTGACGCGGTGATCGCGTCCATGGATGCGCACCCAGCGCGCGCCATCGACCAGCCGCCTTCCCAGCGTACCCTCGGCCTGGTAGCCGACGAACACCACATGCGTGCGCTGGCGCTCGAGATTGTGGGCCAGGTGATGCTGGATGCGACCGCCGTTGGCCATGCCGGAACCGGCGATGATGATCGCGCCGTTGGCGATCTGGTTGATCGCCATCGACTCGGCGGTGCTCTCGGTGATGTGCAGGTTGGGCAGGCGGAACGGATTGGGCGAACCGCGCCAGACTTCCTGCGCTTCCATGTCGAACAGGTCATGGTGGCGTCCGTATACCTGCACCACCTTGCCCGCCATCGGGCTGTCCAGGAACACGCGCCAGCGCGACAGGTTCCATTCGTCCCAATGATGCGCGAACCAATACAGCAGTTCCTGGCTGCGCCCCACCGCGAACGCGGGAATCAGCACGTTGCCGCGATCGGCCCAGGCCTGCTCGAGAACGTCGCCCAGCTCGCGCACCGTGGCCGGACGATCTCGGTGGTTGCGATCGCCGTAGGTGGACTCCATCAGGACCAGATCCGCCTCGCGCACCTGCGAGGGATCGCGCAGGATCGGCGTGCCCTTCTGGCCCAGATCGCCGGAAAACACCAGCTTGCGCCCGTCCGCCCACACTTCGACGATGCTGGAGCCGAGAATATGGCCGGCGTCGCGGAACGCGAGGTCGACGCCCGGCAGGATCGGCTGTCGCTGGTCGTAGGGCAGCGGACGGACCTGCGCCATCGCCGCCTGCACGTCCTCGCGGTCGTACAGCGGCTGGATTTCCGGCTCATCGTGGCGTCGGCGGCGATTGGCGCGTTCGGCGTCGACTTCGGCCAGCGAGGCCGAATCCATCAGCATCACCGGCATCAACTCGGCGGTGGCCGCCTGCGCGTGGATGGGGCCGCGGAATCCACGCCGCACCAGCAGCGGTATCCGGCCGATGTGATCGATATGGGCGTGGCTGACCACCAGCGCGTCCAGCGCCGCCGGATCGAACGGAAACGGATCGGCATTTCGCGCCTCGGCCTCGCGGCTGCCCTGGATCATCCCGCAGTCCAGCAGAATCCGCTTGCCCGCCGCGTGCAGCAGGTGCATCGAACCGGTCACCTCGCCGGCCGCGCCATGGAATTCGATCCGCATTCTCGACTCCCGCAATGTCCGGAAACCCTAGCATGGCCCTGCGCCCGGGCCATGACGTGCCCTTGCGGGCCGCCCGCTTACCATGACCTTCGACACCCCCCCGTCCTCCCGGGCGGGGAGTAGAGTCCGCGCACGTCCATCTGGACAGACCTATCCCAATGCCCTTCCGGGCCGGAGTTGAAAGTGACCTTCCGTAAACCGCAGATACTGCTCTTGTCCCTGGCCGTCACCGCGGCCCTCGCCGGCTGCTCCAAGCCCAACGAAGCCGCCTCCCCCGACGCCGCCGCCAAGGCCGGCGCCGACAGCGGCGAGCTGCAACTGAAGCTGGACGAGAGCAAACTGCCGCCGGTGAACCGCTTCCTGCTCGCGGATCTGGACACCAGCAAGAACGCCTGCGCCGATTTCACCGGCTACGCCAACGGCAAGTGGCTGGCCGCCAACACCATCCCGGGCGATCGCACCAGCTGGGGCGCGTTCGAAATGCTGGACGAGCGTTCCACCGCCGTGCAGCGCCAGTTGGCCGAACAGGCCGCCGCGCATGCCAACGCCACCGGCGTGGAGAAGATCGTCGGCGACCTGTGGGCCACCGGCATGGACGAGGCCAAGGTCAATGCCCAGGGTATCGAGCCGATCAAGGCCGACCTGACCGCCATCGACGGCCTGGCCAGCAAGGAAGCGGTCGTCGACTACCTGAGCGCCAGTGCCACCAAGGGCCGCAACTTCCTGTTCGGCTTCGGTGGCGAGGCCGACTTCAAGGATTCCTCGATGGTGATGGCCTATGCCTCGCAGGGCGGCCTGGGCCTGCCGGATCCGGAGTACTACACCAAGGCCGAGAACAAGGAAAAGCTGCAGGCCTACCAGGCGCACATCGCCAAGGTGCTGGAACTGTCGGGCGTGGCCGTCGCCGATGCCGCCAAGCAGGCACAGGACGTGGTCGCGTTCGAAACCCGCCTGGCCAAGGCGTCAAAGACCAGCGAGGAACTCTCGCGCGACGTTTCGCTGTACTACAACCCGGTCAAGCTGGCCGACGCCGACAAGCTCACCCCGAATTTCTCGTGGACCCGATTCTTCGAATCACAGGGCGTGAAGGCTGACAAGTTCTCGCTGGCCATGCCGGGCTTCCACCAGGAAGTTAGCAGGATGCTGGGCGACACCGACCCGGCGATCTGGCGCGCGTACCTGCGCTTCCACACCGTCGACGGAGCCTCGCCGTACCTCAGCGACGCCTTCGTCAACGAGAACTTCAACTTCTACGCCAAGACGCTGCGCGGGCAGAAGGAAATCAAGCCGCGCTGGAAGCGCGTGCTCGACACCGTGGAAGGCGAGGCCGGCGAAGCGCTGGGCCAGATGTACGTGAAGGTCGCCTTCCCGGCCGAATCCAAGGCCAAGATGGAAACCCTGGTCGGCAACCTGCGCACCGCGCTGAAGACCCGCCTGGAGAACCTGCCGTGGATGAGCGCGGAAACCAAGCAGAAGGCCATCGCGAAGTGGGAGACCTTCACCCCGAAGATCGGCTACCCGGACAAGTGGCGCGAGTGGGCCGGCCTGGCCACCAGCCGTGACAGCTACATCGGCAACGTGCTGGCCGCGCAGGAGTTCAACTACAAGTGGAACCTCGGCAAGATCGGCAAGCCGGTGGACAAGACCGAATGGGGCATGCCGCCGCAGATGGTCAACGCCTACTACAACCCGCTGCAGAACGAGATCGTGTTCCCGGCCGCCATCCTGCAGCCGCCGTTCTTCGATCCCAACGCCTCGGATGAAATGAACTATGGCGGCATCGGCGCGGTGATCGGCCACGAAATGATCCACGGCTACGACGATCAGGGTTCGCGCTTCGGACCGACCGGCAACATGGAAGTGTGGTGGACCGACGGCGACGCCAAGGCGTTCTCCGGCCTCACCGGCAAGCTCGTCAACCAGTTCAACGGCTACACCACCGAAGGCGGTGGCAAGGTCAACGGCAGCCTGACCCTGGGCGAGAACATCGCCGACCTGGGCGGCCTGGCGACCGCGTACGAAGCGATGAAGACGGCCACCCAGGCCACGCCGGATCCGAAGACCGACGGGCTCACCCGCGATCAGCGCTTCTTCCTGAACTGGGCCACGGTGTGGCGCCGCAACTTCACTCCGGAAGAACTGACCGTGCGCCTGAAGACCGATCCGCACGCGCCGGCCAACTTCCGCGCCATCGGCGCCCCGTCCAACCTGCCGGCGTTCGCCTCGGCGTTCCAGTGCAAGGCCGGCGACGCGATGGTCCGCGACGGCGACAAGCAGGTGGTGATCTGGTAATCCGGACTACGTCCGGCGATACCCTCGAAGGCCCGGGAATTCCCGGGCCTTCCTCGTTTCCGAACCCGGCCATGGAAGTGTGCGCCGCGTTCAGGGAGTGCCTGCCCTGCTTGCTAGAATCCGCCAACTCCAACACCCCGGATTCCCTGATGTCGAAGACCCGCGCCGCCCTTGGCCACCCCTCCCTGCTCGCTTTCGCCCTGGTCGCCGCGCTGGGCATTCCGCAGGCCGAAGCCGCCAAGAAGAAGGCGCCGCGCGCTCCCGCCGTCAGCCCTGCCTGCAGCGACTTCTATTCGCACGCCAACGCCGACTGGCTGAAGGCCAACACCACCCCGGGCGCCAGCGCACTGGGTCAGTTGCGCGAGCGCACCGAACAACAGCAGCGCGATCTGCTGCAAGCGGCGATGCAGTCGCCGCAGGGCCACGTGCAGAAGCTGCTGGGTGATTTCTGGGCCAGCGGCCTGGACGAAACCGCGGTCGAAGCCGACGGCGCCAAGCCGATCGCACCGCTGCTGGATCGCATCAACGCCATCAAGAAGGCCAAGGATGTCGCTCCGGCGATCGCGGCGTTGCACCAGGTCGGCATCCCGGTTGCCTTCAATTTCAGCCCGGACGTCGATCTGCGCGCGCTGGATCGCCACATCGGCTATTTCATGCAGGGCGGCCTGGGCCTGCCGGATCCGGCCTACTACACCCGTACCGACGCCGACACCAAGCAGGTGATGGATCGCTATCGCGCCTACGTGAAGCAGGTCCTCGCCCTCACCGGTACCGCCCAGAACCGCCTGGATGCCGACGCACAGGCGGTGCTGGATCTGGAAACCCGCCTGGCCCAGGTCTCCAAGCCGCTGCTGGACCTGCGCAACCCGATGTCCAACTTCGCTCCAGTCGCCACCAAGGAGCTGGGCAAGCAATACCGGAACCTGCAGATCGACGCCTTCCTCAAGGCCCAGGGCGTCAATGACGACACCGTGTCGGTGGCCGATCCGGCACTGTTCAAGCAGATCGACGCACTAGTCGCCAGCCTCAAGCCGGACCAGTGGAAGGCCTACCTGCGCTGGCGCGTGGGCGACGCCATGGCGCCGTACCTGGCCAAGTCGTTCCGCGACGCCGAGTTCGAGTTCCGCGGCAAGGTCCTGCGTGGCGAAACCACCTCGCCGGCGCGCTGGCAACAGGTGCTGGGCGCGATCAACCTCGCCGCCGGTCCGATGCTGGGCAAGGAATACGCCGAGCGCTACCTGCCCAGGGCCAGCGACGATCAGGCCGAAGCGATCGCCCGGCAGGTGCGCGACGCGCTCGGACGCGCCATCGAGCGCGCCGCGTGGTTGAGCGAGGGCGCCAAGTCCGAAGCCAAGGCCAAGCTGGGCAAGCTCAAGATCGAAGTCGGCACCCCGCACCGCGATGTCGACTACAGCGTGCAGCCGATGGGCCGCGGCAGCTTCGGCGGCAACATGCTGATCGCCTCGACCTGGCGTCACCGCGAGGAAATGAAGCGGATCGGCAAGGGCAACGCGGATCGCCGCTGGGACGTGCTGCCGCAGCAGCCCGCGCTGGCCTACGACCTGGCCCAGAACCGCCTGATCGTCACCGCCGCGGTGCTGCAGCCGCCGGTATTCGATCCGCAGCGCGATGCCGCCAGCCAGTACGGCGCCTACGGCGCGCTGGTGGGCCACGAGCTCAGCCGCGGCTTCGACAACAAGGGCCGCATGGTTGACGCCAAGGGTGACCTGCGCGACTGGTGGACCGCTTCCGATCTGACCGCCTGGAACGCCATCGGCGCGAAGATCGCGGCGCAATACAGCGCCTTCGCCTATCCCGAGCTGAAGGACGTCAAGGTCAACGGCAATCTGGTCCAGGACGAAGCCCTCGCCGATCTGGCCGGCGTCGAACTGGCCTGGGATGCCTACCTCGCCAGCGAACCGCAGGCGGCCACGCCCGCGAAGCAATCGTTCTTCAACGCCTGGGCGCAGCTGTGGGCGCAACGCATGGACGCCACCGAAGCCGCCCAGCGCGCCGCCACCGACGTGCGCGCTCCCGGCCTGTGGCGCACCAATGCGCCGCTGTCCAACCAGGCCGCTTTCGGCCAGGCCTTCAGCTGCAAGCCGGGCCAGCCGATGCAGCGCAAGGATGCGGATCTGATCGGCGAGTGGCGCTGAGCGTTCGCGCCAGTCCAATCCACGAAAACGGCGCGGAAACGCGCCGTTTTTGTTTGTGCGAATGGAAGGCCTCTTGTGCGGAATGGCCTCCGACGGGATCCGCCTACTTGACGATCCGCATCCGCGGCCCCGGCGGCCGGCGCTTGCCGAACGGCGGCTGCCCGCGCCAGTAGCGGATCATCAACCAACCGAACAGCATCCCGCCAAGATGGGCGAAATGGGCCACGCCGGCCTGCGTTCCCGTGATGCCGAAGAACAGGGCCAGCGCACCATAGATGATCACCAGCGTGCGGGCACGGATTTCCATGGGAATCGGAAACACGATCATGCGCTGGTTCGGGAACAGCATGCCGTAGCCCAGCAGCAGGCCGAACACGGCGCCGGAAGCGCCCAGCGAATAGATGTTGGGACCACCGCTGGCCAGCACCCACGAACTCACCAGCAGCTGGCACAGGTTGGCGCCGATCAGGCACACGAAGTAATAGGTGGTGAAGCGCTTCTCGCCCCAGGTGGCTTCCAGCGGGGAGCCGAACATCCACAAGGCCAGCATGTTGAAGAACAGATGGCCCGGTCCGCCATGCATGAAGCCGCTGGTGAGCGGCTGCCACAGCATGAAACCACCGTCACGGGGACCCACACCCGTGAAGTCGATGGGCCACTGGACAAACAAATCGGTGACCGCCGGCCCCAGGAACATCTGGAGCAGGAACACCACCACATTGGCGATCAGCAGCGCGCGGGTAACCGGCAGCACGGGAGGAAACATGGCTCGCATCCTTCGGGAACGCGGCCATGATAACCGCGGAGCCTCAGCCGCCCGGCGGTCCCCACAGCGCCTCGTCCAGCGTGCGTGCAGCTTTCACGCCGCGCACCCGGCCCTGCTCGACCCGCACGCCTTCGGCGCGCAGCCGCTGGCTCTGTTCGCGGTAGCCCTTCGAGCCCTCGGGAAAGGCGATGCGGCCATCCGAGCGCAGGACCCGGTGCCAGGGCAACCGCGCGTCGTCGTTGTTGCTGAGGATGCGCGCCACCAGCCGGGCGCGCCCGGGCAGCCCCGCACGGCGTGCGACTTCGCCATAACCCGCCACCTGCCCGCGCGGAATCGCGCGGATGGCCGCGAGGATTTTCGCTTCCGGCGTGGCTTCCACCATGGCGGGTCGTTCCGTTCGATGAATGCCGGAAGTGTGGCGCCTGCCCCGTCCGCTGGCTACCCCGGCCACCGCAAACCGGCCTACCATACGGTTCTGGAATTTCCCGAGTCCGTCACGCCATGAAGAATTTCGAACAGATCCGCAGCCACCTGACCACGTCCGGCTACCGGGTGTCGGTGCAGGAACCCTATGTGGCCTGCGTGGAACTGTCGCTGGACAGCGGGAGCCGGCACCAGGCCATCTTCCTGTCCGAACTGAGCAACGACGACGAGCGCAGCTATCTGCGCGTCAGCACGGTCATCGCGCCGATCACCGGCGTCGACGCCCGTCGCGCGCTCGGCTTCAACTGGCACAGCAGCGTCGGTTACCTGGCCATCGGCGAACTCGACGGCGTGCCCTACCTGCAACTGTGCGAAAACCGTCCCTACGACGGCCTGACCCCGGCCGAAGTGGATCGCCTGGTGCTGGAAATCGGCGGCCTGGGCGATCGCATGGAGCGCGCGCTCTCCGCTGAAGGCGACTTGCTCTGAAGCCGCGAATCGAGAATAGGGAATAGGGAATCGTTAAAAAGCGGGCTGCGCCAGCAGCGCCTTTACGATTCCCGATTCCCGATTCTCCATTCCCGTACCTATCAAGCCCAACCCATCGCCTGGAGCAACCTCAGCAGGCCATACGCGATACCGCCGGCAGCGGGGATGGTCAGGATCCACGCCCAGATGATCCGCTCAACCACGCTGAATTTCAGCGCGCGCGGGTTCTTGGCGAAGCCCACGCCCATGATCGCCGTGGAGATGCTGTGGGTGGTGGAGACCGGCATGCCGAAATGCGCGGCCACGGTCAGGATGGTCGCCGAGCTGGTCTCCGCGGCGAAACCGTTGATCGGATGCAGCTTGACCATCTTGTGGCCGAGCGTCTTGATGATCTTCCAGCCGCCCGAGGCGGTGCCCAGCGCCATCACCACGGCGCAGGTCAGCACGATCCAGGTCGCGATGTCCTGCTCGCCGGCGCTGCCCGGATGCAGGAACGCCAGCCAGCCCGGAAGATCATTCAGCGCACCGGATGCCTCTGCACCGAACAAGGTCAAGGCGATGATGCCCATCGTCTTCTGCGCGTCGTTGTGGCCGTGCGCGTAGCCCATGTAGGCCGCCGACAGGATCTGCGCCTTGCCGAAGAACTTGTTGACGAAGTTCGGCCGCGCCAGTCGTCCCAGCCAGCCGCCGGCACGCGAGAACAGCACGATCAGGCCCCACAGCAGGAGCATCACGCCAATGCCCAGCAGGAAGCCGGCGATCGGCGAGCTGATCATCGGCAGCACCACCTTCCACAGGATGCCCTTGTTCTTGGCCCAGTTTCCGACGCTCTCGGACCAGATCAGCGCACCCCAGTTGTTGTGCGCGGCGGCCAGCGCGGCGCCGCACAGGCCACCGATCAGCGCGTGGGAGGACGAGGATGGCAGCCCCTTCCACCAGGTGATCAGGTTCCAGACGATGCCGCCGAGCAACGCACACAGGATCACCTGCGAGGTCACCTCGACCACGCCGGTGTCGATCAGGCCGGAAGAAATGGTCTTCGCCACCGCGGTGCCGGTCAGCGCGCCAACCAGATTGGTCAGCGCCGCCAGCATCACCGCCTGGCCGGGCGTCAGCACCTTGGTGGCGACCACGGTGGCGATGGAGTTGGCGGTGTCGTGGAAGCCGTTGATGAACTCGAACACGAGCGCGGCCAGGATCACCACCAGGACCAGGGTCAGCATGGTGCGGTCCTCAGCTGTTCTTCAACACGATCTGGTAAGCCACCACGCCGGCTTCGCGGCAGCGGTCGATGGCTTTTTCCAGGATCTCGAAGAACTCCTTCAACAGGAACATCTGCAAATGGTCCAGGCGGCCGGAATAGATGTCGCGGTACAGCTCCAGCATCAGGCGGTCCGCCTCGTTCTCGATCGCGCGCAGCTTCTCGTTGAGCGCGGTCATGCGATCGATGTTCATCTTCTTCAGCTCGTGGACCATCTCCACCACCACCGCGGCGGCCTGCTCCAGCATCGCCGCGCGCGGCGCGAAGTCGATGCCTTCCAGGTGCTGCAGGGCCAGCGAGTAGCGATCGGCGAATTTCTCGATCTGCTTGGGAATCTTGTACAGGGCCGAACCCAGCGCCTCGATGTCCTCGCGCTCGATCGGGGTGATGAAGCTGTCGACCAGGGCCTGGCTGATCTTGTCCGAGGTCGCGCGCTCGCGCAGGCGGGCCAGCTTGAAGGCGTCCAGCGCCGGCTGGCGGTCGCTTTCCTTCATCATCGCGTGGAGGGCCTTGGCGCTGTCCAGGGCGGCCTCGGCGGCCTCCTCGAGCAGGGTGTAGAACTGCTGGCCGGAGCCGAAAATGGTCTGCAGCGAGAACATCGCGAGAATCCCGCCGTCGCGGGGCGGACGGCTTTAGGGGCGGAATTATGACTGTTTAGTGACCATCCTGGCGACGCCCCCGGCGTCCGGACGGCTCCTCCGGCCCCCTGCCATGAGCCCGCCGGCCCAGGTTTGGTACACTCCCGGGGCACCCCGAGGGGTGCAATCTATGGAAGACGACCCTACCTCCCCCGCGCACTGTCGCCCACGAAATGCGTCCTCCGCGACGCCCCCTCCGGCCATGACGGAGGGCCGCCGTGCTTGAACTGCTGATCGTCATCGCCCTGATCATCCTGAACGCCTTCTTCGCCCTGTCGGAGATGGCGCTGATGACCTCGCGCAAACTCAAGCTCAAGCAGATGGCCCCGGACAGCCGGGGCGCCCGCGTCGCCCTGCATCTGGCCGAGCATCCGGACAATCTGCTGTCCACGGTCCAGATCGGCATCACCCTGATCGGCATCCTGGCCGGCGTATTCGGCGGCGACGCCATCGGCGCGATCATCGCCGGCTGGCTGGCCGAAATGGTGCCCGGCATCCAGCAGTACGCGCGCCCGATCGGCATCGGCACCGCCGTCACCCTGATCACCGCCAGTTCGGTCATCTTCGGCGAGCTGATCCCCAAACGGCTGGCGCTGACGAATGCCGAGGTCATCGCTTCGGCCGTGGCCATCCCGCTGGACTGGCTGTCGCGCATCGCCCGTCCGGTGGTGTTCGTGCTCGGCGCGATCAACCGGGCCGTGCTGCGCCTGCTCGGCATCCGCGACGACAACCGCGGCGCGGTGACCGAAGAGGAAATCCGCCTGCTGGTGACCGAGAGCCACGAGCAGGGCGTCATCGACGTCGACGAACGCAACATGATGAACCGGGTGCTCCGCCTGGGCGATCGCACCGCGGACAGCCTGATGACCCCGCGCAAGAAGATCGTCTGGCTGGACACCGCCGCCGGCTACGAGGACAACCTCCAGGTCATGCGCGAATCGCAGTTCTCGCGCTTCCCGGTCTACCGCGGCAGCGATCAGGACGTGGTTGGCGTGCTGGAGGTCAAATCGCTGCTGGATCGTTTCGCGGATCGCTCGCCGGAAATCTTCCGCAACCTGCGCGAGCCGCTGTTCGTCTCCGAATCCACCCATGCCATGAAGCTGCTGGAAATCTTCCGCGAGGAGCAGCAGTCGCTGGCGCTGGTGGTGGACGAGTACGGTGAAATCCAGGGCCTGGTGACCATCAGCGACCTGATGGGCGCGGTGGTGGGTCGCCTGCAGGCCGCCGAGAACACCGAGGACGACGCGCTGGTGGTGATGCGCGACGACGGCTCGCTGCTGGTGGACGGCTCGCTGCCCAACGACGACCTGCGCGAACTGCTGGGTGGGGTGAACCTGCCCGACGACGACGAGTACAACACCATCGCCGGCCTGGTGATCGAGCACTTCGGCCGCATCCCGCACGTGGGCGAGTCGTTCGAACTGGACGGCTGGCGCTTCGAGGTCGTCGATCTGGACGGCGCCCGCATCGACAAGCTGCTGTTGCAGCGCGTGCCGGAAGAAACCGGCGAGGACGCGGCAGCCTGAGCACCATGGATTCCTCCGACCGCCCGCCCCACGCGGGCATTCGTGCCCTCCTGGATGATTTCGCGCTGGGCGATCCCGGCCAGGTCCTGCGCCTGGGCGATCTGCTCTCCGGCTTCGGCCAGAGCGCATTCGGGCTGCTGCTGTTCATCTCGGTGCTGCCGGCCTTCATTCCCATTCCCGGCGTCGGTGGCGCCATCGGCGGACCGCTGGTGATCCTGGTCGGCGCGCAACTGCTGCTCGGCCTGTCCCGGCTGTGGCTGCCCGGCTTCATCGCCCGGCGCGGCCCTCACCGCAGTGCATTGATCACCTTCCGCACCCTGCTCTCGCCCTGGCTGGCGCGGCTGGAAAAACTGATCCGACCACGCCTGCACGCCGTGCTGGATCACAAGCTGGCGCTTTCCTTCACCGGTCTGCTGCTGGTGCTGCTCGGGTTGCTGCTGGCCCTGCCGATTCCGTTCACCAACTACGTGTTCGGCGTGTTGCTGCTGCTGTTCGCGCTGGCCCTGCTGGAACGCGACGGCGCGCTGATGCTGGTGGCCTGGGCGGCGGGCGGGGCCGCGGTGATCGTGTTCGGTTTCCTGTCGGGCCACCTGGTCGCCGCCACCACGGAATTCGTCGGTCGCTGGTTCTCCTGACCTGCAAGCGCCCGTTGCAGGGGCGACACAAGTCGCGACCGTGCATTTGCATCTGCCCGTATGAAACGGTGGTCAGCCTTTCATGTGGCCGCGTCGAATTGACGGTCGCGACTCACGTCACTCCTGCACGAGACGGGGCTCAGGCGATCAGCTGGGCGAACTCGGCGGCGGTGACCGGATACCCCAGCCAGTAGCCCTGGGCCAGATCGCAGCCCCGCTCGCGCAGGATGTTGAACTGGCCTTCCTTCTCCACGCCCTCGGCGACCACGGTGATGCCCAGCGAGTGGGCCATGGCGATGATCGCGCTGGTCAGCGCGAGATCGTCCGGATCCCGCAGCATGTCCGCGATGAAGCTGCGGTCGATCTTCACGCCATCGACCGGCACCCGGCGCAGATGGCTCAATCCGGAGAAACCGGTGCCGAAGTCGTCCAGCCAGACCTTCACGCCGGTGCGATGCAGGGTCGCCAGCAGCGCACTGGCATGCGCCTCGTCGGCGATGACGGCGGTCTCGGTGAGTTCCAGGTGCAGGCGCGAAGACGCCAGCCCGGTCTCGCGCAGGCACTCGGCCACCACTTCGGGCAGATCGCCGCTGCGCAGCTGCCGCGGCGACACGTTGACCGACACGAACAGCTGATCCATCGGATCCCGATCCGCGCTCCAGCGCGCGGCCGCGGTGCAGGCCGCGCGCAGCACGCGCGGGCCGATGCTCTCGATCAGGCCGCTCTGCTCGGCCACGTCGATGAACACCGAAGGCGCCACCATGCCCAGTTCCGGATGCTGCCAGCGCAGCAGCGCCTCGGCGCCGACGATGCGGCTGTCGGACAGCCGGAACACCGGCTGGTACAGCAGGCTCAGTTCGCCGCGCTCCCAGGCGCCGCGCAGTTCCTGTTCCATCCGCACCCGCCGCTCCACCGCCTGGTCCATCGCCCGGCTGTAGAAGCGGTAGCAGTTCTTGCCGGCCACCTTGGCCTGGTACATGGCGATGTCACCGTTCTTCATCAGCGCGGTGGCGCCGGAGGCATCCTCCGGGAACAGGGTGATGCCGATCGACGTGCCGAGGAATACCTGCCGATCCTGGATGACCAGCGGCCGGCCCAGTTCGGTGACCAGTTGTTCCGCCAACCGGGTGGCGACCGCCCGCACGTCGCCGTCCTGGATCAGGATGACGAATTCGTCGCCGCCGAAACGCGCGAGCAGCGCATCGTCGCCGCCCAGCTGTTCCACCGCTTCGCGGATGCGGTTGGCGAACTGCTGCAACACCTCATCGCCGGCCTCATGGCCCAGGGTGTCGTTGACCCGCTTGAAATCGTCGATGTCGGCGAACAGCAGCGCCAATTGGCGACCAGCGCCGCGCAGCATCATCAGCCGGTGGTCCAGACTCTCGCGGAAGGCCAGCCGGTTGGTCAGGCCGGTCAGCGAGTCGGTGTAGGCCATGCGCCGCACGTCGCGATCGTGGCGGGCGATACTGTCGCTCATGCTGCTGAAGGCGCGCACCAGTTCGCCGACCTCGTCGTTGCGATGGCTGACCGGGCGCTCGCTGTTGTAGTTGCCGACCTCGATGGCGTGCGCCGCCTCGGCCAGCTGCCGGATCGGGCGGACCAGGGTGCGCTGGGCGTACACCATGATGGCCACGCACGCCGCGACCAGCGCCGCCAGCAGCGTCCACACCCAGATCAGGTGGCGCTGGCCGAGGGCTTCCAGGCGCCCCTTGGCCGCCGCCACCGCGCGGTCCTCGTGGCCACGCACCGAATCCAGCGAATAGCCCACCCGCACGCCGCCGATGCGCTGGTTGCCTATCATGATCGGCTCGGAAATGTCGACGATCTGCGGCGACCACTGGGTATGCAGTTCCGGCGTGCTGATCGCCTCGTAGGCCAGCGGATCGCTCATCTGCTGGCCGTAGACCGCGATCTCCTCGGAGCCGTCATGGATGATCCGGCCCTGCGGGTCGTAAACCAGCACGTAACTGACATCCGGTTCCTTCTGCGCGGAACGGACCAGCGTGCCGATGGTGTCCATGTCGAAGTAGTACAGCGGGTTGGCGAGCGCGTCGGCGAGCTGATCGACGGTCGCGCCGCCATGCCGGCGCAGGCTGTCCTCGGCCATGCCGTGCATGGCTTCGCGGGCCACCCCGGCCACTTCCTGCTGCATCGCCTTCTGCCGGTGCAGCAGGGTCGCCAGCAATCCGATCACCACCGCCAGCATGATCGCCATGGCGGTGAGGAAACGGGCTTCCAGGCCGAAACGGATCTTCTTCATTCGACCTGCTCGCGTACGCGGCCCACGCCCTGCCGCAGGTGCTCCAGCGCGCGCCGCGATTCGGGATCGACCGGCAGGAAGGCGGTGGTGCGGAAGAACAGCCGCATCGCCTCGCGTGCCTGCGGATCATTGGCGGCCTGCAACAGCACCTCGCGGAGTCGCGCTTCCACCTCCGGCGCGAGATCGCCGCGCACCATTTCCAGCGCGCGCGGGTACTCCGGAGTCTCGTGGATGATCCGGAAATCGTTGCGGAAAGAAGGCGGAATGCGTCGCGCGTCGTTCCAGTCCAGGCTGCTCACCACGCCGGCATCGACCAGGCGCTTGTGGACCCAGGCGGAGATGTTCAGCTCGGTGCGCGCGAACACGTAGCCGACCGAATCCGGCGCCGGGCGATCCATCGGCGACAGCAGAATCTCCAGCCGCTGGCCGGCATCGAGCAGTTCCACCGCCGGTGCGAAATAGGCGCTGGTGGAGGCGGTGTTCTGGAACGCCACCGCGCGTCCCTTCAGGTCCTGCAGCTTTTCCAGCCCGCTGTCGCGGCGGACGAAGAACACGCCGTGATAGCGCCCGACGCCACCGCGCTCGGTCAGCAGCAGCGGTCGCGCGCCGGCGCGGTCCTGCAGGCGCATCGCGGTACCGGCGGTTTCCGTCACCCAGTCCACCCGGCCCCGGCGCAGATAGCTGATCATCTGCTGGGTGTCGCGCGCCATCAGGATCCGGCCCTCGGTGATGCCGACGTCGCGCATGCGCGGGATCACGTAGTCCAGCAGCGGTTTGAGCTGTTCGTAATGGGCCTTGGGATCGTCGCTGATGCGGCCCAGGACCAGTACGTGATCATCGCCACCGGCGGCGTTGGCCTGCGCGACGGCGCCCGGCGAAAGGAACGCCCCGAGCAGCGTCAGGACGAATGCGAACCGGGACGTAGGCAACGAGGAAGGTCCTTCGAAAAGGTGGTGGGAGCCTAGCCGAAAATGTGACTTTGGGACAGTAGATTACGTGCGCCCGTCCGCCAACCGCGCCATCCGCTGGGCATCGGCCAGGATGCCGCGCAGCAGCCTCACCTCCTGCTCGCTGGGGTGCGCGCGCAGGAACAGGCGACGCAGTTTGCGCATCGCCGAATCGGGTGTGCGCCCCTTGTGGAAATCGATTTCGTCCAGGGTTTGCCCCAACTGGGCGAAGAAGCCTTCCAGTTGCGCGTGACTGGCCGGCGCTTCGTCCGGATGGCGGTTTTCCGCCGCCGCGGGCGGGGCGTGCTCGCGCAGGGCCAGGCGCAACTCGTAGGCCAGCACCTGGACCGCGGCTGCCAGGTTCAGCGAGCTGTATTCCGGGTTGGCCGGGATGTGCACGGCCGCGTGGCAGAGCTGTAGTTCCTCGTTGGTCAGGCCGGTCCGCTCGCGGCCGAACACCAGGGCGACTTCGCCCTCGGCCGCCATCTCCACGGCCTGGGTGGCGGCCTGGCGCGGTTCGAATTCCTCCAGTTGGACCCGACGGCTGCGGGCGGTGCAGCCCAGCACGTAGCGGCAATCGGCCACGGCCTCGGCCAGCGTCGCCATCACCCCGGCCTCGGCCAGCAGGTCGTCGGCCCCGGCGGCGCGCCGGAGGGCCTCGTCGGAGGGGAACTGTTCGGGCGCCACCAGGACCAACCGGGCCAGACCCATGGTCTTCAGGGCGCGCGCGGCGGCGCCGATGTTGCCGGGATGCTGGGTGCCGACCAGCACGATGCGCAGCCGGGCGGCCGCGGGGAGCGGAAATGCGGGAGTGTTCATGGGCACAGATGTTAAACTGTGCGCGCCGGCCTCTGCGCCGAGCCGCTCTTTTCCACCGTCCATACCGCCCCCTGCCTGTTCCGAGGTCCGAAGCCATGCAGAAACCCGCCGTCACCGTCATGGTCAAAGCCGCCCGCCTGGCAGGCAACGTGCTCTTGCGCAACATCAACAAGCTGGATGCGCTGAACGTGGTGCAGAAGGACCGGATGGACTACGCCAGCGAAGTAGACGCGGACGCCGAGAAGGTCATCGTCAAGGAGCTCCGGCGCGCCTATCCCGACTACGCCGTGGTCGGCGAGGAAGGCGGCATCCAGGGCCAGAGCCGCTATACCTGGGTCATCGACCCGCTGGACGGCACCAGCAACTACCTGCGCGGCTTCCCGCACTACTGCGTGTCGATCGCGCTGGTCGAGAACGGCGAGCCGACCGACGCGGTGATCTTCGACCCGCTCCGCAACGACCTGTTCACCGCCAGCCGCGGCGCCGGCGCCCAGCTCAACGAACGCAAGATCCGGGTCGCCGAGCGCAAGGACCTGACCGGTACCGTCATCTGCACCGGCTTTCCCCCGCGCGAGCGCGCCCGTGCCGGCGCCCAGCTGGAATGCGTGCGTGAACTGCTGGTCCAGGCCGAGGACGTGCGCCGCACCGGTTCGGCCGCGCTGGACCTGGCCTACGTGGCCTGCGGCCGGCTGGATGCCTACTTCGAAGCGGGCGTGAAGGACTGGGACATCGCCGCCGGCGTGCTGCTGGTACGCGAGGCCGGTGGCCGCATCTGCGATTTCCGTGGCGCCGCCACCCCGCGCATGGATGGCCGCGGACCGGCCTCCCGCCAGATCGTCGCCGGCAACATCAAGGTCGCCGAAGCCCTGCAGAAGGCCATCGTCACCTCCGGCTACGCCGCCAGCTTCGACCCGCCGAAGGGCTGAGCCGCTCAATGGAGCGGAGCAAACTCCGCTCCACGAAACAAAGTAGGCCGCGCATTGCGCGGCCTTCTTCTTTGTTCCGGGAAGGGTGGCTTTCTCGAATCCCGGCTTTCAACGGCCGCACGGCCGTTCATCCCCCATCCCGAATCCCTGCCTCAAGGCCTCCGCGCCAGCGCCGCCTCGTCCTTGGCCTTCGGCATCAGGTCCTGCTTGGTGACCTTCATGAAGCCCATGGTCAGCAGCGGGCAGGCGATGAAGATCGAGGAGATGGTGCCGATCACGATGCCGATCATCTGCGAGATCGCCATGCCTTCCAGCGAACCGCCACCGTAGATGTACAGCGCCAGCACGGTGAGGAACGCCACGAACGAGGTGATGATGGTGCGCGACAGGGTCTGGTTGACCGAGCGGTTCAGGACCTCCACCGGGTCCACCCGCAGCGAGCGGAAGTTCTCGCGCACACGGTCGAACACCACGATGGTGTCGTTGATCGAGAAGCCCATCACCGACAACAGGCCGGCCAGCACGGTCAGATCGAACTCGCGCCCCGTCAATGCGAAGAAACCGGCGCAGATCAGCACGTCGTGCAGGGTCGTGAAGATCGCCGCCAGCGCGAACTTCCATTCGAACCGGAACGCGATGTAGATCAGGAAGCCCACCACCACGAAGATCAGCGCGTAGAGGCCGTTCATGGCCAGTTCCTTGCCGACCTGCGGGCTGACGATTTCACTGCGCAGCTTCGATGCCGGGTTGTCGGCCGAGGACGCCAGCTTCACCACCTCGGTGGCGGTGCGGTTGGCGGCTTCCGAATCCGTCTGGCCCTCGCGCGGCTGCAGGCGAACCAGCAGATCGCGGCCAGTGCCGAAGGTCTGGACCTGCGCGCCCTGGTAGCCCGAAGCTTCCAGGCGTTCGCGCACGGCATCCACGTCCGGCGGATTGTCGAAGCGCAGCTCCACCATGATGCCGCCGGTGAAATCGAGCGCGTAGTTGAACCCCTTGAACGCCATGGCGCCGATGGCGACCACCGCGAGGATCAGGGCCACCGCCAGCGACACCCAGCGCAGGCGCATGAAGTCGATGTTGGTGTCGTTGGGAACGAGATGCAGCGGGAAGAGTTTCATGGTTCGGTTGCTCTCGTCAGATGGCCAGCGACTTCAGCTTGCGGCGACGGCCATAGATCAGCGTGGCCAGCGCGCGCGAAACGGTGACGGCGGTGAACACGGACGTCAGGATGCCGACGATCATGGTGATGGCGAAGCCCTTGAGCGGGCCGGTGCCGAAGGCGAACAGCGCCACGCCGGCCAGCAGCGCGGTCATGTTCGAATCGAAGATGGTGCCGGAGGCCTTGTCGTAGCCCGTGGCGATGGACGTCAGCGGCGGCACGCCGGCTCTCAACTCCTCGCGTATGCGTTCGTTGATCAGCACGTTGGCGTCCACCGACATGCCGATCGACAGCGCCAGGCCGGCGAAGCCCGGCAGGGTCATGGTGGCGCCGAACAGCGACATCACCGCCACCACCATCACCAGGTTCAGCAGCAGCGCGATGCAGGTGAGCAGGCCGAACATCCGGTAGTAGACCAGGAAGAAGGCCAGCGCGAACAGGAACGAGAACATCACCGCCTTGGTGCCGCGGGCCACGTTCTCCGCGCCCAGACTGGGGCCGACCACGCGTTCGTTGATGAAGTCCATCGGCGCGGCCAGCGAACCGGCGCGCAGCAGCTTGGCCAGGCCATCGGCTTCGGTCTTTTCCAGACCGGTGGTGATGAAGTTCTTGCCGAACACGCCGTTGATGTTCGCCACCGAGATCACTTCCTCCTTGATCCGGGTGCTGCGCACTTCCTCGCCGTTGACGATGTCCACCTGCGGGATGCGCTCGATGTAGACCACCGCCATCGGCTTGTTCACGTTGGCGCCGGTGAAGTCGAGCATGCGCTGGCCACCGATGTTGTTCAGCGTCACGTTGACCGCCGGCAGGCCGTTCTGGTCGGTCGAGGACTGGGCGCCGACCATCTGGTCACCTGAAACGATCACGCGCTTGTTCAACAGGATCGGGACGGGTTTACCGTCCGGGCCGGTTTCGCGACGGTAGTACACGCGCGCTTCCGGCGGCACGTTGCCGCTGGCGACCGCGTCATAGGCATTGCCATCGACCACCGCGCGGTATTCCAGGGTGGCGGTCGCGCCGATCATGCGCTTGGCCTCGGCGGTGTCCTGTACGCCCGGCAACTGCACGACCACGCGATCGTTGCCCTGGCGCTGGATGATCGGCTCGGCGACGCCCAGTTCGTTGACGCGGTTGCGCAGCGTGGTGATGTTCTGCTCGATGGCGCTGCCGGCGATCTGGTTCAGTTCGCTTTCCGGCAGGCCGATGGTGATGCGTTCGCCTTCCACCTCATAGGTCAGGGCGCCGCCACCGACCAGCGGCGCGCCGCCGGCATTGGACGAGGCGACCAACGTCTTGGCCAGCAGGTCGCGCGCCTTGTTGGCGTCCCCGCCCGGCGCCAGGGTGATGGCGATGCTGTTGTCCGGACGGCGTTCGACCGACTGGTACTTGATGCGGTTGTCGCGCAAGGTCAGGCGGGCGTCCTCGACATAGGCGTCGACGCGCTTGTCCAGCGCGGCCTTCTGATCGACCTGCAGCTCGAAATGCACGCCGCCCTGCAGATCCAGGCCCTGCACCATCGGACGGGCACCGAACCGGCTGAGCCAGTCCGGAACCGTCGAGGCCAGGTTCAGCGCCACCACGTAGTTCTCGCCCAGCGCGCCGCGCAGGACGTCGTTGGCCTTGGTCTGCGCGTCCAGGCCCGGCAGGCGGACCATCAGGCTCTTGCCGTCCTGGTCGTCCAGCGCCTTGGTGGCGACACCGGCCTCCTTGAGGCTGGTCTCGACCTTCTGTCGCAATGCCGCGTCGATCGCGTAACCGCGATTCGGCGTGATCTGTACCGAGGGATCCTGCGGATAGATGTTGGGCAGCGCGTAGAACACGCTCAGCGCAACGACCAGCAGGATGACGACGTATTTCCAGCGAGGGAATTCAAGCATTGCGGCAACCCGCGCACGCCCTGTCCGGGCGCACGCTCAACGGTGGTTGGAAAGGGATATCAGGCGGACTTCAGGGTGCCCTTGGGCAGGACGTTGCCCACGGCGGCCTTCTGCACGCGCACCCGCACGTTGTCGGCCACTTCGATGGTGACGAAGTTGTCGCCGATGTCGGTGACGGTGCCGGCGATGCCGCCGTTGGTGATGACCTCGTCGCCGCGCGAGAGCTTGTCCAGCATGGCGCGATGTTCCTTCGCGCGCTTCATCTGCGGGCGGATCATCAGGAAGTACATGATGGCGATCAGGATGATCGGCATCAGCAGGCCGAAACCACCCAGGCCACCCTGGGGAGCGCCGGCAGCCTGGGCGTGGGCCGGGGCGATCAGAAAGTCGAGCAGATTCATGGAGTTATCCGTTCATGTGCGAAAGCAGCCGGGAATTATGCCACGCGGTGGGCATCCCCGTCCCGGCGCGGTGCCGGCCCCGACGGACGCCGGGACGGTGTGAAGACCGTGCCGGCCAGGAAAGGTTCCGCAACGCCGCCGCCCCCCGTGGAGCGGAACTTGCCCCGCTGCCTCTCGCCGCGTCCCGAACATCCCGGACATTCCGGACATCCCGCTCAGCCGAGCGAGCCCGGTTCCACATGATCTCGGCTATCGGGGTGCGTCCGCCCCGCGCGCGGCGTAGAAAGCCTGCCGGAATTCGTCGAAACCGCCCCGCTCGATCGCCGCGCGGATGTCCGCCATCAGCTTTTCGTAGTACCAGAGGTTGTGCAGGGTGCCGAGCATCGGCGCCAGCATCTCGTTGCACCGGTCCAGGTGGCGCAGGTACGACCGGGTGAACCCGTTGCGGCAGGCGTAGCAGCCGCAGCCGGGCTCGATCGGCTGCATGTCCTTCTCGTACTTGGCGTTGCGGATGCGCACGGTGCCGAACGAGGTGAAGTAGTGGCCGTTGCGGGCGTTGCGGGTCGGCATCACGCAGTCGAACATGTCCACGCCACGCGCCACGCCCTCCACCAGATCCTCCGGCCGGCCCACGCCCATCAGATAGCGCGGGCGGTCCTGCGGAAGAATCGGATGCATGTGATCCAGGATGCGGTTGCGCTCCTCTTCCGGCTCGCCCACCGCCAGGCCGCCGATGGCATAGCCGTCGAAACCAATCGCCTGCAGGCCGGCGGCCGAACGCTCGCGCAGCGGCTCGTGCACGCCGCCCTGGACGATACCGAACAGCGCCGCGTCGTTGCCCTCGTGCGCGCGCCTGCTGCGTTCGGCCCAGCGCAGGCTCAGCTCCATCGACCTGCGCGCCACGTCCTCGGTGGCCGGGTACGGCGTGCACTCGTCGAAGATCATCACGATGTCCGAGTCCAGCACCTTCTGGATGCGCATGCTTTCCTCGGGGCCGAGGAATACCTTGCTGCCGTCCACGGGCGAGGCGAAGGTCACGCCCTGCTCGGTGATCTTGCGGCGGTGCGCCAGCGAGAACACCTGGAACCCGCCCGAGTCGGTGAGGATCGGTCGCTCCCAGCGGGCGAAGCCGTGCAGGCCGCCGTGCTGGGCGATGACCTCCAGGCCCGGGCGCAGGTACAGGTGGAAGGTGTTGCCCAGGATGATCTCCGCGCCCAGCGCCTCGATCTGGTCGGGCAGGATGCCCTTCACCGAACCGTAGGTGCCCACCGGCATGAACGCCGGCGTTTCCACCGTGCCGCGCGGAAAGGTCAACCGGCCGCGGCGGGCGTTGCCGTCGGTGGTCTGGAGCTGGAACTGGAGTCGGGACATGGGATGGCGGGAACTGTGAAGAGGGAGAGCCGGATTGCAGATCTTGATGTGGAGCGACGTCAGTCGCGAGGATGACGTTTCCGATGCGCTGGAACCATCGCGACTGACGTCGCTCCCACAACAACAACGACCGCTTCAGGACGGAAACAGCAGCATCGCGTCGCCGTAGGAGAAGAAGCGATAGCGTTCGCGCACCGCGTGTTCGTAGGCGGCGAACACGCGTTCCTTGCCCGCGAATGCCGACACCAGCATCAGCAGCGTGCTTTCCGGAAGATGGAAATTGGTGATCATCGCATCCACGCTGCGGATGCGATAACCGGGAAAGATGAAGATGCGGGTTTCGCCCGCGAACGGCTGCAGTTCGCCGTCGCGCATCGCCGATTCCAGCGCGCGCACCACGGTGGTGCCCACCGCGATCACGCGGCCGCCGCTGGCGCGGGTGGCGTGGATGCGTTCGATCAGCGCCGCGCCGACGTTCAGCCATTCGCTGTGCATCTGGTGTTGGCGGACGTCGTCCACCCGCACCGGCTGGAAGGTGCCGGCGCCCACGTGCAGGGTGACATGGCCGAACTCGACGCCGCGTTCTCGCAGTGTCGCCAGCAGCGGTTCGTCGAAATGCAGGCCGGCGGTGGGCGCGGCGACCGCGCCCGGCGCGCGCGCGAACACGGTCTGGTAGCGCTCGTCGTCGTCCGCACCCGCCTCGCGCTGGATGTACGGCGGCAACGGCAGTCGGCCGGCTTGCAGCAGCCAGCTTTCCAGGGCCGTGGGCACATGGAAGCGCAGGCGGTAGAACTCGCCGTCACGGCCCAGTACCTCGGCCTCGCCACCGGCATCCAGGGCAATCCGGCTGCCCGGCTTGGGCGACTTGCTCGCCCCCACCTGCGCACGCGCTTCGTTTTCCGGCAACAGGCGCTCGATCAGGATTTCCACGCGCCCGCCGGTTTCCTTCTGGCCGAACAACCGGGCCGGAATCACCCGGGTGTCGTTGAACACCAGCAGATCCCCCGGCGCCAGCCATTCCGGCAGATCGCGCACCTGGCGATCGGCGAAGGCGCCATCGCCCGGCGGCACCACCAGCAGGCGGCTGGCCGAACGCTCCGGCAGCGGCGCCTGGGCGATCAGGGCTTCGGGCAGGTCGAAATGGAAATCGGATTTCTTCACGTGGGGAGCGGTTCCGGCAAGCCGCCCATTGTAAGGGAGCGCGCCCGGGTGGACGTTTGCCCCCGGGTGCCGGCGTTCAGCGCTCGAACTTGGTCGACAGTACGATGGACGAGGTGGTGCGCTCGACGCCATCGATGGCGCCGATGCGATCGGTCAGCAGATCCATGCCGTCCACCGACGGCACCACGCCCACCGCGATCAGGTCGTAGGCGCCGCTGACCGACTGCAGCAGGCGCACTTCCGGCATCGCGCGCAGCGAGGCGACCACCGAGGTCATTTGCTTGGGATGCACGGTGATCATGATGTGCGCGCGGATGTGCCCGCGCTCGTAGTCGTCGTGGACCCGCACGGTGTAGCCGCTGATCACGCCTTCGCGTTCCAGCCGCTCGATCCGGCTCTGCACGGTCGTTCGCGACAGGTTGAGCCGGCGCGCGATCTGGGCGGTCGAGGCCCGGGCGTTGTCGCGCAACAGGCTGAGCAGCAACTGGTCGGTCGCGGAGATCTTCATTTCAGGGCACTCGCCTCGTCGATTCGACGAAATCTACAGAAAATTCGTGCAAATCATAACTGTCAAACGACGAATTTATCCACATAATAGAGGTTTGCCGTCCTCTCGGAGAACACCATGGCCCTCCTCGACCTGCTCGCCCCCCTCCGCGCCCATGCGGGCAAGCGCCTGACCACCGGATTGGACGACGCCACCCTCGAGCGTTTCGCCGCCGGCCATCCGGCCCTGATCGCTGCCATCGAGGCCGCCGCGGCCGAACACGCCCGCCTGAAGGACGAATTCGCCGACCTGCTGGATCTGGACGAAGAAGCGCAGCTGCGCGCCGTCCAGGCCGGCTACGTCAATTTCTACCCGGACGATGCGGTCAATCCCTACGTCGCGCTGGCCGCGCGTGGTCCATGGGTGGTCACGCTCAACGGCGCCGTGCTGTACGACGCCGGCGGCTACGGCATGCTCGGCTTCGGCCACACCCCCGAGCCGATCCTGGCGGCGATGGCGCGCCCGCAGGTGATGGCCAACATCATGACCCCCAGCCTCTCGCAGCTGCGCTTCGACCGCGCCCTGCGCAAGGAAATCGGCCAGACCCGCGGCGGTTGTCCGTATGCGAAGTTCCTGTGCCTGAACTCGGGCTCCGAGTCGGTCGGCCTGGCCGCCCGCATCGCCGACATCAACACCAAGCTGCAGACCGACCCCGGTGCCCGCCACGAGGGCCGCGCGGTCAAGCGCGTGGTCGTGAAGGGCAGCTTCCACGGCCGCACCGAACGTCCGGCGCTGTACTCGGACTCCTCGCGCAAGACCTATCAGCAGCACCTGGCCAGCTACCGTGGCGAGGATTCGCTGATCGCCATCGAGCCCTACGACGTCGAGGCGCTCAAGCGCGCGTTCGCCGACGCCGAGACCAAGGGTTGGTTCATCGAGGCGGTGTTCCTGGAACCGGTGATGGGCGAAGGCGATCCGGGCCGCTCGGTGCCGCCGGCGTTCTACGCCGCCGCGCGCGAACTTACCCGCCATCACGGCAGCCTGTTCCTGGTCGATTCGATCCAGGCCGGCCTGCGCGCTCACGGCGTGCTGTCGATCGTCGATTACCCCGGCTTCGAAGGCCTGGACGCGCCGGACATGGAAACCTATTCCAAGGCGCTCAACGCCGCGCAGTACCCGCTGTCGGTGCTGGCGGTCAATGAACGCGCCGCCGGCCTGTACCGCAAGGGCGTGTACGGCAACACCATGACCACCAATCCGCGCGCGCTGGACGTGGCCTGCGCCACCCTGGAGCAACTCACCCCGCAGGTCCGCGAGAACATCCGTGCCCGCGGCGTCGACGCGGTGGCGAGCCTCGAGAAGCTGAAGACCGAACTGGGCGGCCTGATCACCAAGGTGCAGGGCACCGGCCTGCTGTTCTCCTGCGAACTGGCCCCGCAGTTCAAGTGCTACGGCACCGATTCCACCGAGGAATGGCTGCGCCAGCACGGCATCAACGTCATCCACGGCGGCGCCAACTCGCTGCGCTTCACCCCGCATTTCGCGATGGGCGCGGACGAACTGGAACTGCTGGTCCACCTGGTCGGGCGCGCGCTGCAGGAAGGCCCGCGCAACGCGCAGGCCGCCGCCGCCTGATTCACGCCTCGCTCGTTTTTCCTCGTGGGCGGACACCCTTGGCGGTGTCCGCCTTTTTTGCATGCGGGGCAATCCGCGGCGTGTAGAGCGGAGCTTGCTCCGCTTGCCGGAACCTCCCCCCTCCCCGCGCGCTACGGAGCGTGCTTCGCCTCGTCGAATCGCGCCATCGCCGCCTGGATCAACGCCTTGGCCTCGGTCGCGTCGCCATAGCCATTCAGCCGCACAGGATTGCGCCCCCTGGGCAGGTCCTTGTAGACGCGGAAGAACGCCTCGATGCGATCGCGTTCGATGGCCGGCAGGTCGGACAGATCGCGAATCCCGGCATACGTGGGATCCACCTTGTCCGGGGGCACGCCGATGACCTTCTCGTCCGCGTCGCCGTCATCGACCATCCGCAGTACGCCGATCGGCCGGAACCGGATCAGCACGCCGGGATGCA
Source organism: Pseudoxanthomonas sp. 134C1 (assembly GCF_057773065.1). Taxonomy (NCBI): domain Bacteria; kingdom Pseudomonadati; phylum Pseudomonadota; class Gammaproteobacteria; order Lysobacterales; family Lysobacteraceae; genus Pseudoxanthomonas; species Pseudoxanthomonas sp. 134C1. The sequence continues at coordinate 475,534 of NZ_JBYMTH010000002.1, forward strand.
GCGGCTCGCGGGTCAATACCAGCGCATCCAGGGGATCCCCATCCCCGGCCAGCGTGCGCGGCATCGAACCGTAGTTGGCCGGATAGGCGACCGGCATCGACTGGAAACGATCGACGAACAGCAGTCCCTCTTCGTTGATCTCGTACTTGGTGAAGCTGCCGGCCGGAATCTCCACCGCCAGCACGGCCTCCTCCGGCGCTTTCGGCGATTGCGCGGCCAGGAACGGATGGATCACCGTGTCACCGGCATGGACCAGCGAAGCGACCATCATCCCCGCAAGCAGGATCAGGGCGCGGCTCATTGCGCGGGCTTGCAGGCAGGCAGCTTCAGCGCATGGGCAATCGCCTGCCAGTCGAACGCGGCCACGGCCTTGTCGTCGTCCACCGCGTAGAACACGCCTTCCGGGAAACGCTTGTCGACGGTCTGATCGAGCCAAACGCCATCGGTGTTGGCGGTGCGCTGGCCGGTGAACGCGCCCAGATGCTTCAGGCTGAGACGATCGAACACGTGGAACACGCTGCGATCCTTGAACTGATCGGTGGCGATCCAGTAACCGGCCCCGCCCGCGCATTGCGCCAGCGCCATGCCCTCGGCCTGGGCCTTGAACAGATCCGCGCCGATGTCACGACCGCGATAGCGGCCATCCAGTCCGTATTCGCGCAGGCGGGTGCCGGTGGCGACATCTTCTTCCGCCAGCAGCAGGCGGTCGTTGGCGACATCGCCGAACACCGACTCGGCGATGCGGATGGCGCCGGACTCGGATGTGTCGCCGAAGGTACCCGTCAACGTCGCCGCCCAGCCTTGCGGGACGCGCCGCAGCTGATAGCGCTTGAACCGGCGATCCAGTTCCGCCAGCGGCGGCGGCAGATCCTCGTTCCGCGGCGACATGTAGTTGTCGCTGACGATGACTTCGTAGCTGTCCTTCTGCGGGCGCACCCACAGGCCGTAGGGCTGTTTCAGATCCTCGACGCCGAAATTCAGCAGCGGCTGGAACCCCGGCAACTGGAACATCTGCACGCGGTGATTGTCGCGCTCGACCACCAGCACCAGATCGTCGATCACGGCGATGCCGTTCGGACGCTGGAGCTGCCCCGCGCCGGTGCCCGGTCCCCCGACCGTGCGCAGGCGTTCGCCGCTGACACCGTCATAGACGATCAGTTGATCGGTCGCCTTGGCGGTGGCGATCAACCAGCGCTTGCCATCCGGTGTGCGCCAGCTGGCCGGCGAATCGACGTTGTCGGCCGGCGTGTCGGCGGTCAGGAAGGCTTCGGCGACGACCACGTGCGGAACCTTCGCCTCGCTCAGCAACGGATCCTTCTCCACGTTCTCGTCCGGCTCCCGATCCGCGGGCGTCCGGTCCGCCGGCGCGACGCCGGCGCAACCGACCATGGACAGGACCACCAGCAGGCTGGCGAGTGTGTTCAAGCGATGCGACATGCGATTTCCCCCGGAGCGATTGACGGTCAACAAACCGCAATGTTCTACCTGCGGATTATGACGCTTTGGTTGCGTCGCCATCACGTTCGCCATCCTGCCATCCAGCGGTCACATTCCCGCCATCTAAGCCCCGTAGAAATCGCCGTTTATCTTCACCTGGGGAAAACACGACGATGAAACGCACCGCCCTGGCCATCGGCCTGTCACAGGCATTGCTCTGCGCCGGCATGATCGCCACCAGCCCGCTGGCCAGCGCCCAGGCCATGCCCGACGGCAGCGCCGCCGCCGTGCCGGCCGACGATCCCAAGCAACTGGACACCATCGTGGTCCAGGGCGAAATCGCCTACCGCGATCGCACCGACGACATCGCCCCCACCCTGTCCTATGACCTGGAGTACTTCCAGCGTTTCGAGCCGAACACCGTCGGCGACATGCTCAAGCGCGTACCCGGCGTGACCTTCGTCGGCTCGGACATCATGGAGTTCGACGGCGCAATGATGCGCGGCATGGCCGCGGGCTACACCCAGGTGCTGATCAACGGCAAGAAGGTGCCAGGCGCCGGCGATGATCGCTCTTTCTGGGTGGATCGCATTCCGGCGGAGATGGTCGACCACATCGAGATCCTGCGCAGCAACAGCGCCAACCGCAGCGGCGACGCGATCGCCGGCAGCATCAACATCGTCCTGCGCGACGCCTACGTGTTCGACGGCAGCTACCTGCGTGTCGGCGCCAACCGTTGGCATGACGGCGAAGTGAATCCGACCTTCGGCGCGGTGACCAGCGTCGATGCGCTGGGCGGACGCCTGCTGGCGGGTATCAACGTGCAGGATCGCTACCGTTCCAAGGTCAAGCGTTCCGACCGTTTCTCGGATCCATCCCGCCAGGAACTGGTCAGCTGGGAAGACCAGACCGAAGTGAAGGATGGCCGCGACTATTCGGCCAACCTGTCCTACACCGCCGATGTCGGCGAGACCGGGCGCATCAGCATCGACGGCTTCTACGTCAAGACCGACCGCGATGTCACCGAGGTGTCGCATGAAGTGGAGTACGACGATGATGACGTCATCGACGCCCGCGTGCCTGGCCTCAATCCGATCGATCAGCGCAACTGGGGCATCGGCGCCGAGTACAAGTTCGACATGGCCGGTGGCACCACCGAACTGGATCTCGACTACGCCCGATTCGAGGACGACAGCGCCGAGAGCGAGGAAAAGCATGAGTACGTGAACGGCGAATGGGATGCCTCCGAGGCCGAATCACAGGCCGTGGACGCCAAGGACGCCGAGACCAGCTTCAAGATCGCGCACAAGCGTCCAATGGGTGCCGGCGAACTCGAGTTCGGCGTGGACTACCGTCGCAAGAAGCGCGACGTCACCTACACCAACTACGCCTGGGAAGCCGAGGACGAAGGCGACCCGGTGGCCTACGAACCGGACGGCGTGATCGGTTCGTTGATCAAGGAAACCCGCGTCGACCCCTACGTCATGCTCTCCGGCAAGGGCCAGATGTTCTCCTGGGAGGCCGGCCTGCGCTATGAAACCACCCGTTCGGACATCCGCTACGGCGAAGACGGCGATGTCGAGGGCTCGGCGAGCAAGGACTACAACGAACTGTTGCCCTCGCTGCACCTGAAGTGGGATCTGGACGAAGCCACCCGCATCAGCCTGTCGCTGGCCAAGAGCGTCAAGCGCCCGAATTTCAACGAACTTATCCCCGCGCTGCTGGACGGCGAGTTCGGCGACAACGACTACATCGGCAATCCGGAACTCGATCCGGAAACCGCCAACGGCATCGACCTGGGTTTCGAACGCCGCCTCGGCAAGCATGGCGTGATCGGCCTGAACTTCTTCTACCGCGACGTGAAGAACCTGATCGAACTGGTCAACACCGGCGAGATGAGCGAGGACGCGCAGGACAACTACGCCGACGAGCTGGAGGAATTCCTGGCGGAGAATCCGGGGGCGACCGAGGACGACTTCCAGTTCGATCCGGAAAGCTGGCTGTTCACCTCGGCCAACATCGGCGACGGCAAGGTCTATGGCGTGGAGTTCGACCTGTCGACACCGCTGACCGCGCTGGGCATGCCGAACACCGGTGTCTTCCTCAACTACTCCTACCTCAACAGCAAGGTCACCGACTTCCTCGGCGAACGCCGTTTCAATGACCAGGCCAAGAGCGTCTACAACGTCGGCTTCATCCAGGATTTGCCGTCGATCGGCGCCAGCTTCGGCGCGACCTACCGCAAGCAGGGCGATGCATTCAGCCGCATCCTCGCCGAGGAAGTGACGGTCAAGTACGGCGACGACCTGGAAGTGTTCGTGGAGAAGCGCTTCGGCAAGACGATGTCGATGCGGCTCACCGCCGCCAACCTGCTGGATGCATCGAAGGACGAGTTCTTCCACAAGTTCGACAACCAGGCGGACCAGATCGCCCGCGACTACGACGAGTACGAGTTGGAAACCGAAGAAGCCGGGCCGAGCTATCAGCTGGTCATGCGCTGGGCCTTCTGAGCACGGCCCTCCCCGTGCCCAGTGGAAGCCGGCGCGAGCCGGCTTCCTTTTTTTGTGGGTTTGACGGGTTTGATGCAGACTTTCGCCACCCGTCATCGCCCCAGGCCGCCATGAAGACCGTCGAAGTCCGTCATCCCCTCGTCCAGCACAAGATCGGCCTGCTGCGCGATGCCTCGCTCAGCACCAAGGGTTTCCGCGAACTGGTGACCGAACTGGGCACCCTGCTGGCCTACGAGGCCACCGCGGATCTGGAAACCGAGGAAGCGACCATGCCGGGCTGGGCCGGCCCGGTCCAGGTGCGCAAGATCGCCGGCGCCAAGATCACGCTGGTCCCCATCCTGCGCGCCGGCCTGGGCATGCTGCCCGGCGTGCTGGCGCTGATTCCCGCCGTCAAGGTCAGCGTGGTGGGCCTGCAGCGCGACGAGGAGACCCTGCAGCCCGTGCCGTACTTCGAACGCCTGACCGGCCGCCTGGACGAGCGCGACGCGCTCATCCTGGATCCGATGCTGGCCACCGGCGGCACCCTCATCGCCACCATCGACATGCTCAAGCGCGCCGGCGCGAAACGCATCAAGGGCATCTTCCTGGTCGCCGCGCCCGAGGGCCTGGCCGCGCTGGAAGCGGCCCACCCCGACGTCGAGGTCTATACCGCCGCCATCGACGACCATCTCAACGACAAGGGCTACATCCTCCCGGGCCTGGGCGACGCCGGCGATCGCATCTTCGGCACCCGGGTCGGTTGAGTTTCAGCGGCGGATCCAGCGCTCGGCCTCGGCCGGGCCGGCGGCATCCGCAGACAACACCCGGCCCGCTTCGGCGTCATCCAGCACTTCCGCCTTGAGGAAGGCGGTGCCGATGTCGCGCGCACGCCGGTACAGCGCTTCCGGCTGGCCGCCGATCAGGTTGTGATCGCCGCCGGTCAGCACCACCGCGTACTTGTCGCCCGCGGGTGCGCTCTCGACCGGATACAGGTGGTCGCGCGCGTCGCTGACGAATCCCGGCACGAGATCCTTGTCGCCTGTCACCAGTAGCACCGGCACCGCGACGGATGCATAGGCCGAAGGCGTGACAAGCCCGGGAATCCGGCCCGGCGAGGAATACCCCACCACGGCCGTCACGCTGGGATCGCGCAACGGTGCAAGCTCGGCCAGGGCACCACCCAGGGCCAGCGATACCAGCGTGCCATAGCTGTGTCCTGCCGCCGCGACCGGCGCGCCGGGCCAGCGCGCGGCCACATAGGCGCTGGCCGCCTTCATGTCCGCCATGCGCTCGCCGAAGCCCTGCTGCATGGAGAACTTGTCGCGGTCCGGATGCTTCACCGAGTCCACGTGCAACGGCGCGACCACCACGAAACCGGCGTCGCGCCAGGTCTGCAGCAGATCGTCGTAGCGCTCCGGCCACGATCCGTGCCCGCTCGAGAACAGCACCACGCCGCGTACGCTTTCCGGCTCCCATACCGCCATCGAAGTGGCGCGCTGCGGCGATACCTGCAACGGTACCGTGGCGGTCGGCGCGGCGAAGACGCTCTGGATGCCGGCAAAGGACAACAGCACGGCCGCCACGGCGCGACGGAACGGAAAACGCTGGCTCATCTGGAAGATCCCCTTGGAAAGTGGGGATCAGTCTGCTGGCACCCGCCGCTTCGGGCAGGTGCCTGTTGTCATCAATCCGCAGTGCCGGAAGTCACTTCACGCCGCCCATGGACGGGCGTGCAGCTCCCCCACTTCGTGGGTCACGCCGAACTTGCCGCGCTCGTCGCGGGTGACCTGGGCAAGGGCGCACTCCGGATCATGGGTGAAGAACAGGTGCACGTTGCGTGCGAGCTTGTCCTCCAGGAACACGCGCTTCTCGTCGATCAGCAGTTCGGCGTTGCGGTCGTAACCCATCGTGATCGGCACATGCACCCACGAACGGCCCGGGATGAGGTCCGCGCAGAACACGACGCCGCCGTGCGGCGCGCCATCCACGCGTTCCGGCCCCACGATTTCGGCCAGCATCAGTCCGGGCGTGTGGCCATCACTGAAACCGAAGCGGACACTGTCACCCAGCGCTTGCGAGTGTTCACCGTCCACGAGTTCGAGCCGTCCGCTCGCCTCCAGCAGGCCCTGCAGTTCCGGAATGAAACTCGCACGATCGCGCGGATGCGGTTTCAACGCCCGCTGCCAATGCGCCCTGCCGACCACGAAAGTCGCGTTGGGGAACAGTAGCTCCGGCGCTTGGCCTTCGCTCCACGGCGCGAGCAGCCCGCCGGCGTGATCGAAATGCAGGTGGCTCAGCACCACCACGTCGATGTCCTCATGGCCGAAGCCGGCCCCGCGCAGCGAATCCAGCAGGACATGCCGCTCTTCCTGCACGCCGAAGCGCTCGCGCATCTTCGGATCGAAGAACGCGCCGATGCCGGTTTCGAACAGCGCCGTCTTGCCGTTGAGCGGACTCGCCAGCAATGCGCGGCAGGCCAGCGGCACCCGGTTCTGAGCGTCGGGCGCCAGCCATTTGGACCACATCGCGCGCGGCGCATTGCCGAACATCGCGCCGCCGTCGAGCTTCTGGGAATTGCCGAGGATGGACCAGAGTTTCATGGTGCTGATTCTACTCCCGGGGAGAGTGGGAGGACCTGAAACCGCTTCGGCGGGCTTGGAGACTTCATGCCTCGCGCTACGGTCTCCGCGGGGGCCTGGTCGGATTCGCGCCGTTTCGGGCTGCCGTTCCCGGCGCAACCGGGTGTACACCGTTGCGCGGGATGAGACGCACGCGTTCAGCGCGCGGCGGCTTCGCTCGGTTCGACTTCCGCCTTGCCCACCGGATTGCGCGGATCCGCGCCGCCGGTGAGGGTATTGGCCTTGCGGTCCCAGAGCACGGTCTGCAGGTTGCCCCACACGTGGCTGGAACCCCGGCCGCCGGCGGCGGTGTCGCCGGGCAGGTCCACCTGATGGCCCATTGCACGCAGCGCCTCGGCGACCTGCGGCGTGAACGCGCCGCTCTCGGCGGAAATCACGTCCGGCAGCCACTGATGGTGGAAGCGCGGCAGCGCCGCGACCTGTTGCGCGCCGAGTCCCTGGTCGTAGCCGAGCATTCCCAGCAGCACCATGGTGATGATGCGACTGCCGCCCGGCGTACCCAGTACGGCGACGCGATCCGGCGACTCCATGAAGCTCGGCGTCATCGAGCTGAGCATGCGCTTGCCGGGCTTCGGTGCGTTGGCCTCGAAACCCATCACGCCAAAAGCGTTCGGCGTGCCGGGCTTGAGCGCGAAGTCATCCATCTCGTTGTTGAGCAGCACGCCGGTGCCCGGCGGGATCAGGCCGGAACCGAACAGCAGATTGACGGTCTGGGTCGCGGCGACCCGGTTGCCTTCGGCGTCGATGATCGAGAAGTGGGTGGTCTCCTCGTCCTCCAGCGGGGTGGGCTTGCCCGAGAGCAGGTCGCTGGGCGTCGCCTTGTCGGGATTGATGGTCGCGCGCAGCCCCGCGGCGTAGTCGCGGCTGGCCAGGGTCTTGAGCGGGATATCGACGAAATCCGGATCACCCAGGTAGAAGGTGCGATCGCGGAACGCGCGGCGCATCGCTTCCACGGTCAGATGAGTGCGGTGGACATCATCCAGCTTGGCCAGATCCCAGCCTTCCAGGATCTGCAGCATCTGCGCCACCGCCACGCCGCCGGAAGACGGTGGCGGCGCGGTGGTGATCTGCCAGTCGCGGTACTTGAACTTCAGCGGCTCGCGCTCGCGGACCTCGTATGCGGCCAGTTCGTCGGCGGTCCAGCGGCCACCTTCGGCCTTCACGCCCTTGATCAGCTTGCCTGCGATCTCGCCCTTGTAGAAACCATCGTGGCCACGCTCGGCCAGCAGCAGCAGGGTGCGGGCAAGATCCGGCTGCTTCAGGACCTCGCCTTCCTTCGGCGGATCGCCATCGGCGAGGAACACCGCGCGGGTGCCGGGAAAGCGCTCCATCACCTCGCGGCGCGAAGCGTAGCCACGTGCCAGCCGGCCATAGACCGGGAAGCCGTCGCGGGCGATCCGGATGGCGGGACCGAGCGAGGTCTTCAGCGGCAGCTTGCCGTAATTCTTCGCGAGATGGACCAGCGCGGCGGGCAGACCGGGAATGCCGGCGGCCCACGGTCCGTTCTCGGCGCGATCACGATTGAATTCGCCGTTGGCCAGCAGATAGGCCTCGGGGGTGGCCGCCGCCGGCGCGGTCTCGCGCGCATCGACGAACACGTCCTTGCCGGTCCGCGCGTCGTGCAGCAGGAAGAAACCGCCGCCACCGATGCCCGAACTGATCGGCTCGACCACCGACAGCACCGACGACACCGCGACTGCGGCGTCGAAGGCATTGCCACCGGCGTGCAGGATCTCGAATCCGGCTTCTGTCGCGAGCGCATGCGCGCTGGCGATGGCGGCGCCGGGCGGATGGGCGGGTGTGCCGGTGGAACGATCGCCGGCGTCGGCGGCGTGCAGCGCTGGAATGAAAAGACAGAGCGCCAACAACAGCGCGGTGGCTCGGCGTGCTTTCACGACATCTCCTGAAGGGTACGCAATGGGCGGCCCTCCCGCGTCAGCCGCCCTGCAGCTGGCGCAACTTGGCCAGCAGTTGCTCCTGGGTCTCAGGATACGCCGGATCGGGGTCGATGCACTCCACCGGGCAAACGACGACACATTGCGGTTCGTCATGATGGCCGACGCATTCGGTGCAGCGCGCCGGATCGATCACGTAGATCGTCTCGCCCATCGAGATGGCCTGATTGGGACAGGCCGGCTCGCAGACATCGCAGTTGACGCAGAGTTCGTTGATCTTGAGTGACATTGCGGGGGACTTCTCGATTCCGGGAGCCCCGCTTTCACGGGGGCGCGATGCCCCCGCAAAGGCGTGGCCGCGATCGCGGCCACGCGCGGAGCGTATTACTTGGCTTCGACGAAGACGTAGTCCACGCCGGCCGGGGCCACGGCCGCCTTGACGCGCTCGCCATCGGCGGTGTCACCGATGAAGACCACGCGCACGCCCTTCATGGTGTCCGGCTCGACGCCCTGGAACGAGGCGACCACCAGGTCGGCCATCCGCGTGGACGCCGACGAACCGAAGGCCAGCAGGTTGCCGCCGACGATGCCGCGCGCGATCGCGTTCTTGGCCTGCTCCAGCGAACGGTCGTACTTGGCCTGGAATTCCGGATCCGATTCCGGCGGGAGGTAGTACAGGAACGGCGTGTTGGTGATGGTGCCCATGTTGCGGGTCACCACTTCGGACAGATAGGTGCGCCAGCCGGCGTCATCGTCCTTGGCCGGCACGACCAGCGCCGCCTCGGCGGCCTCGGCCGGCTTGGCCTCTTCCTTCTTGCACGCGGCAAACGGCACGACCAGGCAGGCGATCAGCAGCAGTCGTGTGGCGATGTTGGTCATGGTTCTGTCCCCTCAATGAGTCGATGTAGGAAGGATCGTGCCACAAAAGCACGCGGTTCAGGTGCGCCGCCACTGCGCCTTCATGGCGGCGGCCACGTCGGCGGTGACGAAGCCGGACACATCCCCGCCCAGGCGCGAGATTTCACGCACCAGCGAGGATGAGATGAAGCCGTACTGCTCCGCGGGGGTGAGGAACAGGGTTTCCACTTCGGGAATCAGATGCCGGTTCATGCTGGCCAACTGGAATTCGTACTCGAAATCCGAGACCGCGCGCAGGCCGCGCAACAGCACGCCGCCGCCGATGTCCTTGACGAAATGGGCCAGCAATCCATCGAATCCGCGCACTTCCACATGCGGGTGGTGCGCCACCGCCTTGCGGGCCAGTTCGACCCTCAGCTCCAGCGGCAATGCGGGTCCCTTGCCCGGGCTCTCGGCCACGCCGATGATCAGGCGCTCGAACAGCCGCGCGGCGCGATCGATCAGATCGATATGCCCGTTGGTGATCGGGTCGAACGTGCCGGGATAGACCGCGGTACGGGTACGGGACACGCTCATGCGGAATCGGGTCGATGGGAGTCGCCGCGCAGTGTAGCAGCGCCCTGCCCGCCGGGGACGCGATAGAGCGCGTAGCGGACGTCGCGGGTCTGGCCTTCGCGATGTGGCTGCCAGTCCGGCGGCACCGCTGGCGCGTGTTCCCGCGGGGATTCCAGGTACACCCAGGCGTCGTCCGCGAGATGCCGTGGCAGTGCCAGCAACGCAGCGTCCCAAAGACCATCGGCGAACGGCGGATCCAGGAACACGATGTCGAACGGCTCCACGGGCGCATTCGCCAGCCACGCCAGTGCGTCCGCTCCCACTACCCGCACCTGCGACCCAGCTCCCAGGCGGTCGACGGCCTGCCTCAACCCATCGGCCAGGCCGGTATCGCGTTCGACCAGGACGGCCCGCGCGGCGCCGCGCGAAACCGCTTCCAGGCCGAGCACGCCGCTTCCGGCGAAAGCATCCAGTACCCGCGCGCCCGCCAGCTTCGGCATCAGCCAATTGAACAGGGTTTCGCGCACCCGGTCCGAGGACGGGCGCAATCCGGGCCGCTCCGGCACCGGCAGGCGTGTGTTGCGCCAGCGCCCACCGATGATGCGGACGCTGCCGACCGCCCCTGTGGCACGCGGGTCGCGCGAGGGTGGGTTGCGGCCGGATTTCATCGGGCCGGAAAGGGGGCGGGTGCTACCATGGCGCCCATTCTCCGCGATTGCCTGTGTCATGGTCAGCTGGTTCCGACGCAAGAAGCCTGACGCGCCCGTGAGCCTGCCCGAAACGCAGCGCCCGGCGCCCGACGTTCCCGTTTCCGACAACACCGCCCCGACAACCGCCGCGCCCGCGGATCACGCCGTTCCAGTGTCCGCCCCGGTCGTGGCCGCACCGGCGGCCCCCGTGCCCGCCGAGCCGGAAAACCTTCCCGCGCCGGCGTCCGCCGGCAAGCCGGGCTGGCGTGAGCGTCTGCGCAACACCGGTTTCGCCCGCGGCCTGGGCGGTCTGTTCTCGCGCAACCCGCGCCTGGACGACGACCTGCTCGACGAAATCGAGACCGCGCTGCTGACCGCCGATGTCGGCGTTCCCGCCACCACCGCGCTGATCGAGGGCCTGCGCAAGCGCATGAAGGCGCGCGAGTTCGCCGATGCGCGGGCGCTGCTCGCGGCATTGCGCGCGGAACTGATCGCGGCGCTCGCGCCGGTGGCGAAACCGTTGGAGATCCCGCGGGGCACCCGTCCCTTCGTGCTGCTCACGGTCGGCGTCAACGGCGTCGGCAAGACCACCACCATCGGCAAGCTGGCGCGCCGTTTCAAGGACGAGGGCCGCAACCTGATGCTGGCCGCCGGCGACACCTTCCGTGCCGCCGCCGTGGCTCAGTTGCAGACCTGGGGCGAGCGCAACGGCGTGCCCGTGGTCGCGCAGGGACAGAACGCCGACGCCGCTTCTGTGGCGTTCGACGCCCTGCAGGCCGCGCAGGCGCGTGGTACCGAAGTACTGATCGCCGATACCGCCGGCCGCCTGCACACCCAGCAGGGCCTGATGGCGGAACTGGGCAAGATCAAACGCGTGCTGCAGAAACTGGATCCGGCGGCTCCCCATGAGGTGCTGCTGGTGATCGACGGCACCACCGGCCAGAACGCGCTGTCGCAGTTGCGCCAGTTCCACGCCGCGGTGAACGTCACCGGCCTGGTCGTGACCAAGCTGGACGGCACCGCCAAGGGCGGCGTGGTGTTCGCGCTGGCGCGCGAGTTCGGCATTCCGATCCGTTTCGCCGGCATCGGCGAACGTTCCGAGGATCTGCGGGTGTTCGACGCGGAAGCCTTCGTCGACGCGCTGCTGCCGGAAACGCTGGGCGCGTGAGCCGGCGCCGCCGGCTGGCGCTGTTGTCCCTCGCGGTCCTGTTGCTGGCGGGCGCCGGCCTGTTGCACTGGCTGCTGCAACCACAACGCCTGACGCCCGCGCTGCTGGGCGTGGCCGGCGATGCGCTGGGCCTGGAAATCACCGCTTCGGGCGTCGGCGAATACCGCCTGCGCGGGACCCCGCAGTTGATCGTCCGTGGCCTGGTGGCGCGCGAGCCGGGCACCACCACGCCCCTGCTGACCGCCGAGCGCGTCTTCATCTCCGTGCCGTGGTCGACCCTGCGCGCACGTGGCCGCGACCTGACCGCGGTCCGGTTGGAGCTGGACGCGCCGGTGTTCAATCTGGCGGCGTTCCAGCATTGGCTGACCGGGCGACCACCGGGCGAAACCCGCATCCCCACCCTGAGCAATGGCATTCGTGTCGACGGGGGCCGGATCCAGGGCGAGGGCTGGTTGCTGGAAGAAATCAACCTGCGTATCCCGCATCTGGCGCCCGATCGTCCGCTGCGCGGACAACTGCAGGCGCGGTACCAGGGCCCGGAACTGCGGGCACCGATGGATCTGGCCTTCCATCTGGGCCGCCTGGGCAAGGACGGCGGACTGGGCCTGGCCGGTGAAGTGACGCCCGCCGGCAAGGATTGGCACCTGCCGCTCCGGCTGCGGCTGTCCGCTTACCTGCGCCAGGCCGAATCGCGGCTCGACCGCATGATCCTGGGAGCGCGTGCGGACTATCTGGCAGGCGCGGTCCGGCAGTCGTTCGCGCTCGGTGCGGCGGGTCCGGTGGAGTTCGCCGACGGCCTGCACCTGCGCGCGGGCGCCATCGCGCTGCGCGGACGGGATGCGATGCCATCACTCGACGCCACCGGCGATCTCGGACTGGATGACGGACTCCTGCTCGACTGGCGCGGCCAATTGGCCAACTGGCCGACCGCTTGGCCATCCTTGCCGCCGCCGCTGGGCCGCTCCACTTCGGCACTCCCGTTCGCGCTGGCCTATCGTGGCACCGCCGATCTGGCCGACATCGCGCATCTGCGGCTGCAACGAGACACCACCCGGTTCGACGCCCGCTTCCGCCTGTTCGAAGTCATGGACTGGCTGGATGCGCTGCAGGCCGGCTCCGGTTCACCGCTGCCGCCCCTGAGCGGCCGCCTCACCGCGCCCCGCCTGGAAGTCTCCGGCGCCACCCTGGAAGGCGTGGATCTGCGCCTGGACGATCCCGCCCTGCCCGCGACGGACACCGCCCCATGACCCGCGCCACCGAAGATCACTTCGCTTCGCGTCTGTTGACCTGGTTCGACCAGTCCGGCCGCCATGATCTGCCCTGGCTGCACCCACGCACGCCGTACCGCGTGTGGCTGTCGGAAATCATGCTGCAGCAGACCCAGGTCAAGACGGTGATTCCGTACTTCGCCCGTTTCCTCGAAGCCTTCCCCACCCTCAGGGATCTGGGCACCGCCTCGCTCGACGAGGTGCTGGCACAATGGTCCGGGCTGGGCTACTACGCCCGCGCCCGCAATCTGCATGCGGCCGCGCGCACCTGCGTGGAATTGCATGAGGGGGACCTTCCACGCGATTTCGACGCGCTGCTGGCACTGCCGGGCATCGGCCGCAGCACCGCCGGCGCGATCCTGTCGCAGGCGTGGGGCGATCGTTTCCCGATTCTGGACGGCAACGTCAAACGGGTGCTCTCGCGCTATCACGGCGTCACCGGCTGGCCGGGCACGCCTGCGGTGGAAAAGCAGCTGTGGCGATTCGCCGCCGACCATCTGCCCGCCGATCGCATGGCCGACTACACCCAGGCGCAGATGGATCTGGGCGCCACCCTGTGCACGCGCCACGATCCGGCCTGCATGCTCTGCCCGGTGCACGACGACTGCGTGGCGCTGAGCGAGGGTCGGGTGGAAGAGTTGCCCACCTCCAAGCCGGGCAAGCCGTTGCCGGAACGGATCGCCATCATGTTGCTGGCCGAGAACGATGTCGGCCAGGTACTCCTGCAGCGGCGCCCGCCGACCGGCATCTGGGCCTCGCTGTGGTCGTTGCCGGAAGCCGATGATCATGACGCCGCGCGGCGCTGGTTCGAAGCCCATCTGCAGGGCGACTACGACCGTGCCGAGGCGCTGCCGGAACTGCCGCACGTGTTCAGTCACTATCGCCTGCGCATGCATCCCCTGCATTGGCGCGGGCTGGCACCGCGTGCCGGCGTGGGCGACAACGTCGACCTGCGCTGGATTGCCCGCGAGGATCTGGTCCAGCTGGGGCTGCCGGCTCCGATCCGGAAATTGCTGGCAAACTGATCCGACGCGCAACTCCGCGTGGCGGAAGCCGCTATCCTGTCGCCCCCTGTTGCCTGCATTTCCACGTCCATGCCACGCACTGTCTACTGCGAATACGAAAAGCGCGAAACCGAGGGCCTGGATTTCGTGCCCTACCCGGGAGAACTCGGCAAGCGCGTGTTCGCCCACATCGGCAAGACGGCGTGGGCAGCCTGGCTGGCCCACCAGACCATGCTGATCAACGAAAACCGCCTGTCGCCACGGGATCCCAAACACCGTGCCTTCCTGGAAGCGGAACTGGAGAAATTCCTGTTCGGCGGCGGCGCCGACAAGCCCGCCGGCTACGTACCGGAGGCATGAGAAAGGCGGGGAAATCCCCGCCTTTTTTTCATTGCCCTGGGCGTGTCGGCCTAGTTGGCCGGTTCGCCCTCCTGGCGCGCTTCCACTTCGGCCTTGCGCATTTCCTTCTCGGCCGCCTTGAGCGACTTCAGGTCCAGCGGGCTGATGGTCTTGATCCGGCAGGACATCCGCATCACCCCGCTGCCACCGCCCAGCGGGCGCACGCGATCGAAGTTGGTCACCCGCCCCATCATGCTGCTGATGGTGATGGCCGGAGCGAACTCCAGATCCTGGCAGGGACCCGCCAGATCCAGCAGGTAGGCTTCGTTGGGTTTGGTCCAGACAGCCAGCGCGGAATCTCCCAGCGGCTGCCAGCCGTTGAGGCTGCCGAAATAGCTGAAATCCTTGACCGGCGCGGCCGCGTGTTCGCGGTACATGGCAAGCCGCTCGGTGGAACTCATTTTGGTGGTGGCGCACGCACTCAGCGCGGCCAGGGCACACAGCAGGAACAGACGTTTCATGGCGTAACTCCCGGTCGGGTCGACGTTTTTTCTCTTCCCGGCGGCATCATGCACCAGCCATCGGCCGCCGGCGCAAGCGCTCCCCCGGTGCGTTCAGCCCTCGTGCGGCTTGCCAGCCCGCCCGGCCTTCCCGTATCATGTGCGGCTCGCACCGGCCACGTAGCCGCGACGCGATAAAACCTTGGCCGGGTAGCTCAGTTGGTAGAGCAAGGGATTGAAAATCCCTGTGTCGGGGGTTCGATTCCCTCCCCGGCCACCACATACAGAAAGGGTTCCCGAGCAATTCGCGGAACCCTTTTTGCTAAATATTCTGGGCGTTGCTAAAAACCTTCGCGTTTGATGGGGAAGGGGGGCTACAGGCCGCCCTTCCGGTACCGGGCAGCCAGGGCATCGAATCTCGATGCCTCGCGTTGCAGGTGGGCCACCTGATCGAACTTGCGGCGAGCCCTCCTAGCCGAGCCGGAGGATGATCTGAAGCGGAGCTCGTGGGCGCGCGCCCGCATGTCTTCCGCCTGCGCAGCCGCCCACTCGGCTTTCGTCTTAAATTTGGGGCGCCTGCCTCCTGCCATCCCGCTCACTCTGCGTGTGTGCCGTCTCACTTGCCGCGCCTGGCGTGGTGGATAACATGCCGCCGCTACCGAGGGCTCCGCGCCATGAAGAACGACTCCCCTAACCCGTACCGTGAATCGACCCTGCGGGAGCTGCGGAATGCGGCGAGCACCCGCGCTGCTGAGCTGCTGAAGGAAGGTGTACCGGTTGGACGTCGGGACACAGCCCATCTACTCATCGCGGCTGCCCGTTAGCTTGTCTTAGTCAACGCTGAGACGACCTTAGCCCTGCTCGTGCTGCCGACGAACGGTTGTCCGCACTGAGGGTTGCTGGGCGTTGAGTCAGACAACGAGACTCGACCGAGCCGAGGCCAGCATGATTGTCAAATCAGCCCTCTTACTGGCGATGCTAAGTCTATCCATCGACGCGGCAGCACAAGCGCCCGCAAAGGAACGTGTAAAGGGCAGCGCCGCGACGCGCCTCTACCATGATTCGATTGCTGGATCCCTTCTGCCGTTGCAGGTCGAAATGCAGCCGATTTCTCGCAATAAAGCGGGCGTCGCGACTGCCATAAAATTCGAGTATGTCCCCAAACGCGAGCGCGGAATCCTGGGGGGCCGTTATGACTTTTCCGATCCGCGGGCTCCGATTCTCGAATTCGATATGACGGGCATGTCCGAGCTGGATGCCCGCGAAGGCGCCCAGGCCATCCTCGACAACGCGTACTCCGGGACACTGGGGAAAAAAGAAGACATCCGAGACGCCATTTCGAGAACGGGCGACCCCGCCGCAGGCTTCTGGGGTGAGGTCTTCAAACTTGCTCGTCCTTACCTAGTAAAGGCGGTAGAAAAAGTAGTTGTAGAGATAATTGTTGAAGGCATCAAATCTGGCGGGAAAGCTATCTTCCATGCCATCGTCAAGGTAGAACCCGCTCAACCAGAAGAGGAGCCCAAGGATCCGGTAGACGCAGGCACTCCGCCACCAATGGGCACCGACGAGCCAACTCCCCAACCGCCAGACGACCCAGACAAGACTCCGAATCCGGCTGACGATCAGGGTGGTCGCCCAACCCCGGGCCAACTGGTTCGCGTGAGGATCGCGCTCGCCAACTATGTGCCGCCAGCGCGCGATGATCGCGAGCCACGCACAAGCGGAAAACCATCCTCGACCAATCGGCCAATAGATCCCTACTTTGATCCGGCGATCAATTGGGGACCTGACTTTCAACGACGCTCAAGATTCTACATGTCTACAAAAATCGTACCTAACGACGGATACACAGACCCTATCCGTCACTAGGGCACCAAATAAAACCAGCTCTACTAGGCACAGATTCTACCCAGCCGGCGACTCCTCAATGGTGAGCGAACTGCGAAAATACTGCCGCTGGAGGCTCTCGGGACCAGGAACCGCAGTCGCGAGTCCATAGACGGCCGACCGGTTGCATAGCGCGGCATCAAACACCTTCGAGATGATGTCCCGATACTGCGGGATCACGCAGCAACGCCGGCCACCGACGAGGGCGGTAGCTACCGTCTCCCAGTCATCGCCATTGGCGAGGCCAGCGCCGCGCACGCTGGCAACGGGTGCCCCTGCTAGATTGCCGCTGAAGCGGCGATAGCTGGTCGCCTGGACGGTCCCGACCTGTCCACCGCGCGTGCGCAGGTGCGAACTCGGGTCGACACGCTCGATGGCCCAGTTGTCGGACAGCCCAACCGTCACGGCGCGGAACACGGCGATCTCGCCGATCTCGAATTCCGTCGCGGCGGTCGCCCAGGTCACGCCAGCCGCGCTGTTGTAGAGGCTGATCGCCACGCTCACGATCGGATCGCTGCCTTCCCCCACCACCAGCCAGCAGCCAATCGATCCGTCCGACATGCGCCGCGTGACGCCGGTGTTGCCGCCGCCCATCACGTACGTATGTGCGCTGTCGCCCGCTCGCTTGCCGGCAGCCATGATCGATGCCCCGACGGGAACCCCTTTAAGGCCCAGAACGGCAATCACCCGGGGGCTTATGGCTTCGGCAAGGCCCGCGGAGATCATCAATGCCTGGCCGGTACTGGGCGCCCCGGAGAGCCAGCGTAGGCGCGACCGGCGCCCGGGCTTGCCGTCGAACAGCGCCGTCCCATTGTCGGCCGTCAGCCATGCGGCTCCGGTCCCGGTCAGCGTGGGGGCCGACACCGTCGGCATTCCGTATCCGATGAGCATGGTTCAACCCCAGAGCGTAAGGGTGACGTCGCCGGTGACGGGGTTCCGGGCGACACCGCGCACGAGAACCTTCTTGCCTCCGGCGAGGCCGAATCGAGGATGAGTGATGCGCCCGACCTGGCCCGGCTTCGGCGCCAGATCCGGATCGTTGATGCGCCAGTGATACAGCGCGCGCGGCACGGCGTAGACCTTGAGCGCGGTGACGGCGTTGTCGTATGCCGTCTTCTCCGTTGCTAGGCCGTAGGCCGTCGCTTGAGCATCGATTCCGGCCTGTTCGCTGGTGACTTCCTCGTATTCCCGCTTCGTCGTCACCTTCTCGTTTGCGGTCAGCTTCCCGTCGTTGGCGATGTCGTTGAGCTGCGACAGTGAGGCGGTCGCATCCACCTGGGCGGCTGTAGCCATCGAGACCGCACGATCCGCCTGCTGCGTGCTCTGGCCCGGGACGAACGGCGAAGGTGTGAGCGAGCTACCGATCTGCGGCTCGATCATCAAGCCGTCGATGTACACCTCGCGGCCAGCCACGCCGCTCCGGTTGAAATAGAACAGCAGCGCTGCGCCGTCGGCGACTGCACTCGTCATGTCGATGGACGCTGAATAGCGGGCCCGCGCAGTCGTCAGGGCCAGCGTGGAAGCGGCCCGGATGTTGCCGTCCCCGTCTTTCAGGGTCGCGCGCACTTGATGGCCGGCGACGCTCGCACGGCCATAAAACGAGACCAGGTAGCGTCCCGGGGCCAACGGCGTGTTGTAGTCGGTGCCGGAGGTGCTGAAGTAGGCGAAATTGTTGTTGGCGTTGGTGTCGGTCGTGGTGACCTTCAGGGACCGGCCGGCAATTGCACCTGCATCGACCACCGCGTAGACTAGGCCGCCGGGCGCGGACGCCACGGGCGGGAACGTGGCAACCGTCAGCTGCTGAGTCACCTTGTACCGGGCGTACTCGTCGCCGAGCAGGTTGTAACCGCTGCCGCCGCCATACAGATCTGCCGGCGCCACGGGCGTCTGCATGACCCACGGCGACCAGGCCGACGCGATGCCCCGCAGAACCGCACGCACTCGCCAATGGGTGGTGGTGGACTCGCTGGCGTTGTAGACCCGGTCCATGCCGGTGTAGACACTGGCCGAGGTGCCGGGTACTCCCGCGTTGTCGACGGCCCGTTCGAGCTCGTACTGGACGCCCTTGGTGGTCACGGACAGCCACGTCAGGCGAATCCCGCCGATCTGCGGGGATGCCGCCAATCCGAGCGGGACCGGCGGCGGCGGTGATTGCCAGGTCGACGGCACCCACGAGCCATACGCGGGAGCCGCGGGCGTCGTGGCCGGGAGGCTGCTTGGGGCGACTTCCAGCAGGAGGATGCGACGGGCCATGTCAGGCCGTTCAACTTCGACAGGCGATCCACCACACGATCCACGCCGGCACGGCCGCTGCCATCGGCAATCCGATAGAGCACGTCGCGAATCTGGGTCAGGACTTCACTTCCATCGCTCGTACCACCGGTGCCGCCGTGGACCTGACCGCTGCCACCCGCCGGGGTCGTGGGCGGAGTTGCCGGCGGCAGAGGCCGTGGCAGCGCCCCAGAGGCATCGGCGAACAGGGCCGAGGCAATGTTCTTCGGGAGCCCCAGCAGGATGTCCGCGAGATCGCCCATCGTCGTTCCGTCGTCCATCGTGAGATTGGGGATACCCATACCGCCGATCAATTCGGTCACCTGCCCATACAGATCGTTGTAGTCGGCGCCTGATGCGTAGAGGTTGCGACCGAGCCCTAGCACAGACTGCGACAAGGCGGCAGCCGAGGCCGCGTCGCCGCCCGCAATCGCCTCGCGCAATTGCTTCATGCCATCTGCCAGCTTTTCGCGATCGTTCATGGGCGAGAATCCGCTGATCGCGAGCCCGTCCAGGATGCTGTCCCTCTGTTCCTCGATCTGGTGCTGACCGCAAAACGTTCGAGCGGGTCTACAACCGTCTCCCGCGCCAGGTTACCGCGGCTCGCTGATTACGCCACCGCCATCCCAATACCTAGATCGGTAAACATGGTGTCCAACTCGTCAAAACTGCCGGCCAAAGGCCAGCGCGAGCGGATCGGCGTCTCTAGCAGGGACACCAACCAGTAGGCGGTCAGCGAGACGGCCGGAAACTGAAAGATGCCGCGCTCAGCGCGCGATCGGATTCGTTCAAGCACAAATGGCTTTTTGTCGACGAAGGTGGCGAGCTGCAACCCGGCGTCAGCCGAAATTTCGCTCCTGAATTCTTGGGCAAGAATGTCAAACAGCAGCCTACTTTCAGCGGTGAGCTCGGCTCCGACGGACGCCACAGCCGCAGCAGCGAGACCGGCGGCAGGTGCATTAGCCTCCTTCACAGCGGCCAATGCCCTACATAGCAGCTCGTCCGTCGTCTCCATGAGTGCCATGCTCCGCGCGACCAGTCGCTCAGCGTGCGACGGGACGGCCTGGATGGGCTTGTACATGGAATCATGAGTTAGCTCCGCGTAAGCGTGCTGCAGAAGCGTGCGCACTTGCACTTCGCAACAGATGGAACTCTGAATAACAGTCCCGTCGATGGCCAAATCCGCGGCAGGGCGTAGCTCGTAGTGATATGACTGATAGCCAAAAGCAGTCGGCTCGTCGAGCCGCTCGAAAATTGGATCCCTGCTCTTGCGAGCGACCCAATCACCGCAACCTTCAATGAAGTTGCGAACGGGCGTGAGGTCGTCCTCTGTCAGGACGACAAATCGTGCACCCACAAGATCTGTCATCTGAGCAGTCGGATCTGCGTAGCCTTTCCGAATCTGCTTGACCCTTGCTGAGGTAACGTCCTTGACACGAAATGCCGCGTCCACCTTCAAGAGCGGCTTTGCGACAGGTCCAATTCTGCCTACGACAAATGCACCCCAAGCACTAAGCATTGAACGATGCTGCTCGATAAAGGCGCCGATATCCACATCAGTCCTCCTCGCGATAACCACCTAAGATACGCACTACGGTGTCTTGTCCGTCTGAGTCAATGGACAAGGTGGAGGCGGGCACATCGGGCGGTATTGTGAGCTGAATACCCTGCACGAATTTCAGCCTTCTTGGCCTTCTGAGCTGCGCAGCGACGTACTTCGTGTCTTTCAGCACTGCATTTCGAGGAAACCCCTTCTGCTCCATATACCTGATGTAGTCACCCTGCACAGTCGAAGGCAGGTAGGATTCCGCAAAATCCGAAGCGCTAATGATCGTGCTGGCGCTCTTAAGCTCAACGCGAAGAGCATCCTTTGCATCGAATCGCTGCTCTTCACTCAACGAAGCTGAGCCAATGAACCCCTTCGTAAAATCGAAGAAATCTTTGGTCAACTTCTTCGAGGACTTCTGGATGTCCATGCCCAAGAACTGCTGGTAGAAGTACGCGGCTGCGGACCTTGTCTCTGTCGCCGTAATCAGGTGATCGAAGAGGAATGCCCGATAATTGCTTGGATCGTATTCACCTCGCGACTGGATGACGCCTGGAGTCAGTTCCAACAGCAGTCCAACCTTGTAGAACCGCTGAGTCGGCGTGAGTACAAGATTCTGCAAATATGTCACTGCCAGATTCGCTGGGTCATCTCCAGTGCCGAACCCGTCTTGCAAATCGGCCTTGATCACCGTGATGAAGCGCTTCTGAGGATTCCCAACACGTCCCGTCACAACGGCGAGCATGCCTGGCGGAGCGCTACTCGCAGTGCCCTGAGCGCGGGTCAGAAGGCGAGCAAGTTCGTGCGTGACCTGCACGAACTCGCTATCGGCCAGGTGGATGCCATGAGCTGCGGCCTGAAAAAAGTCTCGGTCATCAACTGACTCGATGGACATCTCAACGCCGTGCGACCGGCTTCCCAACGCAGATACGATTCGCTTTTCGAGGGCCTCTTTTCCAAGTTGAGGAAGGACGGCCAAAGCGGCGCTACAAATTGGGTCCGGGATAGTCTTGTCGGGCGCTCTGTTGTGAATCCTATGGACGATCACGCGCTCGACAACAATGTTCGATGAGTCGAACGCGCCAATGCCCGCTTCGACGACAACGGCCTCTGCTACTGCTGCCATTTCCTCTCCCCCAGGGCCCAAGGCCCGACGCCTTCATTGGCATCCCCTAGCGAACTATATCGAACTACGGAGCAGATCGCTCGCTAAAAAACGGGCTTGGCGTCCAGTCAAATCAATAACTTGAGCACCTTTGGACAATCGTAAAATTTACTTCGCGTAGCACCTAGGTGATTGTTTTTACTCATAATTCCATCAGTTCGACTATGTGATTGAAAATCCCTGTGTCGGGGGTTCGATTCCCTCCCCGGCCACCATATTTTCAAGGGCTTGCAGAAATGCAGGCCCTTTTTCTTTGTCCAAGATATGGCTTTGGTGCCCGTTTGGTGCCCGTTCGTAATTTGCTTGCCGAATGCCACTCGGGCACTGGAAGGATCTGGACATCGTGCCGGTGAGGCTCGGCGCCCCGCTGGTGCTGGTCGCTTCACTGGTGATCATCACGCATCAGGCCCTACACCACGTCAAAGGGACCGGCTTCGGCCAGCAATAGACATTCGCAGACTACATGCCATCAAAGCCGCTGAACCGTCATGGATGGCAGGAACGTTGGTCTCCGGGACGCACCCGTCCCGACGTCGAGGCGGCCACCAACGTCAGGCCGAACAACCCCACGAATCTTCGGGTGGTCCACTCCCCGGGCGCAGATAGAATCTAGCCCGCCAGCCCAATCCACGCCATCGAAGGGGACGCTTGAAAAACCTTGCCTTCGCATTCGCCCTGCTGGCCATCGCTGCCGCGGTGCTCCCCGAAATCAACGCGCCCGCTCACCCGGTTGCCGAGGCACCCGGAAGCCAGGAGCGCCGTGCGGAAGCGCTGCTGATCCGGCTGCGCGAGCAGCACGGACTGCCCGCGCTCGCGGCCGTCGTCGTGAGCTCGAATGCGACGCTCGACCTGGCCGTGACCGGCCTGCGGCGGCAAGGAAAACCGGAAGCGGTCGAACGGGCCGACCGCTTCCATCTGGGTTCCATGGGGAAGGCGCTCACCGCGACGGTAGTCGCCCGACTGGTCGAGGAAGGAAAGCTTTCGTGGACGACACGGCCCGTCGACGTATTCCCGGAACTCGCAGAGACCCTCCATTCTGGCTATCGGGACGTCACCCTCGAGCAACTGCTGCGGCACCAGGCAGGCACGCCGCCGTACGATTCGACCGCAGAGATAAGAGGAGCGGAGGCCCGGGCAGGCTCCGGCTCTCCGCGCGACCAGCGTCGCGCGTTCAGTGTCTGGCTCCTGCAGCAGCGGCCACACGTCATGCCGGGAACGCGGCCGGAGTACTCGAACGCCGGGTATCCCATTGCCGCCGCCATGGCTGAAGCCGCCGCCGGAGAGGCGTGGGAGTCGCTGGTCGAAAGCAGGCTGGCCCGGCCTTTGGGCATCCACCTGGTGCGCGGCTTGCCCGCGCGCGGCGACAGCGCCCAACCATGGGGGCATAAACCGAAGTCTGCATTCTTCGGCATGGCGACCTACCAGAATGCTGTCGAGCCGCAGGCCCCTGGGGACGGCTGGGCGCTGGGCGCCATCTTCGAGCCGGCCGGCGATTACTCGCTGTCACTCGCCGATTACGCGAAGTTCCTGCAGCTCCATCTTGCAGGGCTCGCCGGTCGTGACGGGCTGCTCAAGGCCTCTTCCATACAGCGCCTGCATGCCGGTCCCGGTGAGTATGCGATGGGGTGGTTCCTGCGTGAGCTCGATGGCACGGCGGCGCACTGGAACACGGGTTCCACGGACACGTTCTTTTCCCGCGTGATCCTGCTGCCGGAGCGGGACATCGCGGTCGCGGTCCTGACGAACGCGGGAAGTGAAACCGCAAGCACGGCCTCCCGCGAGGCTGCGATGGAACTGCTGCGGCTCTACGGCCCACCCGCCACACATTGACCAAGCCGTGCGGCACGCCGTACCGCGGACGTAGTGGTGCACCGGCAAGGGAATCGTTCCCCGCCCCACCTATCTACTTTACGTGGGACTGGACCCAATCCCACTAAAGGAAGGCTCCGAGGGATGGCGCGACAGGCTCGGCTTCAAGGCGGGTCCCACTCCTTGTGTGGCGTGCGCCCCGGTCCCACCCTACTAGTGGGATTTGGACCCCAGTCCAACTTCCACACTCGTGAGGGTTGCCCTCGACCTAGTTCAACCGCGAGAACAGAGGCAGGTACGTGCCCCGGCAATCGGCTATCTTGAGAACCCTTTCACATTCCCCCTCCAAACCCTGACGCATGCAAGCGATTTCGATGATGTTTCGAAACCGGTGGTGGCTTAATCCTGTCATATTGTCCACCGCGCTCTTGGCCGCGGGCTGCACGGACCAACACGTTCCAGCGAAAGATCTGGGGGCCGACATCGATGAGGTCGCCGCAACGCTGATCGAGCAGCCACTACTCCACTCGACCTCGATCGGCGTCATGTATCGGGGCACGGAATTCATCCGTCATCGCGGCGACATGGAAACCGGGAAGTCAAACCCTCCGACCGATGAGACCCTCTACGAAATCGGTTCGCTGAGCAAGACCCTGGCGGGGACCCTGATGGCGAGTGCCGTCCTGGAGCGCAAGGTGAGCCTGGACGATGACGTCCGGATGTATCTGCAGGGGGACTATCCGAACCTGGAGTACCGAGGCGCTCCCATTCGCATCCGTCACCTGCTGTCGCATACGAGCGGCCTGCCGAACATGTTGCCGGAGCGCGCGAACACGGTGCTCGCGGACTTCACCGACCAGCGCACGCCCGGCGAACTCAATGCCATCTACGCGCGCTACGGCCAAGCCGATTTCTTTAGGGACCTGCACGCTGTCGAGATTCGCCAGGCGCCCGGGAAGGACTATGCCTACTCCAGTACAGGAACCGAACTGACGGCGCATATTCTGGAGACGGCTTACAAGAGCGACTACGAGTCGCTGCTACGCGGATTCTTTCGCGATTCCGTGGCGATGACCGGCCTCAGAATCAGGCTGGGCGATACCGAGGCGACCCGGCTTGCGGTTGGCTACCACAGCGACAACCCGGAACCGACCACGCCAATGCCGCAATTGCCTTGGGGCGCATCCGGAAACGTAAAGGCGACGGTCCCGGAAATGATGAAGTACCTCAAGTTCCAGTTGGCCGGTGGGCCCATCGTGGCGGAATCGCATCGAACCCTCGTCAAATTCGATTCCGAGTTCAGCATCGGCTATTTCTGGAACATCATCAGTGGCGACCGATCGAAGGGCGTTTACTACGCTCATCATGGTGGCGTGCCCCGCTCGCAGTGCTACATCTACATCATCCCAAAGTACGACCTCGGCATATTCGTCATCACCAACCAGAGCGGCGACCACACTGCGCGCGCCATGGAAACGGCGATCAATACGCTGGTCGAGAGAATTGCCGTCCAAGAGAAGCTCGCTGGTCAGAGCCCATCCCGGTAGCGTCAGCAGACCTTGGCCTCTTTCATGGGGACACCTCCACGCCTCCAACCGGCATGCGGCTCGTTTGGGGGGTGAAGCTCAACAAATCTGGGGAAGAAACGAAACACCCCTCAACCCCACTTACGAGCATCCAACACGGGTCGCAGACTGGCCACAGCACAACGGTCGTGCTGCCATGACCCAGCCTCAATGGATAAGCCGAACTCCCTACCCCCCTCGAAAACATCACCTCGATTGCCGAGCGTCTCGGGGTAAGCAGATCCGCGATCTACGCCTGGCTTAAGGAAGGCAAATTCCCGCCACCTATCAAAGTTGGAAGGAACAGCCGTTGGCTGACAACAGAGGTCGACGATTGGATTGCACTCAAGGCTCGAGACAGAACACTCCGCTGAGGCTCAGCAAAAAGCAACCTCTTGATCGTAAAGGAGTCTCTTTCCGAGCCCCAACAACTGAAGGATCTAGCTCGACCAAAACATGGCCAAGGCCAAACCGTTTTGGTCGAGCATGCTCCCGTCGCTCCTAGTTCTTCTTGACGAACTTTCCCGATGCTTCAGACGTTGGCGAACTCAGTTCCTTGATAAAAGAAGCTTCAATCTTGTCGAGCGTGGATTGGCGTTCCACACCTTCAGTCTCAGCGAATGCATTTGAAATATGCCGGGCGGCATCCGCCAATATTCGGCCCCAAGCGGCCTCTTCGTTCACTCCCATTGCTTTGTACATTCCAACCTTTAGGGAGCAATGGAGATTTCTCTGGGCGATCCACACACTCAGCATTTCCACGGAGTTTGGGTCTTCCAATGCAGCTTCTGGTATCGGTCTTTTGTTCATGTTAGCCATTAAGGCGACGCAGGGGGGGGAATCAATGTCACGCATCCAGACCAAATTGCCAAAAAAAAGCTTCGTTTCCTGCGGAGGTTATTTCATCGTGGGACAGTCCTATACGCCTGAGGCCATGCAACAACCCAAGCCACAAAGAAATGCGGCTAATAAAATGATGAACACCACGCCCTTCACTGCTAAAAATTCACGAACTCGGAGTAACAGTTCTGACTGCAGTCTCCCACAAGCCTTGCAAATACCCATCCAACTCCCATCGCCTTGCTCTTTCTAGCAGCGTCTTTAACTCGGCATCGTAGTCCTCGCCAGAGGAGCACTTAAGCAAGCGCATCGGTAAGTTATGAAAAACATCTGCAAATTTCCTTGCAGCAGCCAAAGAGTCTGAGGCGCGAATCTCAATCAATGCCATTTGTAGCATGTAGTGCAACGCATCATGTTTGATCTGATTTTCTTGCGATTTTTCCATCCTTATAGGTCCCTATATGGCCCAAGTGGATCTTCATCAATGTTATCAGGCAGAGGATCTTCCTCTTGGACGGGGATAGGGGTTTTATCAGACCAACCACGCGCTTTGGCCTCATTTATCCTAGTATTTCCATCCAGAACCCTGTTGCCGCGAACCTTTATCTTCTCTCCATTTGTGGGGTTGTTGATTGCTTCGCCAAGCTCTCGATCAGAAAGCTTCCCTATTTCCGGATTGTTCTGCGGGTGATCAGAGGCATGAATTGGCTCCAATTCTCCAAGTTCTCTTGTTCCGCCTTCTTTCTCACCCCCCGTCGCCTCAGAAAGAACAATTGCAATCTTGATTGAGGCATCTATTTGCTGAGCAGCGATATCAATCGCCGTACTTCCCAGCACGATACGGGCATATGCCGGCATGTCTACCGCAATGAACTCTATGAGGTTCTGGCTTT
The DNA here is from genome assembly GCF_057773065.1 of Pseudoxanthomonas sp. 134C1. NCBI lineage: Bacteria > Pseudomonadati > Pseudomonadota > Gammaproteobacteria > Lysobacterales > Lysobacteraceae > Pseudoxanthomonas > Pseudoxanthomonas sp. 134C1. The sequence continues at coordinate 502,351 of NZ_JBYMTH010000002.1, forward strand.
GTATTCGACAAGTAGCCCCATCACAGGTGACTTTTCTACCATCAGGGTCCGTGAAAGAGTATGGATTGTTGTTCGCATACCAGTAGCGATTGAAGTTCGCCCCCGGCATTGAGTACGCCGTCACCGGGTCCACCGACAGGAATCGCCCGGTTAGGGGGTCGTAATAGCGCTGCTGCATGTAGGTCAACCCGGTGGCCGCATCCTGCACGTGCCCGGTGAAGCCCGGTCCATCGGTCAGCGGCCGGTTGACCAATTGTCCGTAGGGTTCGTACTCGCTCTTCTGAACGATGGCCTTGGCCGCATCCGTCACCGCGATGGGCGTGCCCAGGGCGTCGGTGTGCTGGTACTTCACCGTCGCCACGCTGCCAGCCGCCTCCCGTATCGCCACCAGGCTGCCGCCCAGGTACACGTACTGGCTGGACTTGCCGGCCCGGCCGTCGTTGTCGAACACCAGTTGCCCGCTCTGGCTGTACGGGCTGTACTTGCTGGCCGTGGTGTAGTCTCGCACCCGACGGCCATGACCGTCATAGACATAGCTGGCCACGCCGTTCACGCCGCGCAGCCGGTTGCCGAAGTCGAAATTGAACACCTGTCCATTCTTGTTGGCCAGGTTGCCCTGCACGTCGTAACCCAGGCCCACCACCGTGGCCCCGCTCGCCGAGTTGGTCACGCTGGTCAACCGGTTGCTGGCGTCGTAGTGGTAGGTGTGGTCGCGGACGTGGCTCCCCCCTGTGACCTTCATCGAAGTCAGGTTGTCCAGCACGTTGTAGCCGTAGTTGGCCACGCCGAAGCTGGCGCCGGTGGTCTGAAGCAACTGGTCCAGCCCGTTGTAAATCATGGCGCGGCTCTGGCGGGCGCCGGTCGTGTAGTCGGTGATGCCGGTGACGTTGGCATGTTTGTCGTAGACATAGCCCAGGTCCAGCACCCCATGGCTGTCGGTGCTGCGCGCCGGCAACTGGCGGGCGTTCTGGGTCATCGTGTGGACGATGCCGTTGCCGTAGGTGAATTGCTTCATCCCCCCGTTGGGGTAGTACTGCACCCCGGTGGCATACGGTCCGGCCTGGGTCGGCTGGCCCAGGGCATTGGGCGCAAAGGCCACGGTCTGCCCGTTCGGATAGATATGCGACGCCAGATGGCCCAACGGCGTGTACGTGTAGCTGATGGGCCAGTTGATGCTGCCCCACTGCATCTGTTCGCTGGTGGGCAGGCGGCGGCGGTTGTAGTCGTAGCTGGTGGTCACCACGTTGGTGCCGTCGTTGTCCACCGCCGTGCTGGCCAGTTGGCCGTCGGGCGTGTAGGTATTGGTGGTGTTGCCCCGTCCGTCCGGGAACACCAGCGTCTTGACCCGGTTGCGGGCGTCATAGGTCCGTGCCGCCTTGCGGGCCAGCACCGCCGCACTGGTGCCGTCGGCTTCGCAGGCAGTGGCCGCCGGCAGCCCCGCCGCGCTCCAGCTCAGGTTCCCCGCCCCGTCATAGCCCGTCAGCGTGGCCCCGGTCTCCGGTTCCACCGAACGACACAGTTCCTGGTTGGCGTTATAGGTAAGGTTCCAATGACCTGTTTGGCCTGGACGGTCTTCTCGTATTCCTGCGGAATGGTGACCTGCGCGAAGGCAGGCAGTGCGGCAACGGATGTCGCCAGGAGCAGTGTCCTGATGGAGCCTCTCATTCCCTCTTCCCTTTCAACCGTGGCCGGTCGAATTCCCTGAATGCGCGACGGCGCGCCGCGTCCCCTGAAGCGAAAATCAAATGCCGGCTATCAATACCGTTCCATCCATACTCGCGTCAACTCCGCTCAACAACAAGGCGATTGTCACCAACCGTCATCCCTGATAGACGCGGTTTCATTGGGTAGTAATGTCGAATTGGCCATCTGTTGATGCCGGCACGGACCACCCAATGACCATCTGCGCCCCACAAACATGGCAGGATTTCCTGGCCGAGATTCCACTCATCAAGGATGACGGTCTGACTGGGGAAGCGCTCTGGCAGCGCATTGAGAGGGCTTGGAGTCCACTAGTAGTGGGGCCTGTCCCGACGACAAGACGCTCATCTACCACCACGCCATGTTCCGGCTAGCATGCGAGGGCATCATCCCTCGTGAATGGGGCGTGAGGCACTAGCCTCTAGCCGCTTCCCGCAATTGGCGGGACGTCTGTAGCCGCGTCCTGTGCCTCTGGCTCCATGCACCAGTAAATACCATGCGCAATGGCGAACAGCGCCACAGTGATGAGGGCGCCCAAAGCGACTCGGCGTTGGGTCTTGAGCTTCATACCTGGACCGTAGCACTCTCCGTTACCGTAGGGTCCGGAAAGGGTTTCCACTACATAGTGACGTGACCTGGGTACCTATTCAGCACTGCCTTCAGCCATCAACTGTCAAGATTCTAAGTTCTGATTTCTCCCTGGGCGATAGCCGGCCATTTCGCCGCCCCCCCGGGGGGCCGTACCGGATGCCGTCTCGCCGAGCACACTCAGGCGATACTGGTTGCGGCCGCCCTCCTTGGCTTCATACAACGCGTCGTCGGCGGCGACGAGCAGATCGTCCTGCGCTTCCACTTCGCGCGCGAAGGCGACGCCGATACTGGTGGTGATCCGCAACGCCATGTCCTCGAGGTCCACCGGCTCGCGCATGCCGGCCAGGATTTTCCTGGCGACGACCCTGGCCATGTCCGGATCGTCGATTTGTTCGAGCAGGATCACGAACTCGTCGCCCCCGAGCCGCACCACCAGATCGGTGGCCCGGACGCTGGCGACCAGGCGGCGCGCGAACTCGCGGATGACGCGATCTCCCACCGCGTGCCCATGCGTGTCGTTGATCTGCTTGAAGTGATCGATGTCCAGGTACATCAGCGCGATCGCCTCGCCGCTGCGGGCGATGCGCAGAAGCGCGAGCGACAGCCGCTCTTCCAGTTGCCGTCGATTGGGCACGCCGGTGAGCGCGTCGACCCGGCTGAGTCGTTCCAGCTCGCGCTGACTGGCTTCCAGCGCCTCTTCGGCGGCCACCCGCTTGCTGATGTCTCGGCCCGACAGGATCAGATCGTTCGCGGCCGGGTCGTTCTCCTTCGGGATGAGCCGCATCACCACTTCCATCCAGAGGTAGTGACCCTCGCGATGGCGGACGCGGTATCTGAGCGTCTGCGGCGTCCCCGAAGCCAACACTTCCGCCATCGCCGCACGCTGGCGCGGCTGGTCGTCCTGATGCACCAGACTCCAACGCTGGCCGAGCATTTCCGATGGCTTCCAGCCCAGGATCTCCTCCGCCGCCGGCGAGACATAGACGCGCTCGCCATCCGGCCGCAGCCTTACCACCAGGTCGCCGGAATGATCGGCGAGCAACCGGTAGCGATGTTCGCTTTCGCGTACTTTCGAGGTCAGCTTGTCCCGCTCGGCCATGCCCAATACCACGGGAATGGTGATCAGGCAGCCACCGGCGAGATACAACTGCAGCAACGCGATGCGCCCGGCGTCCTCGAGATCCTCCAGCACCCATAGCGGTCCGTGTCCCGACGCGGTGAATACGCCACCGACCACGGCCAGCAGGATCACGCCGACCGCGACGCCGGGGAACCGATGCTTGAACGCCGCCAGCAGCAAAGGCGGATACGTGAGGAACAGGATCGGGTAAGGCGCACTGAACACCAGCAGGCCGACCGCCACGATGAGCGCCATGCTGATGCTGAAGCTGCGCCCCTTGCCGCGCGGCGCCACCGCGCTCAGTCCTTCCACGTGGATCACCAGCGTCGCAGTGGCGAAAATCACCATGCCGACGACATGCGCGGCGTACCAGCCCAGGAATGCCTGCGCAAAACCGGCTCCACCAGCCGGTCCGGCCATCCAGGCCGCGAGCACGCCAGACAACGCGCATCCCGCCAGGGTGCTGGCGGTAGCGACGCCTCCAAGCGTGAGCCATCGCTGGGGGTCACCGACGTTGGGCACCACCCGGCGCACCGGCCAGGCCACGGCCAGCACCTCGATCAGATGGCAGGCCACGAGAAACCCCGCCTGCCTCACCGGCACACCGGCCAACCATTGCCCGGCCAGATCCGCCACGATGCCCATGCCGACATACACGGGCCAGACACGTGTTTCCCGCGCCAGCAGCCAGCCGGTGAGGATGCCGCTCGAGATCCAGACGGCGGCCAGTTCATCGGCGCCCTTGCCCAACTTCAGCGAAAGCCAGGCGGTACCTCCCACCAGGACCGCGAGCGCGGCCCGATCCATCCATCCGCCGTTTTGCCTTCCAGCGCCCATAGCGCCACCCATCCACGCGGCCGGCCAGTCACGACAAGGCTGGCCTTCCTCCCGTCATCGAAATGTCGATGCCCCGCGGCAGTGTATCCGTTCCTCCGGTGACGATGACGCAACCTGCGAGCTCGTCCCGGTTGTTCCGACCGTACTATCCTTGGCATCCACGGAAATGGAGCAACGGCATGATTCGGCGCAGTCTGATGGCAATGGTTCTACTGGCGACAGCCCTGCTGGCCGCATGCAGCGGCGGTCCGGTGCGGCGCGTGTCGGAACCGGCGGCGAGCATCCAGCAATTGACGGTGCACGCCAACGGCAGCTGGTCGGTGGATCTGCGCCTGCAGAACTACAGCAGCATTCCGATGCGGTTCGATCGGGTCAGCCTGTCGCTGGAGGTGGATGGCCATGACGCCGGCAAGCTCGAAGTCGCTCCCGGGGTATCGGTGGGACCCGAGTCGGCCGACGTGGTGACCGTACCGTTCACGCCCAGCGCCGAAGCCAAGATGGTGTTGGCGGATACCCTGGCGGGCCGGCGCTCACTGCCGTACAACCTGAAAGGCACGGCGAGCGCCACGCCCGAAGAAGCCAAGCCGCGGGACTTCGACATCACCGGCCGCAGCACCCTGAACCCGGTCCCCGGCCTGGACGGCGTGTTGCGCTGATTTGACCCTTGTCCGCGTTCGAACGACCCCGGGAGGGGCCGTTCGCATTTACGGGCCGGGATGCTGCATCGCGGCATTCCGCATTCCATACGCCGTAGTATGCTGGATGCTTCCGGCCTCCGGCCGCTGCCTGAATCTCCCCCATGAGTGCTTACCGCGCGCCCCTGAACGACATCCGCTTCGCCCTCTACGACGTGCTGGGCGCAGAGGCCCTGTTCGCCCGGCTTGGCTACGGCGAAGCCACCCGCGACATCCTGGATGCGGTGCTGGAAGAGGCCGCCCGTTTCTCCGAGACCGTCCTGGCGCCGCTCAACAGCGTCGGCGACGAAGTGGGCTCGACCTATGACAAGGCCACCCAGGCCGTCACCACACCGCCCGGGTTCAAGGCGGCCTACGAACAGTTCATCGAAGGTGGCTGGACCGGCCTGACCGCGTCGCCGGATTTCGGCGGCCAGGGACTGCCGCACGTGATGGGCGTGCCGCTCAACGAGATGGTCAATGCCGCCAATCTGGCGTGGGGCAATTTCCCCTTGCTGTCGCACGGCGCGGTCGAGGCGCTGAAACAGCACGGCGAGCCATGGCAACAGGAAGTGTTCCTCAAGCCGCTGGTCGAAGGTCGCTGGACCGGCACCATGTGCCTGACAGAACCCCACTGCGGCACCGATCTGGGCCTGCTGAAGACCCGCGCCGAACCCGATGCCGATGGCAGCTACGCCATCACCGGCACCAAGATCTTCATCACCGCCGGCGAGCACGATCTGACCGACAACATCGTTCACCTGGTGCTGGCCAGGCTGCCGGACGCACCGGCAGGCGCCAAGGGCATCTCGCTGTTCGTGACGCCCAAGTTCAAGGTCGATCGCGATGGCAAGGTCGGTGAACGCAACTCGCTGCACTGCGGTTCCATCGAGCACAAGATGGGCATCAAGGGTTCGGTCACCTGCGTGATGAATTTCGACGGTGCCCAGGGCTACCTGCTCGGCCAGCCGCACAAGGGCCTGCAGGCGATGTTCACCATGATGAATACCGCGCGCCTGGGCGTAGGCCTGCAGGGCATCGCCCTGAGCGAACGCGCCTACCAGAACGCGCTGCGCTACGCGCGCGAACGGTTGCAGACGCGCGCGCTGAGTGGCCCGAAGTTTCCCGACAAGCCCGCTGATCCGATCATCGTGCATCCCGACGTGCGGCGGATGCTGCTGACGGTGAAATCACTGGTCGAAGGCAGCCGCCTGCTGGCGCTGCACGCCGGCACGCTGATCGACATCGCCGGCCATTCGCCGGATGCCGCCGAACGCGAGCGCGCCGACACGCTGGTGAGTTTCCTGACCCCGATCTCCAAGGCCTGCCAGACCGAGTGGGGCATCGAGAACACCTACCACGCGCTGCAATGTTTCGGCGGCCATGGCTACATCCACGAACACGGCATGGAGCAGTTGGCGCGTGATGCGCGCATCACCACCCTCTATGAAGGCACCACCGGCATCCAGGCACTGGATCTGATGGGACGCAAGACCGCGTCCACCCAGGCGGCCGGCCTGAAGATCTTCCTCGCCGAGATCGAAGCCTTCCTGCGCGAACACGAAGGCAATGCCGCCATCGCGGAATTCTTGGGCCCGCTGCGCGAGAAAACCACCGAGTGGGCACGCCTGACTCGCGAGATCCTGCAACGGGCCAGCCAGGATCCGGAGGAAATCGGAGCGGCCAGCCATGATTACCTGTTCTATTCCGGCTACGTCACCCTCGCCTATTGGTGGGCGCGCAGCGTGGCGACGGCGGAAGCGTCCTCGCAAGCCGATGCGTTCAAACAGTCCAAGCGCGAGACCGCGCAGTTCTATTTCGCCCGCATCCTGCCGCGGACCCTCGGCCATGCCGCCGCGATTGCATCCGGCGCGGCACCGTTGATGACGATGGCCTCGGAGCGCTTCGGCGAATAGCGCTGTCCGACACATGGCAATCCCGCCCGGACACGTGGCGGGATTGCCCGTTCCTCCCTCTTCCGGCGTCGATAGCCGCCGGCATCGCAGGAGCGGCGCTATCCAAATTGTCATCAATCAGGTATAACCTGATTCCCCATGGAAGCAGACAGAGCTCAGCTTCACCTGGTCGACACCGGCAGCGCATCCGGCCCGGCGGTCATTGCTCCGCAATCCCCCTCCCGCTTCACTCCGCGCCTGCTGTCGCTCGACGCGCATGGCCGCGTGCTGGACTGGATCAACTGGCAGGATGCGACCTGCCTGTATGCGCGCGGCGCGGTCGCCTGGACCCTCGGCGAACCCTGCCTGCGGGTACATGGCGGCACCAGCCGGATGACCGGCGAACAGAGCGTCATCGAACTCCACCCCATCGTCGCCTCCCGCGGACACGCCCGCGCCCACGCGCTGTCGCCCACACCGACGCTGACCAACACCGCGCTGTTCGCCCGCGATGCCTACCTGTGCCTGTACTGCGGCCAGGACTTCAGCCGCCCGCACCTGACCCGCGATCACGTGCTGCCGCTCTCCAAAGGCGGTCGGGATATCTGGGAAAACGTGGTCACCGCGTGTTTTCACTGCAACTCGCGCAAAAGCAACCGCACCCCCCAGCAGGCCAACATGCCGCTGTTGGCGGTGCCCTACCGGCCCAGTTGGATCGAGCACCTGATCCTGTCCAACCGCAACATTCTGGCCGACCAGATGGCCTTCCTGAAGGCCCATCTGCCGAAGAAGTCCAAGCTCTCGGCCTGAGCCGGAAACGGGCCGTTCCACCGCCCAACGGGCTCCTGCCGGCCCCGCCGGGGGGATGAACAGGTCGTGAGGCCCACTGCGGTTTTTCCGCCGCTTCCGCCAGGCTTCACCCATTCGCTTGCCCCACCTCACACAAGGGGGGGAAAATAGCGGGCCAGATGAAATCAAGCCCATGATCGATCCCGTCCGCTACCCCCGCCTTTCCCGTATCGAGACGCCCGCCGACCTGCGTCGGTTCGAGGAGTCCGAACTGCCGGTCATCGCCGAGGAACTGCGCGGCTACCTGATCGAGTCGGTCGGCAAGAGCGGCGGCCATTTTGGTGCCGGCCTGGGCGTGATCGAACTGACCGTCGCGCTGCACTACCTGTACGAGACGCCTGTCGATCGGCTGGTCTGGGATGTCGGCCATCAGTGCTATCCGCACAAGATCCTCACCGGTCGTCGCGATCAGATCCACACGGTCAAGCAAAAGGACGGCGTGGCGCCGTTCCCCAAGCGCGAGGAAAGCGAGTACGACACGTTTGGCGTCGGCCATTCCTCCACCTCCATTTCCGCCGCCCTGGGCATGGCGGTCGCACTCGCCCAGAAGGGCGATGACCGGAAGGTGGTCGCCGTGATCGGCGATGGCGCGATGACCGCCGGCATGGCGTTCGAGGCGCTCAACCATGCCGGTGGCATGGAGCCCGAGCCGAACCTGCTGGTGATCCTCAACGACAACCAGATGTCGATCTCGGAAAACGTCGGCGGGCTGACCAAGATGCTCGGCCGGCTGAGCAGCAGCCGTACCCTCAACGCGCTGCGCGAGGGCGGCAAGAAACTGCTGGGCGACAAGAAGAAACCGCCGGCGCGTTTCATGCGGCGCTGGGAGGAACACTGGAAGGGCATGTTCGTGCCCTCCACCCTGTTCGAGCAGATGGGCTTCCATTACACCGGCCCGATCGATGGCCACGACGTGGAGGCGCTGGTCGGTGCGCTGAAGACGCTCAAGACCCTCAAGGGCCCGCAGCTGCTGCACATCCTGACCACCAAGGGCAAGGGCTACGAGCTGGCCGAAGGCGATCAGATCGGCTATCACGCGGTGGGCCCGTTCGATCCGGAGAAGGGCCTGGTCAGCAAGACCGGTGCCAAGAAGCCGACCTACACCGACATCTTCGGCGACTGGCTGTGCGACATGGCTGCTGTCGAACCGAAATTGCTGGGCATTACTCCGGCGATGCGCGAAGGCTCCGGCCTGGTGTGCTTCAGCAAGGAATACCCGGAGCGCTATTTCGACGTCGCCATCGCCGAGCAGCACGCCATCACCCTCGCCGCCGGCATGGCCTGCGAAGGCGGCAAGCCGGTGGTGGCGATCTATTCCACCTTTCTGCAGCGCGGTTATGACCAGCTCGTGCACGACGTGGCGATCCAGGATCTCGATGTCCTGTTCGCCATCGATCGCGGCGGCGTGGTCGGTCCGGATGGTGCCACCCATGCGGGCAACCTCGACCTGAGCTACCTGCGTTGCGTGCCGAACATGCTGGTGATGGCACCGGCCGACGAGAACGAATGCCGGCGCATGCTCAGCACCGGCTATCACCACAAGGGCCCGGCCGCGGTGCGTTATCCGCGTGGCACCGGCCCCGGCGTGGCCGTTCAGACGGATCTGGACACCCTCCCGATCGGCAAGGCGGAACCGCGCATGCGTGGCAACCGGGTGGCGTTGCTGGCCTTCGGTTCCACCGTCACCGCCGCCGAACAGGTCGGCCGGGAACTCGGGCTGACCGTGATCAACATGCGCTTCGTCAAACCGCTGGATCGCGCGCTGGTGCTGGAACTGGCATCCAGTCATCAGGGCTTCGTCACCGTCGAGGACAACGTGGTGATGGGCGGCGCCGGTTCCGGCGTGGCCGAACTGCTCAATGCCGAAGGCATCGCCCTGCCGGTGCTGCACCTCGGCCTGCCCGATGAATTCCAGCATCACGCCAGCCGCGAGGATCTGCTGGCCGAAGCGGGGATCGACACCGCCGGCATCCGTGCGTCGGTGCTGCGGCGCTGGCCGCAACTGGCGGCGAGTGCGCCGCTCAGCGCGGCCGGTTGAGTTCAGCCCCTCTGTTCCGCCCTTTCGGGGCTTCCGCCGGCCGTCGTACCGCTCATTCCGGTGCCTCGACCTGGTAGCCCTTCGCCTGCAGCTTCGCCAGTGGCCCGTCACTTCTGAGCAACTCGGAGATCGGCAAGGTCGCAAAGGTGGAAGCGTTGGTCCGTAACGCGTTTTCCGCGGCCTCCAGCCATTGGTCCTGTAATGCCGCGGCGACATTGGCGATGCCGCGCTTGCGGGCGAACTCGGTTTCGGTCAGCACCTAGGCGCAGGTGCGGTTCTGGTCGCCATAGGGCAAGGCACGTAGCGCGGGGATGTCCCCGACCGCCCAGGCGTTGGCGCGCGCGGCCATCAGCGGCAGATCGTTTTCCACGCGATCCAGGGTCGCCCGGAAGCAGGCGCTGTCATCCAGTTGCGTACCCGCGAATTCCTTCAGCGCCTGCCTGGGCTGTTCGACCTTGAAACTCAGCGACGGCGTGGTGACCTTCAAGCCATGTTGCTTGATGGCCTTGTCGACCACCGGGCTGACGATGCCCGATTCGGCCAGTCCCGCGCGCTTGAGGGCGGCTTCATAGAGCTCCCGCGCCGCGAAGATCGGACGCCATTTCTCCACGCCCTTGTCCCGTCCCAGGTACCGCGCCTTGAGCATCTGCCAGCGCGCATACAGCTCCGGCGGCAGCACCTGCCGAAGGGTCTGCTCGTCGGGGTTGCGCCTCGCCTTCAGCATGGAGGGAATGAGCAGCGCGCCGCGGATGATGCCGATGTCGGCGTCCACCTTGACCCGCGGTGGCTTGATGGCTTCCTGCGACGCGGCGATCACCTGTTCCACATCGCGTGACAGCCAGATCATCTGCTTGGGCAATGGCGACTGCGTACCCAGGATGTACAGGACGTGTCCATCGCGGCTGACCCGCCACAGGCCGGGTCCTGGCTGGGCGCCGCTGACCACGACGGTGTCCATGTCGATGACCGGCTCCGTTGTCGCCCGCGTCGCGGCCACCTCGAGAGAACGCGCCTGCGGCTGTTGAGCCTCGACGTTCCATGACCCGCAGGCAACCAGGACGAGGCCGAAGCAGATCGACAATCGCATTCCCTGCACTCACGGAAAGGGCGCAAATGCGCCGGGCGGCGATTCAGACCACGGAGCCGGATTCCGGTTCCCGGGACTCAGGCGACCTTGCCGCCCGCCTCGCGCAGGTGCCGGGCGGTTTCGCTGTCGTGTTCGAGCAACTGGAAGCCCTTCCAGGCGAACCCGGGCGATACCGAACAATCCATCAGCGTGAAGTCGCCCAGGCTGCGCGCGCTCTGCCAGATGCCGGCCTTCACCACCTGGACCTGCTGGCCGCCACGCGCGGAGGTGTCGAGCTGCGCGCGGCTGAGGGTGTGGTTTTCCGGATCGAACATCGACAGCTCCAGCGGGCTGCCTTCGGACCAGTCCCAGATCTCGGTGGCGTCGACACGATGCCAGCGGCTGGTCACGCCTGCGGTGAGCAGGTACTTGATGGCGGTGAGCGTGGGGCGCTCGATGCCGTTCACTTCGGTGCGTTTGGTCGATTCGAAGATGCGACGGTAATACCCGCCCTCCGGGTGGGGAGCCAGGTCCAACGACTCGATCAACTCTTCGGCGCGCGAATGCATGAAGGAATACTAAACATGAGCATGGGGGTCCCCGCAAGGTGGCCCGCAACAGGCGGGCACGAAAAAGCCCGCGCGTGGCGGGCTTTTTCGTCTCTTGCGAGTTGGTCGGGGTAGCCGGATTCGAACCGACGACCACCAGTCCCCCAGACTGGTGCGCTACCAGGCTGCGCTATACCCCGAATCCTGGAAAACGTCCGCCTTGCGGGCGGTCGCTGATTATAGCGGGAACGCGCCCGGCTTTCCTAGGCGCTTTCGCGGCGGCACTCAGCGGCGAAGCAGCTGCAGGATTTCTTCCAGTTCCATCCGCACCTGACGGACGATCTGGTTGCTAAGCGCCGATTCCTGCTTGGCGCCCTCGCCTTCCAGCCGCAGACGCGCACCGCCGATGGTGTAACCCTGTTCGTACAGCAGGCTGCGGATCTGCCGCACCATCAGCACGTCGTGGCGCTGGTAGTAGCGGCGGTTGCCGCGGCGCTTGGCCGGTTCGAGACTGGGGAACTCCGTTTCCCAGTAGCGCAGCACGTGCGGCTTCACGTCGCACAGTTCACTGACCTCACCGATGGTGAAGTAGCGCTTCGCCGGAATCGGCGGTAGCTCGCGATTACTGCCCGGATCCAGCATAGGCTTCCACACGCTCCTTGAGTTTCTGCCCCGGCCGGAACGTCACCACGGTCCGTGCCGAAATGGGGATCTCCTCCCCGGTCTTGGGGTTGCGGCCAGGCCGCTGGTTCTTTCGGCGCAGGTCGAAATTGCCGAAACCGGACAGCTTCACCTGCCGTCCCTGCTCCAGTGCGTCGCGCAGCACGTCGAAATAGGCGTCAACGAACTCCTTGGCCTCACGCTTGTTGAGACCCACCTCGTCGAACAACCGCTCGGCCATCTCGGCCTTGGTCAGCGCCATGTCTGCGTGTCCCCTGTTTCCAGTCCTGCCATTGCCTTCACGCCGCTCATCCGCGGATCTTCGCCCCGTGGGCCGCCTCGATGGCGGTCACGACACCGGCGACCACGGACTCCACGTCGCGGTCGGTCAGAGTGCGTGAGTTGTCCTGCAAAATCAAGCCCATAGCGAGACTCTTTTGACCGGATTCGACCCCTTGCCCGACATAGCGGTCGAACAGCTGGACATCCCGCAGCAGCGGGCCCGCGGCCTCGCGGGCGGTCTGGCGCAGGGCATCCCAGGGCACCTGATCCGCGACGACGAACGCGAGGTCCCGGCGGACGGACGGGAACCGGGACAGCTCCGAGGCGCGCGCGACCGCGCGTTCAGCCAGCGGCGCGAAGTCCACTTCAAAGGCCACCACATCCACGTCGAGGTCCAGTTGGCGCTGGAGGCGCGGATGCAATTGTCCGATCCAGCCGATGCGCCTGCCGTCCCGATGGATGTCCGCAGAACGTCCCGGATGACCGTACGGCCGGGTGGACGGCCGGTACTCGAGCACCGCGCCGGCCGCGGCCGCGAGACTCTCGAGATCACCCTTCATGTCATGGAAATCGACCCTGCGCGCGGGCTTCTCGCCCCACTGCTCGGCATGGGCGTCACCGCAGGCGGCGGCGGCGATGCGCAGGGTTTCCACCGGCGGCTCGCCCGTTCCGGCTGCGTGGAAGACATTGCCCAGCTCGAACAGCCGCACGCGCCCGGCTTGGCGCGCGACGTTGCGGCCCAGCGCGGACACCAACCCCGGCAGCAATTGCGTGCGCATCACGCCCAGCTCCGCGCTGAGCGGATTGGCCAGCGGCACGGCACCCTCGGAAACCTGCCAATGCGTCAACCAGGAGGCATCGACGAAGGCGTAGTTGACCGTTTCCAGATACTCGCGCGCGGCCAGCTGGCGGCGCACTGTCGACGGCTCGACACGGGTTTCGGTCTGCACCGCCACACGCGTGGCGCCACCGGGCAAGGTGGTCGGGATGCGCTCATAGCCATGGATGCGCGCCAGTTCCTCGACCAGGTCTTCCTCGATCGCGATGTCGAAACGGCGGCTGGGTGGAACCACCCGCCAGCCTTCGCCATCACCCGAGACCTGCATTCCCAGTGCTTGCAGGATGCGTTCGATTTCGGCATCGGCGATTTCGATGCCCAGCACTCGCGCGACGCGTTTGCGGCGCAGACCGATGGCCTGTGGCGCCGACAGATGCTCCGCCAGCGCGGTCTCGGTCACCGGCCCCGGCACGCCGCCGGCGACGGCGAGGATCAGCCGGGTCGCATACTCCACCGCGATGCGCGGCAGTTCCGGATCGACGCCACGTTCGAAACGGTGGCCAGCGTCGGTGTGCATGCCCAGTCGACGGCTGCGGCCGATGATGGCCGACGGAATCCAGTGCGCCGCTTCCAGGAACACATGACGGGTGGCATCGGTGACGCGGGTGTCGTATCCGCCCATGATGCCGCCGAGCGCGACGGCCCGTTCGGCCTTGCCGCCCCGGCTGTCGGAAACGACCAGGAACTCCTCGTCCACGGTCACGGTGCGACCATCGAGCAGCTTGATCTGCTCTCCCGCGCGCGCCGGCCGCACAACGACCGCGCCTTCCAGCAGATCCTGGTCGAAGGCGTGCATGGGCTGGCCCAGTTCCAGCATCACGTACTGGGTGACATCGACCAGCAGGCTGATCGGGCGCACGCCGGCGCGGCGCAGGCGCTCGGCCATCCAGATCGGAGTGGGCGCATTGGCATCGACATCGGTGATCACGCGACCGACGAAACGCGGAACGCGCTCGCCCGCTTCCAGTTCGATCACCCGCGCCGCGTCGCCCTGTGCAGGGACGGGAGCGTCATCCAGCGGCTTGACCTGGCTTCCAACCGCGGCGGCCACGTCGTAGGCGATGCCACGCACGCTGAAGCAGTCGGCGCGATTGGGCGTCAGCTTGATTTCGATGCTCGCATCCGGCAGCCCCAGATACTCGCCGATCGCCGTGCCGACAGGCGCGTCGTCCGGCAGTTCGAGCAGGCCGGAAGCATCGGCGTCGATACCGAGTTCCCTGGCCGAGCACAGCATGCCGTTGGATTCCACGCCACGCAGTTTCGCGGCCTTGATGGCGATGCCACCGACGTTCGCGCCGACCATGGCCAGCGGCGCCAGCAGGCCAGGACGGGCGTTCGGGGCGCCGCACACGATCTGCAGGAGCGCTCCCTGCCCGGCGTCGACCTGGCAGATCTGAAGCCGGTCGGCCTCCGGATGCCTGGCGCACTCGACGATGCGAGCGACCACCACGCCGGCTAGGCCATCGCCCAGCGCGGTCACCTCTTCGACCTCCAGGCCAATCGCGGTCAACACCGCCGACAGCTCGTCACGGGTGGCTTGCGTGGGAACGTGGCCGCGCAGCCAGTTTTCGCTGAATTTCATCGTGTCACCGTAGGGTGGGCCCGGGCCCACCATTGCCATCTGTCCATTGTCGTCGGCGTGTGCCAAAGCACCGCCGCATCCTCATTTCCACATCGGTAGGCCGAAGCCCTCACGCGAACTGGCGTAGGAACCTCACGTCGTTCTCGAAGAACGCGCGCAGGTCGTTGACCCCGTAGCGCAGCATCGCGAAGCGCTCGACACCCATGCCGAACGCAAAGCCGGTGTAACGCTCGGGATCGATCCCGCAGTTGCGCAGCACGTTCGGATGGACCATGCCGCAACCGAGCACTTCCAGCCAGCGCGTGCTGCCGTCGGGCTGCTGCCAGGCGATGTCGACTTCCGCGCCCGGCTCCACGAACGGGAAGTAGCTCGGCCGGAAACGCATCTCGAAATCACGCTCGAAAAACGCGCGCACGAACTCGGCGAGCGTGCCCTTCAGATCAGCGAACGTGGAATGCTCGTCCACCAGCAGGCCTTCCACCTGGTGGAACATCGGCGAATGGGTCTGATCGCTGTCGCTGCGGTAGACCTTGCCGGCGGCGATCATGCGCAGCGGCGGCTGATGGCCCGCATTCAGCAGGTTGTCCATGTAGCGCACCTGCACGCCTGAGGTGTGCGTTCGCAGCAGGCGCCCGTCGCCGAAATAGAAGGTGTCGTGCATGGCGCGCGCCGGGTGATGCGGCGGGAAGTTCAGCGCCTCGAAATTGTGCCAATCGTCCTCGATTTCCGGACCGTCGGCCAGTTCGTAGCCCAGCCGCCCGAAGATTTCGGCGATGCGCTCCAGCGTGCGGCTGATCGGATGCAGGCCACCGCGGAAACCGTTGCGGCCCGGCAGGGTGACGTCGATGGTTTCGCCGGACAGGCGTGCGTCCAGTACGGCGTCTTCCAGCACCGTCTTGCGCGCCCCCAGGGCGTCGCCGATGGCGTCACGGACACGGTTGATGGCTTCGCCGGCGCTCTTGCGCTGCTCCGCCGGCAGGGCACCCAGCTGCTTCAGCTGCGCGGTGACGCTGCCGCTTTTGCCGAGCAGCGCGACGCGCAGGTGTTCCAGCGCGTCCGGCGTCTGCGCGGCGGCGATGTCGGCCAATGCCTGGGTGGACAGGGATTCGATGTCGCTCATGGATCGTCCAGATGAGATTCGGCTTGTCCGGGTCCCGGTTCCGGGACCACAAAAAAACAATGGGGAAGGACTCGCGCCCTTCCCCACGTGTTCGGCGATGACTTGCCGGTACTGCGTTTACGGTGGAGATCGCAGCTTAGGCTGCGAGTGCGCCCTTCGCCTTTTCAGCCAGGGCCGCAAAACCCGTTGCGTCGTGCACGGCGATGTCCGCCAGCACCTTGCGATCCAGGGTGATGCCAGCCTTCAGCAGGCCGTTCATGAAGCGGCTGTAGCTCAGGCCGTTGATGCGGGCCGCCGCGTTGATGCGGGTGATCCACAGCGAACGGAAATTGCGCTTCTTCTGCTTGCGGCCGATATAGGCGTACTGCTGCGCCTTGATGACCGCCTGCTTGGCGACGCGGAACACCTTGCGACGGGCGTTGTAATAGCCCTTGGCCAGGTGGAGGACTTTCTTGTGACGGCGACGCGCCATCACGCCACGCTTAACTCGTGCCATGGTTCAGTCCTCAGAGGTAGGGAAGCATGCGGTCCAGACGGCTGCTGTCCTCGGCGCGAACAATGTTCGTCGCACGCAGGCCGCGCTTACGCTTGGTCGCTTTCTTGGTGAGGATGTGGCTGCGGTTGGCGTGGCCAGCCTTGTACTTGCCGGAGGCGGTCTTGCGGAAACGCTTGGCCGCCGCCCGGTGGGTCTTGATCTTGGGCATTGCGATGTCCTTGATGGGTTTATGTCACTGACCTGGGCGGCAGCACTGCGTGCCACGCTTTCCATCCATGCCCCAGTCGGCTTGTAAGCCATTGATCCCAAATGAAATCTTTGGCGGGTCCTAGGCTGCGAGCAGCCAATCCCGGAGAACCGGGCCGCACATTATGCAGGGACTTGCTTTCCCTTGCAAATCAGCGGGTTCTGCACGGCCTTGCCGCCAGGGCACAGGTCGGCAACGAGCTCCGGGCGCGTCACGCCCTCGTCCGCTTGGGAACCAGGCGACGCCCGAGCGGGTCCAACGCGACCTCATCCCCTGGAGCGGCTCCCCTGGAAACCACGACCCGCCCTCCGCTGGGCCAGCGCACCCTGCGATGGCTGAGGAAGGAAGCATTGCCGGTGCTGGCGATGCTCGGCCTGCTCGCCGCCGCCCGCGACACCCTGGCCAACCACTATCAGGTGCCCAGCGGTTCGATGCAGCCCACCCTGCAACCGGGCGACCGGGTCGTGGTGGACATGCGCGCCTACGGCTTTCGCCTGCCCTTCACCTCCCGCACGCTGCTGGCCGCCGGCACGCCGCAGCGTGGCGAGGTCGCGGTGTTCGATTCTCCCGCCGACGGCACCCGCCTGATCAAACGGGTGGTCGCCGTTGCCGGTGACCACGTGGAGCTGCGTGACGGCCGCCTGAGCATCAACGGTCGACCGTTGCGACTGGATGGACGGACCCCGCGCGAGGGCTTCGGAACGCGAACCGCCGGTCTCGATCTGGATCTTGGCGGCGGCCCCGACGTCCACGGCATGGTCGTACCCGCCGGCAAGCTGCTGGTGCTGGGCGACCATCGCGGAAACAGTTTCGATGGCCGCTTCTTCGGCTTCGTCGAAGCCGACAAGGTCTACGGCCGTGCCGTGGCGGTGTATTACCGTAGCGGCGACGGTTTCGGCTGGCAGCGGCTGTAGGGTCCTTGCTCGAAGCACGGCGCCCCGCCACGAAAACGAAAAGAGCGCCTCACGGCGCTCCTTTCATTCCTCCTCCACGGCAGGGAGGAGGCAACCATCGCATGTCCTTCGCGCCTTCGGCGCGGAAGGTCACTTCTTCTTGGGGGCGATCATCATCACCATCTGCCGGCCTTCCAGCCGCGGACGGGATTCGATCACGATGTCGTCGCCCAGTTCCGCTTCGATGCGCGCGGCCATTTCGCGGCCAAGCTCCTGGTGGCTCATTTCACGGCCACGGAAGCGGATGTTGACCTTGACCTTGTCGCCCTCTTCCAGGAAGCGGCGGATGTTGCGCATCTTGATCTGGTAGTCGCCTTCATCGGTGACCGGCCGGAACTTGAGTTCCTTGATCTCGACCTGCTTCTGCTTCTTCTTGGCCTCGTTCGCCTTCTTCTGCTGCTCGAACTTGAACTTGCCGAAGTCCATGATCTTGCAGACGGGCGGCTCGGCATTGGGCTGGATCTCGACCAGATCCAGGCCCTCTTCCTCGGCCATCGACAATGCTTCGTCGCGCGTGAGCACGCCGATCATTTCGCCATCGGAACCAATCACGCGCACGCGCGGCACGCGGATTTCGTGGTTCTTGCGGTTTTGCTTGTTGTCAGGGGTGCTGATGTTTCAGTCTCCAGAGAGAATCGTGCCGGCCCCAACCGGGGCCGGACCCTATTACGCGCCCTCGCTGCGCAGGCGCCCGGCGAAGTCGGCCACGGACATTGTGCCCAAATCCTCGCCCGAGCGCGTACGCACGGCAACGGCGCCATTTTCCTTTTCGCGGTCTCCGACCACCAGGAGGTAGGGGACCCGCTGCAGCGTGTGCTCGCGGATCTTAAAGCCGATTTTTTCGTTCCGCAAATCGGCCACTACCCGGAACCCTTGATTTGCAAGGGTTTTCCGAACCTCGTCCACATAATCGGCCTGGGCGTCCGTAATGTTCATTACGACGGCCTGCTGGGGGGCCAGCCAGGCCGGGAAAGCCCCGGCATGGTGCTCGATCAGGATGCCGATGAACCGCTCCATGGACCCCACGATGGCCCGGTGCAGCATGACCGGGTGGCGGCGCTGGCTGCTTTCGTCCACGTATTCCGCGCCCAGCCGGCCCGGCATCATGAAATCGACCTGCATGGTGCCCAGCTGCCAGGTCCGGCCAATGGCGTCCTTCAGGTGGTACTCGATCTTGGGGCCGTAGAAGGCACCCTCGCCCGGCAGTTCCTTCCATTCCACCCCGCAGCTGCGCAGGGCCGCCCTCAGGGCGTCCTCGGCCTTGTCCCAGGTGGCATCGTCGCCCAGGCGCTTCTCGGGGCGCAGGGCGATCTTGATCTGGATGTCGTCGAATCCGAAGGCCTGATAGACCGCCAGCGCCTGCCGGTGGAACGCCGTCACCTCGGACTCGACCTGCTCTTCCGTGCAGAAGACATGGCCATCGTCCTGGGTGAAACCGCGCACGCGCAGGATGCCGTGCAACGCGCCGGACGGCTCGTTGCGGTGGCAGGAACCGAACTCGCCGTAGCGGATCGGCAGGTCGCGATAACTGTGCAGGCCCTGGTTGAACACCTGGATGTGGCCCGGGCAGTTCATCGGCTTGACCGCGTACGTGCGCTTCTCCGATTCGGTGAAGAACATGTTTTCCTGGTAATTGTCCCAATGGCCCGACTTCTGCCACAGCGACACGTCCAGGATCTGCGGGCAACGCACTTCGCCGTAGCCGCTGTCACGGTAGACCCTGCGCATGTACTGCTCGACCACCTGCCAGATGGCCCAGCCCTTCGGGTGCCAGAACACCAGGCCGGGAGCCTCTTCCTGCAGGTGGAACAGGTTCTGCTGCTTGCCGATGCGGCGGTGGTCGCGCTTCTCGGCTTCCTCCATCCGGGTGATGTAGGCGTCGAGCTGCTTCTTGTCCGCCCAGGCCGTGCCGTAAATGCGCTGCAGCTGTTCGTTCTTGGCGTCGCCGCGCCAGTAGGCGCCGGAAATCCGGGTCAGGCGGAATGCCTTGAGGAAACGCGTGTTCGGGACGTGCGGGCCCCGGCACATGTCCACGTATTCCTGGTGGTAGTACAGGCCCATCGCCTTTTCTTCGGGCATGTCATCGATCAGGCGCAGCTTGTAGTCCTCGCCCCGGGTCTTGAACACCTGGATGACCTCTTCGCGCGGCGTCACCTTCTTGATGACGTCGTAGTCCTGCGCGATCAGGTCCTGCATGCGCTGCTCGATCGCGGCCATGTCTTCCGGCGTGAACGGACGTTCGCTGTAAATGTCGTAGTAGAAGCCCTCGGCGATGACCGGGCCGATGACCATTTTCACGTCCGGATACAACTGCTTGACCGCATGGCCAACCAGGTGGGCGCAGGAGTGCCGGATGATTTCCAGACCCTCCTCGTCCTTCGGAGTGATGATGCGCAGACTGGCGTCATGCTCGATGACGTCGCTGGCATCCACCAGGCGCCCATCGACCGCGCCGGCCAGGGTTGCCTTGGCCAGGCCGGCGCCGATGGACTGGGCCACCTGCATGACGGAAACGGGCTGTTCGAACTGGCGGCTGCTGCCGTCGGGAAGCGTGATCGTGATCATGGGAAGGCCGGGATTCGGGATTGGGAAATCGGGATTCGCAGGAGCGAGCGGGGGCTGATACAGCGAATCCCCAATCTCGGCTCCCGAATCCCGTGGCCGCTTCGCGGCCAACAAAAAAGCGCCACGGGGGCGCCTACGGGATGCGGTGCCTCGGGCTTTACCGGATTCAGGCGGTGGTAGTGCTCATGTCGCACGCTCGGCCGGCGTTTCCGCAGGCCACCTCGTGATATCGGAGTGGCGCACAAAGGGAAACGGGAATCCACGCTGGGAAGCGTGGTGGGCGGTACAGGGTTCGAACCTGTGCCCCCTACCAAACCGCGATAGAGCCCCCCTGATGCCAATCAAGTGGTTACCGTGACAGGCTCCGTCGCCCGATGACTTGAAGAGTATTGTAAACGACGGGCTGTAACACGCAAGCGGTGCGAGTGCCATGACAGGCCGAGCTAGCGCCAATTCGGGCGGTCATCACCGCCGAGACCTCAGGCGGGACGTGCCGGCAGGTGGATCAGCTCGGCTCCCTTCGAAGGCTTCGCCCTCGCCGTGGCCCCCTACCATTGGCGCGAATCTGTGCCGGATATGTAGAACCTTCATTTTTCAGGGAGGCGGAGCCGTCTCCGCCTCCCCACTTCACCTCGCTACGAGATGGACCCCATAGGCTGCCCTTGGGTTCTGTGGCGACGATACGGCGTGTGCTTCGGCATGTGAACATTGCCAGCATCAAAGAATAGAGCCTGTGCCTAGCGTTCATGAAGCACTGCTAACGAAGAATACTGCAAGAACTGCGCAACTATTGTGAAGCGCATGGGCTAGAAACGATATTCCATAGGCCCAGCGCCTACCGTATTTCATGTTGCTTACAAACAAATACGAATACACAACAAAGGGAAAGAAAACAACGATTCCCCAATAAACGTTGAATATGCCGTGGAGCGAAGAAAAAATAACTGCGGAAGCGACAATGGCAGCGGATCTATACCTGAACAAAGGAAGCAGGATTGTCGATATCATGCTCCCCGCAAGAATAGATTCAATAGCTGGCCCCAGTATTCCCGCGTGGACAAACGCGCCAGTCAAGTCCAGATCAGCGAGCCCAGGATCAAATCCTTCCAACTTCCTTCGGAACGAAAAAGCAATGATGCCCGAGGAAGTCAACGTGCAAATGCAAGCAATCGCGACGCTCTTGAGGGCCTGGCCAATACTTGCGCTGCGCCGCCGACTATCAACCCTATCCATAGCTTTTCCAGCAAGATAATCTGGACTAAACCGGGCGGCAGACGCCGCCCGGCCGGTATTCATCACGCCCCGTATACATTTTGAACGTTGGAGGGATTAGTGAAGGTATCTTCCTTGAGCTCCCCCTCCTTGATGTATTTGGAAGCCGCATTGAGCACCTTCCCAATAGCCCAGGTCGCAACCGCCCTGCCTACGGTGGGCAGACCTCCACTCACGGATTCAACTTCACTTGCCGCCAGCTCACGCATCGACATACTCCTTGTTTGGCGCATTCCCGCGCCGCGGCTTCGGGGACATACCAGAAGATGATGGCCTTCCTTGACGCTAATAACCGCTCCTGCCATCGGTAATCGGAAAATTCTTAAAATAGATTCACATTGGATTCCGTAGCCTCTTTCACTAGGCGAACAACGAAATCTCGCTGCTGGGCCGAGGAGTAAGTAAAGCCGAATTTGGCCCGCCGTACGCACCCGGTCAGTAGCCGGCCAAGAAATTCCGATCTGCAGTGCCAACGACTGACGTCCTGGGACACTTCTCACAAGCGCAGGGAACCCAATGGGGCTCGGCAGAGATACCGACCATTCCCCTGGCATGCGTGGGCATTGAGGGCCCTGCCAGACGGCTAGTTGGCGCCGACGACGGAGAACTACGCGAAATTCGCCCCCGACTAGCCGGCCTCGGCCAGGGAGGCTATCGATGCTTGGAGGATGGAGTTGGCGGCGGAAGTGCCGCGGATGCGCCCATTTCTGGAAACTGTCATCGCTAGCGATGACAGTGCGATGACAGTCGCGGAAAGGAGGGAACTTGGGGAAACCACCGAAACCCTTGTGCCATCTAGGTTTCCAGTGGTGGGCGGTACAGGGTTCGAACCTGTGACCCCTACCATGTCAAGGTAGTGCTCTACCGCTGAGCTAACCGCCCGGTCTGCCCTTTGCAGGGGCGCGAATTTTAGCCCAGAAGCCACCGCGCCGACAACCATGACTTTCCGTGACCCGGCGAAACGCCCGCCCCGCTTCGCCACCCGGCTCAGGGAGCCGGCACCGCCGGGTTGCCGGCGGGCGCCACTGCGGTGGTCCGCCGCTGGAACGCCCGGCGGCGCGGGTGGCGTCAGCCGGCCAGGCTGGCCTCCTTGAGCTTGCGGATCTCGTCGCGCAGGCGCGCGGCATCCTCGAACTCCAGATCCCGCGCGTGCTGGTACATCTGCTGCTCTAGCAACTTCATGCGGGCGAGCGCCTGGGCCGGGTCCAGCACGGCGTACTCGGTGCGATCCTCCGCCACCCTGCGCTTGCCACGTCCCGATTTGGCCTCGCCAGCATCGCCGCGCGCGCCTTCCAGGATATCGATGATCGGCTTGGCCACCGACTTGGGGGTGATGCCATGTTCGGCGTTGTACTCCAGCTGTTTTTCCCGTCGCCGGCTGGTCTCGTCGATGGCCGCCTGCATGGATCGCGTCATCTTGTCCGCATACAGAATGGCCTTGCCGCGCAGGTTGCGGGCGGCGCGGCCGATGGTCTGGATCAGCGAGCCGGTCGAGCGCAGGAAGCCCTCCTTGTCGGCATCCAGGATTGCCACCAGCGACACCTCCGGCATGTCCAGGCCCTCTCGCAGCAGGTTGATGCCGACCAGCACATCGAACTTGCCCAGGCGCAGGTCGCGGATGATTTCCACACGCTCCACGGTGTCCACGTCCGAATGCAGGTAGCGCACCTTGATGCCGTGTTCACCGAGGTATTCGGTCAGGTTTTCGGCCATCCGCTTGGTCAGGGTGGTGACCAGCACGCGATCGCCCCCGGACACGCGCAGGTTGATTTCCGAGAGCAGATCGTCGACCTGGGTGCCGACTGGCCGGATTTCCACTTCCGGGTCGACCAGGCCGGTCGGACGCACCACCAGTTCGACGATCTCGCCGTTGGATTCACGCAGTTCATAGGGCCCCGGCGTGGCCGACACGTAGATGCTGCGCGGTGACCGTTCCTCCCACTCCTCGAAGCGCAGCGGCCGGTTGTCCAGCGCCGACGGCAGACGGAAGCCGAACTCGACCAGGGTTTCCTTGCGCGAACGGTCGCCCTTGTACATGGCGCCGATCTGCGGAATGGTCACGTGCGACTCGTCGATGACCAGCAGCGCATCGGCCGGCAGGTAATCGAACAGGGTCGGCGGCGGCTCTCCGGGCGCCTTGCCGGTGAGATGGCGGGAGTAGTTCTCGATGCCGGAGCAGTAGCCGACCTCGGCCATCATCTCCAGGTCGAACTGGGTGCGCTGGGCCAAGCGTTGCGCCTCGACCAGCTTGTTCTGGGCGTACAGCAGCTCAAGTCGCTCCTTCAGCTCGATCTTGATGGTGTCGATGGCGGTCAGGACGCGGTCGCGGGTCGTGGCGTAGTGGGTCTTCGGGTAGACCGTGTAGCGCTGCAGCTTGCGCAGGGTTTCGCCGGTCAACGGGTCGAACAGGGTCAGGTTCTCCACATCGCCATCGAACAGCTCGATGCGCAGCGCCTCGGCATCGCTTTCGGCGGGGTGCACATCGATGACCTCGCCGCGGACCCGGAACGTGCCGCGCTGCAGTTCGTACTCGTTGCGGGTGTACTGCAGCTCGGTCAGGTGCTTGATCAGCTGACGCTGATCCATGTGCTCGCCCAGCGAAAGGATCAGCCGCAACGACAGATAGTCCTCCGGCGCGCCCAGGCCGTAGATCGCCGAAACGGTGGCCACCACCAGCGCATCCGGACGCGACAGCAGCGCCTTGGTCGCCGAGAGCCGCATCTGTTCGATGTGCTCGTTGATCGAACTGTCCTTCTCGATGAAGGTATCCGACGACGGCACGTAGGCTTCTGGCTGGTAATAGTCGTAGTAGCTGACGAAGTATTCCACCGCGTTGTGCGGAAAAAACGACTTGAATTC
Source organism: Pseudoxanthomonas sp. 134C1 (assembly GCF_057773065.1). Taxonomy (NCBI): domain Bacteria; kingdom Pseudomonadati; phylum Pseudomonadota; class Gammaproteobacteria; order Lysobacterales; family Lysobacteraceae; genus Pseudoxanthomonas; species Pseudoxanthomonas sp. 134C1. The sequence goes on from NZ_JBYMTH010000002.1 coordinate 526,544, forward strand.
GCCGTACAGCTGCGCCGCCAGCGTCTTGTTCGGCGCCATCACCAGGGTCGGCTTCTGCACGGCCTGGACCACGTTGGCGACGGTGTAGGTCTTGCCCGAGCCCGTCACGCCCAGCAGGGTCTGCTTGGCGAGGCCGGATTCGAAGTTCTCGACCAGTTTCTGGATGGCCTGAGGTTGATCACCGGCCGGGGAATAGGGGGAAACGAGCTGGAAGCGGTCGGTCATGGGGGCGTCCCGAATGCGATCGCTGAGTATAGCGATCCCGCCCTGACCGACGCGCGGGGAGATTTCCTACCCCGTTTCATGGTCCCGTCCGATGGCCTGGATGACCTCCCTTGCCCGAACCTGAATGTCCGGCACACGGTCCAACTGGAGATTTCATGCGCAGGATGCGCGGCCTTCCCGTCTTCCCCTTTCCCGCTCCGCGCCACGCCCAGAGCGGCCTTACCCTGCTTGAACTGGCGGTGGCCATGTTCATTGCCTGCATCGGTGTCGGCGTCGGCCTTCCCTCCTATCAGTACCTTGTCCAGCAGAACCGCGCCGATACCGTCCGCTATCTGCTGACTTCGCATTTCGCCAGTGCCCGCCAGACCGCGGTCACCTACCGCCGGGCCACCGCTGTCTGCCCCTCCGACGGTGTCGAGGCCGGATGCCGGGCCGATGGCGACTGGGGGCAAGGCTGGCTGATGTTCTTCGACCCGGACGGCAACCGGAAGCCGGACGCGACCGAGGACGTGCTCCGCTACGAGGCCGTACCGCTGCCACCCGACTTCCGGATCCGCTCATCGGTGGGGCGGCCGCAACTGCGTTACCTGCCGGACGGCCGAAGCGCCGGCAGCAATCTGACCGTGCGGATCTGCCTGCGGGAACGACTGATGTCGGAAGTGGTGGTGAACAACGGAGGCCGCGCGCGCAGCCGGCGCGCGGCCTCCGGCGAACCCTGCCGCGGCTGAAGCCATGGAGGCTTGCCCCGTTCCCGCCGGCTTGATTACAATAGCGGACCCCGCCCGAATAGCTCAGCCGGTTAGAGCACTTGACTGTTAATCAGGGGGTCGTTGGTTCGAGTCCAACTTCGGGCGCCAGATTCCAGAGACAAAGAGCCCGCTAGATGCGGGCTCTTTGTTTTTCACGCCTGCAAAGCCGTACCGCGATCGGCTAGAAGCAGACGCTCGGATCCGTGCCGGAGACGCTGACGCTCTTGGTTCCTCGCTCGTTGATCGTCAGGTTGCCGCATTGCGTGTCGTTTGCCTGGACGCCTTGGGCGGTTGCGGTGATGCTGAAGGCCGTCGCCGTTGGCGGTGACGGGAAGGCGAAACTGTAGAACGCGTTGAGATCGTTCTGGCAGCTTGTCTGCGGGAGCGTAGCGTCCTCGTACGACTGATTGGTTGTGTACTCACGCTCCATGAACTGGGCAAGCTCAATCACACAGGCGGCCGCTGTCGCGCGCCGGGTCTTGATGATGTGGCTCTGATAACTGGGATAGGCGATGGCTGCCAGGATGGCGATCACCGCCACCACGATCATCAGCTCGATGAGCGTGAATCCCTGAGTCTGGGCACGTCCGTCATTCATGTTCGTCACCTGGTGAAGATTTCACGCCAGCCAAGGCGCTTGGGTTGACCGATTCCCGGGGGCACCTTGACGTCCTTGCAGGTGCCATCGGAACCGCAGACCAGCACCAGTTCATCGATCTGGCTGGACTCGGTGGGCATGCCGATGTTCAGGTTAACCGAACCCACCGCATGCCTGTTGCCATCCGAATCGGTGATGTAGTCATTGTCTCCACTTCCGTTGCCGTCGAGATCGAAGTAGGAAATCGAATTTCCACTGCCATCTCCCGGGCTGGTACCGGTGAACACATCCAGGGCATTCAGATAGCCGGTGCCCCCTGACTCGCAACCATCACCCGCATCCGGCACGACGCTGGAAACCCAGACCGCCCGTCCGTCGATGCGCGGGCCACTGACCACCCGCTCGCCAGCGAGCGGCACGCCCAGATTGATGTACCAGCCGCGCGAATCGGTCGGAAGCGCGGCGAACGATTCGAAAGCGCGCTTGCTCAGATCCGTGCTGACCGCCGCAATCGTCCGTATGGTCAGCTCATCGCGGTCGGCGACCGCCGTGCCATCGTCGATGATGCCGTAAATGCTCTGTTGGCCGCTCTGGCTGGCATCCAGATCGGGCAGCGAAATGAGCCGGCCGGTACCGAAGGTGACCCAGATCCGCCTGTTGCCCGGCTCGCGCGCGATGGCCAGGCCACCGGTGATCGGCTGGGCGTTGCCGGCGTCATCCACGGCCGTGAACAGCGGCGCGCCACCCAGCGCCATCCCCCAGCTGTTCGCCGAAGTGGCACTCAGATCGAACTTCCAGACGTTGCCATGCAGGTCTCCTGCATAGACGTAATCGACCTTGCCGTCACCATTGACGTCCGCGGCGCGTGGGGCGGACAGACCATTGCTTCCGGCCTGGCCCACGGCGATCTTCGCCCGCTGCGTACCGGTGGCCACGTCGTAGACATACAGCACAGCATCTCCGTTGGTGCTGTCGATACCGTTCGGGACGATGGCCAGGACTTCATCGTTGTTGCCACGCGCGATGACCGGGGCCCCAAGCACATAGCCCATGTCCGCGTCCGTGGTCACCGTGTGATCCCACAGCACGTTCCGCGCGGCGAAGCGGCTGGGATCGCTCACGTCCAGGGCAAACACGCCCTTGCCACCGCGGCCGAGCGTGCCGACAAGGTAGTTCGTTCCCGCCTGCACGTTCTGGCTGCTGACCGTCACCGGACCATCGACAAAGAAGTTGTGCACATAGTCGGGATCACTGAGGGAGGCAAGCTTGGCGAAGTCCAGGCCCGCAGGCACATACGAAAACACCACATCGCCGGTCAGCGCATTGACGGCATGCAACATGCCGTCGTTGGCGCCGACATAGATGGTCTCGGTGTCCTTCACATAGAACGGTGAAGAGTTGACGATATCGCCCAGCAGCAACGAGCGGTTGCGCAGGAGGCCGCGGTTGGACTGCTCGAGCGCCTGGCTGCCCTTGATGTAGTTGGCATTGTCGGGGCCCGTCACGATCGCCGCGCCCGTCGCCCGTGCGAGCAGTGTGCTCTGGCCCCCGGTGGGGAACGCGGCACCCGCCGTGCCACTCCAGGTCATCACGGTGCGATCATCGAAATCATTGCGATTGTTGCTGTCGGTCATCGACGCGGAGATCCGCTGCGATACCTGCCAGTCGATTGCCGACGAGATGCCGCCCGCTTCCGTCACGTCCCTGGCGATGAGATCGCCGGTCCACAGGCCGGACATGTAGGTCGCCTGATACATGCTCGTGTTGGACTGGAACGATGTGCTGTTGGTGGCCACGTTCGAACCCGACGCCAGGCGCGCCTGGATCTGGCCGAGCACGCTGTTGAGCGCATCCCGGAACCCGTTGGCGCTGGTGGCCGCGATGAATTCGCCATGACCATTGACGGCCGCATGCAGCAGGTCGTCCACGCGTGCCGGGATTTCCGCCGTACCGCTCTGGTTGGTCATCTGGGGATCCGGCCAGCTGACTTCCGCACCATTCAACCGGGGCCGGCCGTCGCGACGTATCTGAGCCACGCTGGACTGGTCCAGTGATCCCTTCAGGCCGATGGAGATGCCGAAGGTCACCATGTGCTGCCAGAACGCCGGATTGGTGCTGCTGCGCGGCACGATGTTGTCCATGTCCGTGCGCAGATCGCTCTTCCAGTACTTCATCGCCACGTCAGCCAGGGTGTTTTCCCGGTTGAGGTTGTTGCCGTCCCTGAAGGGATGGCCAGCTTGATAACGGGCGATGTTGTAGTTCGGATCCGTGTCGCGGAGCGAGTGATCGATGATCCGTTCGCCGTTGGAGCCTTCTTGATCGCCTGCACTGATGGAACCGAAATTGCTGTTCCAGTAACCATCGGTGGTCAGGATCGCGAAGTTCTGCCGGCACTGAAGCTGGGAAGAACCCGACTGCGGGCCATACGGGCCACCGGCTTCGGTACCGGAGAAATACTGTCCCGCCGCGTCCAGCGCGCCGCGCAGCGGCGTGCCGTTGTTGCCGGTGGCGCCGAACAGGCTGTTGAACCAGGTTTCCCGCGCGGTCCCCTTGAAGACACCCTCGCGGTTGTCCTCGTAGAGACCCACCGGGATGTCGTAGTTGTTGTTGTTCCAGATGGTCCGATAGCCGACGCGGACATTGTCGCCCAGCAATGCGAACGCCTCGCTCGCGCCCGCCTTCGCCAGCTTCATGCGGGTGCGGTGGTAGGAGTACCACGTCGTGTAGTTGTTCAGCTCGGCGGCTTCATCCCGCCCGGCCGAGGTCGCGGACGCAGGCAGGGTGAACGAACAGTTGCCCCAGGCATAGGTATTCGAGGACGCCGTCTGGCAGCCGTTGTTGGCGTCGCTCACCGTGGAGGTGATCGTCACCGCGCCATTGCTGCTGCTGTTGTTGCCCTGACGGGTCACCCGGATCATGTAGTCACCGGCCGTATTGGCGGTGCATTGTTCGGTGCTGTTGTTTCTCAGCGGTTCGCAGACCACCGTGTTGTTTCCCCACCGGTCCGACGTGTAGAGGCGCAGAGCGGCGTTGCCGGTACCGGTCATCTGGACGTCGAGCGTCTGGTTGGCGTCCAGCGTCAGGTTCTCGCGCCAATCGGTGCTGCCATTGACGGTGAAGTTCCATGTACGTGTCGAAGAACTGGTCGCCGTACCCAGTCCACCACCCAACACGAGCTCGCTGCGGATGACCCGGCTTGCTCCGCCCATCGTGCGGATCTGAAAACGATAGTAGTTGAGGCTGTTGCCGAGATAGGCGGCGTCGGTCCGGGTCGTGTCCTTCGGTACGTAGAACGTCTGTACGCTGCTCGAAAGATTGGTGGTGCTGCCCGACCCGAGGTTGTTGCTGCTGAAAGCCGTCGGGAAGGTCTGGCCATCGCTCATGCGGGTGCCGCTATGGGTGATCCAGGCCTGATACGCGGTCGCCGGGTTGTACTTGAGCGTGTTGCTGGTATAGACGTCATCGCTGATCGTCGTGCCGCTGGCGCAGTTGCCGTTGCTCTGGCGCCGGCACACCGTCCCCAGATCGGGATTGGTCATGACGCTGTCGGTCATGGATCCCGAATCATCCAGGATGAAGAGGATATTGGGAGCGACGTTGCTCGCGCCGGTCTGCAACGGATACTGCGGGAAGCTCGCCGCCATCGCCGATGGCATGGCCAGGAGCGTGGACAGGAACGTCGCCAGTACCGGCAGGACGTTGCTGCGCATGTTCTTGTTCGGAACGAGTCGGGATGTCATGTCTGGAGTCCCCATCACTGCACCTGGAACCGCGATTGCAGGGTTACTTCGGATCCGTTCGCCAGTCGGGCGAACGCGGTGATGCGATAGCGCTGGACCGTGGTGGAACATGCGGATGCGGACATATCGATGGAGGTCGTGCAATCGTCGGAAACGTCCTCGCCCTTGCCCATGTCCTCGACCACGTAACCCATCGCCTGCCCTTCCTCCTGAAGACTGGAAGCACGGTAGTTGGATGCGCTATCCCAGAATCCGGCCGACTCCCACGCCGATGCGGCGCCGTTGGCCGGCATGCCGCAGAGCCCCGCGGCGCACCCGGCGCCCGCGGCAGGCATCACCGGACGCTGGTTGGCGACATAGGCTTCCGCCTCGCGCAGGATCGCTTCCGCCGACTGGAACGCCATGCTGCGCGCACGCAGATTGCCGCTCATGCGTTCCTGCAGCCAGGTGCCACGCATCGCCGCCAGTCCCAGGAGGGTGACAAGCAGCAACAGCAGCAACACCACCACCAGCGCGACGCCACGTTGCGCGGCCCCTGGAGTGAATGCGGGCGACTTCATAGCAGGCTCTCCCGGTTGCGCAGCGCGACCACGTTGCTCGATCGGCGATTAAGCGCCGCGCCGTCGGTCCCCTGGATGTAGGATCCCGAGAGTGCGCCTTCGGTACCTTCGAAAGTCAGATCGACACGTGCGGCGGTTACCTGTGACCAGTTGCCGACGGCGGAGGCCGCCTGATAGGTATTGCTGCCCGCGCTCAGGTAACGGATGACCATGCCGGTGACGCCCTCGGCGATCTCTTCGACAGCCAGAAGATTGGGCGTGTTTGTCCCGGAGGTGTTCCTCACCGTCGCCCGGTACAGCGAGCGGCCTCCCCGCCCGTTGTTGCCGATGTACCAGCGCGAACTGGTCACCCGGGAAATCGATGCGGGCGATGTACTGAATTTGTCGCAGTTGGGATTGACGCTGGTGGGATTGGGCACCATGAAGCAATAGCCATGGGTTCCGCTCGCGCCGGTCGCGCAGTCGCGGACATGCTGGAACTCATTGGCGCAATTGCCCGTCGTGCCGCCGCCACCGCCGCCGTTGTGCTGGATGCCGGCGATGCCGCCCGCCGAATTCAACTGGGTCACTTCGAAGGTGAACGCATAGTCCATGTTGCAGACCAGCAGGATGTCGCCGGTGGCGATGCCTTCCACGCTGTTGACCATCAGGTTGGCACTGGGATTGTCGTGCTGGACCACCCGGATGTTGCCATCGTTGGCCAGGGATACATCCACCGCATCGGTACCGGCGACGCGCTCTCCGGCGCCCGTACCGTTGACGGTTCCCGGCAGCGTGTCGTTGCCGCCATAGCCGCGCAGTCCACCTCCCCAGTTGGTCCACCAGGTGTTGTCGCCGCTCTTGAGCTGGCTGACCACGTTGGCCGACGTCGAACAGGGATTTCCGCCGGCCTCGCGAAGATCGCGCGACATCAGTTCGAATGACGTCCGCTCGTTTTCCTGCAGTCGTCCAACCGTTTCGCTGGTCCCATAGACCCGTTTGTTGGACAGGAACACGGCGCTGGCGGCGACCACCACGATCGTTCCCAGCAGCAGGGCGATCATCAGCTCAATCAGCGATAAACCCTGCTGCGCGTACGCATTGCGGACCTTGGAGGCATTCCGTCCGTTCATCATCACAGCCTGCTCGTGGTTTTCATGGCGGTTGGCGTATCACTCCCACCGGTGACGCGGCTCTGGTCCCAGCGCACTTCGACTTCGCAGTCGTTGGCGCCGCACTGGATCCGGCCACAGGCCGACGGACCCACCTGGGCATGCAGGTTGCCGACCCAACGATTGACGTCGGCGCGCGCGTTCGCATTCGCCGCGTCATCGGGGATGTCGGCTTCCTGGCACAGCCAGCCCTGGTTGTATTGTCCGGCGCGCGCAACGGAACGATTGGCACGCATGACGTCGAGCATGGCGTAGCTCTGGATGACCGCGTTGGTGCGTTCGGCGGAGCCACCCGAATTCTTCAGCGTGACCGCCTGCAGTGCGGCGATCCCCAGCATGCCGATGGCCAGCACGAACACGGCTATCAGCACCTCGAGCAGCGTACTTCCCCCGGGACGATGGAGCTTGCGCATGTGTGTATTCCTCGGTTCAGTCGCCGGGGGCGCTGCAGGCGGCGGTCCCGCTGGCCGTCGCCACGCTGATGCGGCTAACCGCAAACCGGACTTCGCGGCTGTTTTCGGCCGCCGGCAGGCGGCTCGAACATACCGAAAGTCTGCCGGTCCGGACCGCGGGATTTCCGGCACGCACGAGGCCATCGGCGGCGAACCAGATGCGGCTGTTGCTGGACACGTTGGGACTGCCCTGGATGGCCAGCCCGCCGGCCGACGCGGTGACGTCACGTACGACGACATCGCCCGTTCCTCCCGGATTGCCGTCGGCGTTCGCATCCACGAACATCACGAGCCGTCTCCAGTCGGCCCCCTGGCACGAAGTGCCATTCGTACTCGGGCACAGGACGACCCGCTTGTTGCGCCGGATGGCCTCGGTCCGGGCGATCTGAAGGGTGGCCACCAACTCGTTGGCGGCAGCGGTCACGCGATTGCGGGCAATCAGGTCCTGGAAACTCGGCGCAGCCAAGGCCAGCGCCACGGCCAGGACAGCCAACGCGATCAACAGTTCGATCAGGGTAAATCCGCCGGTGCCGGTGTTTCCGGTCCGGTTCTTGTCGTCGCGCATGCCTGTCCTCTTCCCCTCGGATGACATCCAGTTCAAATTAACGTCCCCCGCCCCAACCAATCCATGAAGAACCGACGGACGGCCGGAACCATCCCCCCGGCGGCCGGACGCCCTCTCCGGTGACGCCATGCCTCCATCCACGCCAGCCCGAACATCGCCGCTCGACGCGCTCTGGCGCTCCGAGGTCATCCTGTGGGTGCTGGTGGGAGGCGAGGGTCTGGCGATTGCCCTCTCGCTTGCGCCCGGGCTCGACCGCGACCGGTGGCTGGTCTATTTCGGGCTCGCCTCGTTCTGGATCCAGTGGGTGGCCCTGCTGACGCTGGGCAGCCTGTACGTGTTGCGCGGCCTCCTGCGTGGCATCTCGCCTCCCGGGGTGGCTGGCGTGGCCCTGCTGTTCTCGCTGCTGTACTGCGTCCTTCTCGCCCTGGTCGCGCGGGTGCTGGTGGAGAGCAGCGGCGCACGCCTGCTCCTGGACTGGAACGGCCTGATGCTGAAAGCGCTGGGCATCACCCTGACGGTGGGTCTGCTGGGCCTGGCGGCATTCCAGAACCACTGGCAGGGACAGATACACGCGCTGCATGCCAAGCAGTACGAACTGGAAGCGTTGCAGGCACGCATCCGTCCCCACTTCCTGTTCAACACGCTCAATACCGGCGCCGCGCTGGTACACCAGCGCCCCGAGGATGCCGAGCGCGTCCTGCTGGATCTCGCGGATCTGTTCCGGGCGGCCCTGGCCGGTCCCCAGCAGCTGGCGCTGGCCGACGAGCTTGCCCTCACCCGGCGCTATCTGGACATCGAAAGCCTGCGCTTCGGACACCGCTTGCGGGTGACCTGGGAAGTACCGGACCCGGTTCCGCTGGCGAACCTGCCCACGCTTTCGATCCAGCCGCTGGTCGAAAATGCGGTCAGGCACGGTGTGGAACCGGATCCGGATGGCGGCAGCATCCGGATCCAGGTACAGGAATCCGAACGATGGATCCTTGTCAGCGTCCAGAACAGCGTGCCGGCGAAGACCACGCCCATACCCGGACACCAGATTGGCCAGAACGCGGTCAGGGCCCGCATCCTTGCGTTCACTCAGGGCCGTGGCGCCCTGGATGTACAAGCGGAAGACGCTCGGTACAGCGCGGTCATCCGCCTGCCGAAAACCGGATGAAAAGAGGGACGGCTTCGTCCGAAGCCGGTCCCTTCCCGGTCAGGTCAGTACCCGGTAGCAGGGCTTGTATTCGCCGGCGATTTTCATCCGGCGCTGCTCGACAAAGGCCCGCAGCAGGCCATCCAGCGCCTGCATCATGTCGGCGTCGCCATGGATTTCGAACGGACCGAACTCCTCGATCCGGCGCATGCCGTCTTCCTTGACGTTGCCGGCCACGATGCCGGAGAACGCGCGCCGCAGATCCGCCGCCAGCGCATGCGCGGGGCGGCCATGATGGAGATCCAGCGCGGCCATGGCTTCATGGCTGGGCACGAACGGCTGCTGGAAATCGCCCGGGATGTCGACCGCCCAGTTGAAGAAGAACGAATCCTTCTGCTGGATGCGGTACTCGCGCACCTTGCGGATCCCGGCGCCCATCCGCTTCGCCACCGCCACCGGATCACCGATGATGATCTCGTAACGCTTGGTCGCTGCCTCACCCAGGGTCAGGCGGATGAACTGATCGATCTGCTCGAAATAAGGTGCGGCGATGGTGGGGCCGGTCAGGATCAGCGGAAATGGCAGTTCGGCGTTCTCGTCCTGCAGCAGGATGCCCAGCAGGTACAGGATCTCCTCGGCGGTACCGACGCCACCGGGGAACACGATGATGCCGTGGCCGATGCGGACGAAGGCTTCCAGGCGCTTCTCGATGTCCGGCATGATCACCAGGTGGTTGACGATCGGGTTCGGCGATTCGGCGGCGATGATGCCCGGCTCGGTGATGCCGATGTAGCGCGTGGTGCGGCGGCGTTGCTTGGCGTGGGCGATGGTGGCGCCCTTCATCGGGCCCTTCATCGCGCCCGGTCCGCAGCCGGTGCAGATGTCCAGGCCGCGCAGGCCCAGCTCGTAGCCGACCTGCTTGGTGTAGAGGTACTCGTCGCGTGAAATGGAATGACCACCCCAGCACACCACCAGGTTGGGATCCGCCGGGCGCAGGATGCGCGCGTTGCGCAGCAGACCGAACACCGCATTGGTGATGCCCGACGAAGTGTCCAGATCGTCCTTGCAGTCCGGCCCCAGTTCGATGGCGGTGTAGGCCAGATCGCGGACGACGGCGAACAGCAGCTCGGCCACGCCGCGGATGATCTCGCCATCGACGAAGGCCATCGCCGGCGCGTTGACCAGGTCGATGCGGACCCCGCGATCCTGTTGCAGCACCTGGATGTCGAAATCCGGATACAGATCGCGGGCGGCGCGTGGATCATCCGAGGCGCTGCCGCTGGTCAGGACCGCCAGCGCGCATCGTCGCAGCAGGTCGTGCATGCCTCCGGCAGAGGCATCGCGCAGGCGGGCCACTTCGGCCCGGGACAGCACATCCAGCGCCCCGCGGGGGTGGATCTGCGCGTTCTGTACCGGCAACGCCCTCGATGGCGCTTCACTCATATGCTTGTTTCCTGTCGTTCTTTCGTGTCATGACCCGATGACTTTAGCGCAGTCCCGCGCTCAAGGCATTCCCATAAAAAAACGGCCGGGTTGCCCCGGCCGTTTCTGGTGTTCCCGGGCCTTGCGGCTTAGAACTTGTACTTCAGGCCCAGCATGACCGACCAGCGCGACACGCCGGTGTTGCCCTTGTCGTTGTTGTTTTCCTGGATCTGGGAGCTATCGGTGCTGCCGCTGAAGTGGTAGACGTACTTGCCGGTGGCCGGATCGATACCGGCGTAGCTGGCCACGCGACGGGTCGAGTTGAAACCGTAGTCGTCGATCAGACCCCACTTCTTGTTCAGCAGGTTGCCGATGTTCATGATGTCCAGCGACAGCTCGGTCTTGTGGCCCTTCATGAAGCCCGGCAGTTCCTGGCTGAAGCGCACGTCGAAGCTGTTGACCCACTTGGCGCGGAACGCGTTGCCCGGAGCGATCTGGCCACGATACTTCTGCAGTTCCGGATTCTTGCCGAGCCAATCGAAGAACGCCTGCTCCATCTGCGCACCGCCGGTGAACAGCACGTCGCCCGGGGCCGCCGGCACGTAGAACAGGTCGTTGAACAGGCCTGCGTTGCTGGTGCTGGTGGTCGGATTGCTGTCGCCGTTGAGGTCGTTGTAGTAGATGTAGCTGTACGGACGACCGGTGCGGCCTTCGTAGAACAGGCCGATGCGGGTGTCGTAGTCACCGAAGAACTGATGCTTCCATTCCACGGTACCGGTGATGCGGTCGCGGATGGCGTAGCGCGAATCCCACGCAATATCGCCGTTGACCGCGCCGATCAGGGTGCTGCCCCAGTTCGAGGTGTTCTGCGAGCTGGTCAGCGGGCTGACTTCGGTGGCCTTGGTGTAGGTGTACGCCAGCGACCAGGACCAGTCGTTGAGCATCGGCTTGTTCAAGCCGAAGGTGTACTGGCGGCTCTTGCCCTCGTCGGTGTTGCGCAGGAGCATCACGTCGCCGATGCCGGCCGGACGATTGGCCTTGGGATTGACGTTGTTTGTGCCGTAGACGATGCCGCGGGTGGCATGGGCGTTGGCCGGATTCAGACCATTGGCGTCCCAGAAAATCGGACGACCATCCTGGCCGTAGGCGGTCGGGCCCTGGCCAGCGGCGTTGTACATGTCCAGACGATCGACCACGATGCCGTCATTGACCTTGGTGAACAGCAGTTCGGCCGACGCGACAATGCCATACCACGGCAGTTCGTGATCCAGGGCGATGTTCGCCTTCCACACCGACGGCAGCTTCAGGCCGGGCTCGACGATGTCAACGTTGGCGCGCGCGTTGCCGGCCAGGCAGTTGGCCGGAATGTTCGGCGCCGGGCTCGGCGAGAACACCGGGGCCTGGGCGCCGGAGCAGCTGTATTCGACATAGTTCAGGCCGGTGTTCTGGTAGGTACCGGCCAGCCACACGTTCGGGGCGGCGCCGCCGAACAGGCCCACGCCACCACGCAGCTGGGTCGGACGATCGCTGTCGAAGGTGTAGTTGAAGCCGAAGCGCGGCTGCACCAGCTTGTCATCCACGGTCTGGGTGTTGTCGTAGCCGTAGGTCTGCTCGATCAGCGGGTTGTACAGGCGCTGGTCGCTGAAGTCCGGGATGTCGACGCGCAGACCGAAGGTCAGGGTCAGGTTGTAGTTGACCGCCCAGGTGTCCTGCGCGAACAGGCCGACGTTCTTCAGGGTGTATTCGGCCGGGATATCGTTGATGCTGCCACCCGGACGCGGAGCACGGATTTGGTAGTTGCTCGGCGTGCCGGCGCGGAACGCGTCGACATCGGCGAAGGTGTAGACGCCATTCACCGCACGGCCGTAGAAATTCAGAATGTCGTTCTTCGAGTAGTCGAAGCCGAACTTCACGGTGTGATCACCGATATACCAGTTGGCCGCACCGAAAGCGGTCCATTCCTTGGTCTCGATGATGTTGACGTGGCTGTTGATTTCGGTGCCCAGGAACACCGACGACTGCCCGTTGGAACCGAAGCCGCGGACTTCGATCTGCGGCAGGTTCGAGAAGGTGCTGCGCACCGCCGAATAGTCCTTGTAGCCGACCTTGAACTCGGTGGAGAAGTTCTCGCTCCAGTCGCTGAACAGCTCACCGACGTAGCTCTCGAAGGTCTTCGGCAGCGCGTACCAGAAGCTGCTCAGCGAGACGCTGTTGTTGTCGATTTCCGGGAAGCGCAGGACGCTCTGCTCCAGCTTGCTGTAGCGCAGGGCGGCACGGTGGTTCTCGTTGATGTTCCAGTCCAGCTTCAGCGCGTACTCTTCGATCTCGGTCTTGTTGGTGCCCGGCAGCGAGAAACCGCCCGCGCTGATGCCGTGGCCATTGGCCGCCGAGACGATGTCGGCGATATCGGCGTCGGTGATGTTGCCGCTGCCGTACGGGGTGTTGGTCAGGCTGGTGCCCGGCGCGCTGCGCTCGTACTTCTCGTAGTTGGCGAAGAAGAACAGCTTGTCCTTGACGATCGGGCCGCCGAAGGTGGCGCCGTAGGTCATTTCGTCGTCGAAGCCGTTGAACTTGACGCCTTCCAGCTCCTTGCGCACCCAGCTCTTGTCACGGTAGGTGCCGTAGACGGTGCCGTGGAATTCGTTGGTACCCGACTTGGTGACCGCGTTGATCACCGCGCCGGTGCCGCCGACGATGGTGACGTCGTAGTTGGCCAGATCGATGTTGATTTCCTCGATGGCGTCCATCGAGACCGGCTGGCGCTCGGTCGGCAGGTTGTTGGATTCCAGGCCGAACGGGTCGGCGACGCTGACGCCGTCGATGCGGATCGCGTTGTAGCGGGTGTTCTGGCCGCCGGCGGAAATCGCGCCGTCCGCCTTGCTGACCTGCGAGATGCGCGGATCCAGGCGAATGTAGTCCTGGATGTTGCGGTTGGCCGACGGCAGCGCTTCGATGCTGTCGCGGTTGATGTTGGAACCGGTGCCCATCTTGGTGGCGCTGAACACTTCCGAGCCGCCGGCCACGCCGACCGCGGTCACGGTTTCCAGGGTGGTGGTGGCGTCACCGGTCAGCGCGGCATTGACCGTGTTGACCTGGTTGAGGTTCAGATAGACGTTGTCTTCGGTCTTCGTACCGGAACCGGATTTGGTCACGGTGATCTGGTACGGGCCACCCACGCGCAGGCCGCGGGCGCTGTAGCGGCCGCTGGCATCGGTGGTGACGCGGCTGGTCGTGCCGGATTCGACGTGGGTGATGACCACTTCGGCACCGGTGACGGGCTGGCCGTCTGCACTGGTCACCACGCCGCCGACACCGGCGGAGGTGCTCTGGGCGAAGACCGGCGCGGCGGCGAGCGCGGCGACGAGGCCAAGGGTGAGCTTGGACATCCGGAGACAACGGGATTGGTTCATGGGTGTGAGCCTCGGTACGGGAATTGGCGTTGCGGAAACTGGCTGGCTGTACGGACGCGCAGGCGGCCCACCTCGCGGCGGGTCGTGGGGGGCATTTCTGGGGTTCCCTGAGCCTACGCGGAACGGCCGCGTTGGTTAATAACAGGTTAACACGATAGGACCATTTTGTGACCGCCGCGTGACAAAATTTCCGCGGTGCAGCACTTTTTTACGTGACCTGCCTCAGATGTTTACCGGCAGCTTGAGATAGGTCCCGATGCCGTCCAGGAACATCTGCACGGAGATGGCGACCAGCAGCATGCCCATCAGGCGTTCGACGGCGGTCAGGACGCTCCGACCCAGCCATTTGTAGAGCAGCGTGGCGGAGAACAGGATGGCCGCGGTGGCCCCCCAGGCCAGGATCAGCGCCAGGCTCCAATCGGCCAGGCGGGCGGGTTCGTTGCTGCCCATCAGCATGACCGCGGCCATGCCCGACGGGCCGGCGACCAGGGGGATCGCCAGGGGCACGATGAAAGGCTCCCCGCCGGGGATTTCCCCCATCAGGCCCTCCGGGCGGGGGAAGATCATGCGGATGCCGATCAGGAACAGGACGATGCCGCCGGCGATGGCCACCGACTCCTGCCGCAGGTGCATCAGCTCCAGCGCGTACTTGCCGCCCCAGAGGAACATCATCAGCACGGCCAGCGCGATCAGCAGCTCGCGCGCCAGCACGACGCGCTGGCGTTTCGGCGTCAGCGGCTTGAGCACGCTCAGGAACACCGGGATGTTCCCCAGCGGGTCCAGGATCAGGAACAGCAGCAGCGCGGCCGAAAGGATGGTCATGCCCGGACGGTCCAGACGCGGCCCCGGTGTTCGGCGCCCGCGGATGACAGCAATGTGACACAGGCCGCCCCGTAGCGGGCCGGATCGCAAGCCTGTCCATCGCTGTCGTCGGCATAGGCGCGCGAGCGCAGGCCGGTGCTCATGGGGCCGGGTTGCAGGCCGGATACCCGGACCGGCCCGCCGGCCAGTTCGCTCGCCAACATGCCCACCAGTCCCGCCAGCCCATGCTGGGCCACCCCATAACCGCCCCAGTAGGGTTGTCCCACCCTCGTCAGGTCGTCCATGGCGAACACCAGCGCGGCGTCATCGGAGCGTTTGAGCAGCGGCAGGCAGGCCTGCGACAGCCACCAGGGCGCGGTCAGGTTGACGTGGAGCGCCCGCGCGAACGCCGCGGGGTCCGTGTGCTCGAGCGGGGTCAGGCCACGGAACTCGGCGGCGCAGTGCAGCACGCCATCGAGCCGGCCCAGTTCGGCGTACAGGCGATCAGCCAGTTCGGCGTAGTCGTCCGGCGACGCGCCTTCGAGATCCAGCGGATACAACAGCGGATCGCTGCCGGCCTGGGCGACCGCGTCATAGATGCGGTTCAACTTGGGCACCTTGCGACCGAGCAGCACCAGCGTCGCACCGGCTTCGGCGCAGGCCAATGCGGCGGCGGCGCCCAGGCCGCCATGCGCACCGCTGATCAGAATCACGCGGTTGTCGAGCGCCCGCACCTGGCGGGTGGGAAGACCGATGAGGCTCACGTACGCGCGCTCACTGCGACAAGGCTTCGGCGACGATGCGACGGAGTTCGCCGGATTCGTGCAGTTCCAGGGTGATGTCGCAGCCGCCGATCAGTTCGCCATGGATGAAGAGTTGCGGGAAGGTCGGCCAGTTGGAAAAGCGCGGCAGGTTGGCGCGGATTTCCGGCTCCTCCAGCACGTTGATGGTGTACAGCTGTTCGGCGCCCGCGTCGCGCAGCGCCTGCACCGCGCGGCTGGAAAAGCCGCACATGGGGAATTCCGGCGTGCCCTTCATGAAAAGGACAATCGGGTGACTTTCGACTTCGGCCTGGATGCGTTCCATCACCGGCATGCTGTTTTCTCCTGCTTTTACGGTAACCCAACCGCTGTCGGGTACACTTCCGCCTCGTCCCGCCGGACCGTGTCCACCGGGAACGCCATTGTAAGCCCCCGTGCGCCGCCCTGCCGACGCCCCCCTTCCACCGCCTAGCGCAAGGATCCCAGCCATGGCCATCGAACTGCCCCCCCTGCCCTACGACCGTACCGCGCTCGAGCCGCACATTTCCGGCGAGACCATCGACTTCCACTACGGCAAGCATCACAAGACCTACGTGGACAACCTCAACAAGCTGATCGAAGGCACCGAGTTCGCCGATCTTTCGCTGGAAGAGATCGTGCGCAAGTCCCAGGGCGGCATGTTCAACAACGCGGCCCAGATCTGGAACCACACCTTCTACTGGAACTGTCTGAAGCCCAACGGTGGCGGCGAGCCCACCGGCAAGCTGGCCGAGCTGATCAACAAGGCGTTCGGCGACTTCGCCAAGTTCAAGGAAGAGTTCACCAAGACCGCCATCGGCACCTTCGGTTCCGGCTGGGGCTGGCTGGTGCAGCGTCCGGACGGTTCACTGGCACTGGCCAGCACCTCCAACGCCGCCACCCCGCTGACCGGCGAGGACAAGCCGCTGCTGACCATCGACGTGTGGGAACACGCCTACTACATCGACTACCGCAACGCGCGCCCGAAGTATGTGGAATCGTTCTGGGCGCTGGTGAACTGGGATTTCGTGGCCGCCAACCTGCGCTGAGCCACGCGTCCTCGCAGTACCGCAAAAAGAAGGCCGGGGTGTGTCCCCGGCCTTCTGCTTTCTGGCGGCATCGCGCCCGCGCTCAGCCGCGCAGCCGTTCGATCACCGGCGCGACCTGCGCGGCGCGGCCCAGCGCGTGGCCGGCGCGCTCCAGCGCCTGCGCCAGTTCGGTCGCGTCGTTGGCGCGCAAGGTGGCGTGCCCGACCTTGCGGCCGGTCCGCGGCAGCTTGCCGTAGTCATGCCAATGACCGCCGGGCTCATCCAGCAGCGGCAGCGCATCGGGCATCTGCCCAATCCAGTTGAGCATGCAGGCATGGCCGAGCATGCGGGTGTCGCCCAGCGGCAATCCCAGCACCGCGCGCAGGTGATTCTGGAACTGCGAGGTTTCAGCGCCCTCGATGGTCCAGTGTCCGGAGTTGTGCACGCGCGGCGCCATTTCGTTGGCGAGCAGTCGCCCCTCGCGGTAGAACAACTCCAGCGCGAACACGCCCACGTAGTCGGTGCGTTCGGCCAGACGGCGCGCATAGTCGATCGCGGTCCGCATGACCGCGTCATCGATCCGGGCCGGCGCAAGACTGGCCGACAGCACGCCATCGACGTGCCAGTTCTCGGTCAGTGGCCAAGTGCGGAACTCGCCGTCGCGACCACGCACCGCGACCACCGACAGTTCGCGCTCGAAAGGCACGAACGCTTCCACGATCAGGCCGACTTTTGCCGCCTGCGCGCCCAGCGCTTCCCACGCCGCGTCGGCGTCGGCCAATGCACGGATGCGGAACTGGCCCTTGCCGTCATAACCCAGCCGGCGGGTCTTGAGGATGCAGGGCACGCCTACCTGGGCCAGCGCGGCGTCCAGTTCCACGCGGGTGGATACCGGCGCGAAATCCGGCACCGGTATGTCCAGGTCACGGAACAGGGTCTTCTCGGCCAGACGGTCCTGGGCGGTGGCGAGCGCGCGCGGATTCGGAAACACCGGTACGCGCGCCGCCAGCCACTCGGCGCTCTCGGCCGGCACGTTCTCGAAATCGAAGGTGGCGACATCGACCTTGTCGGCGAACTCCGCCAGCGCGGCCTCGTCGCGGTAGTCACCGACCAGCAGCGGCGCGAACTGGCCGGCGCAGGCATCGGCCTCGGTATCCATCACCAGGAAACGCAGTCCCAGAGGCGCGCCGGAAAGGGCAAGCATGCGGGCGAGCTGCCCGCCGCCAAGAATGCCGACCGTGGTCATGCTGGCAGGCGCGGATCGTCGTGCGCCATGACGTCATCGGTCTGGCGCGCGCGGAACGTCGCCAGCGCGGCGCCGATCGCGGGGTATTCGGGAGACAGCAGGGCCGCCGCGAACAGGCCGGCATTGGCGGCGCCGGCATTGCCGATGGCGAAGGTCGCCACCGGGATGCCCGCCGGCATCTGCACGATCGACAGCAGCGAATCCATCCCGTTCAGCGCCTTGGACTGCACGGGAACGCCCAACACCGGCACGGAAGTCTTGGCGGCCAGCATGCCCGGCAGGTGGGCGGCGCCGCCGGCGCCGGCGATGATCGCGCGCAGGCCGCGGGGACCGGCGGTCTCGGCGTAGGAAAACAGCACGTCCGGGGTCCGGTGCGCGGACACCACCTTCACCTCGTAGGGTACCCCCAGCGCATCGAGCTTCTGGGCGGCATGCTGCATGGTTTCCCAATCCGAACGGGAACCCATCACGATGCCCACGACGGGGCTGTCAATGGTGGCGGTCATGGCCGTCCTCTATCGCAAAGACGTATTCTACCCTCCTTGCCGAACGACGTTGGACCCATGGACCGCAAACTGCTGGACATCCTCTGCTGCCCGACCACCCGCCAGTCGCTGTCGCTGCTCGACGGGCGCGGACTGGATGCGGCTAACCGCGCGATCGCGGCGGGCGGCGTGACCCGCGCGGACGGTTCGGCACAGGCCGAAACGCTGCGCGAAGCGCTGGTCACCCAGGATCGACGGACGCTGTACCGGGTCGACGACGGCATTCCGGTGCTGCTGGCCGAGGAAGCCATCGCCACCTCGCAGCTGGCCGACTTTCCCGCACGATGAGCGATCTGCAACCACCTCCCGCCGGAGTCGTCGAAGACGACGTGCGACGCGCGCTGGCCGAGGATGTCGGCAGCGGCGACGCGACCGCCGCGCTGTTGCCCGACCAGCCCGACAGCGCCTATCTGCTGTGCAAGGAGGATGGCGTCATCGCGGGCCGGCCCTGGTTCGATGCCACGCACCGACGGCTGGATCCGCAGGTGCGCATCGACTGGCGGGTCCGGGAAGGCGATCGCATCCGCGCCGGCCTGGTGCTGGCGACGTTGCAGGGACATTCGCGCGCGCTGGTCACCGCCGAGCGCACTTCGCTGAACTTCCTGCAGACCCTGTCCGGCACGGCCACCGCGACCGCGCGCCATGTCGAGGCGGTCGCCGGCACCCGCGCGAAGATCCTCGATACCCGCAAGACCCTGCCCGGCCTGCGCCTGGCGCAGAAATACGCGGTCCGCTGCGGCGGTGGCCACAACCACCGGATCGGCCTGTACGACGCCGTGATGCTCAAGGAAAACCACATCCGCGCCTACGGGTCGCTGGGCGGCGCCATCCGGGCCGCGCGCACCGCGCAGCCCGGACTTCCCCTGATCGTGGAGGTTGAAACGCTGGAGCAGTTGGAAGAAGCATTGCGCGAGGGTTGCGATCGTATCCTCATCGACGACTTCGATGCGCCGACGCGCCGCGAAGCCGTCCGTATCGCCGCCGGCCGCATTCCCCTGGAAGTCTCCGGCGGCGTGGACATGACGACGCTGCGCGGCATCGCCGAGGATGGCGTCGACTGCATTTCCATTGGCGGGCTGACCAAGCATGTCCACGCCATCGACCTGTCGCTGAAGCTGGGCCCGCCGCCCGGCGGGCAGGCATAGGCACTTCAGCCGGACACTGATGCCATGCCCACGCTGATCCTGCTGATGATTGCGGGCGCTGCCGGATTCGCTTATTGGAATGCCGCGCGCGCCGCCGCCGAACGCGCGGGCATGCTGGGCCGCAACGCCTGCGACGCGGCCGGCGTCATCTGGCTGGACCAGAGCGTGCACGCCGCGGGCCTGCGCCTGCGGCGCAACGAGGATGGGCGCCTGGGTTGGGAGCGTACGTTTCGCTTCGAGTATTCCTACGACGGCATCGACCGGCATACCGGCCGGCTGGTGCTGCGTGGGGACACGCTGGTGTCGTTCGTCGGCCCGGTGCGCCCGAGCGTGGTGCCGTTCGAGCATTGAGTTCCGGTCGGGCTCCCTTCCTCGGGGAGCCTTTTCCTGATGCGAAAGCGGGATCAACCGCGACCGGCACCACGGGGAAAGCCCAATCGCGACTGACGTCGCTCCACAGCCGCTACCGCGTGATAGGTATTGGCCCTACTTCACCACGCGCAGATGCGGCCGCTTCGGCGGCGTTGGCGTGTCGTCGTCACCCGGGCTGTCCGGGCCGGACGTATCGTCGCCACCATCATCCGGCCCCGGTGCATGGCCATCGTCGGGCAATGCCATGCCCTGTCCGGTTTCGCGCGCATAGATCGCGAGCACCGCGGAAATGGGCACCATCACCGGGAAGCTCACTCCACCGAAGCGGGCGGTGAAACTGACCGCGTGGTTGTCGATATTCAGTTGCACGACCGCGCGCTCGGCGATGTTGAGCACCACCTTGCCTTCCTTCACCGCGCTGGCCGGCACCTGTACGCCGGCCTGGGTCGCATCGACCAGCAGGTGCGGGGTCATGTCGTTGTCGGCGATCCATTCCACCAGTGCCCGCAGCAGGTACGGGCGGTGGCTGGTCATGCGGGGGCTTTCATCATTCATGGGTACTGCCTGGTGAAGTCGTCCGTGGACGGACGTCGGAACCGGCGACGTCATGCGTCGCCGGTCTAGGATAAGTCACGACCACCCCGCGGTTCCATGCCAGCGCCGCGGCAGCGACTTCACTCGTTTGCCCCGGCGTCAGGCCGGGATGTCACGCAGCTTCTTTTCCGCGTCGGTCAGGCTGCGGATGAAGCCGGGATTGCGGAAGATGCGGTTGCCGTAGTCCTCGATGGCCTTTCCGTCCTTGGGCAGCGGAATGTCCAGCGACGGCAGGCGCCAGATGATCGGCGCCATCGCGCAGTCGGCCAGGCTCATTTCCGGATTGAGGAAGAACTTGCTCGCCTTGAACAGCGGCACCGACGCGGTCAGCAACTCCTTCAGGCGCTTGCGGCCGGCCTCGGCCTGTTGCTTGTTGCCCAGTTGGATGGCCTGCACCTGCGGCACCCAGTCATGCTCGATGCGCAGCATCGCCAGGCGCAGGCGTGCGCGAGAAAGCGGGTCCACCGGCATCAGCGGCGGATGGGGATAGCGTTCGTCCAGATACTCGCTGACCACCGAGGCGGCATACAGCACCAGATCGCGTTCCACCAGGGTGGGAACGGAGTGGTAGGGATTCAGATCGATGAGATCTTCGGGCGGATTCTGCGGATCCACCGGCACGAAGTCGTAGCTGACGCCTTTGGCGGCCAGCACCAGCCGTACGCGATGGCACAGCACGTCATCGATGGAGGAAAACAAAGTCAGTGTATTGCGCATACGTGGACTCGCAGCCATCAGGCTCTCCGACGATCGGAATCCGCCGATCGCACCGGCGCCGCCAGCCCCTTGCCAGCGGTCGCCACGGTCCCCGAGTGTGCAATCCCTTCAGGAAAATGCCAAGCGGCCGCCATGCCACCGGGCATCGCCCCGCCGCCCGGCGCATGCAGCCGGACGGCACGAGGGAGCGCCGGACGTGTCAGTGCACGTCCTTCCAGTACTCCTGCTTGAGCAGATAGGCCAGGAACGACAGCGCCGCCAGGAACAGCACGACCCAGACGCCCAGGCTCTGGCGCTTGAGGGCCGCCGGCTCGCCGGCGTACTCGAGGAAGTTGGTCACGTCGCGCGCGACCTGATCGAACTCCTGCGGGCTCAGGCGACCGGGCTGGGCCAGCTTCAGCGATTCCACGTGACGGTCACCCGTCGTCGCGTCGGGCTTGCCGTACTCGGCGTGCTGCAGGCCCTGCAGCTCCCAGAACGGGTTCGGCATCGAAGCGTTCGGGAACAGCTTGTTGTTCCAGCCCAGCGGGCGGGACTCGTCCAGGTAGAACGACTTGAGGTAGGTATAGATCCAGTCAGTGCCACGGACACGGGAGATGGTGCTGAGGTCCGGCGGCATCTTGCCGAACCACTTGCCGGCCGGGTCATGCGGCATCGACACCTGGATCTGCTCGCCGAACTTGGCGCCGGTGAAGTTGAGGTTGTTCATCACCTCTTCTTCGGTCAGGCCCAGGTCCTCGGCCATGCGCGAGTAGCGCAGGTACTTGAGCGAATGGCAGCCCGAGCAGTAGTTCATGTACAGCTGGGCGCCACGCTGCAGCGACGCGCGGTCGCTCAGGTCGTTGCCGGCCTGCAGCTTGTCGCCACCCTCGGCGGCCAGCGCGGAGAACGCGATCAGCAACCCGCTGGCGAAGACAGCTAGGCGGGAAGTCAAGGTCTTAGTCATGCGTCGTCACCCGTTCCGGCACCGGCTTGGTCTTGTCCCACTTGGTCCACAGCGGCATGGTCAGGAAGAAAAGGAAGTAGTAAACGGTCAGCACGCGGCCGATGTAGGTCTCGACGATGTCGGTACCCGGGCCGGCGCCGATCTTGCCCAACCACAGGAAGCTCACCGCGAAGGTCAGCAGCAGCGTCCAGGACAGCCTGCCGCGGTAGCGGTAGGACTTGACCTTGGCGCGGTCCAGCCAGGGCACCAGGAACAGGATCGCGATGGCGCCGAACATCACCAGCACGCCGCTCAGCTTGTGCGGCACCACACGCAGCATCGCGTAGTACGGGGTGTAGTACCACACCGGCTTGATGTGCTCGGGCGTCACCAGGCGGTTGGCCTCGGTGAAGTTGTCATGCTCCAGGAACCAGCCGCCGAAGGCCGGTGCGAAGAAGATGATGAACGCACCGACCATCACCAGCATGCACACGTAGAACAGGTCCTTGCCGACCGTGTAGTACGGGTGGAACGGGATGCCGTCGGCCGGCGCGGTCGGCGACCAGCGGTTGCCCTTCGGACCCTTCTTGATTTCCACGCCGTCGGGGTTGTTGGAACCGACTTCGTGCAGGGCGAAGATGTGCAGCACCACCAGGAGCAGCAGCACCAGCGGCAGCGCGATCACGTGCAGGGCGAAGAAGCGGTTGAGGGTGGCGTCGCCGGGCAGGTAGTCACCCATGATCCACTCGGTCAGGCCGTTGCCGATCACCGGGATGGCGCCGAACAGCGAAATGATCACCTTGGCGCCCCAGAACGACATCTGGCCCCACGGCAGCACGTAGCCCATGAAGGCTTCGGCCATCAGCACGAGGTAGATGAGCATGCCCAGGATCCACACCAGCTCGCGCGGCTTCTGGTAGCTGCCGTACATCAGCCCGCGGAACATGTGCAGGTAGACGACGATGAAGAACAGCGAGGCGCCGGTGCTGTGCATGTACCGGATCAGCCAGCCCCATTCCACGTCACGCATGATGTACTCAACCGAGGCGAACGCTTCCGCGGCGCTCGGCTTGAAGTGCATCGTCAGGAAGATGCCGGTCAGGATCTGGTTGACCAGCACGATCGAGGACAGGACGCCGAAGATGTACCAGATGTTGAAGTTCTTCGGAGCGTAGTACTCCGACATGTGCTTCCGGTAGAACGGCATGAAACTCGGCGCACGCGCAGTGAACCAATCCATCACGCCATCGGCGGTACGGTTGAAGATGTTCGACATGGCTTACGCGGCTCCCTTCGGATCGACGCCGATCACGATCGTCGTGTCGTTCTCGTAGTAGTGCGGCGGCACGACCAGGTTGGTCGGCGCCGGGACGCCCTGGAACACGCGGCCGGCCATGTCGAAGCGCGACTTGTGGCAGGGGCAGAAGTAGCCACCCTTCCAGTCCGGGTCGTACGGTTCGGGTCGGATCTCGGCGACCATTTCCGGCGAGCAGCCCAGATGGGTGCACAGGCCGACCAGCACGGAGATATCCGGCTTCAGGGATCGCGTCTCGCCCTTGATGTAGGCCGGCTGCTGGTCCGTGTTCTTGGACTCCGGATCCCGCAGGCGGCTGTCGAGGGTCGGCAGCGCGTCCAGGATCGCCTTGGAACGCTTGACGATCCAGATCGGCTGGCCGCGCCACTCCAGGATCAGGCGTTGCCCTTCCTGCAGGCCGGTGAGGTCGGCGGTCACCGGGGCGCCGGCCAGTTTGGCCCTCGCGCTCGGGTTCCACGACTTGATAAACGGTACTGCTGCGAAACCGGCTCCAACCGCACCAACCACAGCTGTGGTCGCAGTCAGAAACCGGCGTCGGCCTGTATTCACAGGCCCATTGACCCCATCGTTGGCCATTCCGGCACTCCGCAAAACAATCAGGTAGCTAAAAGGCTGCCAGCGCCCCACGCCCAGAGCTCGGGGCGGGCCGCAAAGACAGCAAAGTGTAGCGGAAGCCTTAACCGACCGACAACGTTTTGCCGTGGATCAAGGGTTTGCGGGCGCCTGGACCCGCCACATGGCGGAATTCCGCGTCAGTGCGCGGCGGCGATGTTGCCGCGATAGCGATCGGCCAGGACCGCCACGCGTTCAACGTAGCGCTGGGTTTCCCGGTACGGCGGGATGCCGCCGTGGCGGTCCACCGCACCCTCGCCTGCGTTGTAGCCGGCCGCGGCCAGGCGCAGGTCGCCGTTGAACCGCTTGAGCAGCCATGACAGGTACTGCACGCCGCCGCGGATGTTCTGCCCCGCATTGAAGGCGTCGCTGACACCGAACCGGCGCGCGGTGGCCGGCATCAACTGCATCAGGCCCTGGGCCCCGGCATGGGACAGGGCCATCGGGTTGTAGGAGGACTCGGCATGCATGATCGCGCGGATCACCGCCTCGTCGACCCCGAACTCGCGGGACGCCGCGGCGATCTCGGCCTGGTAGGCCGCGGTGTTGAGCCGCAGGGTGCCGAAGTTGATCCCCGGGTTGCCGCAGGCGAAACAGGTCTCGATGAAGCTGTATTTGATGGTCCGCAGACTGGCCACCGCGCCGGCGCCGCCACGGGGACGGGTGCTGGTGTAGTGGCGCACGCCGTCCTTGATGTAGGAATAGACCTGTCCGCTCACCACCCGGCGGGTTCCCCCCGCGGGATTGGCGGCCGGCAGCGGCGCCGGGGTGATCGCGGTCGGAGCCACCGATGCCGCGGTCGTGACGGGTGCGGCCGTGGTGGTCGCGCTGCCCATCGCGGTCCCGGGCCGGGTCGGCGGGGCCGCCGGCGAGGACAGGGTGGAAGCGTCGGCCGGGCGGGACACGGACGAGACCCGGCGGCTGCCCCGCTCGGGTGTGTACTGGCTGATCACCTCGCAGCGGGCGCCACTGACGCGCTTGCTGACATAGGCGGGCACGCCGTCGGCGCCGGTGCACTTGTACAGCGTGCCCGCGATCGCGGCCGGTGCCGTGCAGGCCAATGCGGCCAGCATCCCCAGTGGCAGTAGCGTCCCCCTCATGCGGGGCAGTGTCCCGGATCCGGGAGTGATTGCCAAGTCCTTGTCCAAGAAAGGAATCCTCGAATCTGTGCGGTCGGTCGGGGATCCGGATATCCGGTCCGCGCCCTGTCCGCGCATCCACGCCGACGGGCCTGTTCCCTCCCTATGAACGCCGAATCGGCACGGAACCGGACCGCCCCGCGTAAACTATGCGGTTTCCGCCCGCCCACCCGACTGGAATAAGCGCCATGACCGGGACGCCCGCTCCTGACACCGCCCCGACGGGCGATCTGCCCGTCGCCTCCTCCGCCCGTCCGGTCTCCGCGCCGGCCCGGGGCAAGCTGTTCATCAAGACCCACGGTTGCCAGATGAACGAGTACGACTCGGCCAAGATGGCCGACGTGCTGGCCGCCGCCGAAGGCCTGGAACTGACCGACAACCCGGAAGAAGCCGACGTGGTGCTGGTCAACACCTGCTCGATCCGCGAGAAGGCGCAGGAGAAGGTGTTCAGCCAGCTTGGCCGCTGGAAGTCGCTGAAGAAGGACGGCAAGCCGGTCCTGATCGGCGTCGGCGGTTGCGTGGCCTCGCAGGAGGGCGAAGCCATCGTCAAGCGTGCGCCCTACGTGGACCTGGTGTTCGGTCCGCAGACCCTGCACCGCCTCCCCGAGCTGATCCGTGAGCGCCGCCAGTCCGGCCAGCCGCAGGTCGACATCAGCTTCCCCGAAATCGAGAAGTTCGACCGCCTGCCGGAGCCGCGGGCCGATGGTCCAAGCGCGTTCGTCTCGATCATGGAAGGCTGCTCAAAGTACTGCTCGTTCTGCGTGGTGCCCTACACCCGCGGCGAGGAAGTCAGCCGGCCGTTCGAGGACGTGCTGGTGGAAGTCGCACAGCTGGCCGCACAGGGCGTGCGCGAGATCAACCTGCTCGGCCAGAACGTCAATGCCTACCGCGGTCCCTACGGCGATGGCGAGGTGGCCGACCTCGGTCTGCTGATCCGCACCATCGCCGAGATCGAAGGCGTCGGCCGCATCCGCTTCACCACCTCGCATCCATTGGAGTTCAGCGACTCGCTGGTGGAGGCCTATCGCGACGTGCCGCAGTTGGCCAACTACCTGCACCTGCCGGTGCAGGCCGGCAGCGACCGCATCCTGGCGGCGATGAAACGCGGCTACACCACGCTGGAGTTCAAGCAGAAGATCCGCAAGCTGCGCGCGGTGCGCCCGGACATCTCGATTTCCTCGGATTTCATCGTCGGCTTTCCCGGCGAGACCGACGCGGACTTCGAGAAGACCATGAAGCTGCTCGAGGACGTCGGCTTCGACCAGTCGTTCTCCTTCATCTACTCGCGCCGGCCCGGCACGCCCGCCGCCGATCTCGAAGACGACACCCCCGAATCGACCAAGCACGCCCGCCTGGAGCGGCTGCAGGCCCATATCAACGCCTACGCCGCCGGCATCTCGCAGCGGATGGTCGGCAGCGTGCAGTCGGTGCTGGTGGAAGGCCCTTCGCGCAAGAATCCGAACGAACTGACCGGCAAGACCGAGAACATGCGCTCGGTGAATTTCCCCGGCCATGCGCGGATGGTCGGCCAGTTCATCGACGTGGTGATCACCGAGGCGCTGACCAACTCGCTGCGCGGCCGGGTGGCCACGGTGGACGAGAACGCGGCTTGAAAATCCCTCTTGTGGGAGCGACGCAAGTCGCGAATCCGGACTCCCGAACGAAGAGCATCGCGACTTACGTCGCTCCCACAAGAGTCGCTCCCGCAAGAAAGATCTTCAATCCAGCCGCTTGCGGAAACGCAGGATGGCGGCCGACATCATCACCGTAGTGAAGACGAGCAGCGCCAGCACGTCCGGCCACAGCTCCCACAGGCTGGCTCCGCGCAGCATCACGCCACGGATCAGGCGCAGGAAATGGGTCAGCGGCAGCACCTCCGCCAGCCACTGCACCGGCCGCGGCATGCCGGAAAACGGGAACATGAAGCCCGACAGCAGGATCGACGGCAGGAACACGAAGAAGGTCATCTGCATGGCCTGGAACTGCGACTGGGCGCGGGTCGAGATCAACAGCCCCAGGGTGAGATTCGCGGCGATCAGCAGGATCGCCGCCACGTAGACGTGCCAGACGCTGCCGTTGAGCGGTACCTCGAACAGCCACATGCCCAGCGCCAGCACGACGCTGGTCTGGATCAGGCCGATGCCGATGTAGGGCAGCACCTTGCCGATCATCAGTTCCGCGCTGCTCACCGGCGTGGCGATCAGCAGCTCCATGTTGCCGCGCTCGCGTTCGCGCACGATGGCCACGCCGGTGAACAGCACCATCGTCATCGTCAGGATGACGCCAATCAGGCCCGGCACGATATTCACGGCGGAACGCCGTTCCGGGTTGTAGAACGCGACCACGCCGATCGCGCGCTCGGCAGGAACCACCGCGCGGACCGCGGTGTCTGCGGGCATCTGCGCCAGTTGCGCGGCCGCGCTCTGCACCGCGTTGTCGCTTCCATCGACCAGGATCTGCACCTGCTCGCGTCCCTCGGCGCGGCGACGCTCGAAATCCGGCGGCACCACGATGCCCAGGCTGATCTCGCCGCGCCGGATGGCTTCCATCAGTTCCTGCGGCGTGCGCGCCGTCAGGGTCGGCTTGATCACGGTGGTCGCCACGATGTCCATGACCATCGCGCGCGAGGCCGTGGTATTCGCCTGGTCGGCCACGCCCGCCTTCAGATCGCGCAGGTTGGTGTTGATGGCATAGCCGAACAGCAACAACTGCATCACCGGGATGGCTACGATCATCGCCAGGGTGATGCGGTCGCGGCGCATCTGCCGCACCTCCTTCAGCATCACCGCCGTCAGCCTGCGCCAGTTCATGCCGCACGCTCCCGGCCGTCGGCGTCGGGACGCCCGCGTGTGGCCGCGACGAATACGTCTTCCAGATTGGCCTGCGAAGGCACGACCTCGGCCTGCATGCCCGCCCGGCGCAGGCCATCGGCCATCCGCCCCGCCGCATCGCCGTTACCCGCCATCAACACCCGCAGGGTGTTGCCGATCTGGGCCACGCTGATCACGTCCGGCAGGTCCAGCAGGACCTTCTGCGCCTGCCGCGGGTGCGCGGCTTCCACCGCCAGCGTGCGCCCGGCCAGTTCACCGGTCAGATCCAGCGGCGTACCGTCGGCCACCAGCACGCCGCGGTCAAGGATGGCGATGCGATGGCAGCGCTCGGCTTCATCCATGTAGTGGGTCGATACCAGGATGGTGGTACCGGCATCGGCCAGCTCGAACAGCTTTTCCCAGAAGTCGCGCCGCGACTCCGGATCCACCGCGCTGGTGGGTTCGTCGAGGAACAGCAGTTCCGGCCGGTGGATCACCGCGCCAGCCAGCGCAAGGCGCTGCTTCTGCCCGCCGCTCATGGTGCCGGCCAGTTGTTTCTGTCGATCCTGGAAGTGGTACTGCTCGACCAGCTCATCGATGCGCTTGCGGGCCTCGGCTTTCGACAGGTTCTGCACGGCGGCCAGGAACTCCAGGTTCTCGCGCACGCTCAGGTCCTCGAACAGCGAGAACTTCTGGGTCATGTAGCCGATGCGCGTGCGCAGTTGCTCGGCCTGTTCGGGAATCCGCAGGCCGAGGACCTCGATGTCGCCCGCACTGGGTGTCAACAACCCGCACAGCATCCGGATCGTGGTGGATTTTCCGGATCCGTTCGGTCCGAGGAATCCATACACGTTGCGCCGCGGCACCCGCAGGTCGACCGCGTTGACCGCGATCAGGTCGCCGAAGCGCTTGGTGAGCCCACGCGCCTGGATGGCGAGGCCCTCGTAGCCGGTATCAGTCGCCGCGACCATCGCCGAACTCCACGCGCACCGGAAACCCCGCCGGCAGGTCCGCGGCATCCTTGTCCAGACTGATTTCGGCCAGATAGCTCAGGCGCGCGGCGTCCTTGCCGGTCAGCGCGTAGTACGGCGTGAACACCGGTTCGCTGCGGATCATGCGTACCTTGCCCGCGTAGGCCTGGTCGCGGCCGTCCACGTGCACGCGTACCGCGTCACCGACCTTGACACGTGTACGCAGCGGTTCCGGCACGTAGATGCGCGCATACGGCGCTTCGCCGACCAGCATCACCGCCAGCGGCGCGCCGACCGGCGCCTGGTCGCCCAGGCGATACGGCAGACTGTCGACGCGTCCGGCGCGCGGCGCCACCACGTTGAGCTTGTCCAGGGTGACCGCCTGCGCGGTGGCCTGCGCCTCGGCCGCGGCGACCGCCGCTTCGCCCTGCGCAATCTGCTCGCGGCGGGTGCCGCGTTCCAGTTCCAGCAGCGCCGCCTGCGCCGAACGCACCTGCGCGGCGGCGTTGTCGGCGGCGGCTCGCGCGCGATCGACTTCCGAAGCCGCGACCAGTCGCTGCCTGCCCAGTGGTTGCAGCCGGTTGAAATAGGCGCGGGTGTCGCTGGCCTGCGCCTGTGCGGCCGCGAGCGCGGCGCGCGCCTGCGCGATGGCTTCCACCCGTGGCCCCGCCCGCAATTCGGACAGCACATCCCTGCTCTGCCGCGCCTGCGCGCGCGCCGCCTGCAGTTGCGATTGCGTGCGGGTCAGTTCGAGCTGCAGCAACGGCGCGCCGGCCGCGACCTGCTGGCCCTCGCGCACGTCGATGCGCACGATTTTCTCGGCCACCGGCGCGGGCAGGGTCACCCGGTCCCATTCCAGCGTTCCCAGCGCCTGCGGCGTCGCCGGCTTGCAGGCGGCGATCGCCAGCAGCACGCACGCGCCGATCAGATATCGCTCACTTCGCATCGTCCAACTCCAGTCCACGATCCAGCAGCACCAGGGTGTGCCGGCGCAGGTCATCGAAATCCACATCGGAAGCGCCGAACAGCGCGCGCCAGATCGGCGCGCCGGCCAGCGGGAAGAAGGTCAGCCCGACCAGCGACACCATCAGCAGGCGCGGATCCAGATCGGGATTCAGGCGGCCCTGCTGCTGCGCCTCGGCGAAGCGGGTCGCCATCATCCGCGGCAGCAGCGGACCGATCTGCTGGATCAGCAGGTCGCGCAGCGCGCCGCCCTCGCACAGCACTTCGCGCACCCACAACGTCGGCAACCACGGATGGCGCGCCACCAGGCCACCCACGCCGTGCACGAACGCGGCGATCAGCGCGGCCACGTCGCCCTGCGCCTGCGCCACCGGTTCACGCAGCTGCGCCACCACCGGCAGCAGGCGTTCGGTCACCACGGCCTGCTGCAGTTGCGGCTTGTCGCCGAAGTAGTAGTGCACCAGCGCCGGGGTCACCCCGGCCTCGCCGGCGATGTCGCGCAACGAGGTCGCGGCGATGCCCTGGCGCACGAAACAGGCGAGCGCGGCATCGAGCAGGCGTTCGCGCTGATCGGCCTGGTCGGCGCCGGGGCGGCCGGGGGTGCGCTTGCGCCGGGTCGGTGCGGCACCGCCGCCGGCGGCGGCCTTGGCTCGGGTTCTGGAGGTAGGTCTGGACATGCCGCGCATTATTTAATTCATCGTTTAATTAATGCAAGAGCCAACCGACGGACGGTCGCCATGGCTGGCGCTGCCGTGGATCGCGGTTTAACCTTCGCGGCCTGACACCTCGGCCGAGGAACGCCGCCATGATCCAGCCCTTCCGCTGATCTGCCGCTTGCAAATCCCCCCTGTCCGCTCCAGATAGGACCGGCCAATCCCGTCTGTTCCGCCTGCCCGTCCGGCGTCCGCCGGCCGCCCACCGGCCGTCCGCCGCGGCAAGCCATCGCCATTGCCCTCATCCATGACCGTACCCAGCAAACGCGAATTCACCCTGGAACCCGAAACCGCCGAACGCCTGGCCAACCTGACCGGCCCGTTCGATGCCCACCTGCGCCAGATCGAGCTGCGGCTCGGTGTGGAAATCGCCAATCGCGGCGCGATCTTCCGGGTCACCGGCCCCGACCGTGCCGTCGCCGCCACCGAAAAGCTGCTGCGTTCCCTCTACGAGGAAACCGCCGGCGAAACCTTCGACAGCGAAGCGATCCACCTGCGCCTCAATGACGCCAACGTCGACCGCGTCGCCGCCGGCGGCTTCGAGCCGCAGGAAGTGGCGATCAAGGTCAAGCGCGGGACCGTGCGCGGCCGCGGCGCCAACCAGGCCAATTACCTGCACGCCATCGCCACCCACGACATCAACTTCGGCATCGGTCCGGCCGGCACCGGCAAGACCTTCCTGGCCGTGGCCAGCGCGGTCGAGGCGCTGAACGAATCGCGGGTGCAGCGGCTGATCCTGGTCCGTCCGGCGGTGGAAGCCGGCGAGAAGCTGGGCTTCCTGCCCGGTGATCTGACCCAGAAGGTCGATCCGTATCTCCGCCCCCTGTACGACGCGCTGTACGAGATGCTCGGGGTGGAGAAGGTGGTCAAGCTGCTGGAGAAGAACGTGATCGAGATCGCGCCGCTCGCCTACATGCGCGGACGGACGCTTAACGATGCGTTTGTCATCCTTGACGAGGCGCAGAACACCAGCATCGAGCAGATGAAAATGTTCCTGACCCGCATCGGCTACGGCAGCACCGCCGTGGTCACCGGCGATCTGACCCAGATCGACCTGCCACGCCACCAGAAGTCCGGCCTGAAGGATGCCCTGGACGTGCTGCGCAACGTGGACGGGATCTCCTTCACCTTCTTCAGCAGCCGCGACGTGGTCCGGCATCCGCTGGTGGCGCGCATCGTCCGGGCTTACGATGCGCGCGAGGGCAAGGATTCGGAGACAGGTCCGGCATGACGCAGGGTCCGACACGGCTGGAGGTTTCGGTCAGTTACGCGCTGCCGCGCGCGGGCCTGCCCGCGGCGGTCAGCTTCCGCAAGTGGGTGGCGGCGGCCCTGCGCGGCCGTATCCGCGAGGCCGACCTGGCCATCCGCATCGTCGACAGCAAGGAAGGCCGGGCACTCAACCGGCACTACCGCGGCCGTGACTACGCCACCAACGTGCTGAGTTTCCCGGCCGACATCGCCGAAGGCGTCAAGCTGCCCAAGGGCGTGAAAATGCCGTTGCTGGGCGATCTGGTGATCTGTGCGCCGGTGGTGGCCCGCGAGGCCCGTGAACAGAAGAAGACCCTGGCCGCGCACTACGCCCACCTCACCGTGCACGGCACCCTGCACCTGCTGGGCTGGGATCACGAGGACGACAAGGAAGCCGAGTGCATGGAACAGCTGGAGCGCGAAATCCTGGCCGAACTCGGCATCGACGATCCCTACGCCGAGCAGTAGTCCCGGTCGCATCCAGCGGCTACGCTGCGCGTTCCCGACATTCCGGATCATCCCCATGCGCCCTGCCCGTTCCGCCCTCGTCCTCCTGTTGCTGGCCGCGGCCGGCGGCGCGCATGCGCAGGCATCGGATCAGGCGGCGGAACCGGATCCGGCCAAGATCGATCTCGCCCGGCTGATCGCCTGCCAGGGCCAGCCGGAGGAATTCATGGCGCTGGCGACCGCGCAGCAGGATCCGTTGAAGGCGGTCGCACTGGGCTGGCGGCCCCTGCCCCAGGCCAACATGTTCCTCAGCGAATACGAGTTGACCGCGCCACTGACGGTGTTCGACCACCCGATCCACCGCATCGCCTTCGCCGGTTCCAGCGTGATGGCGGTGCTGGATTTGCCGGATCCCCGTCCGCTGGCGCGGCGACTGGAGCTGGAAATGGCCGTCGATACGCCGGAAAAGGCCATGTTCGGCAAGGAACTGGTCAGCGAGGAGGTCCGCGATCCCGCCACCGGCGCGGCCCTGGTCCGCTCGGCGGTACTGAACGTCTCCAACGTCACCTCCCACCCCGGCAAGACCCTGGTCGGCTGCACCTACAGCATTGATCCGCTTGAGGATGAGCCGGCCGAGGCGCCCGCCGGCGGCTGAGTGTCCGCCGCGCCTGCTAGACTCTGGCCCGTCGCCCGCAGCGCGGGCGCCCCTTTCCGAGAGATGTCAGAAGACGACAGTACCCACGCGCCGGAGCATCATGAAAAGCGGCGCAGCTGGCTGGAACGCCTGAGTTCGGCGTTTTCCGGCGAACCCACCTCCCGCGAAGACCTGGTCGCGATCCTGCGCGATGCGCAGAGCGACGGCCTGATCGGCGGCGACACCCTGCGGATGATGGAAGGCGCGCTGACGGTCGCCGAACTGACCGTGGGCGACGTCATGATCCCGCGCGCGCAGATGATTTCGCTGCCGGTGGATGGACGCTTCCTGGACCTGATGAAGCTGGTGGTCGAATCCGGCCACTCGCGTTTTCCGGTCCACGGCGACAACAAGGACGAGATCCTCGGCATCCTGCTGGCGAAGGATCTGCTGCGCGGCGTGGTCGCCGACAACGGCCCGGGCAGCATCCGCGAACTGTTGCGGCCGGCGGTGCTGATCCCGGAGTCCAAGAAGCTCAATCTGCTGCTCAAGGAATTCCGGCTGTCGCGCAACCACATGGCGATCGTGGTGGACGAGTACGGCGGTGTCGCCGGCGTGGTCACCATCGAGGACGTGCTGGAACAGATCGTCGGCGAGATCGACGACGAGCACGACGAGGCCGAGGATGGCGCCTCGCTGATCGCGATCCAGGCCGACGGCCAGTACGTGGTCGACGCGCTGACGCCCATCGCCGATTTCAACGAACGCTTCGGTGCGGATTTCCCGGATGACGAATACGACACCATCGGCGGCCTGGTCACTTCCGCCATCGGCCACCTGCCGGAAGCCGGCGAGGAGCTCACCCTCGGCCGCTTCGCCTTCCGCGTGGCCAAGGCGGACGCGCGCCGCGTCCACGCCTTCCACGTCGGCATCCTCGCCGACGGCTGACATGCTGCGCCGCCTGCTCCTGATCGCCGCGCTGTGGCTGCTGGCGGCGTCGGCCTTCGCCGCGCCGCGCGTCGGCGTGGCGACCATGCAGCCGGGCGAGGTGTTCTTCGAACGCTTCGGCCACAACGCCATCGTGATCGTGGATCCCGCCACCGGCGCGGCCACCTCGTACAACTTCGGTTACTTCGATCCGGGCGAATCCGATTTCGTCGGCAATTTCGCCCGCGGCGTGATGCAGTACTACCTGGTCGCCCTGCCGATCGGCGAGGACCTGGCCCAGTACCGCGAGAGCGGACGCGGCGTAAGCCTGCAATGGCTGGATCTGGCGCCGGAGCAGGCGCAGGTACTGGCCGACTCGCTGGCGGTGCGGGCACGACCGGAGAACGCGCGCTACCGCTACGACTATTTCACCTCCAATTGCTCGACCCAGGTCCGCGACGCGCTGGATGCCGCCATGGGCGGCGCGCTGAAGCCGCAGCTGGCCGGCCGCTCGCGCGGCAACACCTACCGCAGCGAAAGCGTGCGGCTGGCCTCGCCGGCGACCTGGATGTGGCTGGGCTTCGATCTGGGCCTGGGACCGTCGGCGGATCAGCCGATGTCGCGCTGGGAGGAAGCCTTCATCCCGATGCGCCTGGCCGACAGCCTGCGCGAGGCGAAGAACGCCGCCGGCCGTCCGCTGGTGCAGGCCGAGGAAGCACTGCTGCCGCACCGGATCGCGGCCGAGCCGGCCGAGGTCCCGCGGCGCTGGTGGCCGTGGCTGCTGGCCGGACTGGCCGCGGCCGTGGCGCTCGCCCTGATCGGACGCCGTCACCCGCGCGCAGTCGCCGCCATCGCGCTGCCGTTCTGGCTGCTGTGCGTGATCGCCGGCGGACTGCTGATGTACCTGTGGGGGTTCAGCGAGCACTGGGCGGCCTGGCGCAACCACAACCTGCTGCTGCTCAATCCGCTCTGCGTCCTGCTGCTTCCCGGCGCGATCGCCGTGCTGCGCCGCCACAATCCGGGCCGATGGTTCCGCGGCGCCCTGACCGTCGTGACGCTGTGCGCGCTGTTCGCGTGGTTCGTGCAGTGGCTGCCTTTCGCATTCGGCTACCAGTTCAACCAGCCGTGGATCGCGTTGCTGCTGCCCATCCATCTGGCGCTCGCATACGTATTCAAACGGTCGCATCACGCCGGCTGACGCAGGATGCGGCCTTTCCCGCCGCATCCCGCAGGGCCCGCATGCTGATCCGACTGTTCGCACTGACCGTCCTGTTCCTCCCCTTGGCGGCGATCGCCGCGCCGGCCGCACGGGTCGCCTCCCCCGATGGACGCATCGTGGTGGAACTGGATTCGGATCCCGACGGCCGTCCCACCTATGCGGTGCGACGCGATGGCAAGCCGCTGCTGGCACCCTCCCGGCTGGGCTTCCTGCTGGTGGACACGCCCAAGCTGGATCGCGCCATCGCGGTGACCGCCCCGCGCACGCGCGGCTTCGACGAGACCTGGGAACAACCCTGGGGCGAGCGCCGGCGCATCCGCAATCACTACAACGAACTGCGGGTGACCCTGGCCGAGAACGCCAAGCCGCGCCGGCACCTGGATCTGGTGGTCCGCGTGTACGACGACGGTCTTGGCTTCCGTTACGAGTTCCCGCGCCAGGATGGTCTGCCGACGGTGAAGATCCGCGAGGAGCTCACCGAGTTCACCCTGGCGGGCGACGCCACCGCCTGGTGGATTCCCGCCGACGAATGGAACCGCGAGGAATACCTGTACCACCGTACGCCGGTGGAGGCGGTCGGCGATGCGCAGACGCCGATCACCTTCCGGCTGGCGGACGGCACCCACCTGTCGATCCACGAGGCCGCGCTGGTCGACTATTCCGGCATGAACCTCAGCCGCGTCGAGGGCCGGCGGCTGAAGGCGTCGCTGACGCCCGGCATCGACGGCGCCAAGGTGACCCGCGAAGCGCCGTTCAACACGCCCTGGCGCACCGTGCAGATCGCCGACGACGCCGGCGGACTGGTGACGTCCTCCCTGATCCTCAACCTCAACGAGCCCAACGTGCTGGGCGACGTGTCGTGGGTCAAGCCGATGAAGTACGTCGGCGTGTGGTGGGAAATGCATCTCGATACCAAGACCTGGGCCTCGGGGCCGCGCCATGGCGCCACCAACGAGAACGTAAGGAAGCACATCGACTTCGCGGCCAGGCATGGCTTCGGCGGTGTGCTGGTCGAAGGCTGGAACGTCGGCTGGGACGGCGACTGGTTCGGCAACGGCGAGGATTTCAGCTTCACCCGCTCGTATCCCGATTTCGATCTGGAGAAGCTGAGCGCGTACGCGAAATCGAAGGGCGTCGTCCTGATCGGTCACCACGAGACCTCCGCCAACGCCGCCCACCATGAATCGCAGATGGGCGCGGCCTTCGATCTGTACCAGCGGGTCGGCGTGCCGGCGGTCAAGACCGGCTACGTGTCCGATGCCGGCCAGGCCAAGGTGGTCGGTGCCGACGGCAAGATCCACTACGCCTGGCACGAGGGCCAGGATCTCGCCCGCCACCACCTGAAGGTCGTGACCGAAGCCGCCAGGCGCCATATCGCCATCAACGCGCACGAGCCGATCAAGGACACCGGCCTGCGCCGCACCTACCCCAACTGGATCTCGCGCGAGGGCGCACGCGGCATGGAATACAACGCCTGGGGCAACCCCGGCAATCCGCCCGAGCATGAAGCGATGCTGGTGTTCACGCGCCTGCTGGCCGGGCCGATGGATTTCACCCCCGGCATCTTCGGCATGAAGACCCGCTCGCCGGATGGCGTGACCACCACCTGGGCCAAGCAGCTCGCCCTCTACGTGGTCATCTACAGCCCGATTCAGATGGCCGCGGATCTGCTGGAGAACTACGAAGCCAACCCGGGCCCGTTCCAGTTCATCAAGGATGTACCGGTCGACTGGGAAGACACCCGCGTGCTCAACGGCGAAGTCGGCGACTACGTGACCATCGCCCGCAGGGATCGCCGGGGCGACAACTGGTACCTGGGCGCGATCACCGACGAGGAACCACGCACGCTGAAGGCCCCGCTGTCGTTCCTCGAACCCGGCCGCCGCTATACGGCGCAAATCTACCGCGACGGCCCGAAGGCGGACTGGAAGGGTGCGCGCGAGGACATCGTCATCGAGGAACGCGACGTCGGATCGACCGATACGCTCGAACTGAAACTGGCGCCGGGCGGCGGCCAGGCGATCCGTTTCGTGGCCCGGTAAAGCAGTCCTCCCTGCAGGAGCGACGTCAGTCGCGACCGCCATCCCGCCTTACAGGGGCGCCCGGCCTCGCTGGCATCTGGCAATGGCGGTAGCGACCGCGGGTCGCGCCTACGTCGCTCCTACAACGGCGTGCCGGCGCCCGCTTGCCGCTCAAGGTCAACTGGCGCACGATCCGTGGCATGAACCAATCGCCCTCGCTCAACCCGGTCCAGAACGCCCTGCCCAGCTGCGTCATCAATTGCGCCGTCTATGACCAGCATGGCAAACGGCGCGACATCGGCCTGGACGAGATCAGCGACGTGCTGGCGGTCGACGATGGCACCTTCATCTGGGTGGGCCTGTACGAACCGGCCGACTCGGTGCTGGAGAAACTGCAGGAGGAATTCTGCCTGCACGATCTGGCGGTGGAAGACGCCCAGAACGCACACCAGCGTCCCAAGCTGGAGGCCTACGGCAATTCGCTGTTCATCGTCATGCAGACCGCGCAGGTGGTCGACGATCGGATCCGCTACGGCGAGACCCATGCCTTCCTCGGCCCGCGCTACCTGGTGACGGTGCGCCACGGTGCGTCGCTGTCGTATGCGCCGGTGCGCGAGCGCGTGCAGCGCGAACCGGATCTGCTGGGACTGGGGCCATCCTACGGCCTGTACGCGGTGCTCGATTTCATCGTCGACAACTACCGCCCGATCGTCGACGAATTCCGGCAGACGCTGGATGCGCTGGAAAAAGACATCTTCGCCGACACCTATCGCCGGGTGACCGTGGTCAAGCTGTACGAACTCAAGCGCGAACTGACCAAGATGCGGCTGGCGGTGGCGCCGCTGCAGGACGTGCTGGCGCAATTGTCGCGCACGCAGAGCGCGCTGATTCCGGAGGAGGTGCGACTGTACTTCCGCGACGTCCACGATCATGCGCTGCGGGTCAATGAATCCACCGACACCCTGCGCGAGATGCTGACCACCGCGCTGAGCGTCAATCTGTCGCTGGTGACGCTGGCCCAGGGCGAGACCGTCAAGCGCCTGGGCGCCTGGGCCGCCCTGCTGGCCGCGCCGACGCTGATCACCAGTTGGTACGGCATGAACTTCGAGCACATGCCGGAACTCGCCGGCCGGTTCTCCTATCCGCTGCTGATGCTCGGCGTGGCCGCGGTCTGCATCGGCCTGTATCGCCTGTTCAAGCGCGTCCGCTGGCTGTAGCGACGCGGGTGACGGCGGGCCGGTTTCGACCAAAGTCGAAGCCGGGAATCCGGCTTACGGATTGACCCTCCCCCAGCATCGGAGGACTCTAGCGATAGTCTCCGTGGAGGGTGGATTCATGAAAGGTCTGTCGAAACTCGGCTGGGCGGCCCTGGCCGTACTTGGCGCGTTCGCGCTGGGCACGGTCGCACTGCGCCGGGGCGAACACATCAATGCCATCTGGATCGTCACCGCGGCGGTTTCGATCTACCTGATCGCCTACCGCTTCTACGCGCTGTTCATCGCCAACAGGGTGATGCAGCTCGATCCGACCCGCGCCACCCCGGCGGTACTCCGCAACGACGGCCTGGACTACGTACCCACCAACAAGCACGTGCTGTTCGGCCACCACTTCGCCGCGATCGCCGGCGCCGGCCCGCTGGTGGGTCCGGTACTGGCCGCGCAGATGGGCTATCTGCCCGGCCTGCTCTGGCTGGTGGTCGGCGTGGTGCTGGCCGGCGCGGTGCAGGACTTCATGGTCCTGTTCATCTCCAGCCGTCGCGACGCGCGTTCGCTGGGCGATCTGGTGCGCGAGGAAATGGGCCAGATTCCCGGCACCATCGCCCTGTTCGGCGCCTTCCTGATCATGATCATCATCCTGGCGGTGCTGGCGATGGTGGTGGTCAACGCGCTCGCCGAGAGTCCATGGGGCATGTTCACCGTGGTCGCGACGATGCCCATCGCCATCCTGATGGGCATCTACATGCGCTACATCCGCCCGGGCCGCATCGGCGAAATATCCGTCGTCGGCCTGATCCTGCTGCTCGGTGCGATCTGGCTGGGCGGCAAGGTCGCCACCGATCCCACCTGGGGACCGGCCTTCACCTTCTCCAAGGAAGCCATCACCTGGATGATGGTCGGCTACGGTTTCGTCGCCTCGGTGCTGCCGGTGTGGCTGCTGCTGGCGCCGCGCGACTATCTGTCCACCTTCCTCAAGATCGGCACCATCGTCGCGCTGGCGATCGGCATCGTGATCGTGATGCCCGATCTGAAGATGCCGGCACTGACCGAATACGCCCGCACCGGCATGGGCCCGGTCTGGACCGGCGGCCTGTTCCCGTTCCTGTTCATCACCATCGCCTGCGGCGCGGTCTCCGGTTTCCACGCGCTGATTTCCTCGGGCACCACGCCCAAGCTGCTGGCCAGCGAACGCCACATGCCGTACATCGGCTACGGCGGCATGCTGATGGAGTCGTTCGTCGCCATCATGGCGCTGGTCGCGGCCTCGATCATCGAGCCGGGCGTGTACTTCGCGATGAACGCGCCGCCGGCCGCGGTCGGCAGCGACGTGGTCGCGGTCGCCGCCAAGGTCAGCGAGTGGGGCTTCGCCATCAGTCCCGACGTGCTCACCGCCACCGCCAGGGACATCGGCGAGAGCACCATCCTCAACCGGGCCGGCGGCGCGCCCACGCTGGCGGTGGGCATTGCCCAGATCCTGCACAGCGTGCTGCCCGGCGAGGACACGATGGCGTTCTGGTATCACTTCGCGATCCTGTTCGAAGCACTCTTCATCCTGACCGCCGTCGACGCCGGCACCCGCGCGGGCCGCTTCATGCTGCAGGATCTGCTGGGCAACTTCATCCCGGCGATGCGCCGCACCGAATCCTGGACCGCCAACATCATCGGCACGGCCGGCTGCGTGGCGCTGTGGGGCTACCTGCTGTACACCGGCGTCACCGATCCGTTCGGCGGCATCAAGACCCTGTGGCCGCTGTTCGGCATTTCCAACCAGATGCTGGCCGGCATCGCGCTGATGCTGGGTACGGTCGTGCTGTTCAAGATGAAGCGTGACCGCTATGCGTGGGTGACGGCGGTTCCGGCGGTGTGGCTGCTGCTGTGCACGACCAGCGCGGGACTGCTGAAGATCTTCGACAGCAACCCGGCGCAGGGTTTCCTTGCGCAGGCGCACAAGTACCAGGCGGCCATCGCTTCCGGCAGCATCACTGCCCCTGCCAAGACCATGGGCGAAATGCACAAGATCGTGGTCAACGCCTACGTCAACACCGGCCTGACCGCGCTGTTCCTGTTCGTGGTCGCGGCGGTGCTGTTCTATTCCATCAAGACCATCCTGGCCGCACGTCGCAACCCGGTCCGCACGGACAAGGAAACGCCGTACGTGCAGGTCGATCCGCAGCAACTGGCGAATCTGTGATGGGCACCGCGCTCGTTCCCGTCAGCCACTATCAGGCGCATCGCCGGGTATGGCGGCGCCTGGTGCAGACCGCGCGCCTGTGCTGTGGCGTGCCGGACTACGACAACTATGTCCGGCACATGCTGGAGAAGCATCCGGATCGCGAGATCATGGATTACAAGACCTTCTTCCGCGAACGCCAGGAGGCGCGCTACGGCGGCAAAAGCGGATTCCGCTGTTGCTGATGTGGTCCGCTGTCCGACAGAAAAAGGGCGAAGCCAAGGCTTCGCCCTTTTTTGTTGTTTCCATGGAAGCGACGCAAGTCGCGACCGGATACCCTCCCGCCGTCAGCCCTGCCCCGCCATCGCGCGCAGCATGATGCCGACCAGATAGGCCGCGCCGGTACCGGTGGCGTAACCCAGCGTGCCGAGCAGCACGCCCACCGGCGCCAGCGCCGGGTGGAACGCGGTCGCCAGCACGGGCGCCGAGGCCGGACCACCGATGTTGCTCTGCGAGGCGATCGCGAAATAGAAGAACGGCGTGCGCAGCAGTTTGCCGACGCCCCAGAGCAATACGATGTGCACGGCGATCCACATCACGCCGAGCAGGAACAGCCATGGGCGTTCCAGCAGCGCCAGCAAATCCATCTGCATGCCGATGCAGGCGATCAGGAAGTACAGGAACATCGAGCCCCACTTGGAGGCGCCCACACCTTCCAGCGTGCGCATGCGGGTGAAGCTCAGCAGCAGGCCGGCGAAGGTCGCCAGCAGCACCACCCACACGAACGGCTTGTCCAGGCTCAGCATCGGTGACCAGGCGACGTTGGCGGCGAACCAATCCGCCAACGGCGCGGCGACCGCATGCGCCAGACCCACCGTGCCGAACGCCACGCCACCGAGCACCATCAGATC
The DNA here is from genome assembly GCF_057773065.1 of Pseudoxanthomonas sp. 134C1. Classification (NCBI taxonomy): domain Bacteria; kingdom Pseudomonadati; phylum Pseudomonadota; class Gammaproteobacteria; order Lysobacterales; family Lysobacteraceae; genus Pseudoxanthomonas; species Pseudoxanthomonas sp. 134C1. The sequence goes on from NZ_JBYMTH010000002.1 coordinate 568,020, forward strand.
CGACAGCGTGGGAATGCGCGCATGCTGGGCCTGGTAGCTGGCGATGCGCTCGCGCAGTTCGTCGATGGCCGAGGTGTCGGCGCCGCTGTGGCGATCCAGCGCGGGCGCGCGGGCGGCGAAGAAGATCAGCACCGCCATCCACACGTAGCCGACGCCGACGTCGACCACGGCGAACTGGCCGAAGGTGGTCGCGTTGACCTCGAAGATTTCCTTCATCGCCAGCATGTTGGCGCCACCGCCGATCCAGCTGCCGGCCAACGCGGCCATGCCGGCCCAGGTGTCGCCAGCGACGGTCTCGGGATGGAACCAGCCCATCACCTTGAATGCCACCACCGCGCCCAGCATGATGCTCAGCACGGCGGCGACGTACATCACCAGCATCTTCCAGCCCAGGCCGAGGATGCCTTTCAGGTCGATGCTCAGGGTCAGCAGCACCAGCGCGGCCGGCAGGAACACGTCGCGCGCGACCGGGTTGTAGAGCTTGGTGTTCTCGCCATCGATCAAGCCGACGGTGTTGTAGACGCCGGGAATGAAGTAGCACAGCAACAGCGCCGGCACGAAACCGTAGAACTTCCGCAGGTAGCGGTTTTCGCTGCTCGAGGTCCAGAAGATCGCGCCGAGGGTGGCCGCGATCAGGCCGAACACGATGATGTCGTTGTTGATGAGTGCGCCGCCGGTGCCTGCTGCCGCCATCCGGTATGTCTCCCCTGGTGATGAAAGCGTGCCCCGGCCCAGCCGTTTCCCTGGCACAAAAAAAAGGACACGCCGCGCTGGCGGCGTGCCCCGTGTGCGTTACTGACCGATGTGCTGCTTCAGCCAGGCGTTGACGGTGTCATGCCACTGCACGCTGTTCTGCGGCTTCAGCACCCAGTGGTTCTCGTCCGGGAAGTACAGGAACTGCGACTTGATGCCCTGGCGCTGCAGCGCGGTGAACGCCGCCAGGCCCTGCTCGACCGGAATGCGGTAGTCGAGCTGGCCGTGCACGATCAGCATCGGCACCTTCCAGTCCTTGACGTGATTGACCGGGTTGAACTTCTCGTAGCTGGCCGGCACCGCGTACGGCGTGCCGCCCTGCTCCCACTCGGTGAACCACAGTTCCTCGGTGGAGTAACCCATCATGCGCTGGTCGAATACGCCGTCGTGGTTGACCAGGCACTTCCACGGCTGGTTCCAGTTGCCGGCGATCCAGTTGACCATGAAGCCGCCGTAGCTGGCGCCCAGCGCGCAGGCCTTGTCGCCATCGAGGAACGAATACTTCTGCTGCGCCGCGGCCCAGCCCTTCTGCAGATCCTCCAGCGGGCGATCGCCCCAGTGCTGGCTGATCGCATCGGTGAAGGCCTGGCCGTAGCCGGTGGAACCGTGGAAATCGATCATCACCACCGCATAGCCCTGGCCGGCGTAGGTCTGCGGATTCCAGCGGTAGCTCCAGCCGTTGCCGAAGCTGCCCTGCGGACCACCGTGGATCAGGAACGCGACCGGGTACTTCCTGCCTTCCTGGTAGTTGTACGGCTTGACCACGTAACCGTGCACGGTCTCGTCGTTCCAGCCCTTGAAGCTGAACTGCTCGAAGTCGCCGAAGGACACGTCCGCCAGCATGTCCTGCGCGCTCTGGGTGATCGCGCGCTCGGGCGCGCCACCCAGCGAGGTGGTGAACAGCTGATCGCCGCTCTTGAGCGAGTTGCGGGTGAAGGCCAAGGTATCGCCGGCGATCTCGAACGCGGAAACGCTGCCGTTGCCGACGACCTTCTCCGCCTTGCCGCTGGCGATGTCGACGACGAACAGCGGATGCTCGCCCATGTCCTGCGCGGTGGTGTAGATGCGCTTGCCATCGGCAGACAGGGTGATGCCGTCGGCGGAACGATCCCACGCCGCGGCGATTTCACGCGGCTGCCCGCCAGCGGCGTCCATCGCCATCAGCGCGAAGCGATCGGCCTCGAAGCCGGGACGCTTCATCGCGCGGTAGTACAGCGTCTTGCCGTCGGCGCTGAATACCGGGCCGGTATCCCAGGCCGGGTTGCCCGTGGTCAGGTTGGCCGGCGTGCCCTTGCCGTCGGCAGGCAGGCGGTACAGATCGAAATTGGTCGACCACGGCTCGCCCTTGGGCTGCACGCGCATGCTGGCGACCAGCGACTTGCCATCCGGCGCCCAGGTGTACTCGTCGGCGCCGCCGAACGGCTTGGACGGCGCATCGCCATCCAGCGTGTCGGTCAGCGACGTCGCGCTGGCGACCGGCTGGGCGCCGGCGGCGGGCAGCGCGGCCACGAACAGGCGGCTGCGGCGGCCGTCGGCCCAGGTATCCCAATGGCGCACGAACATGTTGTCGAACAGCACGCCGGTGTTCTTCTTCGCGGCGGTGGCGTCGAGCTTCTTCTGGGTGCAGGCGAAGTCGGCCTTGCAGTCGGCGAAGGTGTCGGCGCTGAAGGCGATGTGGTTGCCATCCGGCGAGATCTTGTAGCTGCCCACGTCCAGCGCGAAGCCGGTCAGCTGGCGCGGCTCGCCACCACTGGTCGGGATGGCATACAGCTGCTGGCTGCCGGACTTGCTGCTGAGGAAGTAGACCGTCTGGCCGTCCGCCGAGAAGGACGGAGAGTTGACGCTCCAGCCTTCCGGGGTCAGCCGCTTTGGCGGCGCCATGTCACGGGTCAGCAGATTGCGCACGTACAGCGCGCTGCCGGCCTTGGTCAGTTCCTTGTCGATCTGGCGCTTGGCGAACACCACCGCGCGGCCATCCGGCGACAGCGTCGGCGAGGAGACGCGATCCAGCGCGGCCAGATCGCGGATGTCCAGGCCCCGCTGGGCGGCGAGCGCCGGCAGGGTCGCCAGCAGGCAGAGGGGCAGTACAGCGAGACGCAATTTCATCCGGGACTCCGGGCAAACAGGAAAACCCCGATGTTAGGCCGATACGGCGGCCCGGCGCAAAGGCATGAGGTCATGCCTCCGCGCCGCCGCGGCGCGGCCAGGCGCCTGGTTCAGGCCTTTTCGCCGCGCTTGCCGGTCCGATACAGCAGCCAGCCGACCACGGCCAGCACCGCCAGTCCGATCCACTGGCTGAAGTGCCAGGCCTCCGGCAGCGCCAGCACGTCGGCGCGGGCCGAGGCCACGATCGGAATCGCGATGGCGATGCCCATCAGCGCCTCGCCGGTGATCAAACCGGCCGAGAACAGCACGCCCGGGCGATGCACGCGGTCGCGACCGTCCTCGTCGTCGGCGCGGACCTTGTGGAAGCGTTCCACCAGATGCGCCAGCAAACCGCCGAGGAAGATCGGCACCATCAGTTCCAGCGGCAGGTAGATGCCGATCGCCGCGGCCAGCACCGGCACGCGGAAACGGGCCTTGCGCGATTTCAGCCATTCGTCGAACGCGATCACCAGCGCGCCGACCAGCGCGCCGATGCCGATCATCGCCCACGGCAGCTCGCCGCCGAACAGGCCGCGCGCGACCGATGCCATCAGGTTGGCCTGCGGCGCGGCCAGCGAATTGGGATGCTCCGGGGTGGGCGCGCCGATGCCGTAGGCCTGCGCCAGCAGGTTGAGTACCGGCGCCATGATCAGCGCGCAGGAGAACGCGCCGATGCCGAGCATCAGCTGCTGCTTCCACGGCGTCGCACCGACCAGGTAGCCGGCCTTGAGATCCTGCAGGTTGTCGCCGCCCACTGCCGCGGCGCAGCACACCACCGCGCCAATCATGATCGCCGCGACCGCGCCCAGCGGGGCGCCGCCGGCGCCGACCGGCGACATGCCGCTCTTGCCCAGCAGTAGCACCAGCACCGCCGAGGCGAACAGGATGGTGGAGATGGTGATGCCCGAGACCGGGTTGTTGGAGGAGCCGATCAGGCCGGCCAGGTAGGCCGACACCGACACGAACAGGAAGCCCGCCACGATCATGATCAGGGTCATCGGCACGCTGACGTGCCACTGGCCGACGATCGCCTGGTACAGACCCAGCAGCGGCAGGGTGAACACCACCAGCGCGACCAGCATCCACTTCATCGGCAGATCGCGTTCGGTCTCCAGCAGCGCTTGGCCGCCGGCGCCGCTGCTGCTGCGGGCGGCGGCGAAACCGCTCTTGATGCCCTTGAGCAGCGACTTGCGCAGCGAGAACAGGGTCCAGACGCCGCCGACCAGCATCGCGCCCACGCCCAGGTAGCGGACCTTGGCGCCCCAGATGGCGAACGCGGCGTCGGCCGACGAAGCATTCGCGATGGATGCGGCCAGCGCCGGATCCGAACCGGTGAAGAAGGCCTGGTACAGCGGGATGGCGATATGCCAGGACAGCACCGCGCCCGACAGCACCACGATGCCGACGTTCAGGCCGACGATGTAGCCCACGCCCAGCAGCGCCGGCGACAGGTTGGTGCCGAGGAAGGCGGTGATCTTGGAGCTGCCGACGTAGGCCGACTGGGTCCAGGTGTCCGGAATCATGCGCAGGCCGCTGGCCGCGGCCAGCTTGACCACCGCGCCGATCACGCCGGACAGGGCCAGGATTTTCAGGCCTGGGCCGGGATTGTCACCGGCCTTCAGCACTTCGGCGGCGGCCTTGCCTTCCGGGAACGGCAGCGGGTCCTCGACGATCATCGAGCGGCGCAGCGGCACCGAGAACAGCACGCCCAGCAGGCCACCGAGGCCGGCGATGCCCAGCACCCACCAGTACTTGAAGTCGGGCCAGTAGCCCATGATGACCAGCGCGGGGATGGTGAAGATGACGCCCGCGGCGATCGACGAGCCCGCCGAAGCGCCGGTCTGGACGATGTTGTTCTCCAGGATGGAGCCACCTCCCAGCACCCGCAGCACGCCCATGGACACCACCGCGGCCGGGATGGCGGTGGCGATGGTCAGACCGGCGAACAGGCCCAGGTAGGCGTTGGCGGCGGACAGGACCACCGCCAGCACGATGGCCAGCAGTACGGCACGGAAGGTAAGTTGAGGCGTCGCAGCCTGGTTCATGACGCGGTTCCGGGGATACAGAAGCCCGACAAACTATCGGCTACGCCCCGGCAAGTCCAGCCGGAAAGGCCCGCGTGGCTATACTCGGCCGGTTCCGCATCGCCCGTCCGTCCATGCTCCCAGCCTCCGCTCCCGCCACGCCCCTGCCCGCCCGCGAGGACTTCCTCGGCCACCCCAAGGGGGTCTACATCTGCTTCTTCACCGAGATGTGGGAGCGCTTCTCCTTCTACGGAATGAAGGCGCTGTTGCTGCTCTATCTGACCAAGTACCACCTGTTCGGCGACAAGGCCGGCCTGGATCTGCTGGGCGCCTACGGTGGGCTGGTGTACTGCATTCCGGTGATTGGCGGCGTGCTCGCCGACCGCTGGCTGGGCATGCGCAAGGCGGTGGTGTTCGGCGGCCTGCTGCTGGTGGCCGGCCACGTCGGCATGGCCTTCGAAGGCCATGCCGCGACCCATGTGGGGGGCGTGATCACGCGCGACGAGGGCTCGCTGCGCATCACCTACCTGTCCCTGGCGCTGATCATCATGGGCGTGGGCTTTCTCAAGCCCAACATATCGACCATCGTCGGCCGGCTGTATGCGGACAACGATCCGCGCCGCGACGCCGGCTTCAGTCTGTTCTACGCCGGCATCAACCTGGGCGCGCTGTTCGCCTCGCTGGTCTGCGGCTACCTGGGCGAAACCCTGGGCTGGCGCTATGGTTTCGGTGCCGCGGGCATCGGCATGCTGCTGGGCCTGTGCATGTTCCTGTGGGGCCAGAAGTACCTGCACGGCCATGCGGAACCGGCCGCACCCGAACGACTGCGCGAACGCGTCGCCGGCCTTCCGCGCGAGTGGCTGATCTACGTCGGCGCGCTGCTGGGCGTGCTGCCGGTGGCGTGGCTGATGTGGGCCGCGGCCAACGGCGCGTTCTCGCTGGGCGGCGAAATTTCGCTGGCGCTGCTGCTGATGCTGGTGGTGCTGGCATGCGTGCTGGCCTGGTTCGGCTGGTTCCTGTCGACCCAGTGCACGCCGGTGCAACGGCAGCGGATGCTGGCGTTGATGGCGCTGATCTTCATGGCGCTGATCTTCTTCACCCTGTACGAGCAGACTTACGGTTCCTGGGTGACCTTCACCGACCGTCTGTTGACCAAGGATGTGGTGCCCGCGCTGGTGCAGGCACCAGCCGCGATGAACTGGAGCGGCCATTGGGGCGCGGACGCGATCGCGTTGCTGGCCCGCGCGCCCTGGTCGACCTGGTCGCTGCTGCTGGCGCCGCTGGGCTTCGTGGTTGCCGCACGGCTGTCCGATCGCGATCCCGATTCGTCCGCGCCGCGGGTCGTGTTCATCGCGGTGGTGGTGGCGATGCTGATCTTCCTGCTGCGCGATTGCGTGGTGCTGCCGCAGACCGCCGGCTCGCTGACCTATCTCGGCGCCCTGTTCCTGGTATTGCTGGCACCGGTCTTCGCCGCGCTGTGGGCCTGGCTGGGCCGGCGTGGCCGGGATCCGTCCAAACCGTTCAAGTCGTCGCTGGGCCTGGTCATCGCCGGGCTGTCCTTCATTCCCCTGGCCTGGGCCGCCCATCTCGTCGGCGAGAGCGGACAGATGGCCAGCGTATGGTGGCTGGTGCTGGCCTATCTGGTGCTGGAGATCGGCGAGATGTGCCTGTCGCCGGTGGGCCTGTCGGCGGTGACCCAGCTGTCGGTCCCGCGCGTGGTCAGCCTGATGATGGGCACCTGGTTCCTCGCCACCGCGTTCTCGGAAGCGCTCGCGGCGCTGTTCGGCAAGCTCGCCGCCATCGACATACCCGAAGGCGGCAGCCTGGTCATGGCCGATGCCGCCGGACGTTATGCCGATCTGTTCTGGTTGATGACCGCGATCGGCGTGGGCTGCGGCCTGGTCGCCTTCCTGTTCTCGCCGCTGCTTCGGCGGATGATGCACGGGGTGCATTGACAAAAAAACGTGGCGCCCAAGGCGCCACGTTTTCTGCATTTCCGCTTGCCTTACTGGCTTTTCTGCGGTGAACCGACGGTGACGTTGCCGCCGATGTTCTGCGCGAAGAAATCCAGCATCTTCGTATACAGGTTGAGATTGTTCTCTTCCTTGTAGAAGCCGTGGCCTTCACCCGACTGGATGATCATGCCGACCGGAGGATTGCCCGCGGCGGTCAGCGCCTTGGCCATCGCCTCGGTGTGCTCCGGCGGGCAGCGCGCGTCACGCGCACCGGCGGCCAGGTAGATCGGCAACTTCAGCTTGTCGACGTGGTTGATCGGCGACATCGCATCCTGCTCGGCCTTGGTGCTGCCGTAGGCGCGGATCAGGTACTTCATGCCGTCCTCGCGCTTGCTGGTGTCGCTGAGCTTCATCTGGATCGCGGCGCTGTAGTTGCCCACGTAGCCGAACGCGCACTTGTACAGCCCCGGCTCGCGGGCCGGCGCCATCATCGAGGCGTAACCGCCGAAGCTGCCGCCGTAGATGCAGATGCGGTCCTTGTCGGCGTAGCCCTGCTGGATGGCCCAATGGGTGCCATCGAGGATGTCGTTCATGATGCCTTCGGCCCACTGCCCGTAGGCCATTTCCTCGAACGCCTTGCCGAAGCCGCCGGAACCGCGATAGTTCACCTGCAGCACCGCGTAGCCGCGGTTGGCGAACAGCTGGTTCTCGAACTGGAAACCCCAGTCGTCGCGCGGACCCATGGGGCCACCGTGGACGTTGACGATCATCGGCAGGTTCTTGCCGTCGGAACCGTTGGGAAGGGTCAGGTAGCCATGGATGGTCAGGCCATCGCGCGACTTGAAGCTGACCGGCTTGACCGAGGCCATCTTGCTGGCGTCGATCCACTGGCGGTTCTTCATCAGGAACCGGGCCTTGCCGGTATCGCGGTCATACAGGTAGAGCTCGCCCGGGTTGGCATCGCTGCGCACCGAGACGACGATCTTCTTGCCGTCCTGGGTGGCGCTGGCGAAGTCGACGAACTGGCCCGGGAACGCCGCCGCCAGGGAGGCGTACAGCTCCGCGTCCGGATGTTCCTCGTTGATCAGCTTGACCTGCGGCGCGCCGGCCTCGGTGACCGTCGCGATCACGGTGTCGCCGTCGGCGGCCTGGATCAGCGTGGAGATTTCCGACACCGGATCCTGGTGCAGCACCGTGAAGCTGCCATCGTTGGTGTTGAGCGTGCCGAACGCCGACGGCTTCTTGCCGTCACCCTGGGTGGCGTAGACGGTGCCGTCCGCGGCCGTCCCGAGGATTTCAATGCGCTTGCCGCTGGCCTTGGAACTGTTGATCAGCGTCCATTTGCCGCTGGCGTCGCGCCGATACAGCTCGTTGTGCGCGTCGGAGAAGTTGCCTTCCTCGTCATAGCGGTCGTAGCAGACCGCGAAGCGCGGTTCCTTCTTCTCGTCCAGCGCGATACCGCAGTCATCGCGCGGGGCGCGCGCCAGCGACTTGCGGCGTCCGCTCAGCGTGTCCATCAGCACGATCTCGGTACCGGCACCGGTGGACGACCGCGCATAGGTCGCGGTCATCATGACGTTGTCCGGATCGTCCTTGAGCGTGTCCAGCAGGCCGAAGCTTTCGTTGCCGACCTGCTTGCCACGCTGGGTGGCGTCGCGGGTGCCGTAGAAGATCAGCGGGCGCGGCTGCGATCCGTCGGCATTCACCGAATACCATTCACCGGTCGCGAAGGGTCGCGCATAGCTGCCGATCTTCTTGATCGAGTTGAACAGCAGGCGATCCGGCGAAGTCCAGTAGAAACTGCCCACGCTCTTCTCTTCGGGCAGCTGGTTGATCTTGACGATGCTCAGATCCTTGGTCCGCAGCACGGTCAGGACATCCTGATCGCCGCGGTCGACGGTCATCGCCAGATACTCGCCATTCGGCGAGATCTTCACGCTGCTGTAGGTCGGATGCTTGACGAAATCCTTGACCGGAATCAGTTCGACCGCCTGCGCCGCGCATGAGATCCCCATCGCGGCCGCAACGCCGGCCCACTTCCATTTCCCCATTTTCATTCAATCCCCCATGGTTGAATCCAGCAGATAAGCCGGATTACGGGAGTTTAATGCCAAATTACGGGGAAATGTGATCCAGTACCTGTTCCAGGCCGGATTCCCAGGCCTGCATCGGTTGCCCCAGCAAGGATTCCAACCTGCCGTTGTCCAGCCGCGAATACACCGGACGCGATGCACGGGTGGGATACGCCGACGAGGGAATCGGCAGCACCCGTGGGTGTTTCGCAATCAATCCCCGCCGATGGGCACCCGCCACGATGGCTTCGGCGAATCCATGCCAGCTGGTTTCGCCACCGGCGGTCAGATGCAATATACCGCGGGCCTCGGGGTGCCGCTCCATCACCTCCGCCGTCACGTCGGCAATCAGATCGGCCGGCGTCGGAGTCCCCCGTTGATCCGATACTACCTGCAACTCGTCGCGTTCCCGCGCCAGGCGCAGCATCGTCAACAGGAAATTGCTGCCGCGCGCACCATAGACCCAGGCCGTACGGAAGATCAGGTGGGGTGCGCCGGACGCCTGGATGGCCTCCTCGCCCGCCCGCTTGGACGCACCGTAGACGCCCAGCGGCGCGGTGGGATCCTCCTCGCGATAGGGTCGCTCACCACGACCATCGAAGACATAGTCCGTGGAGTAGTGAATGAGGGGAATACCTCGTTCCGCGCTGTACATGGCCAGTATCGCGGGGGCCTGCGCATTGGTCCGGAAGGCCGCCTCGACGTCGTCCTCGGCACGATCGACCGCGGTATAGGCCGCTGCGTTGACGATGCGGTCCGGCCTGGTCCGCTCGAGCAACGCGCGCAGCGAATCGGGCTGGTCGAAGTCGGCCACTTCACAGGGCACGCCATCCGGCAGCATGCCGCTGCGGGTAGCCGCCAGGATCGTTCCGAAGCCGGCCAGGCTTCGCCTCAACTCATGGCCCACCTGACCGTTGGCGCCGAGGAGCAGGATTTTCATGTGCCGAAGGTCGGCAGGCGCTCGGGCGCCACGTCGTCCAGGAACGGCGCACGGGCGTCCCTGTCCGACAGGATGGGTTCCCGGAGCGGCCAGTCGATGCCGATGCGCGCATCGTCCCAGCGGATGCCGGCATCGCCCGCCTTGTCATAGCCGGCGGTGCATAGATAGCTGAAAACGGCCCGTTCGGACAGAACCGCGAAACCGTGGGCAAACCCCTCCGGAATCCAGAACTGGCGCTTGTTCTCCGCACTCAGGACCGCCGCCGTCCAACGCCCGAAATGCGGCGACCCGCGGCGGATGTCCACGGCCACGTCGTACACCTCGCCTTCCAGCACGCTGACCAGCTTGCCCTGCGGATTCGGCCACTGGTAGTGCAGGCCCCGCAGTACGCCCTGATCGGAGGCGGAGATGTTGCTCTGCACGAACCTGCCGGTCAGCCCATGCTGGTCGAACCGCGCCGCGTTCCATGCTTCATAGAAGAAACCGCGATCGTCTCCGAACACCGTGGGCTCGATCACCACGCAGCCTGGCAGCGAAGTCTCGATCACCTTCAAGGCACGCTTCCCCGGTTCAGGAGCCCGAGCAGGTACTCGCCATAGCCATTCCTGGCAAGCGGTTCGGCAAGGCGCCGCAATTGTTCGCCATCTATCCAGCCGTTTCCGTAGGCGACTTCTTCGGGACAGCAGACACGCAATCCCTGCCGGGCTTCGATGGTTCCGATGAAGGTCGATGCTTCCAGGAGCGATTGGTAGGTGCCCGTGTCCAGCCATGCATAACCGCGTCCCAGCGGTTCCAGATGCAATTGGCCTTCCTCGAGGTAGCGACGATTCAGATCGGTGATTTCCAGCTCGCCACGGGAGGACGGCTTCAGCGAAGCCGCATAGTCGCTGGCCCGACCGTCGTAGAAATACAGGCCCGTGACCGCGTAGTTGGATTGCGGCTTCAAGGGTTTTTCCTCGATGCCGATGACCTTGCCGGCCGCGTCGAATTCGGCCACGCCGTAGCGCTCCGGATCACGCACCCAATAGCCGAATACGGTCGCGCCCTCCACCCGCGCATCGGCGCGTCTGAGAATCTGGCTGAAACCGTGCCCGTGGAAAATGTTGTCGCCCAGCACCAGGCAACTCGGACCACCGGCCAGGAACTCCCGGCCAATCACGAACGCCTGGGCGAGACCATCCGGGCTGGGCTGCGCGGCATACTCGATGCGCATGCCCCACTGCGAACCGTCACCCAGCAGATCGCGGAACAGCGCCTGCTCGTGCGGCGTATTGATGATCAGGACCTCGCGGATCCCCGCCAGCATCAGCACGCTCAGCGGGTAGTAGATCATCGGTTTGTCATAGACCGGCAACAGCTGCTTGCTGATGGTCCGGGTGATCGGGTACAGACGGGTGCCGGTACCTCCCGCCAGAATGATGCCTTTGCGTGCGCTCATGCGAATTCCTGTTCAGGCCGTCATGCCGATGCGTTCCAGACGGTAGCTGCCGTCCAGCACCCGGGCCACCCATTCCTGGTTTCCCAGGTACCAGTCGACGGTTTCGGCAATGCCCTGTTCGAATGTGTATCGCGGTTCCCAGCCAAGCTCATCGCGCAGTTTGGAAGCATCCATGGCGTAACGACGGTCGTGCCCCGGGCGATCGGCGACGAAGGTGATCTGGCTGCTGCGCGGCTTGCCATCGTGCCGTGGCCGGCGATCATCCAGCAGGCGGCAAATGGTCTCGACCACCTCCATGTTCTGCCGCTCCGCGTTGCCACCGACATTGTAGGTTTCACCAATCCGCCCCCTCTCCAGGATGCTGCGGATGGCCGCACAGTGATCGGCCACGAACAGCCAGTCCCGGACGTTCCTGCCATCGCCGTACACCGGCAGGGGTTCACCAGCCAGGGCTCGCTGGATGATCAACGGGATCAGTTTCTCGGGAAAATGATAGGGACCGTAGTTGTTGGAACAGTGGGTCGTCAGCGCGGGCAGGCCATAGGTGTGGTGGAACGCGCGCACCAGATGGTCTGAAGCCGCCTTGGACGCCGAATAAGGCGAGTTCGGGGCATACGGCGTGGTTTCCGTGAATCTGCCTGTATCGCCCAGCGATCCGTAAACCTCGTCCGTGGACACGTGGAGAAAGCGGAAGCCATGTTTTTCCGTTTCGCGCAACGAGCGCCAGTGATCGCGGACGGCTTCCAGCAGGCCCAGCGTCCCCACGACATTGGTCTGGATGAAGGCACCGGGTCCGTCGATGGAGCGATCCACGTGGCTTTCGGCGGCGAAGTTCAGCACGGCATCGGGCCGGTGCTCCGCCAGCAGCGACGCCACCCGCGCCCGGTCGCCGATGTCTCCATGGACAAAGATGTGGTTGGCATTGCCCGCCAGCGAAGACAGCGTGTCCAGATTGCCGGCATAGGTCAACGCATCCAGGTTGATGATCCTGATGCCATCGGCAACGGCGCGCAGTACGAAGTTGCCGCCGATGAATCCGGCCCCGCCGGTCACTAGCCAAGTTGCCACGCCTTGCCCCTCAAGCTGTTGTCGTGTCCCAGGCCACGCGAAGGAAGGTGGCCTTGTGAAGGCTCTGGTCCGCACGACGGGCAACGACATCGATGCCGGATTTGCCGAATCATGCTCGGCGGATTGTAGCGGCCGGAGCCGGGGACGGCATGAACCTGTCGTTCCAGCCGCCCGCGTGGTGCCCCAGAACAGGAAACCCGCCATGCGGCGGGTTTCTGGGCGGACAGGCGGGCGTCGCGATCAGAACGGAATATCGTCGTCGGCGAAGTCGTCCATCGGCGCGGGCTGCTGGGCCGGGGCCTGCCGGCGCGGGGCCTGCTGGGAATATTCCTGTCGCTGCGGGCGCTGGGGGCGGTCCATGCCACCACCACCACCGCCGCCGCCGCCGCCTTCACCGCGACCGCCCAGCATCTGCATTTCATCCGCGACGATGTCGGTGGAGTATTTCTCCACGCCATCCTGGCCGGTGTACTTGTCGTAGCGGAGCGAGCCTTCCACGTACACCTGGCTGCCCTTGCGCAGGTATTCGCCGGCGATTTCGCCCAGCTTGCCGAAGAACACCACGCGGTGCCATTCGGTGCGTTCCTGCTGGTTGCCATCGCGATCCTTGCGGACGCTGGTGGTGGCCAGGCTGATCCGGGTGATGGCCATGCCTCCCTGGGTGTACTTGGTTTCGGGGTCGTTGCCGAGGTTGCCGACCAGGATGACTTTGTTGATGCCGCGGGCCATAGCGCTGATTTCCGTAGGTGAGCGCCCGCCTGACGCGGGCATGGACGAGTGAAGTATACCCGCGCCGGCCTGACCATCAGGTGGCTCCGTGACCTCCTGTAGGAATTCCCTGTCCCGCCCGCCTTATAATTCAGGCACTTCCCTGCCCGATTTCCCATGTCCGTCGTCGAATCCCCGCGCTCCGCCCTGGCCCTGCCCCAGATCCAGTCCCTCGCCGCCGGGGACATGGCCGCCATCGATGCCCTGATCCGGCGTCGGCTCGCGTCGGACGTGGTGCTGATCAACCAGATCGCGGACCACATCGTCTCCGCCGGCGGCAAGCGCCTGCGCCCGATGCTGGTGGCGCTGGCCGGCCGGGCCACCGGACCGGTGGGGCCGCATCACCACCAGTTGGCCGCGATCATCGAATTCATCCATACCTCCACCCTGCTCCATGACGACGTGGTGGATGAATCCGACCTTCGGCGTGGCCGCAGCACCGCCAACGCGCTGTGGGGAAACGCACCCAGCGTGCTGGTGGGCGACTTCCTGTATTCACGCAGCTTCCAGTTGATGGTGGAACTGGACCGCATGGACGTGATGCGGATCCTGGCCGACACCACCAACCGCATCGCCGAGGGCGAAGTGCTGCAACTGCTGCACGTGCACAATCCGGATACCGACGAAGTCGCGTACCTGCGGGTCATCGAGCGCAAGACCGCGGTCCTGTTCGCGGCAGGCACCCAGTTGGGGGCGCTGGCGTCCCAGGTTGACGCGGCGATCCAGCAGCGGCTCTACGACTACGGCATGAACCTCGGCTACGCCTTCCAGATCGCCGACGACGTGCTGGACTACACCGCCGACGCCGCCGACCTGGGCAAGAACCTGGGCGACGATCTGGCCGAAGGCAAGGCGACCCTCCCGTTGATCCACGCCATCCGCCATTCGGATGCCACCACGGCCGAACGCCTGCGCGTCATCGTGCAGGAAGGCGACGCCTCGGCGATGCCGGAAGTGCTGGCGGCCATCCGCGCCACCGGCGGACTGGAATACAGCCAGCAACGCGCCCGCGAATACGCAGATGCCGCCGAGCGCAGCCTGGACGACCTGGCCGAAAACGACGCCATCGCCGCCCTGCGCGGACTGGCCCGGTACGCGGTCGAACGCAACCACTGATGACGTTCGCCGCGCACGAGCGGGAACAGCTGCTGGCCGCGCATGGGGTGGGCCCCACCGTGATCGCGCGGCTGGAACAGATCGGCTACCACACCCTCGCCGATCTGGCCGGGGCCACGCTCGCGGACATCAACGCGCAGATCGCCGCCATGCTGGGCGCCACCTGCTGGCGCAACAGCCCGCAGGCGCGTACCGCGATCGCCAATGCGATCGCGGTGGCGCAGGCTCAGTCGCCGAACACTTCCTCGAAGAAGTCGTCCATCATCCGGTAGGCACGCTTGGCCGCGCGCGCGTTGTAGACGCAGCCCGGCGGCCGATTGGCGTTCTCCAACGCGAAGCAGTGGACCGCGCCGCTGAAGTTGACGAACTGCCAGTCCGCCCCGGCCTCGTTCATTTCCTTCTCGAACGCCGCGATGTGAGGCGCGGTGCCGCGATCCTCCGCACCATTGAGAACGAGAATCGGCGTCTTCACCGCGCCCGCCTTCGCCGGCGATTGCGTGTCCAGGCCACCGTGGAAAGTCACCACGCCGGACACTTCGGCGCCACCACGCGCCAGTTCCAGCACCGACGAGCCGCCGAAGCAGAAGCCGAACGCGCCGATCTTTCCCGCTTCCAGTGGCGCCTTGCCGGCTTGTCCCTTCAGCGCGGCCAGCGCCGCGTCCATGCGCGCGCGCATCGCCGCCGGATCCGCGTACAGCGGTTTGACCTGGGCCAGCGCCTGGTCCGGGTTCTGTGGACGCACGCCCTTGCCATACATGTCGACCACCAGCACCACGTAGTCGTCGCCGGCCACCTGCTTGGCCTTGGCCACCGCGTCGTCGGTCACCCCCAGCCAGTCGGGCACCATCAGCAGGCCCGGGCGCTGTTCCTTGCTGGCGTCGTCGTAAACCAGGAAACCGGAAAAGGTCTGCTTGCCTACCTTCCATTCCAGCGGCCTGGCCTGCGGCGCGGCAAGCAGCGGGAACACCCACAACGCGGCGAGCAGGGCCGCCAACACGGACAATGGACGCATGACAATTCCTCGCGGGAAAGACCGGCGGAGTGTACGCCGGTCCGGGCGCCGCGAGCGTGCAGCGGCGTGGTCGCCGCGCTCAGGCGATGCCGATGCCGGGAATCGCGGAAATCAGCGCCGGATCGAATCCGGCCAGTTCGGCGAAATGGCGCCCGCGCGCCACGTAGTCGCGATACGGACCATAGCTGGGCGCGCCCGGCGACAGCAGGACGACACCCGGCGCGGGCAGATGCGCGCGCGCCTGCACCATCGCGTCCGGCAGGCTTTCCGCCGCCAGCAGGATGAAGCCGCCGGCCGACGCGAGCGGCGCCAGCAAGGCGTGGATGCGGGGCCCGTTGGCGCCCATGGTGACGATGACCCGCGGGGCCTCGTGTTCCATGCGGGCGGCAAACCCATCCCACTCCAGACCGCGGTCATGGCCGCCGACCAGCAGCGCGATCGGTTTGCCGGCGAAGCATTCCAGCGCCGCCAGGCTCGCATGCGGCGTGGTGCTGATCGAGTCGTTGACGTAGGTATAGCCGTCGCGCTCGCCGAGGGTCTGCAGGCGATTGGGCAAGGGCCGGAAATCCCGCGCGGCGTGCGCGATCGCCGCACCATCGATGCCCAGCGCGTCCAGCGCGGTCAGCACCGCGCACAGGTTGCTGCGGTTGTGTCGGCCTGGCACCGGCACCGGGAGGGTGTCCATCACCCGCTGCTCACCGCGATACAGATCGTCGCCGCGCAGATGCCATCCCTGCGGGGTATTGAACCAGTGGATCTCGCTGTTCGGCAACGACAGCGCGGCCAGTTGCGGATCGGCCGCATTGAGCACGGCGACGCGCGGATGCGCGCGGGTGACCAGCGCCAGCTTGTCCTCGACATAGCGCGCCTGGCTGCCATGCCAGTCCAGGTGCTCGGGAAACAGGTTCAACACCACCGCCACGTCCGGGCGCGCGCCGCTGGCGGCCACGTCGCCGGTCTGGTAGCTGGACAGCTCGATGGCCCAGTATTCCGGCGCCGGTTGCGGATCCAGCACTTCCAGCAGGGGCAGGCCGATGTTGCCGGCCAGCGCGGTGCGATGCCCGGCCGCGCGCAGCAGATGCGCCAGCAGCGAAGTGGTGGTGCTCTTGCCCTTGGTGCCGGTCACGCAGAGGGCGTGCGCGGCGATGCCGTCGGCGCCAGCGTGCTCGGCGAACCACAGCGCGGTGCCGCCGATGAAGCGGGTGCCCCGCGCCGCGGCCGCGAGGGCTTCCGGCTTGTTGGGACTGATGCCGGGCGACTTCACCACGATCTCGAACGCGGAGAGCGCATCCGCATCGACCGTGGTGACGATGCGCAATTGCCCATCGCCGAGCGCGGCGGCGTAATCCGCTTCGACCGCGCCGCAGAACAGCGTCAGCGGCAGCGCGGGCAGGCGGGCGCGGATGGCCTCATGGGCCGCACGGCCTTCCCGGCCCCAGCCCCACAGTGCGACCCGACGCCCCTCAAGCTGCGAAATTCGCACGCAGTCGCTCCCACAGCGCGGCGGGAATGCGGTGCTCGTCCCCTACTTCCAGCAGCGGCGCGATCGCCAGTTCGGCCGGATCCAGCTGTGGCCGGATCTCGCGGTTGAAACGGGCCACCAGTGCGTCCTCGCGCCATTCGGGTCGGTCGCCCAGCGCAGCCATCGCGGCGCGCGATTCCTGGCCTTCGCCAACGCATTCGAATGGCTTGTGATCCTGGTATTCCAGCAATGCGTCGAAGCCGCCGATCTGGCCCGGATCATCCAGCAGGTTGCGGCCGAAGATGCCCACCAGGCGCGGCTTGGGCATGAACGGCGCCAATGCCAGGAACACGAAGTGGCATTTCGGGCAGACACCACACCAGCGGTTCACCGGGCGCTCGCCGAGGATGTGGAAATTGCGGTTGCAGCTGGAGAAATGCGCGTCGTAGTGATCGGTGCGGGCGAACTGACGCGCCACCGCCAACTCGGACAGCGGCCGCAGCAGCGAGTAGTAGTGCAGGTCCGCGGCCACATGCCGCTGCACGTAATCGCCCAGCAGTTGCTCGCAGCGCCAGCCCTTGGACCATTGGTGATTCACCTCGCCGGTGCCGGGAATCACGCTGCCGTAGCTGGCCGAACGCTCATTGGAGAACACCACCTGGTCGGCATCCCGCAGCAGCGCCGCCAGCACCATGATCGCCGAATTGATCGCGGTGACCGGGATGTGGCCATTCCAGGCGCCCTGCCGGTTGTACTCGAACAGCTCCGGCGCCAGCGCGCGGCCCAGGTTGTAGGTCGGCAGGCCGGTGCGCGCCGCGCAGGCCGCGATCAGCTGCGAACCTCCCACCCAGGTGACGGTCTGTTCGACGCCCGCGCCGCGCAGCGCCTCGATGCTGACCAGCGAATCCTTGCCGCCGCCGATCGCGACCAGCGCGTGCCGGCGCAGCCCCAGCGATGGCGCCGCCGCATCGGGCTTGGCCTTGCCCACCGGGAAACGCACCCGGCCATGCAGGTCCAGGCCGTTGCGATAGGCGAATTCGCCCAGTCCGTTGACATAGATTTCCTCCATCATCGCCGCGGTATCGGCGTCGATGGCGTAGTCGTCGATGCGGATTTCCGGCGGCACCGCGGCCTTGTAGTAGCTCACGCCGGTCAGCAGGTGCAGCAGGCGCAGCGCCTGTTCCGCGGCCTGCGCGCGCGCGCCGTCCAGGGCGAACGGCGCGCCGGGGAAGGTCACCGTCTCGGTCAGTTCCGGGCCGTCGTCGAAGGCGTAGACCAGACGCGCGACGCCGGTTTCCGGATCGAGGGAACAACGGGCGAACCGGAAACAGCGGATGGAGGAACGATCGAAATTGCTCATGCGGAACCTGTGGTGACGGCGGCCTGCCGGCGCAGATAGCGGCGGCTGACGAAGTATTCGAGGATGAAAGCGGGCACCGCGCCCAGCACGATGGCGAACACGGTGAACAGCAGCATGGTCAGCGGCAGCCAGGACAGGCTGTCCTCCACCGGCGCCGGGCTGGCCGCCCAGATCTGGTCGCCGGCGGAGACGGCGGCGACCCATGCGCCCAGGAGAAACGGGAAAGCCAGGTAGGACAACAGCAGCGTGCGCAGGGTCATGCCACCGGGCGACCAGCGCCGTTGGCGCGCCAGCGCGCGCCGGTGCCAAGCGGTCGTGCCCAACGCCCCCAGCAACGCCGCGAAGAAGGCCGCGGGCGCCCACTTCAATGCCTCCAGCGCTCCGGCCGGCCACTGCGAAACGTTCCACTGGTGGAGCATCGCCACGAAGGCGACGATCGCCAGCGCCAGCGCGATGGCCGCCGTGGTGAGCACGAACTCAGCGCGCGGTTTCATCGCCCGCGGCCTCGTCGAGCACTTCCTCCGCCGGCAGATCGCGGAGGTTGTAGGTGTTGGCCATCGAGAACCCGTACGCGCCCGCATCGGCGAATACCAGCACGTCGCCTTCGGCGGTCGCCGAGGGCAGGCGCCGGCGCTTGCCGAACACGTCGCTGGACTCGCAGATCGGACCGACCACGTCGAAGTTGTCCTCCAGCGTGTCGCCCAGTCGGCTCAGGTTGGCCACGTCGTGCCAGGCGTCGTACAGCGCCGGGCGGATCAGCGCGTTCATGCCGGCGTCCGCGCCCACCCGCCGGATGCCCTGCTTCTCCACCACCTGGGTGACATGGGTCAGCAGCGCGCCGGACTCGGCCACCAGGTAGCGGCCGGGTTCGATGATCAGCTGATAGGCCGGATACGCGGCCTTGATCTCGGCCAGACCGATCGCCCAGGACTCCAGATCGAAGGGCTCGTCCTCGGCCGCGTACGGAATCGGCAGGCCACCGCCGATGTCGATGCTTTCGATGGTGCCGATCTGATCGGCCAATCCGCCCAGTTCGTCGCTGACCTGCTTCCAGTGCAGCGGCGTCTCGACGCCGCTGCCCAGGTGCGCATGCAGGCCGACGATGCGGATGTCGAGCGCGCGCGCGGTGGCGAGGAACTCGTCCAGGCGCGCCAGCGGCAGTCCGAACTTGGAGGTCTTGCCACCGGTCTTGACCTTGTCGTGGTGGCCATCGCCGCGCCCCAGATCGATACGCACCCACAACCGGCGGCCGCGGAAGACTTCCGGCCAGTTCTGCAGCGCCTCGACGTTGTCCAGGGTGACGATGACGCCGCGCGACAGCGCGAACGCGTACTCGCCGCGCGGCGCGAAGCTGGGGGTGAACAGCACGTTCGCCGGCGCCAGCGACGGCACCTCCGCGAACACGCGCTCCAGTTCGCCCTGCGACACGCACTCCAGGCCGAAACCTTCCGCCGCGATCGCGCGCAGCACGGCCGGATGCGAATTGGCCTTGATCGCGTAGAAGCGGCGATCGATGGCGGCGATGCCGGCCAGCGCGCGGGCGCGCGCCCGCACGGTCGGCAGGTGGTAGACATAGCGGGGCGTACCGATCCGGGCGAGCGACAGCAGCCGCTCGCGTTCCTTCGGCGCCTGCCACCACGGTGTGCCGCGGCGGCGGATCGCGCCGTTGATCTCGCGCCAGCTCGGACCGAACACGCTGGTCTCGTCGGTCGGCATCGCGCCGCTGTCGATCAGCGCGGCGTGCAGCACCGGCAGCATGCCGTCGGCGGTGGCCTCGTCGATGACGAAGGTCAGGTTGAGGTCGTTGGACGACTGCGAAATCAGGTGCACGCGTTCACGACCGAACATCGCCCACACGTCCGACAGTTTGTGCAGCAGCGAGCGCATGCCGCGGCCGACCAGGGTGATCGCGGTGCACGGCGCGATCACCTTGACCCGGCAAACTTCCGCCAGATCCGCCGACAGCGCCGCCAGTACGTCGGTGCTGACCAGGTTCTCGCTGGGATCCAGCGACACGGTAACGTTCGTCTCCGACGAACCGATCAGGTCCACCGACAGGCCATGTTTCTTGAAACGGGCGAATACGTCGGCCAGGAAGCCGACCTGCTGCCACATGCCGATGCCTTCCATCGACACCAGCACGATGCCGTTGCGGCGGCTCACCGCCTTCACGCCCGGCACCGTGGCGGCCTTGTCGTCGATGCTCGTGCCGGGCAGATCCGGACGCTCGGTGTCCAGGATCGCCATCGGCACGCCGGCGTTGCGGCATGGCTTGATCGAGCGCGGATGCAGCACCTTGGCGCCGGTGGTCGCGATTTCCTGTGCTTCGTAGTAGTCCAGCCGAGTCAGCAGGCGCGCGTCCTGCACTTCGCGCGGGTTGGCGCTGAACATGCCGGGCACGTCGGTCCAGATTTCCACCCGGCGCGCGCCGAGCAGCGCGCCGAAGTAGGCCGCGGAGGTATCCGAACCACCGCGTCCGAGGATCGCCGTGCCGCCATCACCATGCCGGGCGATGAAGCCCTGGGTCAGCAGCATCGCGCAGTCCTGCGCGGCGAACGCGCGGCGCCAGTCCTGGTCCGGCGCGGTCGCGCAGGACACCGACAAGCGCTGCGCCCACGCGCTCTGGTTGGGCAGGATGCTGGCCTGCAGCCAGTGGCGCGCGTCCATCCAGCCGAAATCCAGTCCCTGCGATTTCAGGTAGGCCGCGCCCAGCGTGGAAGACAACAGCTCGCCCTGCGCCAGCACTTCGGCCTGCCAGTCCAGCGCGCGGGTGGCCGCACGCGGATCGGTCAGCAGATCCCTCAGCGCCGCCAGGCGGACACCCAACACCACCTCGGCGTCCAGTTCCAGTTCGACGGCGAATTCGCGGTGGCGCTGTTCCAGCTTCGCGACACGCTCGGCGCTGTCGACCGCACCATCGGCGATCGCGGTCAGTTCATTGGTGACGCCGGATAGCGCCGACACCACCACCAGCACGCGCGCGCCCCGCTCGTCCGCCCGTTTTTTTGCCAACCGGCCAATCGTGTCCCAACGATGACGACGGGACACCGAGGTGCCACCGAACTTGAGGACGATCCAGGGATCAGGCGCGATAGGGGCGGAGGGCATGGATAGAATGGCGGGGAAATGCCCGAAACATTCGGGCGTGAACCCTCGATTCTAGCCGAACGCCCCGCCGAATTTGGCCCGGACCGGCACCGACGGACAACGATCCATGCGCCCTCGCCGCTACCTGCAGCTCGACGTCTTCGCCGACCGTCCCGGCGCCGGCAATCCGCTGGGCGTGGTGCTGGACGCGGCCGACCTGGATGCCGCCGCGATGCAGGCCTTCGCGGCCTGGACCCGATTGTCCGAAACCATCTTCTTCCTGCCGCCCACCTCGGCCGGGGCGGACTACCGCATCCGCATCTTCACCCCGCGCCAGGAACTGCCCTTCGCCGGCCATCCCAGCATCGGCGCGGCGTGGGCGGCGCTGGAGACCGGACTGGCGCCGGACACCGGCGCGCTGGTGCAGGAATGCGCGGCCGGCCTGCTGCCGGTGCGGGTGGAAGGTCGCGGCGCGGACCGACTGCTGCGACTGCGCGCGCCCGACGCCGTGCCACAACCGGTGCCGGAGGGCACACGGGATCTGTTGTCCCACGTGCTCGCTCCGCTCCCGCGGGGCCCGATGCCCGCCGCGCTCTGGAACAACGGCCCTCGATGGTGGCTGGTGGAACTGGAGAACGCCGCCGCGGTCCGGGCCCTGGCGCCCGATCTGGCCGCCATCGCCTCCCTGACCCGCGCGACCGACGCGATCGGGCTGGCGGTGTTCGGCCTGGCGGATGCCGCGGCGGATCACGCGATCGCGGTGCGCGCGTTCTGCCCGGCCGACGACATTCCCGAAGACCCGGTCACCGGAAGCGCCAACGCCGCCATCGGCGCGGCCTTGCTCGCCGCCGGCCGTTTCCCCGGCCGGGAAGGTCGCTACATGGCCAGCCAGGGACGCGAACTGGGCCGCGACGGCCGGGTCACGGTCGAGGCCGATGAGGCAGGCGCCATCTGGATCGGTGGCCGCGTCCAGGCGGTCATCGCCGGCAGCGCGACTTGGTAAGCTGCGCGCCCCCACCGAGATTCCCCCGATGACCCTCCGCCGCTACGTCCAGTTGGACGTTTTTGCCGATCGTCCCGGCGCCGGCAATCCGCTCGCCGTGGTCCTGGATGCCGAAGGACTCGACGACGACGCCATGCAGGCGATCGCCCGCTGGACCCGTCTGCCGGAAACCACCTTCGTGTTCCCCGCGCCTTCGGCGGAGGCCAGTTACGGCCTGCGCATCTTCAGTCCGCGCCGCGAAGTGCCGTTCGCCGGCCATCCCAGCGTCGGCACCGCCCATGTCGTGCTGGAAGCCGGCCTGGCGTCGCCGCGCGACGGCCTGCTGGTGCAGGAGGGCATCGCCGGCCGTCTGCCGCTGCGGGTGGACGGCGCAGGCGCCGCGCGCAACATCGCCGTGCGCACCCCCCGCGCCCGCGTGTTGCGGATTGGCGAACCGGAAGCCGATGCCGCGCTCGCCGCGGCCCTGTCCGGCCTGCCGGCGGGCGGGTTGCCTCCCGCACTGGTCGATGGTGGCCGGCGCTGGTGGCTGGCGGAAATCCGCGATGAGCAGACCCTGCGCGCGGCGACACCCGACTGGAACACCATCGCGGCGCTGGCCAAGGCCACCGACAGCATGGGCGTCTGCGCGTTCGCGCGGGCCGCCGCGGGCCATCCCTACGATCTGGTGGTGCGTGCCTTCGTCGGTGCGCCCGCCGTGTTCGAGGACGCCGCATCGGGCGCCGCCAACGCCACCCTGGCCGCCTGGCTGGCCGAACGCGGCGCGCTGCCCGGCGGTCGCAACCGCTATACCGTCAGCCAGGGCCGCGAAGTCGGCCACGACGCGCGGCTGCAACTGCACATCGATGCCAACGGCGACGTCTGGTCGGGCGGGCACGTGCGCACCGTGGTGAGCGGCACGCTGGACTGGTAGGCCGGGGCAACCGCTCCGGCCATCCGCCCGGGCCAGACCCGATGTGGCCCGCGCCAGCGCGAGCCATGGTGCGCTCAGCGCGATTCGTAGACCGGCTTGCCGTCCACCCAGGTCGAACGGATGTGCAGATCATCCAATTGCGCGGAAGGCACCGCCAGCGGATCTTCGTCCAGGATCACGAAATCGGCGTGCAGGCCGGGGGCCAGTTGCCCGACTTCCTTTTCGTCGCGTCCCGCCCAGGCCGCATCGGCGGTGAATCCGCGCACCGCCTCGGCGGCGCTGAGCCGCTGATCCGGCTGCCATCCACCCGGCGGCTGGCCATCGCGATCCTGGCGGGTGACCGCCGCGTACAGGCCCAGGCGCGGATCCACCGACTCCACCGGGAAGTCCGAACCCAGCGCCAGACGCGCGCCACTGTGCAGGAAACGCTGCCACGCGTATGCGCCGAGAATCCGCTGCGGCCCCACGCGATCCTCCGCCCAGGGCATGTCGGAAGTGGCGTGGGTGGGTTGCATCGAAGCGATCACGCCCAGCTTGGCGAAGCGCGGAATGTCCTCCAGCGCCACGATCTGCGAATGCTCGATCCGCCAGCGATGATCGGAACCGGCCTTGTCGCCCAGCACCTTCGCATAGGTGTCCAGCACAATCCGGTTGCCGCGATCGCCGATCGCGTGGGTCGCCACCTGCACGCCGCAGCCCAGGGCCTTGCGCACGGATGTCTCATAGGTGGCGGGATCGGTGACCAGCAAGCCGTGGTTGCCATGATCATCGCTGTAGTCTTCCAGCATGGCCGCGCCGCGGCTGCCCAGCGCGCCATCGATGTACAGCTTCACGCCGCGCATCCCCAGGCGTCCGCCGGAGTGGCGATAGAGACCGTTCGCGCACAGATCCGCCAGCGCGTTGCCATCGCCGTCCGCATACGCGTCCACGCGCAGCGGCAGGCGCCCGGCATCGGCGAAGCGCTTGAACAGCGCCAGGTCTTCGCGCGATACGCCCATGTCGTGCACACCGGTCAGGCCGTGCCGCACCGCGGCCTCGAAGGCCTTGGCGGCGGCCTGCTCGCGGGTTGCATCGTCGGCGGGCGGCACCACGTCGTGGACCAGTCCCATCGCGCCATCGACGAACACGCCCGCAGGCTTGCCGTCCGCGCGTTCGATGCGTCCCCCCGCCGGCTGCCAGTCCCCGTCCAGAGGCTTCCCGGATTTGGCTGCCACCGCGCGCAGCGCGGCCGAATTCGCCCAGCCGGCATGGCCGTCCACCCGCTCCAGCCAGACCGGCCGATCGGGGAAGGCGGCGTCCAGATCCGCGGCGGTGGGAAACACCTTCTCCGGCCAATCGTTCTGATCCCAGCCGCCGCCGAGCAGCCACGCACCCGCCGGCAATTGACCGGCGTAGGCGCGCAGGCGCTCCAGGATCTCCTGCTTGCTGCGGGTGCCGGTCAGATCCGCGCGCATCAGCGCGAAACCCAGGCCCATCAGGTGCCCATGCGCGTCGATGAGTCCGGGAATCACGGTCTTGCCGGACGCATCGATGCGCGCGGCCTGCGGGTACTTCGCCAGCAGTGCGGCGGCCTCGCCCAGTTCGAGCAGCCTGCCATCTTCGTCCCAGGCCATCGCCCGCACCCGTGGCCGCTGCGGATCGGAGGTATGAATGCGATCGGCGGTCAGGACGGTGACCTCACCCGCCAGAGTCACTCCCGATACCGCACCCAACACCATCGCCAGCAAAGTCCTGCGCATCCCCTGCTCCCGTGTGAATGAACCGGGCGACTATGCGTTCGAAGGCGGGCGCATTCAAGCGCCGGAAAACAAAAAGGGGCCCCGAAGGCCCCTTTTTGCGCCGCGTTCGGCTTACTCCGGTCGCACATCCACCCGCACGCGGATCCGGTCGCCGGGGTGATAACTGGTGCGCGTGTGGTAGGTCCGATTGGCGTACTCGTAGGTCACGTCATAACCGGTGACGCGACCATCGCCGTCGTAGCCGTCATGACCGTTGTAGCCGCCGTTGACCGGCTGGGGATCGCAGACCCGCACGGTGCCGCGCCGGACCTGGCGGTTGCGCTGGGTGTTGTCGTAGATGGAACGGCCCGCCATGCCGCCGACCATCGATCCCACCGCGGTGCCCACGTAGCGGCCGCTGCCGTCGCCGATCTTGCTGCCGAGCACGGCGCCGGCGATACCGCCGATCACGGTGGCGACCGTCCGCCCGGTGTCGGTGCCGCGATAGCGGTCGTCGCCGTAGCGATCGCCATCACGGTCGTCCCGATAGCGATCGTCACCGTAGTAGCCATCGTCGGAAACGTACTGATCGTCCGCGTCCCGGTAATAGCAGCGCTGCGCGGTGCTGACCGAACGGCCGCCGTAGCGATCGCCCTCGATGATGGGGTCCACCCGGATCACCCGCGCATAGTCGTAGTCACCGCCGGAATAGCGATCGCCGCTGGAATAGGTCTGCGCCGACGCGGCGCCGGAGGCCAGCAGGCCGAAGGCAAGCAGAGAGGTGGACAGGCGGTTCATGGCGGGCTCCCCACGCCGGGATGGCGTGCGACGCATCGTCGAGTCGGACGGGTGAAAACAGACTGAACTCAAACGGCTCAGGCCGGCGCATTAAGCCATTCGACAGCTTGCCTGGCCACCCGCTGCGCGCCGCTTCCCAGCAACGGCGCCAGATGGCCGCCGGCGACCTCGACGCAGGTCGCCCCGGACTGCCCCGCCAGGCGGCGCACCGCCTGTGCGGGCACATCATCGTCGTCGCGCGAGGCGACGAACAGGGCCGGGCATCGGAGCGCCTCGATCGCGATGCCGGCCTGGGCCGCACGCAGCACCGCGCCGGATTCGTCACGCCAACGCCGCAGTGCGTACAGGACCGACGCCGCATCCGCCTCGGGCATCGCGCGGCGGGTGGAACTCAGGCGCGCGCCGCTGCGCCAGCGCACCCGGTCCGGCCAGTTCCGCGTCGGCAACTCCCGATGCCATGGCGCCGGCAACAATGGATTGATCACGACCAGCGCATCGGCGTCACCGGCGGTCTGCAACGCAAGCAGACCACCCAGGCTTGCGCCCGCCAGCACGCGCGGGCGTGGCAGCGCCCGCAGCCATGCCTCGACCTGGCCGCGGTAGTCATCCCATTCCGTCGCCTCGATACCCGCGGATACCGGCTGCAGGTCCGGCGCATGAACCTGTATGCCATGCGCGCGCCAGACCCCGCACCAGCGATTCCACTCCCAGCCGCCTCCGCCGCCGCCATGCAGGAACAACGCGCTCCAGGCGGGCGCGTTCCACTCAGGCAAGCAGGGTCGCTTCCAGCGAGACCGGCACCGACAGCGCGCGCGAGATCAGGCAACCCGCCTTGGCCTGATGAGCGATCTCGTCGAACTGCGTGGCTTCGATGCCCGGCACCCGTGCCGACACGATCAACTTTATGCCGGTAATCGTCGGCCCCGGATCCATTCCCGGCTCCATCGTCGCCTCCGCCCGCGTCTGGATGATGTCCGGAGTGAAACCGGCCTTTCCCAGCACCGCCGACAGCGCCATGCTGAAGCAGCCGGCATGCGCCGCCGCCAGCAGTTCCTCCGGGTTGGTGCCTTTCTCGTCGCCGAAGCGGGTCTTGAACGAATAGTTCTGGGCATCGAACAGGCCGCTCTGCGGTGTGCTGATGTTGCCCTTGCCGGCCTGCAGGTCGCCCTTCCACACCGCGTCCGCGTAACGTTTCAAAGCCATGGCTGTCGCTCCTCGTCCAGGGGAACGGCAGCTTACACCGCGGCATGTGTAGCGCTGGTTGCGCGTTGCGACTTGACCCCGCCGCCAGCGCGGCCGATGCTGGCTTCCCGCCATGACCGCCCGCCGAGCGCACGCTCACGGGTCGCGCCGGCCCGGACAGCCATGACGGCCCTTCGACCCTCATTCACGGGAGGAACGGCCTCATGTCCTACAGCACACCCCAAATCCGCAACGTGGCCCTGGCAGGCCACCCCGGCGCCGGCAAAACAACGCTCTTCGAAGCCCTGCTGCATGCCGGCGGCACCCTCCAGGCGGCAGGCAGCATCGAACGCGGCACCACCGTGTCCGATCACGATCCAATCGAAAAGACCCGCGGTCATTCCATCGATACCGCCATTGCCAGCACCGATCACCTGGCCGCGTCCGGCGAACGCATCCATCTCAACCTCATCGACACGCCCGGCTACCCGGAATTCCGCGGTCCGGCGCTGTCGGCGCTGTCAGCGGTGGAGACCGCGCTGATCGTGGTCGATGCCGATACGGGGGTGGCCCACGGTACCCGCCGGCTGATGGAGCGCGCCCGCCAGCGCAACCTGTGCCGCGCCATCGTCGTGAACAAGATCGACCATGACGGCGCAAACTGCGCACGCGTGCTGGACGACCTGCGCGAATCGTTCGGCGCGGAGGTATTGCCGCTCAACCTGCCGGCCGAGGGTGGTCGCCGGGTGGTGGACTGCTTCGGCCAGGCGCAGGGCGATTCCGATCTGGGTCCGGTGGCCGAGTGGCACCAGAAGATCATCGACCAGGTGGTGGAGATCAACGAAACCGTGATGGAGCACTTCCTGGAGGTCGGCGAAGATGGCCTGTCCGGCCCGGAACTGCACGACGCCTTCGAGCAGTGCCTGCGCGAGGGCCATCTGGTGCCGGTCTGCTTCGTCTCCGCGCGCACCGGCACCGGCGTCGCCGAACTGCTGGACGTGGCCGAGCGGCTGTTCCCGCATCCGGGCGAAGGCAATCCGCCGCCGTTCCAGCGCACCAACGGCGCAGGCACCGAAGCGGTACAGGCGCGCCCGGATCCGCAGGCGCACGTCATCGCCGACGTGTTCAAGATCGTCAACGACCCCTTCGTCGGAAAACTGGGCATCTTCCGGGTCTATCAGGGCACGGTGAAGAAGGAGGGCGCGCTGTTCGTCGACGACGGCAAGAAGGCATTCAAGGTCGCGCACCTGTTCAAGCTCAAGGGCAAGGATCACGCCGAGATCGAGCAGGCGGTCCCCGGCGACATCGCCGCCATTCCCAAGATCGAGGATCTGCACTTCGACGCCATATTGCACGACAGCCACGACGAGGATCACATCCACCTGGCGCCGGTGGATTTCCCCCGGCCGATGTTCGGTCTGGCCATCGAGGCTGCCAGCAAGGGCCAGGAGCAGAAGCTGTCCACCGCGCTGCAGAAGCTGGCCGAGGAGGACCCCGCGTTCGTGGTCGAGCACACGGCCGAGCTCAACGAGACCGTCATACGTGGCCTGTCCGATCTGCACCTGCGGGTGATGCTGGAGCGGCTCAAGGATCGCCATGGCGTCGAGGTGAAGACCCGGCCTCCGCGCATCGCTTACCGCGAAACCATTTCCGCGCGAGCGGACGGGCATCATCGGCACAAGAAGCAGACCGGCGGCGCGGGCCAGTTCGGCGAGGTGTCGCTGCGGGTGGAACCGCTGCCGCGTGGCCAGGGTTTCGAGTTCGTCGACGAGGTCAAGGGCGGCACCATCCCGGGCCAGTTCATGCCCGCGGTGGAAAAGGGCGTGCGCCAGGTCCTCGCCAGCGGCGCGGTGGCCGGCTATCCCCTGCAGGACCTGCGCGTGGTGATCCTGGACGGCAAGCATCATCCGGTGGACAGCAAGGAAGTCGCCTTCGTGGCCGCCGGCAAGAAAGCCTTCCTGGACGCCATCGGCAAGGCGCGGCCGCAGGTGCTGGAACCGGTGGTGGATCTGGAGGTCGCCGCGCCGGAGGCCCAGGTCGGCGACATCACCGGCGGCCTGTCCAGCAAGCGAGCGCGGATCAACGGCACCGATACGGTGCGCGGGGAAATCCTCGTCCGGGCGCAGGTGCCGCTGTCCGAGCTGGACGGTTACGCGGCGGAACTGAAGTCCGTCACCGCCGGCCGTGGCCGCTACAGCCTGGATTTCAGCCACTACGAGCCGGTGCCGACCAACGTGCAGCAGAAGCTGGTCGACGCCTACAAGCCGAAACCCGAGGACGACTGAGACCAAAGGATGACTTGGACCGGAGGGCGGATCGCACTCACCGATCCGCCCCGGCGTCATCGCCGCATCTCGGCTCCACCGTCGCTCCATGACCGGTTTTGCGGCGGTTTTTCCGCCCCGGATCGCGCCATCCGCCGGAAACCGCAAAAAAAAAGCGCTATTTGGCGTCTTGCTACTTGTGCGACGCGAATTCTTTGTCCTACATTGCGCCTGCCGACGCGGTCGGCCCGATTACCCACCTACAGACTGTAAAAACAGGACACTTATGGCAAAGAGCACCAAGAAGGCAGCGCCGAAAAAGGCCGCCAAGAAAGCCGCACCGAAGGCCGCCGCCAAGCCGGCAGCCCCGAAGCCGATCAAGGAAGCGCTGAGCAAGTCCGGCCTGGTCGCCCACATCGCTGAAGCCACCGCCGTGGCCGCGAAGGACGTGCGCGCCGTGCTGGCTTCGCTGGAAAGCGCTGTCCACGCCTCCATCAGCAAGAAGGGCGCTGGCTCCTTCACCCTGCCGGGCCTGCTGAAGATCAGCGCCATCAACGTGCCGGCCAAGCCGAAGCGTAAGGGCATCAACCCGTTCACCAAGGAAGAGCAGTGGTTCGCCGCCAAGCCCGCCTCGGTGAAGGTGAAGGTGCGTCCGCTCAAGAAGCTGAAGGACGCTGCGGCCTGATCCAGGCGCGACACCTCGCATCGAAAAAAGGGACGGCCCAGGCCGTCCCTTTTTTTGTCCGTCGCCATCCTCCCGGCATTGGCGCGGTCACGGACGGGCCCGCTCCGGCCCTGCCATCGGTCACGCTTGTGCCTTCACTTGTACGCCCCCATCCCCATTCCATCCCTCCCGTGCAACCAAGGATTCCCGCGCATGAAGATTCAAGGCTTCCTGGAACAACTGCTCAAATCCCAGACCGGCGGCAGCCTGCTCAATGCCGACTTCGGCAAGGGAGCGGTCGCGGGAGGCGCGCTCGGCCTGCTGCTCGGCAAGAACCGCAAGACCCGCAAGCTCGCCACCTACGGTGGCCTGGCCGCCATTGGCGTGATGGCGTACCAGGCGTATCGTGATCACCAGCAGCAGACCGCGGCCACCGTCAGCGAACCTCGCACCGTCGATCGCCTGCCGCCGCCCCAGGCCGAGCACCACAGCCAGGCCATCCTCCAGGCGCTCATCGCCGCCGCCAAGGCCGACGGACACGTCGACGAGCGCGAGCGCGATGTGATCGAAGGCGAATTCCGCCGCCTCGGCGATGACGCCGATCTGCAGCGCTGGCTGCAGGCGGAGTTGCAGAAACCGCTGGATCCGGCCGAGGTCGCGCGGGCTGGGGACAGCCCGGAGGTCGCATCGGAGATGTACCTGGCCAGCCTCATGGTGGTCGACGAGCAGAACTTCATGGAACGCGCCTACCTGGACGAACTGGCGCGGCAACTCAAACTCGATACGGATCTGAAGACCCGCCTGGAGCGCCAACTGGCGGAACAGACCGCGCGCGGCTGACATGCCGGACGCGTCCGCGCCACGTACCCGTCGCGTCCTGGGCACGCTGGCGATGACGGCATTGCAGGCCTGGCTGGCGGCATGGTCATGGCGGCAGCCGTTCCTGCTGCCGCTGCGGACCTTGTGGGAGTTGTCGCGACTGCCCGCCGCGGCCGCGATGCCGGTACCCGTGCGGGGCGTCGCCGCGCGCGACATCGCGGCCACCTTCGGCGCCCCGCGCGGCATCGATCGGCAACACGCCGGCGTGGACATCTTCGCGCGCCGGGGAACGCCGGTGCGCAGCAGTACGCGCGGCGTGATTACCTCGATACGTGACAACGGTCTGGGCGGCCGCCAGGTATGGGTGCTAGGACCGGGCCTGGAACGCTATTACTACGCGCATCTGGACGATTGGGCTCCGGGCCTGGGCAGCGGCGACGTGGTTGCTGCGGGGACGCCCCTGGGCACGGTGGGCAGCACCGGCAACGCGAAGGGCACGCCGCCGCACCTGCATTTCGGCATCTATGCCCGGATCCCCTGCCCAGGCTGCGCGCGGGAGCGGCATCGGGGGGACCCTGAATCAGCGGCCGGCGGAACACTCCATCGCGGCAGCAACCCTCGTGCGGGCCCGGGAGCAGGCCTATCTTGCCCGTGTCCCCGCCGCTTCCCCATCGCCATGGCCAACCGTTCCCAACGCTACCGCATCACCGTCACGCCCGTGGAGGCGGAC
The DNA here is from genome assembly GCF_057773065.1 of Pseudoxanthomonas sp. 134C1. NCBI lineage: Bacteria > Pseudomonadati > Pseudomonadota > Gammaproteobacteria > Lysobacterales > Lysobacteraceae > Pseudoxanthomonas > Pseudoxanthomonas sp. 134C1. The sequence goes on from NZ_JBYMTH010000002.1 coordinate 599,308, forward strand.
GGCCTGCCCTGCACCCGCCGGTGCACCATCGAATTCGAACATCACTGCCACGATGACTGGATGCGCGTGCTCGAGAACGTGCAGCGCCTGCGCGGCTTCACCGGCGACGAACGCACCGCGCTGGTGATCGGCGCCAAGCTGCTGAGCGGCCTGATGGCCGATCATCGCAAGGATCAGGACGACCTGTTCGCACCGCTGCGTCCGCATGTCGATGCGTTTCTCCAGGGCCTGGAACAGCGCACCCTGGGATGACCGCGTGCCACCGCGCCCGGTTAGCCCACGGACAGAATCCACGCGCTATCGTGCGATGGTTCCCCTTTCCCGGAAACGGCCCCCGCATGACCGCACGCTACCGTCCATTGGCATCGACCGTACTGCTCGGCCTGCTGTTGCTGCTGGCCGGCTGCGGCACCATGAACGCGGTCAGCGGTTTCTTCGGTGATCAGATCAGCTTCACCGAGCTACAGCTGCAACGCCGGCTTGATCGCAGCTTCCCGCGTGAATTCGACAAGCTGGGCGGGCTGGTGTCGGCCACCCTCAGCCATCCCCGCCTCACCCTGGCCGAGGGCGACGATCGCCTGCGCCTGGATTTCGACATAGGCGTCAGTGCAATCGGCGCTGGCAATGTCGCCAATGGACGTTTCGCCGTCGCCAGCCGGCTGCGTTACGACCCTGCCACCCAGGGCTTGCATCTGGACAATCCCGAAGTGCTGACCGTGGATCTCCCCGGATCCGGCAGCGTGATGCGCGGCGATACCCGCGAACTCATCAATACCGTGCTGGCCGAATACGCGCGCCAGGAACCCCTCTACCGCATCGACAGCGACGTGCTGGATCGCCTGCCACGCGGCAAGCGCATCGGTGCGACCCTCGTCGAACATGGAAAAATCGTGGTGAAACTGGATGGACACTGATACCCGCACCCTCCGCCGACTGCGGCGCTCCCGCCGCCTGCTGGCCGCGGCCCTGGCCGCCAGCGCGGCCACCCTCCCCTTCTCCGCCCGGATCGCGCATGCGGATCCGCCGGCGGCCATTGCCGCCGACACGCTGACCCTCACCCCCGCGCAGTTGCAGAGCGCCGCGGAGCCGGCGTTTCCGCGCAAGGAAGCCTGGCTCGGCGGACTGGCGCGCCTGATCCTCAGCCGTCCGGTGATCGCCATTCCGGTGGGCGGTAATCGCATCCAGATGGATCTCGACTATGACGCTTCACTGGCCGGCAGCGGCAGCCGGCAGGGCCGCTTCCGGGTTGCCAGCGGTCTGCGCTACGACCCCGCGACCCACGGCCTGCACCTGGAGCGTCCGGAACTGCTGGATCTCCAGGACGGCGGGCAGAACAAGCCGATGGACACGCAGACCCGCGAGATGGTCAACACCCTGCTGGAGCAGTACGCGCAGGACGAACCCATTTACCGCCTGGATGCCGAGGCGCTCGCCCAGATCCCCGGCACCCTTTCGGCCGACGCCGTCCGCATCCAGGATGGACAGGTCCACCTGCGCCTGGGTCAATGAAAACGCGAAGCGGCGGATTCGCCCGCCGCTTCGTGATGCCCCGCATCCGGGATCACCGATCTTCTCCCGAGGCTACAGGTCGAAGCGATAGCTCAGCTTGACCAGCAACTGCTCGTCGTCACGTAGATCGAAGGCGTCGCCCAGCAAACCGCCGGCGCTGTCGCCGAACCGGTTGTTCTCGCGCCCGCCGCGGCCATAGACGACGTAGAGGTACGACAGCGGTGCCAGCTCGTAGCGGTAGCGGATCTGGAACCCCAGATTGCTCAGGCTGAAATCGTTGATCTCGTCGTCGCTGCGCAAGGCGTCACCGCCGACCATCACCCGGTAGGCCTGGCGGGCGCGGGCGTCAAGCGCGATCGACTGCAGCTTGACCCGCAGTTCCTGCCGGTCGCTGATGGTCCAGTTGAGCCCGGCATTCACGTGCCACTCGCGGCCCTCGAAGCTGCCGATCAGGTTGTCACGCTGCCAGACCAGCCAGTCCGGCGTGCGATCGGCATAGAAGCCGCCGTACAGGCTGAAAGCATCGTTGATGAAGTAGGTGGCCTGGTATTCGAAGGCGTAGCCGATCTCGTCGTTGCCGGCGAGGCCGCCGCTCACCAGATCCGCGTAGACGTCGTGCGCCCAGTGACCCTTGCGCGGCCGCTCGTACTCGTAGTGCGCATTGAACCGGGCCGGCACGTTCACCGAACCATGACCACGGGTCAGCAGATCCTCGACGCCCGAGGTGTTGATGTTGATCTGGGCGTATTCGCTGGCGCCGTTGCGCAATTGTCCCTGCCGGCTCATCCGGAACTGGTTGTTGAGCCGTTCGCCATGGTTGTTGTAGACCGAGCTCACCCGCCAGCGCCACTCCTTGGAGGAATAGCGCGAGTTTTCCGGCTGCTCGGCGAAGCGTCGCTTCACCTCCCAGTGCAGGTAGTTCATGCTGTTGCGAGACAGGTAGCCGGCATCGTTGATCTGCAGGTCGTTGCCGAAATGCATGGCGATCCACTGCTGGCGCCAGCCATGATCCATCTCGTAGTCGGCCCAGACCGTGGCGCCAAGATCGCGCGTGGTGTCGCCACGCTCGTCAATCTGGCTGCCGAACACACGGGTGCGCACGTTCCAGCGCGCGGTCGGGCGCCAGTTGTGATCGATGCCGAACACGGTCGCCTCGCGATCGAAGTACGGGCGATCGACGCGGGTCATCATCATGCCCAGGTTCTGATTGCTGAAATCGCGCACCAGCCGCAGCGCGTAGAACGAGCGCCCCACCTCATCGGCCTCGTCGGCGGCGAACACGCCATACTTGGTCTGGCCGAACGATCCGTTGAGCTTGATCGCGGCGGTGATATCGCCGGCGCCACGTCCGTCATCGGCCGGCCCGCCGACCCGGCGGGTATAGAGCAACTGGCTGAAATCCGACGGCGTGGTGTATTCGAACAGCCCCTGGTTCTCGGTGAAGAACGGTCGCTTGTCGCTGATGAAGGTTTCGGTCGCGCTGAAATTGACGACCAGATCATCGCTTTCCACCTGGCCGAAATCGGGATTCAGCGTGGCGGTCATCTGGAACTGGCCGTTCGGCTTCCAGAACAGATCGACGCCGCCGTCGAAATCGCTGTCGCCGCGGATGTTGTCGTACAGGCCCGACACATACGGGGTGATCGCCAGCAACGACTGGCTGTACTGCGGCACTTCGATCGGGGTGAATTCGGACAGGAAGCGCGGGCGCTCGAAACTGGCGACCGGCCAGGCCACACGCTCGCCGGTGGAGCCGACCACGCGATCCAGGTAGATCTTCATCCGCCGCGTGTCGCCGTCCCCCTTGCGCATCGGCGCGATGTACCAGGGGATCAGCATTTCCGCCGACCAGCCGTCGGCATCCTCGCTGACCGCGTGCTTCCAGTTGCCGTCCCAGTCGTCGTTGAATTCGAATTCGTTGGTGATCACGGCATCGGCGATGCCATCGGTCGACGAAATCGTGAAGTTGTAGCCGGTGCGACCGTCACCATCGAAATCGATCATCAGGTTGACCCGATCCACCTGATCCTCGAAATCCCGCTGCACACGCTGGCGGGTACGGCTGGAGGCGGACTGGACGTTGCGGAAGGCGATGGCCAGGCCGTCGGGGGTGGCCAGCACCCAGGCCTCGGTCGGATGGGTGGCCGGCGTGCCGGTCAGCGGCTGCACCTTGCGGAAGTCGGTGATGTGGCGTGCGCCCTGCCATTCGGCCGGATCGATGCGGCCGTCCACATCGATGGCCATGGCCGGCGCGGACAGCGCCATCAGGATTGAGAGGCTGAGGATTGCCGCGCGCATGTCGAAGGGTTCCATCGGGCCCATGCCCGTTGGGTGCCACCCTAGCGGTCCGCCGCGCCGTCACCGACTGGCGTTGGTCATGTCAACCATTTGGCCGCCGCCTGCATCCCGATGACAGGCGGCGGCACTGTAGTGGCCGTTACGATTTCGGCTGCAGCATCGTGCCGGTGCATTTCTTGCTGCCGCAGCGGCAGGCCCAGACCTTCTTCAGGCGGGCGGTGTGCGGCTCGGCCAGGACGATGCCGTAATTGTAGGTCAGCTCCTCGCCGGGCTTGATGTCGCGGATGGCCTCGATGAACACCTTGTCCTTCTTGCGGTTTTTGCCGTCGTGCTCCTCGATGACCGCCTCGCAGTTGGGGTCGCAGCTGTGGTTGATCCAGCGTGCCTTGTTGCCCTTGTGGTTGGCATCGATGACGTATTCGTCGTTGAGGGTGAACAGGAAGGTATGGCCGGATTCCACGTCGCCACTGTCATCCTCGTCCACTTCGTCGTGGCTGCGCCGCTTGCCCTTGTACTCGACGACGCGCTCGCCTTTCTTGAGCGTCGCGATGGCGAAAACACCATTGCCATGAATGTCGGACTGGCGGGCTTCAATCTTGCGGGGCATGCGGGTTCCGGTGGACGGCGGGAACACGGATTCTCGCTCAGACGGCCCGGGATCCCAAGCATTCCCTGTTCCGGCCGGCGCCGCATGGTCACCGGCGGCCGCTCGTTCCGTTCCCGCCGCTGGCGCATGAACCCCGGATTTACCCGCGTGTCCGGTCAAGCGGGAACCGCGCGTTAAACCGCCTGCTCATCGCAAACCACCCTGAAACCACCACCGAGCCGCCGCCATGTCCAACCCCGCGTCCCCTATGCTCTTGCCGTTCTGTCTGCTGTCTTCGCTGTTGCTCCTGGGAGGCTGCCAGGCCAGCGCCAGCAAGCCGGCGACGACCACTCCCCCTTCGCCCGCCACCGTGGCCGCAACGGAAACCACCGATGCAACCGCGCGGGGCGAATACCTGATCCGGGTCGCCGGCTGCAACGACTGCCATACCGCCGGCTATGCCGAGCGCCAGGGCGAGGTGCCGACCGCGCAGTGGCTGACCGGCTCGCCGCTGGGCTACCACGGCCCCTGGGGCACCACCTACGCCAGCAACCTGCGCCTGCGGATGCAGGAAATGACCGAAGCCCAGTGGCTGGCCTACAGCGGCAATCTGCGCACCCGTCCCATCATGCCGGACTTCACCCTGCGGGCCATGAGCGAGACCGACCGGCGCGCCATCTACCAGTTCGTGCGCTCGCTGGGTCCGGCGGGCGAAGCCGCGCCGGCCTATCTGCCGCCCGGCCAGACCCCGCCCGCGCCCTATTTCTCCCTGGTCCTCCCGGAGACGCAGGCGCAGGGTGCTCCGGACGCGCCCGCCGCCGGTGACGCCCCGGCACGAAACTGAACAAGCTCATGCTTGGCGCGGCGCGGGGGTAAAGCGTACAATTTCGGTACGTTTTTAATCCCCGCCTCGCCATGCTCCGCGTCACCAAGCTCACCGATTACGCCACCGTGGTGCTGACCGTGCTCACCGCACGGCCGGGCGAGATCCTCAGCGCCACCGATCTGGCCGATCATTCCGGCCTGGAGCCCCCCACCGTCAGCAAGGTGCTCAAGCCCTTGGCCCAGGCCGGTCTGGTCGAGGGCCTGCGTGGCGTGCATGGCGGCTACCGGTTGAGCCGGGCCGCCGCCGACATCAGCCTGATCGAGGTCGTCGAGGCCATGGAAGGGCCGCTGGCGATGACCGAATGCAGCCAGGCCGACAGCCACTGCGGCATCGCCCACCAGTGCGGCGCACGCGCCAACTGGCGTCTCATCAACGACGTGGTCGCCGACGCCCTGCGCGGCGTGACCCTGGCGCAGATGCTCCATCCCCCCGCTTCCCCCGACGATGCCCCGCGGCGCTCCATCGCCGTGCGCGTCGCCAGCAGTTGAGTACACAGGCAGCCCATGGCCACCGAGAACGCAGAAATCCTGGAACAGCTGGGACGTCGCTATGACGCCGGCTTCATCACCGACATCGAATCCGATTCGCTGCCGCCCGGCCTCAACGAGGACGTGGTGCGTGCGCTGTCCGCCAAGAAGGACGAGCCGGAGTGGATGACCGAATGGCGGCTGGCGGCCTATCGCCACTGGCTGACCATGCCGGTGCCGCACTGGGCCAAGCTGAAGATCGCCCCGATCGACTTCCAGGCCATCAGCTACTACAGCGCGCCCAAGGCCAAGTACAAGTCGCTGGACGAGGTGCCGCAGGAACTGATTGATACCTACGACAAGCTGGGCGTGCCGCTGCACGAGCGCGCCAAGCTGGCCGGCGTCGCCGTCGACGCGGTGTTCGACTCGGTCTCGGTGGGCACCACCTTCCGCAAGGAACTGGCCGAGAAGGGCATCATCTTCTGCTCGATGAGCGAAGCCATCCGCGAGCATCCCGAACTGGTCCGCCAGTACCTGGGCAGTGTGGTGCCGACCGGTGACAACTACTTCGCCGCGCTGAATTCGGCGGTGTTCTCCGATGGCAGCTTCGTGTTCATTCCCAAGGGCGTGCGCTGCCCGATGGAGCTGAGCACCTACTTCCGCATCAACGCCGGTCATACCGGCCAGTTCGAGCGCACCCTGATCATCGCCGAGGACAAGAGCTACGTGTCCTACCTGGAAGGTTGCACGGCGCCGATGCGCGACGAGAACCAGCTGCACGCGGCGGTGGTGGAACTGGTCGCGCTGGAAGATGCCGAGATCAAGTACAGCACGGTGCAGAACTGGTATCCGGGCGACGAGGAAGGCCGCGGCGGCATCTACAACTTCGTGACCAAGCGCGGCGAGTGCCGCGGCGCGCGCAGCAAGATTTCCTGGACCCAGGTGGAGACCGGCTCGGCCATCACCTGGAAGTACCCCTCCTGCGTGCTGCTGGGTGACGATTCGGTCGGCGAGTTCCACTCGGTGGCGCTGACCCACCATCGCCAGCAGGCCGACACCGGCACCAAGATGATCCACATCGGCAGGAACACCAAGTCGAAGATCATCAGCAAGGGCATCAGCGCCGGCCGCGGCCAGAATACCTACCGCGGGCTGGTCAAGGTGGATCGCAACGCCGCCAACGCGCGCAACTACACCCAGTGCGACAGCCTGCTGATCGGCAAGCAGTGCGGCGCCCACACCTTCCCCTACATCGAGGTGAAGAACCCCACCGCGACGCTGGAGCACGAGGCGACCACCTCGAAGATCTCCGACGACCAGATGTTCTACTGCCGCGCCCGCGGCATCAGCGAGGAAGACGCCGTCAGCATGATCGTCGACGGCTTCTGCAAGCAGGTCTTCCGCGAGCTGCCGATGGAGTTCGCGGTGGAAGCCAAGAAGCTGCTCGAGGTCTCGCTGGAAGGCTCGGTGGGATGAAACGGCCGCTGCCATGGCCGGCGCTCCTGCTGTCGTGCGCGAGCCTGGCATTGGCGCTGCTGTGCGCGCTGGCCTGGCATGAGCGGTACTGGCGCTGGCGCGATTGCTTCAACGCCGAAGGCCGCTGCTACGACAGCGTGGCCGGCGTCATGGTGGCGCAGTCCGGCTACCTGTGGGCCGGCCTTGGCATCACCGCGCTGGCGGTTTTCGTGGCGTCCTGCGCCTGGCTCCGGCGCAAACGGAACGCCGCGGCTTCCCTTCCCCTCCGCGCCCCATTTACCTGATTCAGGGCCGCGGCGACTCCGCCGCCACCCGCTCCCCATCCGACAAGACGATGACCGCAATGCTCAAGATCGAAAACCTCCACGCCAGCGTCGCCGGCAAGGAAATCCTCAAGGGCCTGTCCCTGGAAGTGAAGCCCGGCCAGGTGCACGCCATCATGGGCCCCAACGGTGCCGGCAAATCCACGCTGGGCAACATCCTGGCCGGCCGCGAGGGCTATGAGGTCACCGCCGGCTCGGTCGAGTTCGATGGCCAGGCGCTGCTGGAGCTGGAACCGGAAGAGCGCGCCGCCGCCGGCGTGTTCCTGGCCTTCCAGTACCCGGTCGAAATCCCGGGCGTGAACAACACCTACTTCCTGCGCGCGGCACTCAACGCCCAGCGCAAGGCGCGCGGCGAGAGTGAACTGGATTCCATGCAGTTCCTCAAACTGGTGCGCGAGAAGCTGGCCGTGCTGCACCTGCGCGACGAACTTCTGCACCGGGGTGTCAACGAAGGTTTCTCCGGCGGCGAGAAGAAGCGCAACGAAATCTTCCAGCTGGCCGTGCTGGAGCCGAAGCTGGCGATCCTCGACGAGACCGACAGCGGCCTGGACATCGACGCGCTGAAGAACGTCGCCGATGGCGTCAACGCGCTGCGTTCGCCGGATCGCGCCTTCCTGGTCATCACCCACTACCAGCGCCTGCTCGACTACATCAAGCCGGACGTGGTCCACGTGCTGGCCGATGGACGCATTGTCGAGACGGGCGGCCCGGAACTGGCGCTGGAACTGGAGCAGCACGGCTACGCCTGGATCAAGGATCGGGTGGCCCCCGAAAAGGTCGCCGGATGAGCACCCTGCTGGATTCCCTCGCCACCGGCTTCAGCGGCGACGCCGCGCGCCGCGCGGTATTGGACGACGCCCTGCGCGATGGCCTGCCCGGTCCGCGCGCCGAGGCGTGGAAGTACACCCCGCTGCGCCAGCTCGAACGGCGCAGCTTCGCTCCTGTCGACGCACTGGTCGCGCTCGATCCGATGCTGCTGGCCGACATTCCCGGCCCGCGCGCGGTGTTCGTCAATGGCCGTTATTCGGTCGCCCTGTCGCTGACCACCGATCTTCCCGAAGGCGTCAGCCTGCAGCTGCTGTCGGAGGCACTGGCCGAAGGCGGCGAATCCGCGCGCTTCCTGCAGCGGCGCTTCGAACGCGGCGATGAAGTGTTCGCGCGCCTCAATGCCGCGCTGGCCAACGAAGGCGTACTGCTGCGGGTGGACGAAGGCGCCGAAGTGGAAGCGCCGCTGCACCTGGTCTTCATCGGCGCGCCCGACGACGCCGATCGCGCCTGGCACCTGCGCAACCTGATCGAACTGCGCGCCGGCGCATCGCTCAAGGTGTTCGAGCATCACTTCGGCACCGGTCCGCACGCGCATCTGGCCAATACCCTGGTCCACGTCCATGTCGGCCGCGGCGCGCGCCTCGCGCACGCGCGCGTGCAGGAAGACAGCGACCGCGCCACCCACCTGCTGCGCACCGACACGGTGCTGGCCCGCGACGCCGAGTACCGCCGCATCGATCTGGAACTCGGCGCCGCGCTGTCGCGGCATGAACTGAATGTGCGGCTGGAGGGCGACAACGCGCGCCTGGTCGCCAACGGCGTGTTGCTGGCCGATGGCCGCCGCCATCTGGACACCCGCCTGGGCATCGACCACATCGCCCGCGACACCGCCTGCGAACTGACCTGGCGCGGCCTGGGCGCGGGCCGCGGCCGCACGGTGTTCCATGGCGGCATCCTGATCCGCGAGGGCGCCGACGGCACCGACGCGGCGCTGTCGAACAAGAACCTGCTGCTGTCCGAGAACGCCGAGATCGACACCCAGCCGGTGCTGGAGATCCATGCGGACGAGGTGAAGGCCGCGCATGGCGCGACCGTCGGCCGGTTGGACGCCAATGCCCTGTTCTACCTGCGTTCGCGCGGACTTCCGGAAGCGGAGGCCCAGCAATTGCTCACCGCCGCGTTCTGCCGCGAACCGCTGGCGGTCATCGCCAACCCGGCGGTGCGCGAACTGCTGTCGCAGCGCATCGACCGCGCCCTGGCCGGGCTGGGCGCGCCATGACCGCCGGCCCCGCCACCCACCGGGATCCGGCCACCACACCCGACTGGGCGAGCGTGCGCGCCGACTTTCCGCTGCTGGAGCGCCAGGTCCATGGCAAGCCGCTGATCTACTTCGACAGCGCCAACACCGGCCAGAAGCCGGCGTCGGTGATCGCCGCGACGGATGCGTTCTACCGCCGCCACAACGCCAACGTCAGCCGCGCCGTGCACACGCTCGGCACCGAGGCCACCGATGCCTACGAGGGCGCGCGCCGCAAACTGGCCCGCTTCCTCAACGTGCGCGCCGACGAACTGGTCCTGTGCAGCGGCACCACCTTCGCGATCAACCTGGTCGCCTACTCCTGGGCGCTGCCGCGACTGGGGCCGGGCGACGTGATCCTGGTTTCACGCATGGAGCACCACGCCAACATCGTGCCGTGGCAGCTAGTCGCCCAGCGCACCGGCGCGCGCGTGCAGGTGGCGGAGATCCTGCCGGACGGTTCCCTGGACCTGCCCGGCCTGTACGCGGCGATGACGCCGGACGTGAAGCTGCTGGCGATCACCCACGTCTCCAACGTGCTGGGGACGGTCAATCCGGTCCGCGATATCTGCCGCGAAGCGCGCAGGCGCGGCATCGTCACCGTCGTCGATGGATCCCAGGCCGTGCCCCACCGGCCGGTGGACATCGCGGCCATCGGCTGCGATTTCTACGCGCTGACCGGCCACAAGATGTGCGGGCCGACGGGCACCGGCGCGCTGTGGGCGAAACGCGAGCACCTGCAGGCCATGCCGCCCTTCATCGGTGGCGGCGAGATGATCAAGGAAGTCAGCTTCGACGGCACGGTGTTCAACGACCCGCCGCACAAGTTCGAGGCCGGCACGCCCAACATCGCCGGCTTCGTCGGGCTGGGCGCCGCTGTCGATTACCTCGAATCGATCGGCATGGCCAACATCGAGGCACGCGAGACGGAACTGCTGGCCCACGCGACCGAGGAGCTGCGCAAGATCGAAGGCCTGCGCATCTTCGGCTCCGCGCCGGAAAAGGCCGCGGTGATTTCGTTCCTGATCGAGGGCGCCCACGCGCACGACCTGGCGACCCTGCTGGATCTGGAAGGCGTGGCGATCCGCTCCGGCCAGCACTGCGCGCATCCACTGCTGCAGTTCTTCGGCGTGGCCGCCACCTGCCGCGCGTCGCTGGCCTTCTACAACACGCACGCCGAAATCGAGGCGTTCGTCGCCGCGCTGAAAAAGGCACGCGGCCTGCTGGCCTGAGTCCGGCGTCCCTGCCTCCCTCGCAGGAGCGACGTCAGTCGCGTCCGGATGCATGGGCCATCCGGGATCCCGGTCGCGACTGACGTCGCTCCTACAGTTGGGAGGCGGTTTTCCGTAAGATCGGCGCATGAGCACGCTGACCTTCCGTACCGCCACCGCCGCGGACATCCCCGCCCTCGTCTCCCTGGTGACCTCCGCCTATCGCGGCGAGGTCAGCAAGCAGGGCTGGACCACCGAAGCCGATCTGCTGGATGGCCAGCGCATCGATCCCGAAGGCCTGCTTCACGACATCGAACGCGCGCGGAGCCGGATCCTGATCGCCGAGCGCGACGGACAGTTGCTGGCCTGCGCGCATGTCGCGGTGGAGAACGGCGCGGGCTATTTCGGCATGTTCTCGGTCCGGCCGGATCTGCAGGGCAGCGGCGTGGGCAAGGCGGTGATCGCCGAGGCCGAACGCGTCGCCCGCGAAGACTGGCGGCAGCCGGCCATCCGGATGAGCGTCATCGATGTGCGCGAGGAACTCATCGCCTTCTATGAGCGCCGTGGCTACGCACGCACCGGCATCAAGAAGCCGTTCCCGTATGGCGACGCGCGCTTCGGCATCCCCAGGCGCGACGACCTGCGTTTCGAGGTCCTGGAGAAGGCACTGTGAGCGGGAACTGGACCTTCGTCTGCGCGCTGGGCGAGATGCTGCCCGGCGAAATGCGCACCGTGTTCGACGAAGTCACCGGCACCCCCATCCTGGTGATGAACTACGACGGCGATTTCTACGCACTGGAAGATCGCTGCAGCCACGAAGACTTCGAACTGTCCTCCGGCAACTACGACAGCGACGAGGCCACCATCGAATGCATCCTGCATGGCGCCAGGTTCGATATCCGTGACGGACGCGCCCTGTGCGCCCCGGCCTATTCGCCGGTGCCCAAATTCCCGGTCAAGCAGGAACATGGCGGGCTGTGGACCCGCGACGACCGCGACTGACCGGGGGAGTAAGCCCGCGGTACCTCTTGAAGGGTGGATTCCACGGAATCCGCCCTTTTTGCTGCCCCATGCCTTCCGTTCGGCGAAATGCCTTTGCGAAAGAGAACAATTATCATTAAGATTATAAATTCGTTATCCGGCTGACCCGCCCGGCTCCCTTGCATCCGCTTACCGCCCGCATCCGCTGCGCCCCCCGTCGTGTCCTTTCCTGGCCGGCGCTGCTGCTGTCGTGGGCGCTGGCCTGGCTGATCGTGCTTCCGTTCGCGCAGGCCGCCGACATCGCCCCTGCCAGCGAAAACGTCCGTCTCGTGAATGCGGAAGCACCGGAGCCCCCGGCAAGCCGTCCGGGCGCCGACGAGGCGGTCCACCCGGGATGGCAAGCGCCACCCGAAACGGACGTGGCGGCCATCGAACCGCTTCCGGATCGCGAATCCGATCCCACGACCGTGACGCCTGCCGCCCGCCGGCGCGACCAGCCAATCCGCCGCATCGCCTCCGCATCAGGCCGCGACTCCCGGTTCCGGCCCCGGGGCTGTCTCCCGCCCCCCGGCCACGCACCTCCCCACGCCTGAGCCAGCCCGGTCGTTCCTCTCCGGAACGACCCGCCCGCGCATTCCTTTGCCCCGTGGCCCCGCGCCTCCGGGAATTCCCTTCCAGACCACTCAAACTCCCATGACCCCGATCAAGTCGCGCAAGCACGCCTCCCCCGCATCCCGTTCGGCGAACGGCCTTGCCACCGCCACCCTGCTGACCGGCCTGGCGCTGGCCGTCCCCGCCACCGCCCAGGTCGCCTCGGACAACACGCCCAAACCCGATCCGACCACCCTGCCGGAAGTGCACGTCGAAGGCACTTCGGTCGGCGAGTACAAGGCCGACAAGCTGGCCTCGCCCAAGTTCACCCAGTCGCTGCAGGACACGCCGCAGACCATCCAGATCATCACCGACGACCTGTTCAACCAGCAGGGCGCGACCACGCTGACCGAAGCGCTGCGCAACAGCCCGGGCGTGGGCACCTTCTTCGTCGGCGAGAACGGCAACACCACCACCGGTGACACCCTGTTCATGCGTGGCTTCGACAGCTCCAGCAGCATCTTCGTCGATGGCGTGCGTGATCTCGGTTCGATCTCGCGCGACGTGTTCAACGTCGAGCAGATCGAAGTGGAGAAAGGTCCGGCCGGCACCGACAATGGCCGCAGCGCGCCGACCGGCGCCATCAACATGGTCAGCAAGCAGGCCTCGCGCAAGGACGCCATCAGCGCGACCCTGTCCGTCGGCAGCGACGACCAGAAGCGCATCACCGCCGACTGGAACCAGTCACTCGGCATCCCGGGCGCGGCGTTCCGCCTCAACGTGATGGCCCAGGACAGCGACGTTCCCGGTCGCGACATGGTGAACAACAAGCGCTGGGGCGTGGCGCCGTCGCTGGCGTTCGGTCTGGGCTCGGATACCCGTTACTTCCTCAATCTGCTGTACGTGAAGCAGGACAACGTGCCCGATGGCGGCGTACCCACCATCGGTCTGCCGGGCTACAGCTCGCCGGACCCCGCCCGTCCGCAGATCGCGCGGGCACCGCGCGTGGACAGCGAGAACTTCTACGGCACCCGCTTCGATCACGACGACGTGACCGCGCAGATGGCGACCTTCCGCTTCGAGCACGACTTCTCCGACACGCTCAAGCTGACCAACACCGCGCGTTGGGGCAAGAACGAACAGGACTACATGCTGACTGCATTCATGCTGTCCGCCACCGGCGCCACGCCCACGCTGAACATCCCCGCCATCAACAATCCCTATGGTTGGACGGTCAATCGCAGCCTGCCCACCTTCAAGGATCAGGAATACACGATCGCCACCAACCAGCTGAACCTGCGCGCCGACTTCACCACCGGCCGCGTGCAGCACAACCTGAGCACCGGACTGGAGTTCGCGCGCGAGGAACTGGAAAGCCGGGGCGTCGCCACGATCCCGGGCACCGCCTGGGCGCCGGCCAATCTGTACAACCCCGATCCCGACGCCAGCGGCCTGCGCTGGGGCCACAATGGCGCGCACAGCAAGGGCGAGATCACCACTTCGTCGCTGTATGCCTTCGATACCCTGAAGTTCAATGAAGCTTTCCTGCTGACCGCCGGCGTGCGTCTGGATCACTACAAGACGGACTTCAGCAGCCTGGTCGCCTGCGGCGGCCGCGGTGGTCCCACCTGCGGCAGCCTGCCGGCCGGCACCATCGTGCCGGGCGTGGACCGGGATGCGTCCGATACGCTGGTCAACTGGAAGCTGGGCGCGGTCTACAAGGTGGGCAACGTCGCCAGCCTGTACGCCAACTACGCGCTTTCGCAGCAGCCTCCGGGTGGCACCGCGCTGGAACTCAGCAACGCGGACAACAGTGCCAACAACCCGAAGTACGACCCGCAGAAGGCCAAGACCTTCGAGGTCGGCAGCAAGTGGAACCTGCTGAACGATGATCTGCTGCTGACGCTGGCGGTGTTCCAGACCGACGTCAGCAACGAAGTGATCACCGAGAATGGCGTGACGTTCCAGGGCGGCGAAAAGCGCGTGCGCGGCGTGGAAATCTCGGCGGTCGGCAAGCTCACCGACGACTGGTCGGTCTCGGCCGGCTACACCGCGATGGATGCCACCGTGAAGGACGGCCCGACCGTGGCCAACGACAGGACCCGCGATCTGGGCTACACCCCCGACAGCGCCTTCACCGCCTGGACCACCTACGAACTGCCGTTCGGCCTGACCGTCGGCGGTGGCGTGCGCTACTCCGGCGAGATGAAGCGCGGCACCGACGGCGCCGTCGGCACCCCGAACTTCGTCAAGTCGTACACCGTGTGGGACGCGGTGGTCAGCTACGCGTTCAACCAGAACCTGGACCTGCGTTTGAATGCCTACAACCTGTTCGACAAGGACTACGTGGCGGCGATCAACAAGAGCGGCTACCGTTACACCCCGGGCACACCGCGTTCGGTGCTGCTGAGCCTGAACCTGCGGTTCTGATGCGGTCACGGCGGGGAGGCGGAAGCCTCCCCGCTTTCTTCCAAGGAGCAAGACATGCTGCTGCATATCCCCCAGGTGCTCGCTCCGCAGGAGATATCGGCAATGCGGCAGGCGCTGGATCAGGCCGACTGGACCGATGGCCGCGAGACCGTCGGCGTCCAGGGCGCGCAGGTCAAGCGCAATGAACAATTGCCTGACGCCTCACCGCTGCGCGAGCAACTGGGCCAGCGCATCCTCGCCGCGCTCGAACGCAATCCGCTTTACTTCGCCGCCGCGCTGCCGCTGCGCACCGTGCCGCCGCGTTTCAACCGCTACCAGGGCGGCGGCGAGTACGGTTTCCACATCGACGGTTCGGTGATGCTCACCCGCGCGCCGGATGGCCGCGGCCAATCGATCCGTTCCGACGTGTCCTGCACGCTGTTCCTGTGCGAGCCGGACGAATACGAGGGTGGCGAGCTGATCATCAGCGACACCTATGGCGAGCACGAAGTGAAGCTGGCCGCCGGCGACCTGGTGATGTATCCGTCCAGCAGCCTGCACAAGGTCCAGCCGGTGACCCGCGGCGCGCGCCTCGCCTCCTTCTTCTGGGTGCAGAGCATGGTCCGCGACGATGCCTGCCGCCGCCTGCTGTTCGAGATGGACACTTCGCTGGAGACGCTGCGCGCCACCGGTGCCGACAACGCCGCGTTGGTCCGGCTGACGGGCGTGTACCACAACCTGCTGCGACGCTGGGCGGAGACCTGAGCCGGGCAACCGTGTTGCCTCTCATTTGCATCTGATAACGATTCTCATTAAAATCCCCGCGCTTGCCACCCATCGAGGTGGCCGTCTCCCAGGGGTCCGGTTTGTTCCAGGCGATTCGCCACGCTGTCCTTCCCGCTCGCCGGGCGCGTCGCCAGGTGCGTCCGGGCGCGGCCTGGCTGTCGGTGCTGGCGACGCTGTGCCTGCTGTTGTCCACCGTCCACCTGGGCGCAATCGCGGGTCACAAGCCCCATGGTTTCGGGCATTGGCCGGACGTTTCCGGCCTGTTCCAGCAGGCGCCGGATGAAGACGGCCCCGAGGCCGGTCTTCACGATGACCAGCCCGCCAAGAAGCGGCGGGCGGGCACGCAGGTGGTTTCCCGGCAGGCGGAACCTGCGCCGGCCTCTTTGCCGGCGATATTCATCGACATCATCCTGCCGTCCCCGCCACGCGTTCTAGGGACGGGCGAGGCCTCGCTGCATGATCCCGATCGCGCGCCGGCCAAACCGGCGCCCGCGCGCCAGCGCCATCGCGGCCAGGCGCCTCCTGCCGCTTCTCTCCTGATCCGCACCGCCTGATCGGCTGACGATCCGCTCGCGACCGGGCCGCCGCAGCGCGCGCGGCTCCTGCGTTCCCACCCTTTCTTTCTTCGATCGCCCTGTTCCGCCGATGCGCGGAACGGCATCCATACGCCTATCCGATGACCATGATCCGCTCCCAGACGATTCAGTCCCCGCTGTTCCCCCGCCGCAACCGGCTCGCCATCGGCCTGCTGCTCTCGCTGTCCCTCCCGGCCATGGCCCAGGATCTGCCGGACGGCTCCAGCCGCCCCAATACCCTCGACACCGTCGTTGTCACGGCCGCCGGCTTCGAACAGAAAATCGTCGACGCGCCGGCCAGCATCAGCGTGGTCACCCGCGAGGAACTCAGCCAACGTCCCTATACCAACCTGATCGACGCGCTGCGCGATGTGGAAGGCATCGACGTCGGCATGGAAACCACCGACAAGAACGGCGCCGCCACGGTCAGCATGCGCGGCATGCCGTCGGAGTACACGCTGGTCCTGATCGACGGACGCCGCCAGAGCAATGTCGGCCAGCTCTACCCGAACAACTTCGGCGGCGGCCAGTTTGCCTACGTGCCGCCGCTGGATGCCATCGAACGCATCGAGGTGGTGCGCGGCCCGATGTCCACGCTGTACGGCTCGGATGCGATGGGCGGCGTCATCAACATCATCACCCGCCGCAACCAGGACGCGTGGCACGGCTCGATCACCCAGGGCTTCACCGTCCAGCAGGAAGATCAGTTCGGCGATGCGCGCACCACCGACCTCTATCTGAGCGGCCCGTTGGTGAAGGATCGGTTGGGCCTGGCGGTGCGCGGCAGTTGGTACGACACCGACGAATCGAACCCGGAATGGAAGGCGTTGCCGTTGCCGGACGGTTCGATGTGGGAACGCACGCTGGGCTTCGGCGGCGGCGGCAAGGCGGTCGCCAGCACGCGTTGGAATGCCGGCGTGCGCCTGAATTTCAGCCTCGATGAGCACAATGATTTCTGGCTGGACTACGACATCTCGCGGCAGAAGTACGACAACCGCAAGGGTCAGACGGGTACCCTCGACAGCCTGGAAAGCCTGTGGCGCAGCGGCAATGCCACCGTTCCCAATCCCGACGGCGCCGGCACCGTCACCCGTCGGGTGGTGCAGCCTCGTGTGGGCTATACCGCATGGCAGCGCTACGAGCGTGATCAATGGTCGCTCAGCCATCAGGGCCGCTATGACTTCGGCACCTGGCAGACCAGCCTGACCCGCGCCACCAGCAACAATCTGGGCCGGTCGCTGCCGCTGACCCTGGAGGAACGCGCGGACCTGCAGACGCTGTGGAACGATGTCTGCGCGCGCCGCGGCCAGGCCGTCCGTTGCAACATGGCCAGCGGCAACCTGAGCGTGCTCAACGACGCCGAACGCGCGCGCCTGGCCGCGTTCCTGCCTCGCCCGCTGCGCAAGATGGAACTGGAAGGCTATGTACTGGACACGATGCTGGACATGACCTTCGGTACGCACAAGCTGACCGTCGGCGGACAGTACAACGACACCGACATGATCGACGGCGTGTTCGGCATGGATGGCGGCGGCTACAGAAGCGACGTCAAGCAGAAGCACCGGATGTGGTCGGTGTTCGCCGAGGACAACTGGTCGTTCACCGATACGCTGACCGCCACCCTGGGCGTGCGCTACGACGACCACAACATTTTCGGCAGCCACGTCAGTCCGCGCGCCTATCTGGTCTGGAATGCCAGTGACGCCTGGACCGTCAAGGGTGGCGTCAGCACCGGCTACAAGACCCCGCGTCCGGATCAGCTGTTCCCCGGCGTGACCGGCTTCGGTGGCCAGGGCGTGCTGCCCCTGGTCGGTTCGCCGAACCTGAAGCCGGAAACCAGCACCAATTACGAACTCGCCGCCTATTACGAGGGCAATCGCTTCGGCTTCAACGTCACCGGTTTCTTCAACCGGTTCGACGACAAGATCGCCAGTGGCGGCAGTTTCCCGAACTGCGAGGTCGCCCCCGCCGGCAGCGGCTATTGCGTGGATGTCGGTCCCGGCTGGGCCGAGCTGGGCTACAGCACCTTCGGGCAGAGCGTGAACATAGACGAAGCCGAGACCCGCGGCGTCGAGCTGGCCGCGCACGTGGATCTGCTGGACAACCTGGAACTGCGCGGCAACTACACGTACACCAAGTCCGAGCAGACCAGCGGCACGGCCAAGGGCACACCCATCGCGGGCAACCCGGCCAAACACATGGCCAATGCCAGTCTGAACTGGCGGATCAGCGACGCCCTGAGCCTGTCGCTGATCGGCGAGGGCCGCTACGACCGCTATCGCGACACCGTGGTCACATCGGTCAACGGCGCGGCCGTCTCGAACGTTCGCTACTACGAGGACTACACCGTGTTCCATCTGGGCGGCAGTTGGAAGGCCACCGACGCGCTGACCCTCAATGCCCGGGTGAACAACGTGTTCGACAAGGATTTCGTATCGCAGTCCTGCCTGTTGATCAGCCCGAGCGAGTACAGCTGCGTGGACGACTACGCAGTGAAGGAGCAGCGCCGCAGCTTCTGGGTGTCGCTGAACCTGCGCTTCTGATCCGGGCATCCGGCCGGTCCGCCCGCACGCGGACCGGCCGCCTCAATTGAGAGGCATTCTCATTTGTGGTCTAATTCACCTTCCCTTCGACCCGTCCCGCCCGCTTGAGCCCAGCGCCCGCAAAATCCGTCACCAGCCAGCAGCAGCGCCGGGGTTACTGGCTGCGCACGCTGCACCAATGGCATTGGATCAGTTCGGCGATCTGCCTCATCGGCATGCTGCTGTTCGCGGCCACCGGCATCACCCTCAACCACGCCTCGAAAATCGAGGCCAAGCCGCAGGTGGTGAACCGGCAGGCGCAGTTGCCCGCGGCCCTGCTGGCCAAACTGGGCGACCGCCAGGAAGGCAACGCGCCGCTGCCCACGCCGATCGCCACCTGGCTGGGCGACGAGTTCTCCATCGGCGTCGGCCGTCGCCCGGCCGAATGGTCGGACGTGGAAATCTATCTTTCGATGCCACGCCCGGGCGCGGATGCGTGGCTGAGCATCGATCGCGAGACCGGCGCGGTGGAATACGAAAGCACCGAGCGCGGCTGGGTCTCCTACTTCAATGACCTGCACAAGGGCCGCAACGCCGGCGCGGCGTGGGGATGGTTCCTCGACATCTTCGCGGTCGCCTGCCTGGTGTTCTGCATCACCGGCCTGTTCCTACTGCAACTGCATGCGCGCCAACGACGCCTCACCTGGCCGATGGTCGGCCTGGGTCTGGTGGTGCCGCTACTGCTGGCCCTGATCTTCATCCACTGACCTTTCCACGAGCCCGCCCATGACCAAGACCACCGTGTCCCTGACCCTGACGTTCGCGTTGAGCGGGCTGCTGACCGTTCCAGCGTATGCCGGCGAACTGCACATCAACGTCGAAGTGCCGCAGCTCAACGTCGCCGAGTACCACCGGCCCTACGTCGCCATCTGGCTGGAAGGCACCGATCAGAAGGTCGCCGCGAATCTGTCGGTCTGGTACCAGCAGCGCGATACCGCCGAAGGCCACGGCACCAAGTGGCTGCCGGACATGCGGCAGTGGTGGCGCAAGTCCGGCCGCACGCTCAAGGTGCCGGTGGATGGCGTTACCGGCCCGACCCGCCCGGTCGGCAAGCACGCGCTGAAGTTCACCGACAAGCAACCGCAGCTGGCCCAGCTCGCACCCGGCCAGTACACACTGGTAGTGGAAGCCGCACGCGAAGTGGGCGGCCGCGAACTGCTGAAGATTCCCTTCACCTGGCCGGCCAAGGGCGCCGCCCAGAACGGCAAGGCGCAAGGCAGCACCGAGCTCGGCGCGGTCACGCTGAGTGTCAAGCCGTGATTCCCGCGCGGACGCCACCGCGTCCGTGTCTTCCCATCCCCAACGAAAGCCGGAGCAACCGATGAAGCGTTCCCTGACCCTCGCCATGGCGCTGGCGTCCGCACTGCCGCTGAGCGCGTTCGCGCACAAGGCCTGGCTGCAGCCGTCGCAGACGGTGATCGCCGGCCAGAATCCGTGGATCACCGTGGACGCCGCGGTGTCCAACGACCTGTTCTACTTCAACCACGTGCCGCTGCGCACCGAAGGCCTGGCCATCACCGCGCCGGACGGCAGCAAGGTCGATGCGCAGAACCTGACCACCGGCAAGTACCGCACGGTGTTCGACGTCGAGTTGAAGCAGCAGGGCACCTACCGCATCGCGGTGGTCAACAGCGGCCTGTTCGGCAGCTGGGAAGAAAACGGCAAGCCCAAGCGCTGGCGCGGCACCCCCGCCACCTTCGCCACCGAGGTGCCGAAGGACGCCAAGAACCTGCAGGTCTCGCAGTCGGTCGGACGCATCGAAACCTTCGTGACCAATGGCTCGCCCAACGACACCGCGCTCAAGACCACCGGCGAAGGGCTCGAACTGGTGCCGGTCACCCATCCGAATGATCTGTTCGCCGGCGAGCCCGCCAAGTTCCGCATGCTCAAGGATGGCAAGCCCGCGGCGGGACTGGAATTCGAGATCACCCGCGGCGGCACGCGCTATCGCAACGCGCAGGACGAGATCAAGGTCACCACCGACGCCAACGGCGAATTCAGCGTGACCTGGCCGGAAGCCGGCATGTACTGGCTGGAAACCACCGCGCAGGACGACAAGACCTCGTTGCCGCAGGCCAGGCAGCGCCGCCTCAGCTACGTGGCCACGCTGGAAGTCCTGCCGCAATAACCACGGCGCCGGCGCGTCCCCCGGGGACGCGCCGAACGGCATGAGTGTTCCCTTGTCCTCCCCCGCTCCCGCCACGGTGCTGCACGCGCTGCATGGCGAAACCATGGGCACGAACTGGTCGGTCCGGCTGGTTGCTTCGCCGCGCGCGGATCTGCATGTCCTGCATGCGGTGATCCAGGCGGAACTGGACCGGGTGGTGGCGCAGATGAGCACCTGGGAAGCAGATTCGGACATCAGCCGCTTCAACCGCGCGCCCGCCGGGCATTGGCAGGACCTGCCAACGGATTTCTTCACCGTATTGCACTGCGCGCTCGCGATCGCGGAAGCCAGCGAAGGAGCTTTCGATCCGACCGTGGGCCCGCTGGTCGGCCTGTGGGGCTTTGGGGCGCAAGCCGGTGCGCGCGAAGTTCCGGACGAAGCCGCGCGTACCGCAATCCGCGATGAGGTCGGCTGGCAACGGTTGTCCCTGGACGCCGGCCATCGCCGCCTGCTGCAGCCGGGCGGCGTGAAACTGGATCTGTCCGCTATCGCCAAGGGCCATGCGGTCGATGCCGTGGCCGCCGCGCTGCGCGCGCGCGGTATCGCCGCGGCGCTGGTCGAAATCGGCGGTGAACTCCATGGCTATGGCCGCAAGCCGGACGGCGAACCCTGGCGCGTGCTGATCGAATCCGCTCCCGAGGAAGAAGAAGCCGCCGGCCTCGCGCCACGGATTGCCATCCTTGACGATCTGGCGGTCGCCACATCGGGAGATCGCTGGCATTGGTTCGAACAGGACGGCCAACGCCATGCCCACACCATCGATCCGCGCACCGGTCTCGCCGTCGCCGATACCCGTGCCGCGGTGACGGTACTGGCCTCCACCGCGATGGAAGCCGATGGCTGGGCGACCGCGTTGACCGTGCTGGGTGCCGACGCCGGCCTGCGACTCGCCGAGCACCAGGGACTGGCCGCGCGTTTCGTGATCCGCGTACACGGCTCGCTGGAAGAGCGCGCCAGCACGCGATTCGCGGCCCATCTGGCGCCATGAACATCCGCGCCGACGCTACTCCCGTGTCGTTCGCGGTCCTCGGCAACCTGCTGGTCTTCGCGGGGCTGCTCGTCGTGGTGATGCTGCTGGCGGGACTTCAGGGCGAAGGCTGGTGGCTCGCGTCACCGCGCAGTGACCGCTGGTTCGCCGCGGGCGCGGTCCTGGTGGCCTACGTTGGCGCCTGGGCATGGCTGGCGGCGCGCCATCGGCGCAGCGATGGCGATACGCATGTCGTCGCGACCGCCGACACGTTGCGGATCGTCTACGCCAGCCAGACCGGATTCGCGCATGTCCTCGCCAACCGCACGGCCGAGAGCCTGGTCGCCGCGGGTGTTCCCGCACACGTACAGGCCATCGATACCCTGCAGGCCGCCGATCTCGGCCACGGCCGGATCCTGTTCGTGGTCAGCACCACCGGCGAAGGCGATCCCCCGGATCACGCCCTGGCCTTCGTCCGCCGGGTGATGCCACAAACGGCGACGCTGCGGAATCTGCGTTATGCGGTGCTGGCGCTGGGCGATCGCGAATATGCGCAGTTCTGCGCCTTCGGCCATCAACTCGATGACTGGCTGCGGCAACACGGCGCGCAGCCCCTGTTCGATCGCGTGGATGTCGACAACGCCGACGAGAGCGCATTGCGCCACTGGCAGCACCATCTGGGGCAACTGGGCGGTGTCAGCGAACTCCCGGACTGGGACACGCCGCGTTACGAGGACTGGATTCTCGCCGAACGGCGCTGCCTGAATCCCGGCAGCGTGGGACAGCCCGCATTCCATCTGGCATTGCGCCCCCTCGACAGAACATTGCCCAAGTGGCGTGCGGGCGACATCGCCGAAATCGGTCCGCGGAATTCACTGGCGGCGGTGGCCAGCTTCGTCCAGGCCGCGGGTTGGGATCCGCAACTCCCCGTGGAATGGCGAGGCAGCCGGCAATCGCTGGCCGATGTGCTGGCCCAGGTGCACCTGTCGGATCCGGTCCCATTGCGTGGGCGCGACGCACCCTCCGCAGTGGCCGGATTCACCGCGTTGCCACACCGCGAATATTCCATCGCCTCGATTCCCGGCGACGGCGCGCTGCATCTGCTGGTACGGCGCATGCTGCGTCCGGACGGCGCGCCAGGCCTGGGCAGTGGCTGGTTGTGCGAACACGCCGTCCTGGGCAGCACGATTTCGCTGCGCATCCGCGAAAACGCCAACTTCCATGCGCCCGATCCGGATCGTCCACTGATCCTGATTGGCAACGGCACCGGCATCGCCGGCCTGCGCGCGCATCTGAAGGCGCGCGCCGAATCCGGAGCGCGTCGCAACTGGCTGGTGTTCGGCGAACGGCAGGCCGCACACGATTTCTTCCATCGGGAAGACATCCAGGCATGGCAGGTGGACGGTACGCTGACCCGCCTGGATCTGGTGTTCTCGCGCGATCCGCCGGCACGCCGCTACGTCCAGGACGCATTGCGTGATGCCGGCGACGGACTCCGGCAATGGATCGACGCCGGCGCGGCCATTTATGTCTGCGGCAGCCTGGAAGGCATGGCCCCGGGCGTGGACGCCGCACTGCACGACATCCTGGGCGCGGACACACTCGAACAACTCCGGCTGGATGGCCGTTACCGCCGCGACGTCTACTGATCCGCGGTTCCGGCGTGCTTCACCGGGGTGATGCGCGCCGCCAGCAATTCGCCTCCTCCCTGCAGTGCGAACCGGCGGCGCTCCGCCTGCGCGGGCAGCACCGCCGTATCGCCCGCGAGCCCGCGTCGGCCTCGAACTCTGCCTGCCCGGCCAGCAAGTGGATGACCCAGGTGGTATCGACATCCACGAAGAACAGCATCGGCCCGACCAGCGGACGATGCAGCAGTTCGGCGTCCACCGCTTCGCGCCGCCACATCAGGTTGAAGTCGTGGGTGGTGCCGTCCCGGAGCTTTCCGAAAACCTCGCGCTCCCCGGCGAAACGGAGGCGCCCATGCGGTGGTTCCAACTCGACCGGCTCGCCATCCGCGAATTCGAGACGAACCCCATTTCCTTGCAGCAGGATCAGTTCGCGGTCGATGCCTGGAAATGAAGAGAACGCCGCATCCTGCTCGATCTCGGCAATCGAAAGCCGCCAATCCCAGTTGTCCCGATCAGGCACGCGCAGGATTTCACGCGTCCACCCCTGTCCGTTCTTCCAGCGGGTCCGGACGTATTCATTGGCGGGAATGACGCGCGCTCGGGACACGACTGTTCTTCTTCGACGGGAATCCAGTCCGGATTCTAGCGCTTCAAAAAGCATCGCCCGGACACGCTCCCTGCGTGTCCGGGCGATGATACGTCCCTGTCGGCTCCTGCCGAATCACAGGCGTCCTGCCTGCTCCTGTTTCCGTGCGTCCTGCACGCTGATGCGAAATGGGTACATCCCTGTCGGCGTCCTTGCCTGTCCCCTGGCTTCCTGCCCCGTCAACCGGGTCGGTCTGCATCCTGCAGTAACCGCGGCTTGGGTCCCTGGGTCTCCGTCAGCGCCGTGTCACCGGCGCCTGGCGGGATGCGGCCGCCGGCTTGGCGGCCGGTTCGGCGGAAGAGCGCAATTCGATCCGTTCACGATTGCGTTCCACCGTCTTCAAGCCTATGCCCTTGACCATCGCGAGTTCCTCGGCGCTCTTGAACGGGCCGTTGGTCTTGCGGTACTCGATGATGGCTTCCGCCTTCGCCTGGCCGATCCCGATCAGGACCGTCTGCAGCGTGGCCGCGTCCGCGGTGTTGATGTTCACCCTGTCTGCGGCCTGGGCACTCAGGGCCAGAACCAGGGACAACGCGACCGATTTCAACACGGTGGTCAGCGATTTCATGGGCAACTCTCCTTGTGGCAAATGGGTGATTCCTTTCGTACAGAGGTTTTCTCCCCTGTGGCTCCTGCCGGCTCCGAATCGCTTCGTCTGCCAGCGGAAACAGTCTCATCCGCCACTGGGAGAAAACATATCGCCCGGCGCTGTCAAAAGCTGCCGGGAAACCCCGCAGCATCGTGTAGGAAAATTCCTACCCCGCGGGGAAGCGTAGAATGGGCGGCTGATTCCGTACCCGTTTGGAGACACCATGGACACCGCCAAAGTCGACCGCTACGTCGCCGAGAAATGGGACGACGACATCGTTCCGCAGCTGGTCGAGTACATCCGCATCCCGAACAAGTCGCCCATGTTCGACAAGGACTGGGTGGCCAACGGATACATGGAGGCGGCGGTCCGCCTGATGGACGACTGGGCGCGCGCGCAGCCGATTCCGGGCATGCAGGTGGAGGTGGTTCGCCTCGATGGCCGTACCCCGTTGATTTTCATCGAGATTCCTGCATCCGGCCCGGAAACCGGTGCCGACACGGTGCTGTTGTACGGGCACCTGGACAAGCAGCCGGAAATGACCGGTTGGGACGCCGACCTGGGGCCATGGACGCCGGTCCTGAAGGGTGACCGGCTGTACGGCCGCGGCGGCGCCGACGACGGCTACGCCATCTTCGGCTCGCTGGCCGCCATCCAGGCGCTGCAGGCGCAGGGCGCGCCGCATGCGCGCTGCGTGATCCTGATCGAAGCCTGCGAGGAATCCGGCAGCTACGACCTGCCCGCCTACGTCGATCACCTTTCGGACCGGATCGGCAAGCCGTCGCTGGTGGTGTGCCTGGATTCGGGCTGCGGCAACTACGAACAGTTGTGGTGCACGACCTCGCTGCGCGGCCTGGCCGGCGGCAACTTCACGGTCAAGGTGCTGGAGGAAGGCGTGCATTCCGGCGACGCATCCGGCGTGGTGCCGTCCAGCTTCCGCCTGCTGCGCCAGCTGCTCTCGCGGCTGGAGGACGAGAACACCGGCCACATCCTGCCGGAGGGCCTGCAGGTCGAGATTCCCGCCGATCGCCTGACCCAGGCGCAGGAAGCCGCGCGCGTGCTGGACACGGCGGTGTTCGACAAGTTCCCGTTCCTGCCGGGGATGACCCCGATGGCCGAGGATCTGACCGAGCTGGTGCTCAACCGCACCTGGCGCCCCGCCCTGTCGGTGACCGGCGTGGATGGCATGCCCCCGCTGTCCTCCGCCGGCAACGTGCTGCGCCCGCATACCTCGGTCAAGTTGTCGCTGCGCCTGCCGCCGACCCTGGACGGCAAGCGCGCCGGTGAACTGCTGAAGGAACTGCTGCTGAAGGATCCGCCGAATGGCGCGCGGGTCAGCCTGGATCTGGAAAAGGCCAGCACCGGCTGGAACGCCCCGGCGATGTCGCCCTGGCTGGAGAAGGCGATCGATGCGTCCAGCCGCGAGTTCTTCGGCGCGCCGGCGATGTACATGGGCGAAGGCGGCACGATTCCGTTCATGGGCATGCTGGGCGAGAAGTTCCCCGGCGCGCAGTTCATGATCACCGGCGTGCTGGGTCCGCACTCCAACGCCCACGGCCCCAACGAATTCCTGCACATTCCGATGGGCAAGAAGGTCACCGCCTGCGTGGCCCGGGTCATCACCGAGCACCATGCGGCGAGCGTGCGCGGCGAAACCGCCGGCGTCGCGGCGGTGGCCGGCGGCGAGCAGCACGGCGATCACGGCTGCTGCTGATTCCCGGCAGGCGTGGACGAACGAAACGAGCCGGGGCGACCCGGCTCGTTTCGTTTCCGGCCATCCAGCCACCGGTACGGATGTGCGCCGGCCGCCGCTTGGGTTACCCTGCGGCCACCCCCCACTTTCCCGACCGGAGTGTGCAGATGGAACAGATCTTTGGTGGCGGCATCCTGTGGACCTTGCTCATCGGCTTCCTGGCCGGCCTGCTGGCGCGGGCGCTAAAGCCCGGCGACGACAAACTCAACATCATCTGGACGATCGTGCTGGGCGTGGCAGGCGCGCTGTTGGCCCGCTTCATCGGTGGTGCGCTGGGCTGGTATGGGCCGGAGGAGCCGGCGGGCTTCATCGCTTCGGTGGTCGGCGCCATCATCCTGCTGTTCATCTACGGCCTGGCGAAAAAGAAAAGGGCGTGAACATCCGGCGTCAGAAAGAGCCCCGCCCCGCGGGGCTTTTTTTCTGCGCAGGGCGCCGGAAACGGCCGGCTTCATAATTCTTCATCCGGATTTCAGGCGCTTCAGCCGGACAGGCCATGCAATCCCGGCTCCTTTCCCTGGAGCCGAACGATGCGTTGCCTGCGCCCCCTGATCCTGATGTCCTGCGTTGCCCTGCTCGCCCCTGCCCGCGCGCACGCGCAGGCGCCGGCCGCCTACCAGGCGCCCGTCTCCCGTTCCGATGGCTGGGAGGTGGCCGACGCCAGTCGTGAAGGCTGGAAACTGGAACGATTCGCCGCGCTGGAGGCCGCGATTGCCCGCGGCGACTTCCCCGGTGTCACCAGCGTGCTGGTGGCGCGGGACGGTCACCTGCTCTACGAACGCTATTTCAATGGCGGTGGCCCGGACGTGCTCAACGACACCCGCTCGGCCACCAAGAGCGTGACCGCGCTGCTGGTCGGCGCGGCGATCGATCGCGGCCTGATTCCGGATGCGCGGGCGCGCGTGTACGACCACTTCCGCGACCTGGCACCATGGCAGCACGACAGCGCGCGCAAGCAGGCGATCACCGTCGAGGATCTGCTGACGATGAGCTCGGCCTGGGATTGCGACGACGACAATCCGTTCTCGTCCGGCAACGAGGAACGCATGTACGTCAGCGAGAACTGGACCCGCTTTGCCCTGGATCTGCCCTTGCGCGGCTATGCGCCGTGGGTGATGAGGCCGGAACAGAGTCCGCATGGCCGCACGTTCTCCTATTGCACCGCCGGCAGCTTCCTGCTCGGCGCGCTGGTGGAACGAGCCAGCGGCAAGCCATTGCCGGAATTCGCCGCCGAAACACTGGAAGGTCCCCTGGGCATCACCCGGGTGCAATGGAACCGTTCCAGCGAAGGCGTCGGCATGGGCGGCGGCGGCACCCGCTATCGCAGCCGGGATCTGGCCAAACTCGGCCAGTTGGTCGTCAACGGCGGGACCTGGCGGGGCAAGCGCATCCTCTCCGACCGGTGGACGGATCAGGTGCTGACCGTCCATGCGCAGGCACGCGAGGATGCCGACTACGGTTACCAGTTCTGGCGCTTCCGCTTCACCCGGGAGGGGCGCGAACAACCTGCCTGGACGATGTCCGGCAACGGCGGCAATTACGTGTTCATGGTGCCGGAGCTGAAACTGGTGGCGGTGATCACGCGCACCTCCTACAACCAGCGCGACGTGCATCCGCAATCGCAACGGATGTTCGGTGATTACCTGCTCACGGCGATGCCGTGAGCTTCGCCAGCAACGGCGCCGGCACTTTCGCGCGTTCATCGGCGTTGTGGCGGCTGATGGCATCGAGCCCGCGCACGAACGCGGGTTCGGTCGCCATCGCGCGGAACAAAGGCGAAACCCGCAGGTAGTCCGCATCGTTGTAGCCGCCGTCGACCGCCCGCTGGATGGCGGTCAACGCCGCGGCACGGTCACCGGCGGCATCGTGCAGCAATGCCACCTCCAGCCAGTCGGCGGGATAGCCGGCGCCGGCCACCAGTTCCATCGACAGGCGTTCGGCGCGCTCGCGCGCCCAGGCGGCGTCCGCGTTGCCGGCATCGATGCGCGCCAGCGTGGTCGGCAGGCTGGCCTGCGGTCGCAGCGCCGCGGCTTCCCGGTAGGCGTGCGCGGCCGCGACGCGGTCGCCACGCAGGCGTGCCAGCTCCGCATCCAGCAGGTGCAGGTCGGCGTGCGCGGTGCCCCGCTTCTTCGCCTCCTCCAGCGCCGCCTGCGCTTCGCTCAGGCGGCCATGCCGGAACAGGTAGCGCGGCCAGGCGATATTGGAGAACACATTGTCCGGATACAGCTCAAAACTGCGGCGATAGCGCGCTTCGGCGGCCTGCGGATAACCGAGCAGATCCAGGTTGTTGGCGATCTGCAGTTGCAGGTAGCGCACCCGTGCCGGATCACCCCGCAGCGATGTATTGGCGACCAACGCGTCGGCCAGACGGCCTTTGCGATCATACAGATAGGCCGCCGAGGCGCGGGTACTGTCGGCCGCCGGATCCAGCGCCACCGCATGCTCGTAGCCCGCAAGCGCATCATCGATGCGACCCCGGCAATCATGTGCGTACCCGAGCGCGGCGTGCGCCGACGCCAGCTCCGGATGTGCCTTGATGGCCTGCTCCGCCAGCTGTTGCGCGCGCATCGCCCATTCGGGCGGGAAATTGAACAGGCAGACCCGCGCGCTGTAGGCACGGCTGAGGCCGAGCCGCGCTTCGATATCGCCTGGACGTTCCTGCAAGGCGCGCAGGTAGAGTCCGATGGCGCGCTCGTTGTTGTCGCGCTGGCCAATGCCGGCGTAATAGGCGGCGCGCTGGACCAGACCGTCCACGGGCGCCGGGGCAGCCGACGGGTCCGTCGTTCCCGCACCCGATGTTCGGTATGCCCAGAACAACACGGCGGCGAGAACGAGCAGCACGCCCGTTCCCCACAGCCAGACAACCGGCACGCGGCGCGCAGGTGGAATGGGCTGTGGCGCGTCGATGGTTTCCCTTCCATCCGGCAGCGGCCTGGGCAGCGCGCACAACTGATAGCCCTGCCCTCGGACCGAACGCAGGTAGCGCGGCTGCCGTCCGTCATCCCCCAATGCCTGCCGCAGCAGCTTGACCCGCTGGGTCACGGTTTCCTCGTTGACGATCGCCGGCGCCCACACCTGTTCGATCAGTTCGTCGAACCCCACCACCCGGTTGCCCTGCAGCAGCAGGTAGCGCAGCAACTGGAAACTGAGGCCGGCCACGTTGAGCGGAGCGCCATCACGTTCGACGCGCTGGCGCTCCAGGTCGATCGTCAAATCATCCAGGCCGAAGCGCACCGCGTCGCTCACCGCCTACTCGCTGCGCCCGTAGATATCCGAGTAGCGGACGATGTCGTCTTCACCCAGATAGTCGCCGGATTGCACCTCGATCAATTCCAGCGGCTCCTTGCCGGGGTTCTCCAACCGATGCTTGGCCCCGATGGGGATGTAGGTGGACTGGTTCTCGTACAGCTCGAAGACGTCGTTGTCGCGGGTAACCCGCGCCACGCCCTTGACCACGATCCAGTGTTCGGCCCGATGCGCGTGTGATTGCAGCGACAGCTTTGCGCCCGGTTTGACCTTGATCCGCTTGACCTGATGGCGCACGCCCATGTCCACCGAATCGTAACTGCCCCAGGGCCGGTGCACTTCGCGATGCAGGACCGCCTGGCTGCGCTGGCCGTCCTTGAGCTGGGCGACGACCTGTTTCACTTCCTGCACGCGATCCTTGCGCGCCACCAGCACGGCGTCGTCGGTTTCCACGACCACGATGTCATCGAGCCCCACCAGAGCGACCAGGCGTTGTGCGTAGGCATAGCTGTTGCGGGTGTCGACCGCGATGACGTCTCCGTGGTGGGCGTTGCCATCCTCGTCGCGCTGTCCGACTTCCCACAACGCGGACCAGCTGCCGACATCGTTCCAGCCGATGTCCACCGGCAGCACCATCGCATGGCTTGTTCTTTCCATCACCGCGTAGTCGATGGAATCGGAAGGGCTGGCCGCGAAAGCCTCCTTGTCCAGGCGTACGAAATCGCCGTCACTGTTGGCGCCCGCAAAGGCCGCGCGTACCGCGGTGATGATGTCGGGCCGGAATCGCTCCAGCTCATCCAGATAGCGGCTGGCGCGGAACAGGAACATGCCGCTGTTCCAGTAGTAGCCACCGGCATCGAGATAGGACTGCGCGATGGAAGCATCCGGTTTTTCGACGAAGCGCGATACCTTGCGCATGCCCTCGCCGGCTTCGGCCTGGATATAGCCGAAGCCGGTTTCCGGTGCATCGGGCACGATACCGAAAGTCAGCAGCGCACCCGCCTC
Source organism: Pseudoxanthomonas sp. 134C1 (assembly GCF_057773065.1). NCBI lineage: Bacteria > Pseudomonadati > Pseudomonadota > Gammaproteobacteria > Lysobacterales > Lysobacteraceae > Pseudoxanthomonas > Pseudoxanthomonas sp. 134C1. The sequence goes on from NZ_JBYMTH010000002.1 coordinate 630,051, forward strand.
GGCGGCCGGCAACGCCGCTTGCACGGCGCGCCGGAAACCCTCTGCATCGCGGACGACCTGATCGGATGGCAGGACCAGCAACACCGGGTCGTCACCCTCCGCCATCGCCTGCAATGCCGCCGCGGCGATCGCCGGCGCGGTATTGCGACCCACCGGTTCCAGCACGATGTGCGGCGCGGGCGCGCCAATCTGGCGCAGCTGTTCGGCGACCAGGAAACGGTGCTCCTCGTTGGCCACCACGATCGGCCGGGCACCGGCCAGCGGCGCGATCCGCAGCCAGGTGTCCTGGACCATCGTCCGGTCACCGGCCAACGGCAGGAACTGCTTCGGGTAAGCCTCGCGCGACAGCGGCCACAGGCGCGTGCCGGAGCCACCGGAGAGCAGGACGGGTTGGAGTGCGGCCATGGGTCTCTCGCACGAAATGAGGACGGCAGTTTACCCTTTAGCCCGCAACCACCCCTGTCCGGACAACGCATGACCACCGAGCTCCACGAAGATGCCCGCGCCGCGCAACGCCTTGCCTGGGCAAGGACCGTCGTGGGCATGCCCGCGCTGGCGCTGGAACGGGCCTCGGTCGACGCCGGATTCCGCAGCTACTGGCGCACGCAAGGGGCGCAACCCAGCCGGATCGTGATGGACTCCCCACCGGGACTGGAGGATGTGCGCCCCTGGCTGAAGGCGCGCGATTTGCTCGCGGGTGGTGGTGTGCGCGTGCCGCAGGTCATCGCGCGCGACGTCGAGGCCGGCTTCCTGCTGCTGGAGGATCTGGGTGGACCGACCCTGGCCCAGAGCATCGACGCCGGCAGCGCGGATGGCTGGTTCGACCTGGCCATCGACGAACTGATCAAGCTGCAGGGAATCACCCCGCCGGAAGGTACCGGCGAGTTCGGCGAAGCGCTGCTGCAGCGGGACGCGGGCCTGTTCGAGGAATGGTTCCTCGGCCGCCATCTGGGCATCACCCTGGATTGCGGCGAAGGCGAACGCCTGCAACGGACGCAGCGACGCCTGATGGACAACGCGCTGGCGCAGGCGCGCGTACTGACCCACCGCGACTACATGCCGCGCAATCTGATGCCGACACGCCCCCTGCCGACCGTGCTGGATTTCCAGGACTGCGTCTGGGGACCGGTGGCCTATGACCCGGTCAGCCTGTTCAAGGACGCCTTCCTCAGCTGGCCGCTGGAACGGGTCGACGGCTGGCTGGCGCAATACCACGCGCGGGCGCGGCAGGCCGGCATCCCGGTGCCCGACGCCTGGCCGGTGTTCCTGCGCGATGCCGACTGGATGGGCATCCAGCGACACCTGAAAATCCTCGGCATCTTTGCCCGCCTCCACTACCGCGACGGCAAGATGCGCTATCTGCCGGACGCCCCGCGTTTCATCACCTTCCTTGACGAGGTGCTGCCCCGGCACCCACTGCTGGCGGACCTGCGCCAATTGCTGGACGAACGCATCAAGCCCGCCATGCAGGCGAAGGAGCCGACGGCATGAAAGCGCTCATCCTCGCCGCCGGCCTGGGTGAGCGGATGCGTCCGCTCACCGATCACACGCCCAAGCCGCTGTTGCAGGCGGGTGGCAAACCGCTGATCGTCTGGCACCTCGAAAAGCTCGCCGCGATGGGCATCCGCGATGTGGTGATCAACATCAGCTGGCTGGCAGGACAGTTCCCGCAGATGCTGGGTGATGGCGAACGCTGGGGCCTGCGACTGCACTGGTCGCACGAAGGACCGACGCCGCTGGAAACCGGCGGCGGCATGCTGCACGCGCGGCCGCTGCTGGGCGAGGAGCCCTTCCTGCTGGTCAACGGCGACGTCTGGACCGACTACGACTTCACCCGCCTGCCCGCCGAACCGGACGGACTGGCGCACCTCGTCATGGTGGATACACCCGCCCACAAGACCCACGGCGACTTCGCGCTGGAGGACGACGGTACGGTCCGCGACGATGGCGCACGGCGCCTCACCTATGCGGGCCTGGGTGTCTACCGCCCCGCTCTGCTCGACGACTGGAACGCGATCGTTGGCGATCAGGTCGGCATGCCGCCGCGCTTCGCGCTCGTGCACCTGTTGCGCGCGCACATGCCCGAGGGCGCCATCCACGGCGAGTACTGGGGCGGAGGCTGGACCGATGTCGGCACGCCGGAGCGGCTGGCGCAGCTGGACGCGGCCCTGCGCGGCTGAGCCGGCATGAAGGGTTGTCCACAATCGGTGTGGATGAAAAACCGACAAAGATGTGGATAAGTGACGGACCGCCCCACGGGGCGGGCGTGTCAAGCCGGTTGGCTGTTTTTTCACCAGTGGATGGAACGGCGGCGCATCATCACACCCGTCCGTCGCCGCGCGCGATGACTCAGCGCGGCTCCAGCACGCTGCGCAGAAACGGCACGGTGATTCGCCGTTGCGCCGCCAGCGACGCCCGATCCAGTTGCTCGAACACCGCCACCAGGCGGCCGAGATCGCGATCGGTGCGGGTCAGCAGCCAGTCGATGGCCGCGTCCTCCAGCACCAGGCCGCGCCGCTGCGCACGTTCGCGCAACACCTCGCGGCGCCCGTCATCGTCCAGCGGCACCAGCATCACCCGCGTGCACTGCGACAGCCGCGAGCACAGATCCGGCAGCACCAGTCCGATCTCCGTGGGCACGTCGCGCGCGGTGTACAGCACGCGGATGCCGGCGGGGCGCGCGCGGTTGTGGAAGTCGAACAGCGCGACTTCGTCCTCGCGGTTGCCCGCGATCAGATCCAGTCCGTCCAGCGCCACCACGTCATGCCCTTCCAGCGACTGCAGCGCTTCGCGCAGCCGCCCGACCGCCGCCGCCATCGGAAGGAACGCCGCGCGCGCGCCGTTTTGTTCGGCATGCGCGCACAGGGCGAGTGAGAGATGGGTCTTGCCGGTCCGCGGCGCCCCCACCAGGTACAGCCAGTCGGAGGAGGTGCCCTCGGCCAGCGCGCGCAGCTGCGCCAGCGCGCCGTCCGGCGCACCGACGAAACTCTCGAAACGCTGGTCCGGCGGATAGCGCAGCGCCAGCGGCAGCTGTGGCGTCAGCCCGCCGGGAGAAGAAGGACGACTCACTTCACTGGCCTTCGCTGTTCGACTTGTCGCCGCCCTCGTCCTGCGTGCCCCTGTCCAGGGTGCTCTTGTCGACATAGGAGTCGAGCAGGATGGTTGGATGCTCGCCGGCATACAGCTTGCTCTGCGTATAGCGCTCGTGCGCATAGCGCAGCAGCACATTGGCGACCGCCGCCACCGGCAGCGCCAACAGCATCCCGAGAAAACCGAACAACTGGCCGCCGGCCATGATCGCGAAGATCACCGCCACCGGGTGCAGACCGATGCGATCGCCGACGATGCGTGGCGTGAGCACGTAGCCTTCCAGCATCTGCCCGATGACGAACACCACCAGCACCAGCGCCACCAGACTCCAGTCGCCGCCGGTCTGGACCAGCGCGGCGATCACGCCCAGGACGATGCCGCTGGCGGTGCCCAGGTACGGGACGAAGCTGATCAAGCCGGCGATGATGCCGATCAGCAGACCCAGCTTGAGCCCCACCACCGACAGGCCGATGGCGTAGATGGCGCCAAGCGCCAGCATCACCAGGAACTGTCCACGCAGGAACGCGCCCAGCACGTCGTTGGATTCCAACGCCAGCCGGTCCACGGTGGCGACGTGATCGCGCGGTATCAGCGCGGCCACACGCTCGACCAGCTTGTCCCAGTCGCGCAGGAAGTAGAAAGTGAGGATCGGCAGCAGCACGATGTTGGCCACCCAGGCCATCATCGCGAAGCCCGAACGCGACAGATAGCCGAAGAACGTCGCGGCCACGCCGCCAGCCTGCTGCCAGTGCCCGCGCAGCCATTCCATGATCCGGTCCGGATCCAGCCAGGCCACCAGTTCCAGGCCGGTGTGCTGTTCGACCCACGGCAGCGCGCGCTGCACGAACCAGTCCCGGTATTCCGGTAGCGATTCCACCAGCGTCACGATCTGCCGTTCCAGCATCGGCACCAGGATCAGCAGCGCCAGCACCAGCAACAGCAGCATCAGGGTGAACACCAGCACCACCGAGGTCGTGCGCGAGCGGCCAGTGCGTTCCAGCCGATCCACCCAGGGATCGCCCAGCCACCCCAGCAGCGCCGCGCAGACGAACGGCGTCAGCACCGGCGCCAGCAGGTAGATCACCCAGCCGACGATGGCGGCGATCAACAGCCATTGCCAGCGCCTCGCCAGCGTGCCGACCGGAGTGGAAGAAAGATCCATGCGAATGAACGTCCTGTGGGTACGGGAGGATTTACTTCAGGCGGAACACCGGCGGCTCGCCCTCGCCACCGATCAGCGGACTGTCTTCGCCCAGCATGCGGCGGAAGCCGGACAGGCCCGAAATCAGCTCCAGATCCAGTTCCAGGGTGTCGCCACTGGCGCGCACGGGGGTGATTCGCCGCACCACCGCCATCTTCTGCAGTTGGCCCATCAGGCGCAGGTAGTCGTCGGTGCTGTTGATGCCCGCGAACACCACGCGGTAGGTTCCGGCCGGGCCGGCCGCGCCGCGCTTGGCGTAACGCTTGACCAGCGCGTCGGCGGTGCCATCCGCGCCACCGGCCATCGCCCGGCGCGCATCGACATCGCTGGTCGACCAGGTGGACAGGACCTTGCCGGCGTCGACGAACACCCAGTCGGCGGTCCAGCCGCCCTTGTTCCGGTAGAGCTTGCCGATCAACTGCATCGGCGGGTTGTAGCGGGCCGAGGCGCGCGCCACCGCCGCCGCGTCCTGGCGCCAGATCGCCCCCACCAGCGCCTGTTCGGCCGCATTGCCGGCCGGCAGGCCGAGGCTGTAGCCCCGGTCCTGCGCGCGACTGAGCAGCGGACGCACCGCATTGGCCTGCGACAGGCCGACCAGGCGCGGGCCACTGCCATCGTTGATGGCCAGCCAGACCACCGGCTTGGGGCGTGGCTGCGGCCAGACCGGCAGGCCCAGGACCGCGGCCATGCCGTCGACGGCATCGGAATCGAATCGGACGATCAGGGTGGTGCGGAACGTCGGGGCGCCGCTGGGCGAGGTGCCCTGGTCCTGGCGGTAGTCGTAGCTGTCGACGAGATTGCGGGCGTTGCGCAGTTCCTGGCCCACGCCGGGCCGTCCGGTCACCGCCCGGTCGCCGGACATCTTGGCCAGCACCACGCCCAGCGCGCGCGCGAACGCGCCGTTGCGTTCCGCCTCGCCCTGCCCGTTCACCGGCACCTCGGCCTCGTAGGTGCCGCGCGCGGCGGCAACGTCCCCCTCGGTGCGCAGCCCGCTCTGGGCCTGGGCCGGGGTGACCGTCCACGAGGCGGCCATCAGCGTGGCCGCGGCGAATACGAAAGCTCTCATCCAGCGCATCGAGCGTCCCTGTGCTCCGCAAATCGGGGGAATTGTTGCCCGAATGAGTCGCCAGCGCCAACGCCGGCCGTTCAGGGAACGTCCGAACCGGGCGCGGATTCCTTTAAAATCACGCGCCTTGCCCTTGCGACCCATTGCCGTGACCCAGCCGACGCCTCCCGCCCCCACCCCGATGACCTACCGCGAAGCGGGGGTCGACATCGACGCCGGCAACGAGGTGGTCGAACGCATCAAGCCGCTGGTCCGGCGCAGCTTCCGCCCGGAGGTGATGGGCGGTCTGGGTGGTTTCGGCGCGCTGTTCGATCTGTCCGGCAAATACAAGGAGCCCGTGCTGGTTTCCGGCACCGATGGCGTCGGCACCAAGCTCAAGCTTGCCCAGCAGCTGAACCGCCATGACACCATCGGCATCGACCTGGTCGGCATGTGCGTCAACGATGTATTGGTGCAGGGCGCCGAACCGCTGTTCTTCCTCGACTACTTCGCCACCGGCAAGCTGGACGTGGAGACCACGGTCGCGGTGGTCGGCGGCATCGCCAAGGGCTGCGAATTGTCCGGCTGCGCGTTGATCGGTGGCGAGACCGCCGAGATGCCCGACATGTACCCGCCAGGCGAGTACGACCTGGCCGGCTTCACCGTCGGCGCGGTGGAGAAGTCGAAGCTGCTCGACGGCGCCAAGGTCCGCGCGGGCGATCTGCTGATCGGCATCGCCTCCAGCGGCCCGCACTCCAATGGCTATTCGCTGATCCGCCGCATCTACGATCGCGCCGGCCGTCCCGGTGATCTGGATCTCGGCGGGGTCAAGCTGGTCGATGCCTTGATGGCCCCGACCCGCCTGTACGTCAAACCGGTGCTGGAGCTGCTGAAGACGCACGACATGCACGCGATGGCGCACATCACCGGTGGCGGCCTGACCGAGAACATCATCCGGGTGGTGCCGGACGGCCTGGGCCTGCGCATCGATGCCAGCGCCTGGACCTTGCCGCCGGTATTCGACTGGCTGCAGCGCGAAGGCGCGGTGGAAAACAGCGAAATGTGGCGCACCTTCAACTGCGGCATCGGCTTCGTGCTGGTGGTCGCGCCCGGCGAGGTCGCCGCGGTGGAAGCCGACCTGGCCCGCCTGCAGCTGCCGAACTGGCGCATCGGCGAAGTGACCAGGGCCGGCGACGCCGAGCGCGTTTCGATCGGCTGATCCCCATGCAGTCCGGCAAACGGGTCGCCTTCGCCTCGGCGTTGGCGATCTTCGCCCTCAGCTGGATCGCGCCGCGCTGGCCGTTCGAGCAGACGTTGCACAGCAGCCTGACCGTGGTCGGCCTGATCTGGCTGTTCGCGCACGATCGACGCTGGCCCATGCGCACGTCGCATTTCACCCTCGTCTGCGTCTTCATCGCCCTGCACTGCATCGGTGCGCGCTGGTTGTACTCCAACGTGCCGTACGATCAATGGGCGCGCGCGCTGACCGGACAGACGCTGAGCGAACTGTTCGGCTGGCGCCGCAATCATTTCGATCGCCTCATCCATCTGCTCTACGGCATCTGCTTCACCCCGGCGGTGTGGCACTGGCTGCGCCAGCGCTGGCCGCTGACGGCTGGCCAGGGCTTCGCCATCGCGGTGATGCTGATCATGTGCACCAGCCTGTTGTACGAATGGCTGGAATGGGGCATCGCACTGACGCTGTCGCCGGAGGCGGCCGAGTCCTACAACGGTCAGCAGGGGGATGTCTGGGACGCGCACGCCGACATGCTGCTGGCCACCCTCGGCGCATTGGCGATGCGGCCGCTGATGCGGCGCGAGCGCCGGGAACCACGCCGACCATGAACAAGAATCGGATCGCCATCCTGGTCTCCGGACGCGGCAGCAATCTGCAGGCGCTGCTGGACGCCATCGATGCCGGCCGGCTGGACGCGCGGATCGTCGGCGTGTTCTCCGACAAGCCCAAGGCGCCCGCGCTGGCCCGCGTACCGGAACCGCTGCGCTGGAGCGCGGACGCGCGGCGCTTCCCGGATCGCGCGGACTTCGACGCGGCCCTGGCGGACGCCGTGGACGCGGTCCGCCCCGACTGGGTGATCTGCGCCGGCTACATGCGCATCCTCGGAGAGGCCTTCACCGCCCGTTTCCGTGGCCGCCTGCTCAACATCCATCCTTCCCTGCTGCCCAGGTACCGGGGCCTGCATACCCACGCACGGGCCCTGGAAGCGGGCGACCGCGAGCATGGCGTCAGCGTGCACTGGGTAGTGCCGGAACTGGACGCGGGCGCGGTCATCGCCCAGGCCACCATCCCGGTGCTTCCGGGTGATGCCCCCGAGGATCTGGCCGCCCGCCTGCTGCCCCGCGAGCACGCCCTGCTGGCGACCACCGTGGCGCTGGTGATCTCCGGCCGTCTCACTGAACAGGGAGACGTGGTCTGGCTGGATGGTCAGCCCTTATTAAAACCTCTGTCCCTAGATTCTGCCGGTCAACTGACCCTCCCCATCGCGACATGACGCCGCTCCCGACCCGCGCAATGCTGCTGGCCACCCTGCTGCTGATCAGCGCGCCCACATGGGCGCTGGAGCCTTTCGTGGCCACCTACGACGCCTATCGCGCCGGCAAGCTGGCGGGCAGCGCGACGATGAAGGTCGCGCAGGTGCCGGGCGACGGGCGCTGGCAAGTCGATCTCGGCGTGCGCGGAACCCGCGGCCTGGCCCGCCTGTCGGGGTTGGACATCCAGCAGAGCACGCTGTTCGACACCGCGGGCGAGGCATTCCGGCCGCTCAGCCAGGCCACGACCCAGAGCGCGCTTTTCACCGGCAAGAAGGTGGTCGGCGTCTATGATTGGAGCGTCCTGTCGGCCCGCTGGCAGGGTGATCTGAAGAAGAACCGGCGCGCGCCTGTTCCGCTGCAGCCTGGCGACATGAGCGCGTTGCTGGTCAACCTGGCGGTCATCCGCGACGCCGAACCCGGCCGCCAGTTGCATTACCGCGTGGTCGATTTCGGCAAAACCCGTGACTACCAGTACGCGGTCGCGCCGCAGACCGAAATCGTCACGGTGGACGACCTCAGCTACGACGCCATGCGTGTGGACCGCACCAATGGCGGCAATGACGAAACCATTTTCTGGGTGGCCCAGGGCGTCCCGACGCCGGTCCGCATCCTCCAGCGGGAAGATGGCGAGGACAAACTGGATCTGCGCCTGATCGAGTACCAAGGAGTACCGTAAGCCATGAACAAGAAGATCGCCTCGTTGCTTCCTTTCCGCATGTTCCGCCTGCCCGCGCTGGCGGCCCTGCTGGCGCTGGCCACCGCGCCTGCCTGGGCCGTCGATGCATTCACCGCCCAGTATCAGGCCAGTGCGTTGGGCATGCTCGGCGAAGGCCAGATGAGCGTCGCCCCCCAGGGCAACAACCGCTGGCAGTACAGCCTGAGCATCCGCAACCAGCTGGTCGACCTGAGCCAGAAGACCGTGTTCGACGAGCAGAACGGCCGCCTGCGCCCGCTGTCCAGCAGCGACAGTTCGCGCATTCTGGTCAAGAAGAAGTCGGTGGACACCGTCTACGACTGGGGCAAGTCGCAGGCCACCTGGAGCGGCGACATCAAGCCCGATCGAGCCGGCCCGCTGAAGCTGCAGCCGGGGGACATGGATGCGCTGCTGGTGAACCTGGCGATCGTGCGCGATGTCGCCGCCGGCAAGCCGCTGCGCTATCGCATGGTCGAGAACGGTCGCGCCAAGCCGATGACCTACCAGGTGGCCGGCAAGGAGCGCATCACCGTGGCCGGCAAGTCCCAGGAAGCCACCAAGGTCATCCGCACCGACGGCAACAAGCAGATGATCGTCTGGGTGGTGCCTGACATGCCGGTGCCGGCACGCATCCTGCAGCGCGAGAACGGTCAGGATTCCATCGACCTGACCATCAAGTCCTGGCGCTGATCCGGCGGACCGAAAAAAGCCCGGCGATTGCCGGGCTTTTTTTCATCGCTTCACTTCGCGGGTTCTTCGCGGGTGGCGACCGTGGTCCGGCAATCCACCCGGATCGATTTGCCGTCACTGCGCCACGTGTAGGAGCGGCATTCGCGGCGGCCTTCGGTGTGCTTCTCCACCACCACCGCGTAGAACGCCTGCATGATTTCCTGCTCGGTGACGTTGCCGTCGCCGTTCCAGTCCATGTCCTTGTTGGAAATACCGCTGGTGCCGGCTGCTCCGGTGAAATGCAGATAGGCCAGCACGGCCAGCAGCAGGGCGAAGAACACCAGCAGCGCCTTGCGCCGGGGCGAGAAACGTGCGCGCTTTGTCGTCGACATCGTGGCGTGCTCAGGAAATCCGGCGGATGCGGGCGCCCAGCGCGCCCAGCTTCTCTTCGATGTTCTCGTAGCCGCGATCCAGATGATAGATGCGGTCGATCACGGTATCGCCCCCGGCCACCAGGCCGGCGAGGATCAACGAGGCCGATGCGCGCAGATCCGTCGCCATCACCGGCGCGCCGCTGAGCTTCTCCACACCGCGCACGATCGCCGTATGCCCTTCCACGCGGATGTCCGCGCCCAGGCGCAGCAGCTCGTTCACGTGCATGAAGCGGTTTTCGAAGATGGTCTCGTTGATCACGCCAACGCCTTCGGCCACGCAGTTCAGCGCCATCAGTTGCGCCTGCATGTCGGTCGGGAACGCCGGGTACGGCGCGGTGGTCAGGCTGACCGCGCGCGGGCGCCTGCCCTGCATGTCCAGGCTGATGGTGTCGGCGGTGGTCTCGATGGAGGCGCCCGCCTCGCTCAGCTTGTCCAGCACCGCGTCCAGGGTGTCGCCACGGGCACGGCGGGCGATGATGCGGCCGCCGGTCATTGCCGCGGCCACCAGGAAGGTTCCGGTCTCGATGCGGTCAGGCAGCACCGCATGGCGACCGCCGTTGAGTCGCTCGACACCACGCACCACGATGCGCGGGGTGCCCGCGCCCTCGATGTCCGCACCCAGCGCGATCAGGCAGTCCGCCAGATCGGTGATCTCCGGCTCCATCGCCGCGTTCTCGAGCACCGTGGTGCCTTCGGCGAGTGTGGCCGCCATCAGCACGTTCTCGGTGCCGGTCACGGTGACCATGTCGAACACGTAGCGGTTGCCCTTGAGCCGCTTGGCCTTGGCCTTCACGTAGCCGTTCTCGACCACGATGTCCGCGCCCAGCGCCTGCAGGCCCTTGATGTGCTGATCGACCGGGCGCGATCCGATCGCGCAGCCGCCCGGCAGCGACACTTCGGCCGCGCCGTACTTCGCCAGCAGCGGACCGAGCACCAGGATCGACGCGCGCATCGTCTTGACCAGTTCATACGGCGCCACGTGCTGATTGACGCTGCGCGGGTCGACGATGATGCCGCTGCCGCGCGACAGCGTGCCCTCGTCGATGCTGATGCCTGCGCCGAGTTCGCCCAGCAATTTGATGGTGGTCACCACGTCGTGCAGATGCGGGACGTTGGTGATTTCAACGGGCGCGTCGGCGAGCAGGGTGGCGCAAAGAATCGGCAGCACCGCGTTCTTGGCGCCGGAGATGGTGACTTCACCCTGGAGCGGGATGCCGCCGGTCACTACGATTTTCTGCATGGATCACTCGAATGGAAAAAGGGGAGAGTTGTCCGGCTCATTCGCCGGGACGGGTCTGATGCTGCTCGGCACGATCGTGGATCTCGTACCAGTCCGCCTTGGAACCCACGAAGATGTGCATCGCGGGCCCGGCGGACAAGGGGGTATCCAGGCTGCCCACGCGCAGCCGCAGCTGCTCCGGCATCGCGTCGCGGCGACTGTACAACGGCGACGCGCAGCGGCGACAGAACATCCGGTGGACACCGGGCGAGGATTCGTATCCCGCCAGCAGTTCGGTCCCTTCCAGCAGTTCGAAACCGGCGGTCGCGATCGGCACCACCGCCTGGAACGCCGAACCGTTGGCCTTGCGGCATCGCGAACAATGGCAGACCACCATCGCCCCCAGCCCGCCGCGCACGCGGTAGCGGATGCCGCCGCACAGGCAGCTGCCGGAAGCGACCGGGGCGGACTGCGCCGTCATCCGGCCTATTTGCCGTCCGGGGTGACCGTCTTCAGGGCCAGCGCGTGGATGGCGCCGCCCATCAGGTCGCCCAGGGTCGCGTAGACCATCCGGTGCCGGGCCAGCGGCAGTTTGCCGCGGAACGCTTCCGCCACCACCGTCGCCTCGAAGTGCACTCCGTCCGCTCCCTCGACCTGCGCCTGCGCGCCCGGCAGGCCGGATTCGATGAGTTTACGTATGGTTTCGGTGTCCAACAGGCATTTCCTAATAAAATGGCCGCCTATTCTATCCCTCCGCCCGGCTCCCGCATGCCCCAGACGCTCTCCTCCAACCCGGCCGTGCAGGACGCCCAACTGGTCGCGAGCGGGCGACGGGTGATCGAGATCGAGGCGCAGGCGTTGACCGCGCTGGCCAACCGCATCGACGGCGGCTTTTCGGCGGCCTGCCGCGCCATCCTGGCCTGCCACGGCCGGGTCGTCGCCACCGGCATGGGCAAGTCCGGGCACATCGCCCGCAAGATCGCCGCCACGTTGGCCTCCACCGGCACCCCGGCCTTCTACGTGCACCCCGGCGAGGCCGGTCACGGCGATCTGGGCATGATCACCGACGCCGACGTGGTGCTGGCGTTGTCCTATTCCGGCGAGTCGGACGAACTGCTGATGCTGCTGCCGGTGCTCAAGCGCCAGGGCAACACCGTGATCGCCATGACCGGCAAGCCCGCGTCCACCCTGGCCCGGGAGTGCAGCATCCATCTGGACGTCAGCGTCCCGGCCGAAGCCTGTCCGCTGGATCTGGCGCCGACCAGCAGCACCACCGCGACCCTCGCGATGGGGGATGCGCTGGCGGTGGCCCTGCTGGAAGCCCGCGGTTTCACCGCCGACGACTTCGCCCGTTCCCATCCGGCCGGCAGTCTCGGCCGGCGCCTGCTGCTGCACATCACCGACGTCATGCATGCCGGCGACGACGTCCCCCGGGTGACCGAGGGCGCGACGCTGAGCGAAGCGCTGATGGAAATGAGCCGCAAGCGCCTGGGCATGACCGCGGTGGTGGACGCGGGGCAACGTCTGGTGGGATTGTTCACCGACGGCGACCTGCGCCGGACCCTGGACAACCCCGCCCTGGACATCCGCCACGCCCGCATCGCCGACCTGATGACCCGCCAGCCCAAGACCATCGGTGCCGACCAGTTGGCCGTGGAGGCCGCCCGCATGATGGAAACCCATAAAATCAGCGGTCTGATCGTGGTCGACGCTGAACAACGGCCGGTCGGCGCCCTCAACATTCATGACCTGTTGCGCGCGCGCGTGGTCTAAGAAGCCCCGGAACCGGAAAGGGCGGCGGGGAATCCGCCCCTCCCGCTCCGGTTCTCCCTTTCGATTCACCAGTCCGCCCTAACCATGCCCCTGTCCCATCTCGCCGACATCGACGATGCCCTGATCGCCCGCGCCCGGGGGATACGGCTGGCCTGCTTCGACGTCGACGGCACGCTGACCGATGGCCGCCTGATCTATGACGACGAGGGGCGGGAGTCCAAGGCGTTCCACATCCATGACGGACAGGGCCTGGTGCTGCTGCGGCGCGCCGGGGTCGAAGTCGCGCTGATTACCGCCCGCCACAGTCCTGCCGCCGAACGGCGGGCGCGCGAACTGGGCGTGCGCATCCATGTCGGGGTCAAGGACAAGCTGGCCCAGGTCGACGCCCTCTGTGCCGAGCTCGGCCTGGATCGTGCGCAGGTGGCCTTCATGGGCGACGACCTGCCCGATCTGGCACCCCTGCGCGCGGTCGGCCTCGCCATCGCGCCGTCCGATGCCCATGCCTGGACCGCCCGCCACGCCCATTGGCGCACCCGCGCCCGCGCCGGTCGCGGCGCCGCCCGCGAGGCCTGCGATCTGCTGCTGGGGGCGCAAGGCCACGCCGCCGGCCTGTGGGAGGGCATCGCATGAACTGGCGCCTGACCATTGGCCTGGTGCTGCTGGTGGCCGCGATCTTCAGCGGCTGGTCGGCATGGAAGCAGCGCGCCCGTCCGGAAGCCGTCGCCGCCGGGCCCGACCGGTCCGACTACGTCATGCATGACTTCGAAGTCGTCGCCCTCGACAAGCAGGGCAAGGAAGCGGTGACCCTGCGCGCCCCGGAGATGCACCGCAACCCGGCCGACGAAAGCCTGTCGATCACCACTCCGCTGTTCCTGCTGCCCGACAGCGAGGGCAAGTACTGGCAGATGCGTTCCAAGACCGGCTGGATGAGCCCGGATCACTCCGAATTGCGGCTGCTCACGGACGTCCAGGGCACCAGCCCGACCGACGCCCCCCCGCCAACGGTGTTCAGGACCCAACGGCTGGACATCTTCCCGGACAAGAATCTGGCGACCACCGAACTGGCGGTTACCATCACCCGGCCCGGTTCTATACTCAGTGGCGTCGGCTTCGAGACGCACCTGAAGAACAAAACCTACGAATTCAAATCCCAGGTCAAAAGTGTCTATGCACCCAAGTCTGCGCGCTAGCGCCCTGCTGCTTCCGCTCCTGCTGGCCTGTGCCGCGGTCTGGGCCAAGTCGTCCGATCGGAACCAGGACATGATCATCGATGCCGGCCACCAGAACGGCTCCTACGAAGGCAACAGCAAGATCGTGCTGAGCAAGGGCGTGACCGTCGTCCAGGGCTCGCTGGACATCCGTTCCAGCGCCGGCGAGATCTTCATGAACAATGGCGAGATCTCCCGCGCCGTGTTCACCGGCCAACAGGTCAAGCTGAAACAGCAGATGGACGATGGCTCCTGGATGGACGCCACCGCCGATCGCGTCGAATACGACATGGCGACCGAAACCATCACCTTCATCGGCAACTACACGGTGAAATCGCCGCGCGGCTCCAACAGCGGCCAGAAGATGGTCTACAACACCAAGACCGGCAACATGGAAAGCGGCGGCGACGGCACCCGCGTGCGGACCGTGATCAAGCCGAAGTCGGCGCAACCGCAGGGCACCAAGTGATGTTGACCGCACAGGGCCTGCGCAAGACCTATCGCCAGCGCAAGGTCGTCAGCGATTTCGGGTTGAGCCTGGAAGCCGGCGAAGTGGTCGGCCTGCTGGGGCCGAACGGCGCCGGCAAGACCACCTGTTTCTACATGATTGTCGGCCTGGTGGCCGCCGACGCCGGCCGGATCGAACTGGACGGCCAGGACATCACCGCCGAACCGATGTACCAGCGCGCCAAGCTGGGGGTGGGTTACCTGCCGCAGGAACCCTCGGTGTTCCGCAAGCTGAGCGTGGCCGACAACATCCGCCTGGTCCTGGAACTGCGCGAGGACCTGGACGGGGCAGGCATCGAGAAGGAACTGGCCTCGCTGCTGGACGAACTCCAGATCAGCCACGTCGCCGACCAGCTGGGCGCCAGCCTGTCCGGCGGCGAGCGGCGGCGTTGCGAAATCGCCCGCGCCCTCGCGGCCCAGCCCCGCCTGATGCTTCTGGACGAGCCGTTCGCCGGTGTCGACCCCATCTCGGTCGGCGAAATCCAGCGCATCGTCAAGCACCTCAAGAACCGGGGCATCGGCGTGCTGATCACCGACCACAACGTGCGCGAGACCTTGGGAATCTGCGACCGGGCGTATATCCTCAACGAGGGCAGCGTGCTGGCGCAGGGGGCACCGGACGCGCTGCTGGCCAATCCGGATGTGCGGCGCGTGTACCTGGGGGAAACTTTCCGTCTCTGAGGGCGATGCCGCACCACCCGGACCGCAGGCCATGCCGTCGCCTTCGGACATCGGATGAAACCACGCCTCCAGACATCGCTGGGACAGCAACTGGTCATGACGCCGCAGCTGCGTCAGGCCATCCGTTTGCTGCAGATGTCGACCGCGGAACTGGAAGTGGAAATCACCCAGGCCGTGGAATCCAATCCGCTGCTGGACTGGACCGACGACGCCCCCGCCACCGGCGAGGATGGACCGTCGACGGAAGCGAACGGCGAGGCCCAGGAAACCCGCCACGACGACGAGGGTCCGGCCGGGGACGATTGGGCGCCCGACGAAGGGCCGTGGGCCACTTCGGGGGGCGGCTCCTTCGACGATGACGACCCCGGCAGCGCCGCCGAACGGATCGCCGAAGCCGACACCCTGCGCGATCACCTGCTCTGGCAGTTGCACCTCTCCCATCTTTCCCCGCGTGATCGCCGCATCGGCAGCACACTGATCGATGCGTTGGAGGAAGATGGCTACCTGCGCGAGCCCCTCGCCGGCATCGCCGAGGCCCTGAAGCCCGAACTGGACGTCGACGAGGAGGAGATCGGCGTGGTCCTGCATCAGTTGCAGCGCTTCGATCCGGTAGGCGTCGGCGCGCGTTCGCTGGGCGAATGCCTGCGTCTGCAATTGGCCGTGCTCAGCGACGACACACCCGGCAGGGCCCTGGCGATACGGATCGCCGATGGTCCGCTGGATCGGCTGCCACGCAGCGGGATCGCCGGCATCGCCGCCGAACTCAGGCAACCCGTGCCCGAGGTCGAAACCGCGGTGGCCCTGCTTCGCACCCTGGATCCCAAGCCCGGCGCCCAGATCGGTGAACTCGGCAGCGATACCTATGTGGTCCCCGACTGCGTGGTCTGGCGCCAGCGCGGGATCTGGCGGGCCGCGCTGGCCGGAAACACGCTGCCCCGCATCGGCATACACCGGGGCTATGAACAGATGATCCGGCAGTGCGGCGAGAGCGACGCCGGCTATCTGAAGGGCCAGTTGCAGGAAGCCCGCTGGCTGCTCAGGAGCCTGGAAGCGCGGGGCGAAACGCTGCTCAAGGTCACCCGCTGCCTGATTCGCGAACAGTCCGGCTTCCTGGAGTTCGGTGAACAGGCGCTGCGCCCCTTGACCCTGCGCGAAGTCGCCGGCGAAGTCGGTCTGCACGAATCCACGGTTTCACGCGCGATCGCCCGCAAGTACGTGCGAACCCCACGTGGAACCCTGCCCCTGCGGGCGTTCTTCGCCTCCGGCATCGACACCGAGGGCGGCGGCGAGGCCTCCAGCACCGCGATCCAGGCCATGATCCGGCGCCTGATCGAACAGGAAAATCCGCGCAAGCCGCTGTCCGACGCCAAGCTGGCTGATCTGCTGAAAGCCTCGGGCGTCCCCGTGGCACGGCGTACGGTGGCCAAATACCGTGAAGCCCTGCACATCCTGTCATCGCACGAACGCGTGCGCCTGGACTGAAACATCACTTTTCGTCCGCAGGCGCTTGATCGCCACCGGGATCGGATCCATCTTGTCAGTGCGGCGATTGGCCGCGCTGCCGGAGATGTCTGGAACCCGAACCCGATTCCGTTGTCATAGAACACGACAACGCGTTCTTCGCAGTGCCGACAGCACTGCATCACCGACAGAAGGAGGCAAGCGATGCGTATCGAGACCTACGGGCATGAAATCGAAGTCACTCCCGCCCTGCGCGAATACGTGGAAACCAAGCTGAAGCGCCTGGAGCGCCATTTCGACCAACCCTTCGAAGTTCGTACCCAACTCTGTACGCGCAAACCCGATTACGTCGCCGAAGCGACCGTATCCCTCGCGGGCCGTACCCTCCACGCCGACGCCGGCGCGCAGACCATGTACGCCGCCATCGACATCCTGGCTGACAAGCTCGATCGCCTGCTGGTCAAGCACAAGGAAAAGAAGACCGACGTCCAGCGCGGCACGCGCGTGGAAGCGGTCGGCTGACGCGGTTCCCGCCCCCAACCGCCCTTGCCTGCGACCATCGCGGTCCGGGCAAGGGCAGGACCGCGTTCTTCACACTGCATTAGCAGTTCCGTTCCCTCCGGATTACACTCCCCCTGCCCGTGTCGCCGACGCGTCCGGGCGGGAAGATTTCGTTTTGCCCCGGATGTATCCATGCCACGCCGTTCCGGCGCGCGTGCTCCTCTCCTCCCTGTCCGTTCTCGCCGCATGATGAATACCAGTATCACCGCACGCGAACTCTTCGAGCAGCAGAAAGAGAAGCTGGCCCTGCGCTGGGTGGCCGGCCAGAAGGGCGAGAACCGGATCCTCGAAGCCGGCGACACCATCGCGCGTCGGCCATCGCTGGCCGGATACCTCAACGCGGTCTATCCCAACAAGGTGCAGATCCTGGGCACCGAGGAACTGACCTGGCTGGATTCGCTGGATTCCCGCCAGCGCTGGGAAACGATCGAGAAGATCGTCCACTTCCGTCCGCTCGCGCTGGTCATCAGCAAGAACCAGCAGTGCCCGGAGGACCTGCGCGAGGCGGCCAACGAAACCGATACGCCGCTGTGGATCTCGCCCAAGCGCGGGCACGAACTGCTGAATCATCTTTCCTATCACCTCGCGCGCACGCTGGCGCCGCGGGTGACGCTCCACGGCGTGTTCATGGAGATCTATTCCATCGGCGTGCTGATCACCGGTGAAGCCGGTTCCGGCAAGAGCGAACTGGCGCTGGAGCTGCTCAGCCGCGGCCACCGGCTGGTCGCCGACGATGCGCCCGAGTTCACCCAGATCGCCCCGGACGTACTCGACGGCACCTGTCCCGAACTGCTGCAGGATCTGCTGGAAGTCCGCGGTCTGGGCGTGCTGAACGTGCGCGAGATGTTCGGCGATACCGCGGTCAAGAAGAACAAGTACCTGCGCCTGATCGTGCATCTGACCCGACCGATGACCGAGCCCAATCCACACGGCTACGAGCGCCTGACCGGCGATTCCGGCACCCGCCACGTACTCGACCTGGACGTGCCCCTGATCACCCTGCCGGTGATGCCGGGCCGCAACCTGGCGGTGCTGACCGAAGCGGCCACCCGTCTGCACATCCTGCGCACCAAGGGCATCGATCCCGCGGCGATGTTCATCGCCCGCCACAGCAACCTGCTGGAGCGGAGTACGCCATGAGTTCCCCGGGAGACGAGATCCCCCCGGCGGTGCAGGCGACTCCTCCCACCGTTGTCATCGTCAGCGGGCTGTCCGGTTCGGGCAAGTCGGTCGCACTGAAAACCTTCGAGGATCTGGACTACTACTGCGTCGACAACCTGCCGGTCGAACTGCTGCCGTCGTTCGTGCGCAGCCTGATGAAGGGCGACACCCTGCCGCAGAAGATCGCGGTCGGCATCGATGCCCGCAGCGGCCACGCCGAACTGGGCAAGCTGGCGCAGTGGCGCGCGGCGCTGGCGCAACTGGGCCTGGAAGGCACGCTGATCTTCTTCGACGCCGCCGAGGAAATCCTGCTGCGGCGCTATTCCGATACCCGTCGCCGGCACCCGCTCAGCCACAACCAGACCGGCGTGTCGCTGCAGGAAGCCATCCGCCGGGAGCGCGAAATCACCGCGCCGCTGCGCGAGGCCGCCGACGTCGTCATCGACACCAGCCAGCTCAACGTGCACCAGCTGCGCCGGCGCATCATTGCCGAGTTCGCGCTCAACCGCGGCGCCGCCCTGTCGCTGCTGTTCGAATCCTTCGCCTACAAGCGCGGTGTGCCTGGCGACGCCGATTTCGTATTCGACGCCCGGGTGCTTCCCAATCCCCACTGGAACCCGGAACTGCGTCCCTATTCCGGCCGCGATCCCAAGGTGCGCGAGTACCTGCGTTCCCAGCCGGAGGTCGCCGAGTACGTCGGCCAGGTCAGCCAGTTCCTCGACACCTGGTTGCCGCGCCTGCGCGGGGAAACCCGCAGCTACGTCACCATCGCGTTCGGCTGCACCGGCGGCAAGCATCGCTCGGTCTACCTGGCCGAGACCCTGGCCCAGCATGCCCGCAACCAGGGCTGGGAAGAGGTTGCCACCTTCCATCGCGAACTTGACTAGACGCGGTCATCGGGCGCGGCCGGTGAGTCTGTCCGCGCCGCCCTTGACCCGGCCTTCACGCGCAACGCCGCGTCCCGCGAAAACCGCTTCCGGCATGTCATGCCCGTCTGTTAACGTTCCGGAATGGCTTGTGGCATCCTCCTCGTTACCCATCCCGGCATCGGCGTGTCCATCCTGGCCGTCGCGGCGACCCTGTTGCGTCAATTGCCCCTGAAGGCGGAAGCCTTCGAGGTGCCGTTCGACGCCGATCTGGACGTGCTGCTGCCGCAGGCTTCGGCCGCGCTGCGACGGGTCGACGGAGGCGATGGCGTGCTGGTGCTGACCGATCTGTACGGCGCCAGCCCCAGCAACCTGGCCGGAAAGCTGGCGCGCCTGGGCACGCCCATCCGGAGGGTATCCGCGCTGAGCCTGCCGATGCTGTTGCGGGTGATGAACTATTCGGAACAGGGACTGGACGAACTGCCGGCGACCGCGGCCGCCGGCGCACGCAATGGAGTCATCCACGACGATGCTTGAACGCGAACTCACCGTTTCCAACCGCCTGGGCCTGCACGCCCGCGCGACCGCCAAGCTGGTCCAGGCCCTGGCCGGCTTCCGCTGCAACGTCACGCTTGCGGCGAAGGGGCGCGAGGTCAACGCCAAGAGCATCATGGGCGTGATGCTGCTGGCCGCCGGCCAGGGCACGCCGGTGATCGTGCGGGTGGACGGCGAGGACGAAGCCGCCGCCATGGACGCGGTCGCTTCCCTGTTCGAACGACGGTTCGACGAGGACGCCTGATGCGGACGTTGCTGTCGGGCCATGGCGCATCGCGCGGCAGCGCGCTGGGACGCGCCCGGGTCCGGCTGCCGCACGCGCTGGAAGTCGCCGAACAGCGCATCCCCGCCCACGCGGTGGAGGCCGAGTTGCAACGCCTGCACCTGGCGGTCGACGCCACCCGCGAGGAAATGCACCGCCTGCGCGATCGACTGCACGGCGCCCTTGCCAGGGAAGTCGGCGAATTCCTGGACCTGCACGCCCTGCTGCTCGACGACCCGGAGCTGCTGTACGGCCTCGACGAACTGATCCGCACCGGCCGCTATAGCGCCGACTACGCCCTGCGACTGCAGCGGGATCGTCTGGCGGCGGTGTTCGACGACATGGATGACGCCTATCTCAAGAGCCGGATGGACGATCTGGATCACGTCATCGGCCGCATCCACGCGCACCTTCAACAGCGCGCGGTCGACGCCGAGGGCGTGGCCGGCGACATCCTGGTCTGCGACAACATCGCCCCTTCCGAACTGGCCCAACTGCAATCGCAGGGCGTGGTCGCCATCGTCACCGCCGCCGGCAGCGCGCTCTCGCACAGCGCGATCCTGGCGCGCAGCCTGCACATGCCCCTGGTCGTCGGCGCGGCGCAGGCGCTGCAGCGGATCAACGACGGCGACGCGCTGATCGTCGACGGCACCACCGGACGGGTGGTGGTGGATCCGAACGCGGCCGACCTGCACCGCTATCGCGAACGCCTGCGCGAGGTCGCGCGCGAGGAGCGCGAGCTGGGCCGCCTGCGTTCCAAGCCCAGCCGCACCCGCGACGGCATGGACATCGCGCTGTACGCCAACGCCGAGTCGCTGGACGACGTGGCGCGGGCGCATGCGCTGGGCGCCGCGGGTGTCGGCCTGTACCGCACCGAATTCCTGTTCCTGCAGCGCAACGAGCTGCCGGACGAGGACGAGCAGTTCCGCGCCTACCGCGACGTGGTGCTGGGCATGAGCGGCCGTCCGGTGACCATCCGCACGCTGGACCTGGGCGCGGACAAGGCCGATCGGACCGGACTGGTGCTGGACGACGAGGACAATCCCGCGCTCGGCTTGCGCGGGGTGCGCCTGTCGCTGGCCCGCGACGGCGTGTTCGACACCCAGTTGCGCGCCATCCTGCGGGCCTCGGCCTACGGACCGGTGCGGATCCTGATTCCGATGGTCAGCAGCCGCGAGGAGATCCTGGCGATCCGGCGCCTGATCAAGCGCGTCTCCGCCCAGTTGCGCAGGCGCGGACTTGAAATCGCCGGCCAGGTGCAACTCGGCGCGATGATCGAGGTGCCGGCCGCGGCGATCGCCATCCATGGCTTCGTCGACGTGGTGGATTTCGTTTCCATCGGCACCAACGATCTGGTGCAGTACCTGCTGGCCGCCGATCGCAACAACGAGGCATTGGGTGAGCTGTACTCCCCGTTGCACCCGGGCGTGATCCGCCTGCTGCGGCACGTGATCACGATCGGCCAGGCCCATGAGATACCCGTGGCGGTATGCGGGGAGATGGCCGGCGATCCCCGGCTGGCACCGCTGCTGCTGGCGTTGGGCCTGCGGGAGTTCAGCCTGCATCCCAACACGCTGCTGGAACTGCGCCGCGTGATCCGCGGCAGCGATTGGGCCGCCCTGCAGGCCTCCACCGAGAAGCTGCTCAAGGTCCGGGACCGCGCCGGCATCGAGCGCTGGCTGAAATCCGCTTCGGCCTGATCGCGGCAACCACGCAGAAAATGCCCCGTGTGGGGTGTCCATAATCTCAACGGCAGGCGATAATGCCGCCATGAACATCTGATGCCACGGTCGCATCCGTCCTGCGGATCGGCCCCGTTTCGGAGCACTGCATGGCCGAAGCCGTCCGCCACGACAAGACCGCGCGCCAACTGCGCCTCCTTTCCGACGCCCTCGACAGCGGCCGGCTGGGGCCTGTGCGCCGGCTCGTCAACACCCTCGCCCCCGCTGAAATCGGCAATCTGCTGGAATCCCTGCCGCCCGGCAAACGCGAGGTGGTCTGGGGCCTGGTGGATGCCGAGGACGACGGCGAGGTGCTGGTCCATGTCGGCGACGAGGTCCGCGAGAGCCTGCTGGCGGACATGGACCCGGACGAAATCATCGCCGCGGTCGAAGACCTGGACATCGACGATCTGGCCGACCTGGTCGAGGATCTGCCCGATACCGTCATCGACGAAGTCCTCAAGTCGATGGACCGGGAGAACCGCGAGCGTCTGGAACAGGTGCTCTCCTACCCCGAGGACACCGCCGGCCGCCTGATGAACCCGGACGTGGTGACGGTGCGCGCCGACGTCAACGTGGACGTGGTGCTGCGCTACCTGCGCCTGCGCGGCGAGCTGCCGGATCACACCGACCACCTGTTCGTGGTCAGCCGCCGCCACCAGTACCTGGGACGGGTCTCGCTGGCCTCGCTGGTCACCCACGAGGACAGCACGCCGATCAACCGCCTGATCGATGACGAGCAACCGGCCATCGACGTCGGCGAGAGCGCGCAGGAAGTGGCCCGCCAGTTCTCCGACCACGACTGGATCTCCGCGCCGGTGGTGGACGACAACAACATCCTGCTGGGCCGCATCACCATCGACGACGTGGTCGACATCATCCGCGAACAGGCGGAGCACCAGGCCATGAGCGCGGCCGGCCTGGACGAGGACGAGGATCTGTTCTCGCCGGTGCGGCGCGCGTTCCGGCGCCGCCTGATCTGGCTCGGCATCAACCTGTGTACCGCCTTCCTCGCCGCGAGCGTGGTCGGCCAGTTCGAAGGCAGCATCGCCAAGCTGGTGGCGCTGGCCGCCTTGATGCCGATTGTCGCCGGCATGGGCGGCAACGCCGGCACCCAGGTGCTGGCGCTGATGGTGCGTGGCCTGGCGCTGGGCCAGATCGGCGCGTCCAACGTGATGACCCTGCTGAAGAAGGAACTGGCGGTCGCGCTGATCAATGGCCTGTGCCTGGGCATCGGCCTGGGCGTGATCGTCTATCTGTGGTTCCACCAGCTGGGCCTGTCGCTGGTGATCGGCAGTGCGCTGACCATCAACCTGCTGACCGCCGCGACCGCCGGCGTGCTGGTGCCGCTCACGCTCAAGCGGCTCGGCTTCGATCCGGCGCTGGCCGGCGGGGTGATCCTGACCACCGTCACCGACGTGATGGGTTTCCTCAGCTTCCTCGGCCTGGCGACCCTGATCCTGTTGCAGTGACGGGGTCGTTGCGGTAACCCGCAGGCTGCGCCGCGCTGCGGGCCGATCGTGTACCTGCCCCCTCGTGGCCAACCCGGTGCGGACGGTGATTTTTGCAGCGCCTGCAGGTGCTGCATGTCCGGAGCCGTGGTCACTGCCACGTATTTTTCCTGCGGCGCTGTTCCCGCACTGGCTGCGCATCCGTTCCGGGTCCATCATGGGCCCTGGCTGTTCCATGCCGCCCTCAATGCCACCGTTTTGCCTCCATGTCGCCCTGGGAACCCCCGCATGATGACTACCGCCCTGCCCGGCTCCGTCCATGATCGTCCACGCCGCTTCCTTCCCCCTCGCGTGGTCCTGCTGATGCTCGCCCTGATATCCGCCGCCATGTTGCTGGGTGGCTGCGCGAGCGGCCCGGTGTCCTCGCACGGCGCGTTCGTCGATCGCGAGGTCCAGGTCGCCGGCAAGGTCCATCGCTACCAGGTTTTCGTGCCGGCGGGCCATGGTCGCGGCAAGGCGCCGGTGATCCTGTTCCTGCACGGTTCCGGCGAACGGGGCGAGGACAACCAGTTGCAGATGAAGGTGGGCCTGCCGCCGCATCTGCGCAGGCATCTCGATGACTTCCCGGCGGTGGTGGTGATTCCGCAGGCACCGGCCGACACCGAATGGACGCAGGAAGCCGGCGCCATCGCCCTGGCCGCGCTCGATGCCTCGATGAAAGAGTTCAACGGCGATCCCGATCGCGTCTATCTGACCGGCCTGTCCATGGGTGGCTACGGTACCTGGGAGCTGGCCCTGCAACAGCCGCAGCGCTTCGCCGCGCTGGTGCCGATCTGCGGCGGACTGACCGTGGACTGGACCGACCAGCGCCCCGGCATGGTCGCGCACAGCGTCGCCGACGCGCAGGACCCGTTCGCCGATGCCGCGCGCCGGCTCGGGCATGTGCCGATCTGGATTTTCCACGGCAGCAAGGACGATGCGGTGCCGCCGGAGCAGTCGCGCCGGATGGACGCCGCGCTGAAGCAGGCCGGCGGCGATGTGCGCTATACCGAATTCCCCGATGCCAACCACAACTCCTGGGATCCGGCCTACGCCACGCCCGAACTGTGGACCTGGCTGTTCCAACAGCATCGCTGAGATCCCATGGCCGAACTGCTCAACGACTACTTCACCCCCGGTTGGCGCGAACACCGGTACGAATGCGCCTGCGGCTGGCAGGGCGATTCGCGCGCGATGCAGATGGACCTGCAGGACGAGGTGACCGACTACGCCTGCCCGGAGTGCGGCAACCTGCTGCTGATCGTCCGCCATCCGGATCTGGCGCAGGTCCGCGCGGCGGCGGCGGCCGGCCACCCCGAGGCGGTACAGCAGCTGGCCCTGCTGGAGGAAGCCGAACGCCACCTGGGTTCGCGCTAGGACCGCCCGTCGCCCTGCCCTCAATTGCCGTCCGGCACCGCCGATAACCCGGCGCCCCTTCACGAAAGATCCGCGGCGAGCAGCATCCATGGTCGAACGCTCCGATGTCCCTCCCGGCCTGACCGGCGGCTTCCGCCGCCTGTGGGCGCGCGGCCACAAGCGCACGCAGCCGACGGGCAAGGCCTTGACGACACACGACGCGTCACGTCCGCTCATCACCCCCGCCCAGTTGCAGGGTCTGTTCCTGCACGCGGACGCGCCGCCGGCCCTGGTGTCCGCCTTCGCCGATGGCGTGGCCGGACTGGGCGGCGAACTGCGCGGCATGGGCCAGCGCCTGCAGGCCGCCTGTGCCGACGGCGACTGGCTGGCCTATGGCCGCGCCATGCGGCAGCTGATCGACAAATACATCCGCACCATCCCGGACGAACCGGTTCCCGGCAGCGATGCCCCCAGCGAATCCGAGCAGCTGCGCGGACTGCTCCACCACACCCTGGTGATGGCGGTGGAGACCCTGCTGCGGGAAGACGCGCGCCTGCACCAGCAGACCCAGCAGATGGCGGACGACCTGAAGGCCTGGCAACCCGGCCAGCCGCTGGACGGGCTCGACGGCCAGCTCAAGGACCTGTGCCATGCCATCGGACAGGGCAGCCACGAGGCCAGCGACGCGCAGGAACTGCTGCGCAGCCTGTTCGATCTGCTGCTGGAGAATGTCGGTGAACTGCTGGAGGACGGCAGTTGGCTGCAGGATCAAATCGCGGCGGCGCGCGGCCTGCTGACCGGTCCACTGGATCGCGAGCGGCTGGAGGAAACCCGTACCGGCCTGCGCGAGGTCATCTACAAGCAGGGCCTGCTCAAGCAGGGACTCAACGAGTCCAAGGCGGCGATGAAGGACATGATGGTCACCTTCGTCGAACGCCTCGACGGCATGGCCAGCAGCACCGGCGAATTCCATGACCGCATCAGCTTCCACGCACAGGCGCTCCGCGACAGCCGCAGCGTCGCCGAACTGGGCAAGCGGATGGAGGACATCCTGCAGGACACCGCCCAGCTGCAACAACAGGCGCTGCGTGCCCGCGACGATCTGTACGCGGTGCGCGCCGAGGCGGAAGCCGCCGAACGTCGCGTCGCCAGCCTGGAGCAGGAACTGCAATCGGTCTCCAACCTCGTGCGGATCGATCAGCTGACGGAGGCGTTGAACCGCCGGGGCTTCGAGGAACTGTTCCGGCGCGAATCCAGCCGCGCGCTGCGCAGTGGCCAGCCGCTGTGCCTGGCCCTGCTGGATCTGGACGACTTCCGCCTGATCAACGCCACCCACGGCCATCTCGGCGGCGACGCCGCGCTTCGCCACGTGGTCGCCGTCGTCCGCGGCGCGCTGCGCGGCAGCGACGCCATCGGCCGTTTCGGCGGCGAGGAGTTCGTGCTGCTGCTGCCGGACACGTCGTTCCGCGAAGCTCTGGGAATTACCGAACGCGCCCAGCAGCGGCTGGCGCAGCGCCCACTGCTGCACGAACGCGAAAGGCTGGCGGTGACCTTCAGCGCCGGCGTCGCGATGTGGCGCGACGGCGAGCCGCAGGCGTCATTGGTCGAACGCGCCGATCGCGCGATGTACCAGGCCAAGTCGGCCGGCAAGAACCGGGTGATGGCGGCGCGCGACTGACCCGCGCGCCGCGACGATCAGCCCAGCAGGGTTTCCAGCACCGCCATGCGGATTGCGACGCCGTTGCTGACCTGGCGCAGCACCAGCGACTGCGGGCCGTCGGCGACCTCGTCGGTGATTTCCACGCCACGGTTGATCGGCCCCGGGTGCAACACCACCGCGTCCTTCGCCGCGCGACCCAGGCGTGCCCGGGTCAGTCCGAAGTCGCGGTGATACGCATCGAGCGACGCGATCAGGCCTTCTTCCATCCGCTCGCGTTGCAGGCGCAGCATCATCACCGCGTCCACGCCTTCGAGCATGGCGTCGAAATCGTCGCCGACGGTGCAGCCGGCCAGGGTATCGTCATCGGGCAGCAGCGATTGCGGGCCGCAGACGCGGATCTCGCCGGTGCCCAGCGTGCGCAACGCATGCAGATCCGAACGGGCCACCCGCGAATGCTTGACGTCGCCGACGATCAGCACCTTCAGCCGCGAGAAGTCCGCACCCTTGGCCTGGCGCAGGGTCAGCGCGTCCAGCAGGCCCTGGGTGGGGTGCGCGCTGCGGCCGTCGCCGGCATTGACCAGGGTGGTCCCCTCGCCCGCCGCTTCGGCCAGCGCATCCACCGCGCCGTCCTCGGCATGCCGCACCACGAAACCGCGCACGCCCATCGCTTCCAGGTTGCGCAGGGTATCCCGCGCCGTCTCGCCCTTGCGGGTGGACGAGGTGGAGGCGTCGAAGTTCAGCACGTCCGCGCCCAGGCGCTGGGCGGCGATCTGGAAAGAACTGCGGGTGCGGGTGGACGGTTCGAAGAACAGCGTGCACACCGTGGTGCCGTCCAGCAGGTTGCGGCGCTGGGTGCGGCCCAGCGCCGTATCGCGGATCTGGCCGGCGCGATCCAGCAGGCGGCAGAGGGTTTCGCGGGGAAGACCATCCAGGGTCAGCAGGTGCCGCAGGCGTCCATCCGAATCGATTTGCTGGGTCATGGCTCAGTTCTGGAATGCAAGGGTCGGGACCGGGCACCGGCAAGCTTGCCGGAGTCCGACGGGAAGTTGGAAAACAGGGAACCGGACACTCCGCCGACGGCGGGAACCGGAACGGGAAAAGAAGACGATCGCACGGGGGCGTACCCGATCCTGGCCGGATGGGTCGCCACCTCGATCAAAGGGTCACCTGCGTGGCGTCCTGCGGCGCGGCCAGCCAGCGCTCGATGATCACCGCCGCCGCCACCGCGTCCAGCGCGGCGGCATCGCGCTTGCGCTTGCGGCCCTCGGCGCGATCCAGCGCGAAGCGCCGCGAGGCTTCAACCGAGCTCGCGCGTTCGTCCACCAGTACCACCGGCAGTTTGTAGCGCGCATGCAGTTCCCGCGCGAACGCCTGCGCGCGTTTGCGGTTGGGTTGATCGCCACCGTCCAGGGTCATCGGATCGCCGACCACCAGGCCGTCGGGGCGCCACTCCGCATGCAGTCGATCGATGGCCGGCCAGTCCGGCCCGTGCGCGTGCACGTCCACCACCGCCAGCGCGCGCGCGCCACTGCCGAAGGCGCTGCCCACGGCCACACCGATGCGTCGCGCACCGACATCGAATCCCAACACCGTGCCATCCAACTTCATGGCCGACTCCAGGAACGCCGGCCGGATGGCGTCGGCGGGCAGGTTTGCCCACCGCGTGCGGCATGACGATTCCGGCGACAGGGTTTCATGCGTGTCCGCTGTAGTCTGTGAGCCTGGTCATGTCTACACCGATCAGCCCGCCCGCCGCCTGCCAACGCCGTTCCAGCGGCAGATCGAACAGCAGGCCGGTATCGGCCGGCGCGGTCAGCCAGGCATTTTCGCCCAACTCGAATTCCAGTTGGCCCGCACCCCAGCCTGCGCAGCCCAGGGTGACGATCGCGTGTTCCGGGCCCTGGCCGGCGGCCATCGCTTCCAGGATGTCGCGCGAGGTGGTCAGGTAAAGCCCGTCGGCCACGGTGAGAGTCGAATCCCACGCCCGCGCGTCGTCGTGCAGCACGAACCCGCGCTCCGGGTGGACCGGGCCGCCGTTCAGCACGATCTGCTCGCGCAGGCCCTCGTCCGGGGTGTCCAGCTGCATCTGCAGCAGCACTTCGCCCAGCGTGTACTCGGAGGGACGATTGACCATCACCCCCATCGCGCCCTCGCCGTCGTGCTGGCAGATCAGGGTCACGCTGCGGGCGAAATTGGGGTCATCCAAGGCCGGCGAGGCGATCAGCAGCTGGTTGGCGAGGAAGGTTTCGGCGGACATGGCGCCATTTTAGCCCGACCGCGCTACCCTGACCGCATGAGCGGATATTGCGACGTCGCCCCCGGCCATCCCGTCCATGGCCCCTACCACGACCAGGAGTACGGTTTCCCCCAGCGGGAAGAGGCGGTCCTGTTCGAGCGCCTGCTGCTGGAAATCAACCAGGCCGGGCTCAGCTGGGAGACCATCCTGCGCAAGCGCGAGGGGTTCCGGCAGGCCTACCACGGCTTCGACGTGGACGCGGTGGCGGCCTATGGCGACGCCGACCGGGAACGCCTGCTGGCCGACCCCGGCATCATCCGCAATCGTCTGAAGGTGGACGCCGCCATCCACAACGCCCAGGTCATCCAGACGCTGCGCGGTTCGCACGGTGGTTTCGCCGCCTGGCTGGACGCGCATCACCCGCTGGACAAGCCAGAGTGGATCAAGCTGTTCAAGCGCACGTTCCGGTTCACCGGCGGCGAGATCACCGGTGAGTTCCTGATGAGCCTGGGTTACCTGCGCGGCGCGCATCGCGACAGCTGCCCCGCCCATCTGCGCATCCTCGCGCTGGCGCCGCCCTGGCAATCGGCGGGCTGAACCCGCGCCGCTGAGCGAAGTGGTAAGCACGGCTTACCACTTCGCTCAATCTTCCGCATCGCCTTCCGATATCGGGAAAGCCGGCTTCGCGTGGTCCGATTTCACGGTTGCGGGCATACTCCGGCCATCATCGCTGCTTGGGAGAGGCAGGCATGAAGGGAGTCGTGTTCACCGAGTTCATGGAGATGATGGACAGCCGCTTCGGGCCGGAGCTGACCGAGCGCGTGCTGGAAGCCGCGCACCTGCCCAGCGGCGGCATCTACACTGCCGTGGGCACCTACGATCATACCGAACTGCTGGCGCTGGTCGTGCAGCTCAGCCGCGAAACCGGCCTGCCCGGCGCGCAACTCGTGCGCGAGTTCGGCCACTACCTGTTCGGGCGCTTCGTGAAGAGTTATCCGCGCTTCTTCGAGAACGTGCACTCCGCGTTCGATTTCCTCGAACAAGTGGACAACCATGTGCACGTCGAGGTGCTGAAACTGTATCCCGGCGCCGAACTGCCCAGCTTCCGCAATGAACGGCATGATGATCGGCACATGGTGTTCGACTACCGCTCCAGCCGTCCGCTGGGCGATCTGGCCGAAGGCCTGATCGCCGGCTGCGTGGATCATTACGGCGAGCGCGTGCGGATCGAACGTACGCCGCTGGTCGCCGAAGGCGGCGGTACCGCGATCCGTTTCCTGCTGACCCGGGTGGACTGAGCCGCTCCATCCATGGACGAACTGCAACTGCTCAGACGGAGACTGGAGCGCGAAAAGCAGGCCCGCCGCGCGGCGGAGCTGTTCATCGAGGAAAAAAGCCTGGAGCTGTACGTCGAACAGCAGAAACGCGAACACGCGTTCCAGGCATTGCAGGCGCAGACCGTCGCGACCAACACGCTGAACCGGCAGTTGCAGGAGGAAATCAGCCGCCGCATCCAGGCCGAGACGCTGGAGAGTTTCCTGGAGCGGATCGTGCAGGACCATCCGCTGCACAGCATCCTGGTCGAACTCACCCGCATGGTCGAGGCGCAGACGCCCGGCGGCCGCTGCTTCATCGCGGTGCACGCCGATGGCGAGCTGTTCCATGCGGACAGGCCGCTGGCGGAAGGCCGCAATCCGATCATCCAGGCGCCGCTGGCGTGGCTGCCCGGCGGTACTCACGAGCAACGCCAGATCCAATGGGTGGACGACGTCCGCCGGCATCCGGTCTGGCGCCGCCATTGTGACGGCGGCCTGCTCGATGGCGCGGGCAGCGCCTGGTCGGTGCCATTGACCACGGCGCATGGCGAGCACGTCGGCGAATTCGCCCTGCAATCGCCGAATGGCCGTCCGCCCAGCGAATCGGATCTGGAATGGATGATGATGATCAGCGGCCTCGCCGCGCTCGCCATCGGCCACCGCCAACTCGCCGACAACCTCAACCATCAGGCGCATCACGACGCCCTGACCGATCTGCCCAACCGGTTCCTGTTCCGGGACCGGCTGAACCAGGCCATCGCCCACGCCCGCCGCGAGGAGCATCGGGTGGGCGTGCTGTTCCTGGATCTGGACGGCTTCAAATACATCAACGACACCCTGGGCCACCAGCAGGGCGACAACGTGCTGATGGCCGCCACCCGCCGCATTCGCCGCCTGCTGCGCGAGACCGACACGCTGGCGCGCATGGGCGGCGACGAATTCACCCTGATCCTGCCCGGCATGAAGAGCGTGGCCGACGCCACCCGGATGGCCGATCGCTGCCTGGAAACCCTGCGCCGCCCGATTCCCGTCGACGGTCACGAACTGTATGTCACCGGCAGCATCGGCATCGCGCTGTTCCCGGACGACGCCCGCGACGCCGAACAACTGCAACGCAATGCCGATGCGGCCATGTATCGGGCCAAGGCGCGTGGCAAGAACTGTTTCGAATTCTTCACGCCGGAACTGACCGCCGGCAGCCGCGAACGGCTGGATCTGCGCGCCGACCTCCACCACGCGCTGGAAGAAGGCCAACTGGCGCTGCATTACCAGCCGCAGTACCGCGCCGATGGCGTATTGATCGGATTCGAAGCCCTGATGCGCTGGAACCATCCGCGCCACGGCGCGATTCCACCCAGCGTGTTCATCCCCATCGCCGAGGAGTCCGGCCTGATCCTGGCGATCGGACACTGGGCGCTGGAACACGCCTGCCGGCAGATGGCGCGCTGGCAGCACGCCGGCGTCGCCAACCTGCTGATGGCGGTCAATCTGTCGGCGGTGCAGTTGCAGCAGGAGGACTGGGCCCGCACCGTCGCCCGCGTGCTGGAGGCCACCGGACTGCCCGCGTCCTCACTGGAACTGGAACTGACCGAGAGCCTGGTGATGCAGGACGTCCAGTCCACCGCCCGCCACCTGCGCGAACTGCGCGCCCTCGGCGTGCGCGTGGCGATCGACGACTTCGGCACCGGCTACTCGTCGTTGAACTACCTGCGCCAACTGCTGGTGGACACGCTGAAGATAGACCGCTCCTTCATCTGCGAAATCGATGCGTCCGCCGAACCCGGCCTGCACTATCCGATCATCCGCAGCATCATCGAACTCGGTCACAGCCTGGGCCTGTCGTTGATTGCCGAGGGTGTGGAAACCGAGCACCAGGCCCACACCCTGCGTGACCTCGGCTGCGACGGCCTGCAGGGCCACCTGTTCGCCCCGCCGATGACCGCCAGCGACTGCGAAGTCCTGCTCCGCCAACTCCGCGCCCTGCCATAGCACGCACGCTCGCGCCGTCACTGGCCGTACGTCCCACGACCCACTATCCCCCCCCCAACTGCTCGTTGCTCGCCTTCCTCCCCCGCCATCGCATGACCTTTCCCTTCCCCCGCCCCGCGGGGGAAGGTGCCGAAGGCGGATGGGGGCAACCCGTCCGCGTGCGAAACGCACATCCGGCGCTACGCGCCACGCTCTCCCCGGATGAGAAAAGACCCTGCGGCCAGCCTCGCTGCACCGCAGGCCCTACACGGCAGGCAACACCGCCACGCAATCGGCATCCAGCTTCAGATCCGCCAGCGCATCCGCGCGGGTCTGTCCACGATTGAGCAAGGCGATGGGCTTGCCCGCCTCATGCGCCATGCGGGCGAAGCGGAAACCCGAATAGACCATCAACGAAGAACCCACCACCAGCAGCGCGTCCGACGCAGGCAGCGCCGCCACCGCCCGCTCATAGCGTTCACGCGGCACGTTCTCGCCGAAGAACACCACATCCGGCTTCAGCATCCCGCCACAGGCCTCGCAAGGCGGCACCCGGAACCGGCTGAAATCCAGCCCGTCCAGATCCGCATCGCCATCCGGCGCGGTCGCCGCTTCCAGTCCATGCCAAGCGGGATTGGCGTCGTGCAGCCGTTCCTGCAACTCCGCCCGCGATGACACCGTGCGACATTGCAGGCACACCACCTGGTCGATGCGCCCGTGCAGATCGATCACGTCGCGACTGCCCGCGCGCTCGTGCAGGCCATCGACGTTCTGGGTCAACAGTTGCGACAGGCGTCCACCCTGCCATGCCGCCAGGGTCCGGTGCGCCGCGTTCGGCTGCGACTTCGCCATCCGCGGCCAACCGATGAAACTGCGCGCCCAATAGCGCGCATTGATCAACGGCTCGCCGGTGAACGCCTGATACGTTACCGGCGGCGTGCGCTTCCATTGGCCATCGGCATCGCGATAGTCCGGAATCCCGGACGCCGTGCTGCACCCCGCGCCGGTCAGCACGAACACGCGTTCAAACGAAAGCAGCCATTCACGCAGGCGTCCGGCGGCCTCGGCATGCGGGGCGGTGAGGGCAATCGACATGCCGTCATCATACGGCGGAAAACCGCCGGGTCCGGCGCCCGCATTCCGGCGCGGCCACGCCGCCCAGTACCGGATGTCAGACCTCGAGCACCGCCGCGCCCACCCGCTTCCGGCTCTCCATGTCCCGATGCGCGTCCACGATCTCGTCCAATGCATAGACGTAGCGAGGCTTCACGTCCACGACGCCGCGCGCGATGACATCGAACAGATCCGCGGCGCCACGTTCCAGCGCTTCCCGGCCTTCGGTATAGGTAGGCCGGATGGGCCAGGTCACATGCAGCGATTTCGGCGCCAGCAGGAAAGGATCCAGCGGCGGCGGGTCACCCGACGCCTTGCCGAACGCCACCAGCGTGCCGCGCGGCCGCAGCGCATCGAGCGAAGCCCGGAAGGTATCGCGCCCCACCGCGTCGAACACCGCCGCGACACCCTCGCCATCCGTCAAGGCACGCGCCTCTGCGGCGAAGTCGCCACGCGTGCGGTCGATGATCTCGACACAGCCGGCCCGACGCGCGGCCTCGGCCTTCGCGCCGTCCGACACCGTGCCGATGACCCGTATGCCCAGCGCCGTCGCCCACTGCGCGAACAACAGTCCCAGGCCCCCCGCCGCCGCATGGAACAGCACCGTGTCGCCGGCCTGCAACGGCACAACCTCCTTCAGCAGCATGCGCGCGGTGACACCGCGCAGGAACGAGGCCGCGGCCTGCTGATCACTGATCCCGTTGGGAATCCGGACCACGCGATCCGCCGGATACGTGCGCACCGTGGCATAGGCGCCCAGGGGGCCATCCGCGTAGACCACGCGGTCGCCTAGGGCGAGCCCATCCACCTCAGCCCCCAGCGCCTCCACCACCCCGGCGCCCTCATTGCCCAGCACGGCGGGGAACGCGGGAACCGGAAACGTTCCGCGACGGAAATACACCTCGACGAAGTTCAAGCCGATGGCCGTGTGCCGTATCAACACCTCACGGGGACCGGGCGCCGGCTTGTCGATGGATTCGATACGCAGTGTTTCAGGTGGACCGTAGGCGTGGATGCGCGCGGCGCGTTCGGTGGCGTGGGGCATGTGATAGGTTTCCGCGAAGTGGCTCGAACGCGAAAACTACCCGCGGACACCGCCGGCTCTCTCCCCGCAATATGTCGCCCGACCGGCACAATGCCGGCCAAGGAATCCCGCGTGGACATGGCAACCGCCGAACTGGATCAGGTGGACAGGCAGCTCGTCGAACTCCTGCGCCGCGACAGCCGCCAACCGGTACTGGCGCTGGCCCGCGCGGTCGGGCTGTCACGCAGCGCGGTGCAGGACCGGCTGGCCCGCCTCAAGCGCAACCGCGTCATCAAGCGCTTCACCATCGACACCACCGGCCCGGTGGATCTCCCCGGCACGCGCGCCTATTTCTTCGTCCGCATCGAAGGCCGTCCGTGCAACCGCCTGCTCCCCAGCCTCACCGGCCTGCCGGAAGTGGAAGCCTGCGATCATGTCTCCGGCCCGATGGATGCCGTACTCACCGTCCGCGCCACCGACCTCGCCGCGCTCAGCGCGCTGCGCGAGCGGATCGTGGCGATGCCGGGGATTGCCAGTGTGACGGTGGCGCCGGTGTTGAGGCGGCACCTTCAGGGCGGCATGGACATGCCTGAATTGTCGCCGGCATTCCAGAATCAAGCCGCAGGTACGAGGGACGTTGGCGCCTAGAGCAGTACCTTGCAAAAAAAACTGGCCCGGCAGGTAGCACATACGATGCTCGTCCATCCGTTTCAAGTGTCGATGCCGTCTTCGTCACGATAAATTGGTGCATCAACCAACTTTTCGCACGATGCATCCGCACATTCATTCGCGAAAGTGGCAGCACCACCGACTCAGATGTGACATGCCAGACATAAGCAGATGGTCAGCAACTCTAACGAATATTCGATCTAGAATCCGGCTGCCCATTACCTTCAGTACAAAGGCAATTTAATGACACTGGATACATTTCGTGGCTGGCGTGTTTCCATAGCCTCTTTGCTGCTCGCTCCTCTTCCCGCTCTGGCTTGCTCGACCGTGGGAAGCATGAGGGTCACTACGCCGCCTTACTCCCATTCAGGCCCCGCCGACAGCAACTGGCTCGGACAGCAACTCGGAAACTCGACCGGCGCGCAAACCAACTACGTGGTTTTTGACTTCATTGGTTGCAGCAAAAACGGGCATTTCAGTTTTTCCTATCCCGTGGACACTCCGATTGCCGGACTCACCCATGAGTCCAACGGCACTTCCTATCCCGTCTACCCCACTGGCGTGCACGGTATCGGCTATGTGGTCGGGCTTCGAGACCCCAACGCCAGCGAATGGATGAGCGTCAAACCACCGTACCAACAGACCTACCCTGCTCCTGGACAGACCGGCGGCGGAAAGGACTCTCTGGGGTTCACCGTACAGATGACGCTCATCGCGACGGATCGGCTCCGCACGGGAAGCTATACGATCCCGGCCCGAATCGTGGCCACCATGAGAGCCGCGGACAAGGACTACAAGGTGATACCCGGCATCAGCGACGTCAACCTGTGGCTCAATTCAACCGTCATCAATGTAAACGCCACTGGCTGCAGGGTTACCCCGGGATCCGTATTGCAGACGGTTACCTTGCCCCCGTAAGCACCAGCGACTTCAACGGGGTAGACAGTCTCTCATCCCAGTCTGCGGGATTCTCCGTGGCGGTGGACTGTGATCCGGATATCTCCGTGTACGCGACCATGACCGACGCCATCACGCCCGCCAACACCGGCGATACGCTCAGCCTGGGCCCGGGATCCGACGCGGTCGGCATCGGCTTGAAGCTGTACAAGTCGGGAGAGTCGACCCCGTTGAGATTCGGACCCGACTCCTCCGGCAAGAACAACACCAATCAATGGTATGTCGACAAGACTTCGGCCAGCAACAGATACATCACCATCCCTTTCCAGGCACAGTACGTGCAAACCAAATCAAAAATCACGAGCGGCAAAGTGGAAGCGTCGAGCACCATCACTTTCTCTTACCAGTGAAACCACGTCATCGAACCCAGAGTCCCACCCTCATCGAGTGTTTCTCTGCCATGCCAAGGCAACGATCGATGAGTCATTGGCGCAGCAGAAAGAGATCCATCGCCTGTTGCCTAGCCTCACCGGCCTGCGGAAGTGGAAGCCCGCGATCACGTCTCCGGTCCAATGGGTGCGGTGCTCATGGTACGTGCCGCCGTTCCAGCTTCGCCGCCGGGTGCGTGGCCGCGTGCACGGCCTGCAACATGCGCGCCGTGCCCATGGAGTGCGTGCGCTTTCGGATCGAACACAACCACCTGAACTTCGAGGGCGTGTTCCTGGCCGACGTGCGGCCCTACGAACTGGCCCCGGCCTACCTGGGACCCTGGGACACGACTTGGTGCTGCTGTTCGAGGTCAGCGACACCTACGAGATCAACGCCGACCTGGGCGATGCCTATAAGCCGCTGGCCAACACCCTGCTCAACGGAGCCGGCAACGGCAATCCGCTCAGCAGCCGGCACTTCCTGCAAGAGATCGACGCTAGCCTGCCGCAACGCGTCAACGCGGGCGACCGACCCACTCATGCCGACGTGGTGCGGGTGTCCCGTCACGTCGAAGAAGCCGACAAGTCCACTTCGTGCGCTTCATCCCCCACGCCCGCGACGGCAAACGCCATGTCCGCGATGAGAACCTGGACAAGACTCGGCGGTTCATGGGCCAGACCATGCACGACTGGTGCCAGCGCAACAACGTCAGCACCGGCTGAACGGATATTCCGCCCCGCACCCCAGCCCCCGAAGCCCTGCCGGATTGGCCCGGCTACCGCTAACAACAGCCGCTAAGAAGAAGCCCCGCACTTGGCGGGGCTTCGATGGCATTTCTAACTTTTACAAAGCTGGATTGCCGCATCTACCAGTTGGGTAGAACCCGCTTGCTGGATATCCCAGCGACCCGATTTCAAGTCGGAGACTAGAACCTCTACATCTTTGGATCGGCGGCCATTGGCCGGGCCGGCTTCGAGTCGGATTGCCACATAGGCGCTATCTGCATCACCTTCGCCAACGCCATTAAAAGCCACGTCAATCGCACAGCCAGGGTTCGCTTTCGACAGGATGCGTTTGGTTTGCGAGATAAGCTCATCACCGCTTGGGCCACGACCACATCCGGCTAATAGCAATGCCAATAAGCCGATCAATAGAACCGCGCAAAAGTTAGTACCCATACATGATCCCCGTCGTGCAGCATTTCTCGCATTCCTTTGCAATAGAAGCATCGTCCGAACCGGATGGCGTGCACTGCTGTTTATTTGCGCACTTGAACCCTTCTTCATTTGCTGCAAGGTCATCCGTTTAGAACGCCCACGGGCGTTCGCCACGGAACCTCCTTGGCAAATCCAAAAGGTCGTGAACATAGAATCCCTGGTACTCATTGATATACCCCGTGGTCCTGGTTATTCCCGTTCCGTATTTCTTGGAAAGAATGCAACTCACCGTGCAATGACGGGCGAATGAATTCTTCTCTCCCGGGAATCGCTGATGGCCCCAAACTCGCCACCCTCTGTAATCCCGATATGCTCCCGAAATGGCTTGTCCGTGCCT
This sequence comes from Pseudoxanthomonas sp. 134C1, assembly GCF_057773065.1. Taxonomy (NCBI): domain Bacteria; kingdom Pseudomonadati; phylum Pseudomonadota; class Gammaproteobacteria; order Lysobacterales; family Lysobacteraceae; genus Pseudoxanthomonas; species Pseudoxanthomonas sp. 134C1. The sequence continues at coordinate 667,421 of NZ_JBYMTH010000002.1, forward strand.
GCTTCCCATTTCGTAAAGAACCGGAGCAGAGTTCCACGAACCTGGCCCTTCTAAGCCCAGCGGATCGGAATAAGACAGCGGCCTAGATGCTACATAGGCATAGGTGCTAATCCCGCCTCTCAACCCAATTGGGTCGCTTTGAACATAGCGTCCATTGGGTTCGTAATCCCTAAAGCCGTTCTGATTAAGGCCTGACGCCGCATCGTATCGTTGCCCCGGGAAGCGCATGTCCAGCACGAACGGAATGCCATCCCCGTCCGGGTCCTGCTGCGGAGCGGAACTGCCGAAGGCTTCGCCCTTCAGGTCCCAGGTCCACACCGGCACGTTGCGGGCCGCTTCAATGACGACACGCGGGCTGCCCAGGTGGTCCGGCTGCACGTAGTGGAGCTGGTGGCCGTTGGCCAGCAGGCCGACCGGCAGGTCGTCCATCCACAGCGCCTGCTGGAGGGGTGCACCGGTGTCGTCGTAGTCACCCAGCCAATGACCGGCCTCGTCATGGAGCGTGTAAGTGTTGGTGGTGCCCAGGTACCGCCGGACCTGTTCGCCACGGCCGTTGTAGGCGTATTGCCGGGTGGTCACGCCCGCCTGCTGCACCCCACTCATCCGGTTGGCGTCGTTGTAGGCGAAGCCGCGGTTGGCGCCAATGGCGGTGGTGTTGCCGACCGCGTCATAAGTACGCGCGACGCCGGCCACGTCCGTGAGGCGATGGCTGGTCGTGGGGTGCGTGTAGGCCGATGAACCCGCTGCGGTGGTGTGTGCCGTGGGAAATAGAGGGTCAGAGCACCTATCTCCTAAACGAGCCATTCGTTATGACAAGGTACTCTGCCTCCTGTTTCGGCCCCCGATCCCTGTTTTGCTCTTTCCCGTTTCAATTGAGCATCACCACGGCACTGAATGCACTTTCGGACTTCCGAACATCACCAAAGCAATCTACGACTGTTCAACATATACGCTTGCTTCCTCACCATACTCAAGCTCCATGGCCTGTCGTACCAATCCAGGAATTGCAAACCACGATTTATTTGCGTGAACGTCTACCCCGCCCCAACCAAGCTCTTTGGTCAGGTACAGCGTTTCTGGTCGCGACATTTTCCGCTCCTCATCTTCACGAATAGCCTTCCGATGCTTTTTCATAAGAAGCCGAAACTGCTTTCTTGTTGTAATCCCAAATCCGTTTAGCTCGGCAACAAGCTCAGAAACACTCCCGTCTCCATAGTCATGGCGACGAGTAAAAAGTGACAGGACGACGTTGCGAATGACTTCAGGAGAAATAGCAGAATCGTCGATTCGGACACGAGCTCTAGTAGGTCTCATATATTCAGATTTCCTCGAAACTTCTTTAGAAGAGCTTATGCGACACGCCACAACTACTTTTTCATCATGATTTTCACCTAAAACCCGCACTCACTGCGCTTGTCGACGGACAGACGGCCAAGTCCGGAAATTGAGGCTCCATCTCAGCACATGCTTCAGGAAAGATAGTGCACAAGCTCTGACAAGAAGCAATATCCCCGCTTTCACATGCCACCTGGAGAGCTATCCTTAGTGCAAGAAGGGGGCCAGCTGCTTTGGGCGGAAGCAAGTATGGCGGCTTCTTCTTGGGTATCCATTTGCCATTTTGATCTTTCTGCCAACCCCAACCAGGCCTATCTGGATTGTCCCTCCAGTGCTTGCCAGGATTGTTGGTTCCGCCAGGCGAACGAGTGCGTCCACGCTCCCCCTTTCCGCCACTAACCAATCCGAAAGGATCGATGTCGCTTACAGGATTCCCATAGACATAATTGTAAGTGCCAACTCCACCATCCAGACCAATCGGATCACTCTGGGTGTACCGACCAGCGGCCGGTTCGTAGTCCCGGAAGTAGTTCTGGTTGAGCGTAGAAGCCACGTCATACCGCTGCCCCGGGAACCGCATGTCCAGCACAAACGGAATGCCATCCCCGTCCGGGTCTTGCTGCGGGGTCGTGCCGCCAAAGGCTTCGCCCTTCAGGTCCCAGGTCCATACCGGCACATTGCGGGCTGCTTCAATCACCACCCGCGGGCTGCCCAGGTGGTCGGGCTGCACGTAATGGAGTTGATGGCCGTTGGCCAGCAGGCCCACCGGCAGGTCATCCATCCATAGCGCCTGCTGGACGGGCGTGCCGGTGTCGTCGTAGTCGCCCAGCCAGTGGCCGGCTTCGTCGTAGACGGTGTAGGTGCTGGTGGTGCCGAGGTAGCGACGCACCTGTTCGCCCCGACCGTTGTAGACGTACTGGCGGGTGGTCACGCCGGACTGCTGCACGAGGCTCATCCGGCTGGCGTCGTTGTAGGCGAAGCCACGGTTGGCGCCAATGGCGGTGGTGTTGCCGACCGCGTCATAAGTACGCGCGACGCCGGCCACGTCCGTGAGGCGATGGCTGGTCGTGGGGTACGTGTAAGCCGTCGTGCCCGCCGCCGTGGTGTGCGCCGTGCGGTTGCCGGTGGCGTCATAGGCATAGACATCGATGGCCGCCTGGGTCGGGCCGTCCTCGGTGCGGGTCAACCGCCCCAGGGCGTCGTAGCCGAAGCCGATGGCTGGGTTCGCCATGCCCTGCGCGGTGCCCAGCTTCGTCAGGTTGCCCACCGCGTCGTAGCCAAAGCCCAGCGACAGGCCGCCGGTGTCCGGGTCTTCGATGGTGAGCGGGCGGTAGTCCTGGTCCAGGGTCCGCGTCAGCGTGCGGCCATTGCCGTACGTCCAGCCGGCCACCGGACCGAAGGGGTGGTACGCCGCCTGGTTCAGCAGCACCTGCCGGGGCTGGCCGCTGCGGGTGACGCCCACTTCGGTCACCTGCCCCTGCGCGTTGCGGCCGTAGTCCACCGTGGTGCCGTCCGGGTAGACCATCGCCTGCAGGTTACCGGCCAAAGTGTAGGCGTAGCGGACCACGAAGCTCACGCCGTTCGTGGTCTGGACCTTGCGCACGAGGTGGCCGAAGCGGTTGTAGCAGTAGCGGGTGCTGCCACTGGCATCGTCCATCCCACTCAGCCGGCCCACGTTGAAGGTTTCCCCGGCCTCGCAGACCGTCGGCGTCGTGTCATAGGTGTAGCCGACGTTGAGGCTGGTGTCAGGGTAGTTCACCGCCGTCAACCGGTTCAGCACGTCATGGGCGTAGGTCGTGGTGATCCCGCGCGCATCGGTCTGGCTGGCACGGTTGCCGGCGCTGTCATAGGTGTAGGTGGTGGTGCCGGTGTCCGGGCTCTGCAACTGGGTCAGGTCGCCCAGGCCATTGTAGGTATAGGTGGTGTCCAGGCCCTTGGGGTCGGTCACCTTCGTCAGGTTATCCAGCGCGTCGTACTGGAATTTGGTCTCGGCGGCGATGCCGCCCACGTTCTGCAAGGTGCGCGCCAGCCGGTCGAGCGGGTCATGGTCGTTGTCGGTCACCCGGCCCAGCGCGTCGGTCACCGTGTTGAGGTTGCCATTGGCGTCGTAGGTGAAGTCGGTGGGGTGGGCCTGGGCATCGGCCTGCGTGGCCAGTTGGCCGAGCTGGTTGTAGATGCGGCTCAGTGTTCGCTTGAGTGCGCCTCCGGCGTCCTTGGTCTCTTCCGCAATACGGTTGCTGGCATTGTCCAGCGTGTAGTGAATGGTGTTGCCCGCGTTGTCGGTGATGTCGGTCAGGCGATGGGCCTGGTCGTAGGCATAGTGGGTGAACGCGCCATCGGGCTGGGTAACCCGCTGCACCAGGCCAGTCGGCCAGTAGGCAATGCGGGTGATGGCGTCGTCGGTCTCGACCGCGTCATTCGTTCCCCGCACCTTGCTGGCGGTCAGCCAGCCGCGCGGGTGGTACTCGAAGTCGGTGATGACCCCGCTCGGGTCCTTGACCGAAAGTACGCGACCGGCGCCGTCGTACTTCAGGGTCTCGGTCACCTGGCCCTGGGCGTTGGTGACTTTCCAGAGGTCGCCCTTGCGGTGTGGACAATCCTGCGGATCGGTTACACATGTGGCAGCATCATTCTGATAGTACGAGTACTGCGAAACATCCGACACATCCGTTCTAGGTCCGTCGAATTTTTTTTTCAGCCCTATCCAAGGACACGAACCAGAAGCGATGTCCGCGCTTTCGCAATAGGAACTCGTCGAATTCCTTGCGACACCAGCCACCGGATCGGAATTCGTCGCATTCAGAATCTGGCCGCGCGTGTTGTAACCCCAAACTTCCTTGTTCCGGACGATTCCACTTGTATCCAAGACCCTCCGCTCCAGCGGCAAATGCGCGGGTTCGTCCCAGTCCGTCTGTATCTTCCGGGAAACCCCGGTTGCGAGTGCATCCACCCTTTCCAGAACCACGCCGCATTGCCCATTCACGTAGGTGGTGGTTACGCCATTCCTTCTTTCCTGGGTGAGCTTGCGATCAAGGCTGTAGGAATAGTTGATCAGATCTTCCTGGCAACCGACACACGACGAATAGGACTGCGACACTCGTCGGGCGCCCATGGTCAGGAAATCAAACCGGATGTACTCGTTACGTCCGGACGGATGTGTCACAGTGGAATTGTTTCCTTGGTGCTGAATCAGCACCCGCCCCACGCCTCCTGCGTGCACGGATTCCACGGCCCACGAATTGGCGTCGTATCTGTACGACGAAAACCTGTATCCGGCCTCATCGACAATTCCGGTCAACAGCGCCTGGGATTGCCCTTGTGGCAGTGTTGCCTCGTCATAGAGATACTCTCTTCTGCCACCATCCAGATAGACAACCGCCTCCAACTGGTTTGCGCCATTGATTTCATACGTCCCCCCCTCCCCGGTAGACAGGACTACCGACTGGATATGTCCGGTGGATGCATAGAAAAAACCCAATGAACGCCCGTCCCTCGCATGGACCGACGTTATTCTCTGCGGATACCCCTGAACACCATAGATGACTTGCTGGAAGCTCCCTCCCAGATGCTCCAGTCTCTGCAACCGACCAGCGTCATCAAATTTCTCGACTTCACCGGCCTCGCCACTGTAGTAGGCCCATCCTCCACCTTGCTGGGATTCAATTCTCCCGACCTGATCCAGATCGGGAGTCCAGTCCCCGGAAGTGCGCTTGTAGAATTCCAGCGTTTGTCCATCTGGGCGATGCATGCGCAGAACGAGATCAGAAGATGAGCCGGGAACCACCTCAATCCGCGCCGAGAAAGAATGAGTCCAGCGCTGGCCGAACCCCACATCCCCGTCCCGCGTGCTGTTGTAATACCGCACGAACGACAGGCCTGGCGCCTCGATATCGACTTCCTTCTGGAATTTGTTTCCGGATGCCGCGCTGATCGGATTTCCGAAAACCGTTTTCGGTGAAGAACACTTCTGTTCGCCGGCCTCCTTTGCGTAATCTATTCCCGGCTCAGGCCAATCAAAAACACCGCCGGCAGACCATCCATACGTTCCACCCTGCCAAGGAATCTCATACACAAGACCCTTGTATCGCCGAGTGCCAGTAAACTCCGGCTGGATTTCACAACGGTAGTCCGTGGCGTAGTAGGGCCATCTTCCCACCCTGCTATCGAACAGAATCTTTGTATCCGCCATGCAAGCCGCATAGGCTTCGGCCTGGTTCGCATAGACATTCGCATGAGCCTCACCTGCAGGCATCATCGACAATACAAAAAGCAGAACGGCCAGCATCCCCTTCATTGCACTTCCCTGTTGCCACCTCGATGGTGGATAGATATCACATTGATTCGCCTAAAATAACGAACCGCCTCATGAAATGCTTCGCCGAGCCCAGGCAGCGCTCATGCATTCGTTCATCCGGATCTTTGATCTTCTGATGGCTTCTCCGGAATTCGTCGGAGACCAGGATGTTTGCCATCCGCATCCGAGCAGAATCTCAAATGCTCACTCGATAGTGCTCGCGAACCGGACCATATCCGGGCTTTCCGTATCCCATCGTCTTCCAGCCTCACGCCCCTCAGCGGACAAGCACAACTTGTGAATCCGATCCCCCTCGGGTTTCAAGAGGCCTCGGACGACATGTATCACTTCGGATCAGTAGAAGAAGAGCGCCTGCCGGACGTCCACTGCCCTCCCGACCGCGCGCGACTCAAAGCGACACATCCTGCGCCGGCAACCAAGCCGCAATCGCCGTCAGCACCATTCCCAGCAGAATCAGCAGCCAGAACAATCCGCCCAGTGCGATCCCCAGCCAGTTCCACATGTTGAAAGCGTCTTCCGCGCGATGGAGATCGCCGTCGATGGCTTCGTTGTAGCGGCGTGCCAGTGCATTCACCGGCAGCAGGGGGAACAAGCAGGAGACGAACACCAGCCAGTACGGCGGTGGCAGCCAGGCGCACAGGTAAAGCACGGCATAGGCGATTGCCAGTCCGCCCGCGTTGATCTTCAGGCGCGCGGTGGCGTCATGGCCGGCGACGATGCGGTTGATGGCCTTGAACAGGCCATGGGCGAACAGGAACGAGAACATCGCGCGCCATACCGGCGCGCGCCGACGGCCTTCGTGGCGCTGCACCGCGCGCCAGTTGCGATAGAACCACCAGATGAGGTACAGGCCGAGGGTGGCGACGATCATCACCGCCAGCTTGTGCGCTGGCGGTGCGAGGAAGAAAGGTTTCCGCTTGCGGCTGGCGGAGTCCTCGATGGGTCCTTCGGGTGCCTGATAGGGACTGCGGACGGTGGCATCCATGCCTGGGTATCAGCCGGACGCGCGCCTCAGCGCACTTCCGCCACTTCCACCCCGTCCAGCCCCTGCGCCAGGGTGCGGGCGTCGCCGCCCTGGGAGAGCTTGATGCGCAGGCGGACTTCGTTCTGCGAGTCGGCGTAGCGCAAGGCGTCCTCGTAGGAGATCTCGCCGGCCTGGTACAGCTCGAACAGGCTCTGATCGAAGGTCTTCATGCCGAGGTTGGTGGATTCCTTCATCAGTTCCTTCAGCTTGTGGACCTCGCCGTCGCGGATGTAGTCCTGGACCAGCGGGGTGCCGAGCAGGATTTCCATCGCCACCCGGCGACCCTTGCCGTCGGGGGTCGGAATCAGCTGCTGCGCGACCACGCCCTTGAGGTTGAGCGAGAGATCCATCAGCAGCTGGGTGCGGCGATCTTCCGGGAAGAAGTTGATGATGCGGTCCATCGCCTGGTTGGCGTTGTTGGCATGCAGGGTGCACAGCACCAGGTGACCGGTTTCGGCGAAGGCGATGGCGTGATCCATGCCTTCGCGGGTACGCACCTCGCCGATCATGATCACGTCCGGCGCCTGGCGCAGGGTGTTCTTCAACGCGGCGTCCCAACTGTCGGTGTCGATGCCGACTTCGCGCTGGGTGATGATGCAGCCTTCATGCTTGTGCACGAATTCGATCGGATCCTCGATGGTGATGATGTGGCCGGTCGAGTTCTGGTTGCGGTAACCGATCATCGCCGCCAGCGAGGTGGATTTGCCGGTGCCGGTGGCGCCGACGAAGATGATGATGCCGCGCTTGGTCATCGCCAGCGTCTTGATCACCGGCGGCAGGTTGAGTTCCTCCACCGTCGGGATGCGGGTCTCGATGCGGCGCAGGACCATGCCGACCTGGTTGCGCTGGTAGAAACAGCTCACGCGGAAGCGGCCCACGCCGGCCACGCCGATCGCGAAGTTGCACTCGTGGGTCTTTTCGAATTCCTCGCGCTGGGCCGGCGTCATCACGTTCAGCACCAGATCGCGCGACTGCTGTGGCGTCAGCGCGGTCTGGGTGATGGGCGAGATCTTGCCGTGGACCTTGATCGACGGCGGCATGCCGGCGGTGATGAACAGGTCCGACGCCTTCTGGTGCGCCATCAGCTTGAGGAAGGAGGTGAAGTCGATGCTGCTCATGGGATGCTCCTTCGGAGCCGGGAATGGGGAGTCGTAAATCGGGAATCGTCAGAAGCCGGCGGCCTGGGAAACGGTTCGGGAACTGCATTTGCTCTCAGGATTCCCGATGCTCCATTCCCGATTCCCGGCTTCACTCGAACAACCGCTTGTCCTTCGCGTATTCCTTGGCCTGCTGGCGGGTGACCAGGCTGCGCTTGACCAGATCCTGCAGGTGCTGGTCCAGGGTCATCATGCCGTACTGCTGTCCGGTCTGGATGGCCGAGTACATCTGCGCCACCTTGTCCTCGCGGATCAGGTTGCGGATGGCGGGGGTGCCGACCATGATTTCCCAGGCCGCGGTACGGCCGCCGCCGACCTTCTTCAGCAGCGCCTGGCTGATCACCGCGCGCAGCGATTCGGACAGCATCGAGCGGACCATCGGCTTTTCGCCGGCCGGGAACACGTCGATGATGCGGTCGATGGTCTTGGCCGCCGAACTGGTATGCAGGGTGGCGAACACCAGGTGGCCGGTTTCGGCGGCGGTCAGCGCCAGCCGGATGGTTTCCAGGTCACGCAATTCGCCCACCAGGATGTAATCCGGGTCCTCGCGCAGCGCCGAACGCAGCGCCTCGTTGAAGCCGTGGGTGTCGCGGTGCACTTCGCGCTGGTTGATCAGGCATTTCTGCGAGGTATGCACGAACTCGATGGGGTCTTCCACCGTCAGGATGTGCGCGTACTCGCTCTTGTTGATGTGATCGATCATCGCCGCCAGCGTGGTCGACTTGCCCGAACCGGTCGGACCGGTCACCAGGATCAGGCCCTGCGGCTGGGCGATGAGGTCGCGGAACAGCGGCGGGCAGCCCAGGTCTTCCAGGGTCAGCACATCGGAGGGAATGGTGCGGAACACCGCGCCGGCGCCGCGGTTCTGGTTGAACGCGTTGACGCGGAAGCGGGCCAGGCTGGGAATCTCGAACGAGAAGTCCACTTCCAGGAATTCTTCGAAGTCGCGCCGCTGCTTGTCCGACATGATGTCGTAGACCAGCGCGTGGACCTGCTTGTGGTCCAGGGCCGGAATGTTGATGCGGCGGACGTCGCCGTCGACGCGGATCATCGGCGGCAGGCCTGCCGACAGATGCAGGTCCGATGCCTTGTTCTTGACCGAAAACGCCAACAGCTCGGCGATATCCATACGTTTGCCTTCCCCGAAATAGTGCTGCAAAACTGGAACGATGCTGCCCCGAAGGGCAGTATAGCGCTCCCCAATGACCTTCCAACCGCCCCCGGATGACGCTCGCCGATACCCTTCGCGACACCCTGCAACGTATTGAAAACGCTGCGGATGCCGCGCATCGGCCAGCCCCCCGCCTGCTGGCCGTGTCCAAGACCCAGCCGGCCGCGGCGGTGGCCGCGCTGGCCGCCGCCGGGCAGCGGTCGTTTGGCGAGAATTATGTGCAGGAAGCGGCCACCAAGGTCCGTGAACTGGTCGAGCTTTCCCTGGATTGGCATCTGATCGGGCACCTGCAATCCAACAAGGCCGACCTGGCCGCGGTGCTGTTCGACTGGGTGGAGACGGTGGACCGGACCAAGCTGGTGGCCGCGCTGGCACGGCATCGACCGGCGGATCGGCCACCGCTGAACGTGCTCGTCCAGGTCAACATCGACGACGAGGCCAGCAAGCACGGTTGTGCGCCGGAAGACGTTCCGGCCCTGGCCGCCGCCATCGCCGCCGAACCGCGCTTGTGCCTGCGCGGCCTGATGTGCATTCCCGCCCCGCACGCGGAGGTGGAGCGGCGACGGCCCGCGTTCCGACGGATGAAGGCGCTGTTCGATGAACTCGCCGCCCGGCATCCGCTGATGGACACGCTGTCGATGGGCATGAGCGACGACTACCCGATCGCCATCGTCGAAGGCGCCACCACCGTGCGCATCGGCACCGCCCTGTTCGGCCGGCGGGCGCCGAAGGCGGTTTAGGTGGAAGCCCTGAAAGGGACCGCAGGAACGTTCCCGCCGGTGTCCGCATCCGGCGCGGCAGCCACTGGCGTTTCGGATTCCAGCATCGAGGGGAAGGCGATGACGCCCCGCCGGATGGGAGCGCCAGCCCGGCCGCAACCGTCGCCATGTTTTTCCCCCTGCACGGCGACGGTTCGCGGTCGGCGGCGGCTGCCACCATCCTTCTGATTGTCCGGACAGGATGTCCGCGGTCGGGCGTGACGCACGGATGTCTTTCCGTGCGTGATCCCGCTGACGCCGGATAATCCGGAGCGGTCGTTCCCTACCGATGGTGGAAACACGGGGACGATGTCCGGCCCTCGCGGGGGGCAGACACCGACCGACGCGGATTCCGCTGGCGGCAAGGGCCACGCCGGCCATGATCAAAGCGCGCGGATTCGCGCCGTGACCTGCCGAAGGTGTCTTCTCCGTGCCCCCTCGGCTGATGGCGAGGGGCCGCACGCGCGGCCTGGTGATGCGCGAGTCCCCGGTGGAAGCGCCGCGCAGCCGTTGAACGAAGGACCGGCATGTTCGGGATTCGACCGGTCTGCGTCTCTAGGAACTGTCCGAAACCGCTCATCTCCCGGGCGCACCGCTTTCCATGCGGCCCCCGTCGCATCCAGCGCGCGCAAGGGGGGCTGTCCGTCGACATCGTCCTTGTTTCTGAATCACCACCGCCATCGCAGGCGTGTTTAGGAAAATTCCGATGCCGATGACGGCGTCGCGAACGGAGAATCGTCTCACTTCCAGCGCGGTCGTCGATCTTCATGGCCCCCGTTCCTGCCCTTTTTCCCTTCATCCCCCGGCAAAGAGGATGTCCGCGGCCACCGGGATCGCGGGAAACAGGCAGAAACCCGCCATCCCGGCCACCTCAACGAGGTTCACGTGAGAACACATCGCCTGTCATCGCCGCGCCTGTGGATGCTGCCCCTGTTGTTGGGCTCCGTGCTGCTGCCGATGACCGCCCAGGCCGCGTGCGACGCCTGGCCCAACAACGCGCCCAATCTTGCCCAGACGATTGTCCTCGAGAGTGGAAACATCACCCTGGCCCATGCGCCCATCGGTGGAGTGATGGCGAAAGCGACCCTCCGCGTGAGTGGCGGCATGGGCAATTTCAGTTGCGGCCGCAGCTCCGTGTACCGCATGGCGGTCACCAGCATGTCCCTGCCACCGGGCTCCCAGTCGAATGTCTATCAGACGTCCGTGGAGGGCGTGGGCATCCGCATCGGCTTTCATACGTCCTATATGGGTGGGTGGCCGGAAACGCGCTATCCCCCGTTCGAAAGCAGCGAATTCGCCAAAAGTTCGATACTCAGCCTCCCCTACAACGCCGACGTCGAATTCATCCGTACCGGCATGGCAGTGGGTAAAGGCAGTGTTGCGTTCAACTATCACGCCGCTCTCCACATTCCGACCCCGGTGGAGACGGTCGTGCCGTTCGCCGGCGCCAACCTGCGTTTCAATCTCACCCACAACAGCTATTACAGTGCCTGCGTGTCCAACCTGCCCACCCAGGAAGTCCGGATGGGCCAGGTCATGACCACGCAGGTCCAGGCAGGCAGGGGGGCGTCGCATGCGTTTTCCTTCACGGTCAATTGCGACGGCATGAATGTGGCTTCCGCCCCGGCGGTGAAGGTCTACTTCGAAGGCGATGCCGTCGGGGATGGGCTGTTGAAATTGCAGGACTCGGGAAAGCCGGGCGTTGCGGCGGGCGTGGGCATCGAGTTGCTCAGTGACAAGCACGTCGCCCTGCCGTTCGCCCGCGAACGTGCCGTCCCGATGGATTGGCAAGCCAAGCTTCCCAATGGCCATCGCTACGGTTTTTCCGGAACCGCGCGCTATGTGCCCAGCGGCGGCGCCGTGACGCCCGGGCAGGCCGATGCGCATCTGGTGTATGTGCTGGAGTACAACTAGCCCCGGGGCATTCGTCGTTCCTCCCTTTCGCAAAAGAAGCCCTGATTCAAATCATCCCGGGCAGCCTGTCGTTCCTCTCCTCCCTTGACCCGCCATCCGGCGGTTGAAGCGTGTCGCAAAAAGGGGCGTACGTCCCGCCGGGTCCACTAGACGGGACTTCTCGTTGCCCCCCTTGGCGCACTACCGCCCTGATCGAACACCTGCGCGCGCTTCTTTCCTTGTCGCCCCCTGTCGATTGCGTGGCCGACCTCCTCCTTCATCGCGCCTGCCTGCCGGAAACGATGAACACCACCGGACAGGCGCATGTGGGTGCGCGTACACGTCATGAGCGTCCATCCGCGTGGCGGCACGGGAATTTCCCTGCTCCCCGAGCTATCGACAGGACTCCTAACATCCGTTCACGTATTGAACCCGAAAGCCCCATCACTACGACGCTTTCCAAAAATTTTCGGACGATTCCTATTCGGTGAACAGGACTCCCAACTCACACTTGCGGCTCCTTTCCACCAACCAACAAAAGGAACCGCAACATGTCCAAATCCCTCAAGGGACTTCTGGTGCTGGCGCTCGCCGGCGCGGCCGCCAACTCGGCGATGGCCGCCGACGGCCAGATCAACTTCACCGGCAAGGTCATCGCCTCCGCCTGCACCTCCACCGGCGAAACCACCAAGCCGGCCATCGCGGTCGACATGGGCACCGTCACCGTGGACAGCATCAGCAACGAGCCGAACAGCGCCAGCTTTGTCGGCGTCAAGAACATCGGCCTGACGCTGGAATGCGGTGATGTCGGTACCGCCAAGAAGCTGCATATGTACTTCCGTCCGGCCGAAGGCACCGGTCTGGGCGCCAACGGCACGTTGAATGTCACCGGCGGCGCCGCCAACGTGGCCATCGCCCTGCTGGACAGCGACAACAAGAAGATCGATCTGGCCAACGCCGGCTACTACGTGTCTTCGGACCTGACCAAGATCGATGGTTCGAGCCCGGAAAAGCACTCCACCAACCTGAGCCTGGGCGCCGCGTACGTGAAGACCGGCGGCGCGATCACCGAGGGTGTCGCCAACGCCACCCTGCCGTTCGTCCTGGAATACCACTAAGTCCGGGATGGAGGAGAGGGCATTCCCTCTCCTCCCCTTTGCTTCCGTTTCATCCCCTTTTCTCAACGACGCATCGCCATGAACATGTCCTTCCAAGCAGCCCGCGCCGGCTTGGCCGGCAGCCTGCTGCTGCTGTCGTCGCTGGCCAACGCCGGCATCACCGTCGCCGGCACCCGTCTCATCATGGAGGCCCCCGCGCAGGAAGCCGCCATCGCGGTGGGCAACCCCGACGCGCAGGACGTGATGATCCAGTCCTGGCTCGAATCCGGCGACGGCGCCACCGCCTCCACCGATCTGCCCTTTGCGCTCACGCCCTCGCTGGGCCGGCTGGCCGCAGGCAAGCAGCAGATGTTGCGCATCTTCTACCAGGGCCAGGGCCTGCCAACCGATCGCGAGTCGGTGTTCTGGCTCTCGGTGCAGGAAATCCCGCCCAAGACCAAGGAAGAGAACACCCTGCAGTTGGCCGTGCGCCAGCGCCTGAAGGTGTTCTATCGCCCGGCCGGCCTGCCGGGTACACCGGACGCCGCCGCCCAGCAGATCCAGTGGCGACTGGTCGACCGCGCCGGCAAACCCGCGCTGGAAGCCCGCAACGCCTCGGCCTATCACGTGTCGTTTGTCAGCGCGACGCTGGACGGGGGCCGCTACAAGGGCGACACCCGCATGGTGGCGCCGGGCGCCACCGAAGTGTTCGCGCTGGATGGCGCCGCGGGCCGCCCCACCGGCGCCAAGGTCGACTACGAGGTCGTCAACGACTACGGCGGCATCGTCGCACTGAGCGGCGCGCTTGGCCGCTGATACGCAACACCGCATCGGATGCCGGGCTCCGTGAATCCCCGGCACTTCCCACCACCCGATTTCCATTGATGCCTTGGCCGCGGCCAGGCCAGGAGGCCACACCATGCCCCGCTCGCGCAGAAAGACCAAACTGAGCCTGGCGCTGCGCTCCGGCGCCTCGTGCCTGGGCCTGCTGGGCCTGTATGCCCCGGTGGCCCTGGCCGGCGGCGGCGCCGGCGCCGACATGGGCGGCGGGCTGGGCGGCGAAATGGAATTCAACATGCACTTCCTCCAGCGCAGCGGAGGCGGTGGCGCGGACCTGCGGTACTTCGAGCAGGGCAATGCGCTGGCGCCGGGCAGCTACCGGGTGGACGTGTACCTCAACCTGGCGCTCAAGCAGCGACGGGAGATCCTGTTCGCCGCCAACGCCCAGGGGCATGTGCTGCCGGTGATCCCGCTGGGACTGTTGCAGGACCTGGGCGTGGACATCGCGCGCCTGCGACAGGAAGGCCTGATCGCGGCCGATGCCGACGATCAGACGCCGCTCGACGTGGCCGCGATGCTGCCGGGCGCGCGGGCCGAGTTCGATCCCAACGAGCTGGCGCTGATGATCAGCATTCCGCAGGCCTATGTGCCGCGGCTCTCGCGCAGCGTGGTGGATCGCTCGTTGTGGGACACCGGCGTCAACGCGTTCCACGTCAACTATCAGGCGAATATCACCCGCAACACCCACCAGGGCCAGAGCAGCGATTACCGCTACGTGGCCCTGCGCAGCGGCCTGAACCTGGGCGGCTGGCGTCTGCGCAACGATGCCTCGTTCAGCGACAGCAACGGGCAACGCCGCTTCCGCAGCCAGCGCACCTATCTGGAACGCGACATCGCCGGCTGGAACAGCAAGCTGGCCGTGGGCGATCTGTACACCCCCGGCGACGTGTTCGACAGCCTGCGCTTCCGCGGCGTGCAGCTGTCCACCGACCAGGGCATGCTGCCGAGCGAATTGAACGGCTACGCGCCGATTGTGCGTGGCGTCGCCGAAACCAACGCGACGGTGGAGATCCGCCAGAACGGCTATCTGATCCATTCCGTCGCGGTGACGCCGGGCGCGTTCGAAATCCGCGACCTCTATCCCAATGGTTCCAACGGCGACCTGCAGATCAAGGTGCTGGAAGCGGACGGCCGGGTGCGCGAGTTCACCCAGGCCTACGCGGCGCTGCCGGTCATGGTCCGTCGCGGCAACCTGCGCTACAGCGCGACCGCCGGTGAATACCGCAACGGCACCGATCTGGAAACCCCGGGCTTCGCACAGGGCACGCTGGTCTACGGCGCCACCGACAACCTGACCACCTACGGCGGCGTGCAGCTGGCCGAGGATTTCCACGCGGTCAATCTGGGCGTCGGCCTGAACTCGCGCTTGGGCGGCGTGTCGCTGGACGTCACTGGCAGCCGCTCGCGCCTGCCCGGCGGACAGACCGATCAGGGCTACAGCGCGCGCTTCCTGTACGCCAAGACCCTGACCGGCACCCAGACCACGCTGACCATGGCGGGCTACCGCTACTCCACCGAGGGCTACCGCACCTTCGGCGAGCATGTGCAGCAGGTGGCCCGGCCGGACGACTGGGGTTTCCATACCCAGAAGAGCCGGCTGGATTTCAACGTCAACCAGATGCTGGGATCGCGTGGCTCGCTGTACTTCAACGCGGGCGATACCCGTTACTGGAACACACCCGGACGCACCCGCAATGTCCAGTTCGGCTACAACGGCCGCTGGGGCATGGCCAGCTACAACCTGGCGCTGGCGCGTACCCGCGACGATTCCGCGCTCTCCTCGACCCGTCGCTCCGACACCCAGTTGACCGCTTCGCTGAGCGTGCCGCTGGGCGGGCGCGGCCTGCGCGGGCGTACCCACAATCTGTACGCCAGCAGCGTGTCGTCCCAACACGGCAGCAACAGTGTGCAGGCGGGCCTGTCGGGCTATCTGGACGACGGCAACGCGGTCAATTACTCGTTGCAGGCCGGCCATCAGGACGGCGGCGGCACCACCGCCAGCGCCAACGTCAGCTGGGATGCGCCGCTGGCTCGCCTGAGTGGCGGCTACGCCTACGGCAACGACACCCGTCGCGCGGATTTCAACGCCTCCGGTTCGCTGGTGGTGCATCGCGGTGGCGTGACCCTGGGCCAGCCGGTCGGCGAGACCTTCGGCCTGATCGAGGTGCCCAAGACCCGCGGCGTGGGCGTCTCCGGCTGGAACGGCGTGCGCACCAACCGTCGCGGCTACGCGGTGGTGCCGTACCTGCAGCCCTATCGCCTCAACCCCCTCAATCTGGACACCCACACCCTGGGCAGCAGCACCGAGGTGATCGACAGTTCGCTGCGACTGGTGCCGACCCGTGGCGCCATCGCCAAGGCACGCTACAACGTCGAAACCGGCCGACGCGTGCAGATTCAGCTGCGCCGGGACGATGGCAGCGCGTTGCCGTTCGGCGCGATGGTCTACGACCTCGACGACAAGGCGCTGGGCATGATTGACAACCAATCCCGCGCACTGGTGTTCGGCGTGGGTGATCAGGGTCGCCTGGACGTGCGCTGGAACGGTGGCGCCTGCACCATCGATTTCCAACTGCCGCCGGCCAACCCCGCGCTGACCTACGAGCGCGTGGAGCTGACCTGCCGCCCCTCCCCCGTCAAGCAACCACTCTGACCGCCATGGAGCACTTCAATATGACGATGAAACATGGCTGGATTGCCGTTCTTTTTGTAAGCCTGCTGGTCGCCTCGAATACGGCATTTGCCGTATGCCAATGGAATGGCCCAACTCCGCAGAGCTCATACAACGTCCCCAGGCTGCCTTCCACACTGGAGATCGCCAGGGCCGACATTGGCCAGGTCCTGGTACGGCGGCCTCTGCTCGTACCGATAAGCGGTATTAGCTGGCTCTGCAGCGTAGGGGAGCCCTTCAGCTTCAAGGCAAACGTCGATGGCCTCGTATCCAATGGTGCGGGCATCTACGCGACCAATGTGGAAGGAATCGGTGTGCGCATTGGCAGCAGCAGCAATAACTCAAACCCCGACTTCCGTGCCGACTTCGAAGGGGTGGTGGGGGGGGCAATCATTTGGCCACTGAATAATTACATCTGGATCGAATTCATTCGCACTGGCACGGCGGTCGGTTCGGGATCGGTAACGCTGTCCTTCACCGCGGAGTGGAAGTTTGGCGGTCTTGCTCCGGTGACGTATCGATACTCCTCCTCGACCACGACGCTGGTGAACAGGATCTATTTCGAGAGCTGCGCATCGGCAGCCAGGAGCATCGACGTACCTCTGGGCAAGGCCACCACCTCCCTCATCCGCCAGAACGCAATACCCAAGAAGAACTTCTCTTTCGAAGTGAGCTGCAAGAGTCCGGAGTTCACGCGGAAGCCGGCAGTCAAGATCTACTTCGAGGGTAAAACGCAGAACGGTCTGCTGGCGCTCACCGGCGCTGGCGATCCGGGCACGGCAACGGGTGTGGGCATCGAA
The DNA here is from genome assembly GCF_057773065.1 of Pseudoxanthomonas sp. 134C1. Lineage (NCBI taxonomy): Bacteria > Pseudomonadati > Pseudomonadota > Gammaproteobacteria > Lysobacterales > Lysobacteraceae > Pseudoxanthomonas > Pseudoxanthomonas sp. 134C1. The sequence goes on from NZ_JBYMTH010000002.1 coordinate 684,482, forward strand.
CTGACCGACGACCAAGGCATCAACAAGCTGCCCTTTGCCAAGAACAGCGCCATCAACCTGTCCTGGTTGCGCCGCGACCCCGATGCCGAGGTCTACCGCTTCTCGGGGCACGCGCGCTATGCCCCCAGTGGCGGTGAGGTCAAAGCCGGCGCTGGCGATGCCACGATCACCTATGTACTTGAGTACAACTAGCCCCTGCGGGGCCGGCGACTTTCGATGGGCAGTCGCCTCTGGCCAATCCGGCGCCGAGCTATGAGCGCGTGAATCTGATCTGTCGTCCCGCGGTCGCACCCTGACCCACTTTTGGGGGGATTGACCCGCCATCTGGCGTTGAAAATCGATTGCTTTCCATACCAGAAGCAAATTCCCCGTCCTCCGGTCCGTGGAGGAACTGCCCTCTTGTTTCAAAGGAGGGCATTTTTTTGTGCTTCGATCCAATGGATGTCGAAGTCCCTCTCTCCCGCCCAGGGAAGGGACGAGGAAAGGTCCACGCCTTGTATCAAAGCACGCCCCGTCTTCCACCGCGCGGACGCTACTTTCCAGCAAGCGCGTCCGCACGCAGCAGCATCACGGGGCCATCAACGCCGTTTCCAGTGACCGCAGGGCGGCCTCCACATCGCCAACCACACGCTCATCCAGACCATCGCCGCGGATGCGTTCTTCCAGTTGTTCAAAACGGGCAATCAGGTCGGCCATCCGCATCATCGCCATCGCCCCGCGCATCCGGTGCAGGGTGGCGAGCAGATCGTCGGCTCGCCGCACGGCCAGCGCGTCGCGAGCCCGGGCGATATCACTGCCCATGGCATCGTTGAACAGTCCGGCGAACTGGGGCGGCAGGTCCGTTTCATCGCGGTCGGGCAGCGGCCGCGGCACCGGCATCGTCTTGCCGGCGTCTTTGCCCGCGCCACCGCGCAGGTGCCGGGACAGCGTGCGCAGTCCAATCGGCTTGACGAGCCAGGCATTCATGCCTGCTTCCCGGCACTTGGCCTCCTCCTCGCGCATGGCATTGGCGGTCACGCCGACGATGCGCACCCCTGCGTCCTCCGCGCGGATGGCGCGCGCCAGCCCGTAGCCATCGAGGCGCGGCATGTTGACGTCGGTCAGGACCACATCGAACGGTCCCTGTTCGCGCCAGCGCGCGAGTGCTTCCACGCCATCGGCCGCCACGGTGACCGTGCATTCCAGCAATTGCAGCTGGTGCGCCAGGGTCGCCCGGTTGATCGGGTTGTCCTCGGCGATCAGCACGCGCATCCGCAAGGGTTCGGGCAGATTGCGCGCCTGATGCGCACCGGTGCTCACGTCACCGCGCAGGCTGACGGCGATGGCATTGACGATGCTCTCCAGCCGGTGTCCATCCGCCGTCAGGGTCGACAGGGGAGTGGCCGATGCGCTCCCGGCCACGACGTGGCGACCTTGCCATTCCGGCGGCGGCGTGGCGTCGGTCAGCATGACATCGAGCAGCACGTCGTCGGGACCGGATGCCTGCGGCGGGGAACCGGCCGGCTGTGCTTGCGCGCCCCAGAGCCGCAGCCAGCGGCAAAGATTGTCGGTCAGCTCCGGATGCGCGGCGCGCACCTGCACGCGCGTGCCAGCCAGCGTCGGTTCCGGCGGCGCCTCCGCGTCGTCATCGCGTTCCAGCGCGAGCGCCAGCGAGAACCGGCTGCCGGCGCCCGGCGCGCTGGCCAGTTCGATCCGGCTGCCCATCAGCTTCGCCAGCTGCATGCAGATGGACAGGCCCAGGCCGGCGCCACGGAACTCATGTTCGCCCGCATCGATCTGATAGAACGGATCGAACAGATGCGCGCGATGTTCGGCGTCGATGCCGACGCCGGTGTCTTCCACTTCAATGTCGATCAGGGTCTTGCCCGCCTGTTCTCCATTGACACGCAGGCGCACGATCACATGGCCGGATCCGGTGAACTTGATGGCGTTGCTGATCAGGTTGTTGAGAATCTGGCGGATCCGCCCCGAATCGCCTCGCAGCGTCGCCGGCACCTCCGGATCCACGGCGGCGAACAGCAGCAATTGCTTCTGCCCCGCCATCGCCGCGTAGGCGGCCACCGCGTCTTCCACCAGCAGCCGGGGACTGAATTCTTCCGACTCCAGCGCCATCTGCCCGGTCTCGATGCGGGTGGTGTCGAGGATGTCGCTGATGAGCTGGAGCAGGATGTCCGAGGAACCCTTGATGGTTTCCAGATGCCGCTGCTGCTCGGCGTTCAGCGGGGTGAGTTCGAGCAGTTCCAGCGTTCCCAGCACGCCGTAGAGCGGCGTGCGGATTTCATGGCTCATGGTGGCCAGAAAGGTCGACTTGGCGGCACTGGCGCGATCGGCCTCGCGCTTGGCGCGGGCGAGCGTGCGTTCGATCTCCGCGCGGGTGCTGATGTCGGTGAACGCGCACAGGACCACGTCCTGCTTGCGGTAGCGCGTGGGCGCGTACGCGACCTGCAGCACCCGGCCATCCTGCGCCTCGAAGGCATCGATCGTGCCCGGCCCCATCGCCCGCGCCAGTCGTTCGCGCAGGCGCTGCAAGGACGGACTCGCTTCCACCTGATCCGCGGAGGCATCCGCCAGATCCAGCCAGTCGCGGGCCAATTGATTGCCGAACTCGACCTGCCCGGACGTCCGTTCGAGCACGCACAGGGCCACCGGGGTGGTGTCGATGACGGTGCGGTTGAACGCCTCGCTGTCCATCAGGTCACGCTGGGCAAGCGTCGCGGGCGCAATCACGCGTCGGTCATACCAGCGCACGAACGCGGCCACGCCCGCCAGCCCCAGCAGCAGCAACGCGCCGGCGGCCAGCGCCAGCTCCAGGTCGTCGCTGAACAGGCGCGCATAGCCGATGCGGTAGTGGGCCTCCCAATGACCATCGCGGCTGCCGAAACGAAACACCAGTCCTTGCGCGGTGTATTCGCGCACCGGCCCGTCCGAAAACGACTCGGGAGCATCGGTCTCCGGCGCCCTGCCCGCTCCCACCAGCAGATCCCAGTCCCGATGGGTCAACCAGAATTCACTGTGGGACGGCATGCCGGTGGCGGCTTCGTAAAGCGTCGTGCGCTCGAACTTGAGCAGCGAGGCGGCATGGATCTCGGCGGGTCGGCCGGTCGCGCTGTGCCAGGTCTGTGCCGGGATGGGCGCGCGGATGACCCCGATCATCGCGTCCGGCAGCTCCGGTGTGCGCAGCCAGAGGATTTCGCGGCCCACCGGGCCATGACTCCGCACCCGCAGTCCGGTGTACTCGATGAGGGCCTGGCGGATCCGCGCATCGACTGCGAGGAAACGCGCCTCCGTCAACGGGATGCTTCCCGCATCCGCGCCGATGCCGGGCGTGGCGGCGCTGAGGCTGCTGTCGAGATCGAGCAGGAACGCATCGCCGGACGGCAGGGCCGCGGTCGACCAGAACGTCGTGTAGGTATCGGTCAGGTACTGGCCCACGCCCCAGGTGTCGTCTTTCTCGTCCGGGCAATCCCGCGGGACACAGATCAGGGAAAACGGCAGATGCACGCCCTGCTCCTGCCCGCGGTACAGACGCCACCCGGGACGTCCGGCCAGCGGCATCCGCTGCAGGAATGCCGCGTCGCTGAAGCGAAGCGCGGCCAGGCGCGCGTTCTCGTCCTGCAGGCGCCACAGAAAACGCTCATGTTCGGCGACGTTGCGCAGCATCAACGAGAAATGGACGGCGAACTTCTCCTGCTGCTGGGCAACGATCCGCTGGGCGCCCCAGTACAGGCCGCCGACCAGGATGATCAGCAGCGGCACCATGCCAAACAGCGCCAGCCGCAACCAGCGGACCGAGCGGGTGACGCGTCCGAACGGGGTGTTCTTCATGGGTCGCGATGGCTTCCTGGCCCCCGCCGGGTGTGGCTGCGCCGGGGGATCCATGCCCCTGCGCGATGCGTCGGGACGCGGGCCGCGTGTCCGGAACTGCGGGTGGATTCCGGATCGGAACGCAGCCTGATTCTAACCGACCTCACATTCATCCCCACGAAACGCCGCGTACACCGTGTCGCCCGCTCGAAGGACCGCATCTTCAATGCCTGGGACGGAAGGACGGCGGTCCCCGGAGCCGGGGTATGCCCGCGGGCAACGACATCGGCAAGCAGGTCCAGCCATCCCGTCGATGACGACGTGGATCAGGGGCGATCACCGTAGCGGGTTTCCAGTTTCAGCCAGAACTGCAGCAGGTGATGCTGGTTGAGCACATGGACCCGCGGCACGCGCAGCGGGTCCACGCCCGCCCGCGCGCGGCCGCGCACGA